>NZ_CP035494.1:2526988-3158735 GCF_004135285.1 Microbacterium protaetiae
GTGGTGATCACGAGGATGTCGCGGATGCCGGCGAGCATGAGCGTCGACAGTGGGTAGTAGACCATCGGCTTGTCGAACACCGGGATCAGCTGCTTCGACACCCCGAGGGTGATCGGGTGCAAGCGCGTGCCGGAGCCGCCGGCGAGGATGATGCCCTTCACTCTGCTATCCTCTCAGCGCAAGCCGCCTTGCGCTAACCTCCTTACGCGCAAGAGCACTGACGGCAGGTGCGGATGCATGCGATCTCGATGGGCGGCGGGGCGTCCTGATAGCCTGCTCAAGTCGTCTTGACGGGGGAGGTGCGGTCGGTGTCGGGCATCCTGGTTCACGAGTGGCTCGCGCGCCATGGTGGTTCCGAGAACGTCTTCGAGGTTCTCTCGCAAGCCTTTCCCGACGCCGAACGATTCTGCCTCTGGAATGACAGTGATGGACGTTTCCGCGGCGTACACGAGACCGTGCTCGCACGTACCCCTTTGCGCCGCAGTAAAGCGGCAGCCCTGCCGTTCATGCCCAGCGTGTGGCGGCATCTGCCACGGCGCGACGCGGAGTGGGTGCTGTGCAGCAGTCACCTTTTCGCGCACCATGCTCGCTTCAGAGGCGCCGCGCGCGACGCCCCCAAGCTCGTGTACGCGCACACACCAGCTCGGTATGTGTGGGCGCCCGAATTGGATGGACGCGGCAGCGGCATGGTGGCGCGCGCCGTCTCTGGGTTGCTGAAACCCGTTGATCGCAAGCGCGCGGCCGAACCGGTATCGATCGCGGCGAACAGTGCGTTTGTGGCGCGGCGCATCGCCGAGACGTGGAAGCGTGAGGCGACCGTCATCCATCCGCCAGTGAACGTTTCGGCGTTCGCGACGCCAGTCACCGACCTCACGTCGGCCGAGCACGAGATACTCGCCGGTCTTCCGCCCGAGTTTCTGCTCGGTGTGTCGCGCTTCGTGCCGTACAAGCGCCTTGACCGGGTGATCGAGGCGGGCGCCGCGGTCGGCGTGCCGGTGGTGTTGGCGGGCGGCGGGCCCGATGAAGATCGCCTGCGCGCGCTCGCGGCCGAGGTGCGCGAGCCGGCGATGTTCGTACAAGATCCCTCGTCGAGGCTTCTCGCGGCCCTGTATCGACGTGCCCACGCCTTGGTTTTCCCCTCAGTGGAGGATTTCGGCATTATGCCGGTCGAGGCGATGGCAAGCGGCACACCTGTCGTCGCCAATGCCGTGGGAGGAACTTCCGAGAGCGTTGTCGACTCAGTCACCGGTGCGCTCGTGCACGATTGGACACGCAGCGAGCTCACCAGCGCTGTCGAACGCGCGGTCGGGGCAGACCCGAACGCATGCGTCGCTCGAGCGCTCGAGTTCGACACGAGTGTGTTCGTCGACCGCATCACCGATTGGGTGGCAACACAGACGCAGACGCGCGGTGCAGCGTCACCGATATCGTGACCACGCTGTATGTCGACGATCGCTATCGCGGTGCGCATGGCATCGGCAGATACGCACGCGAGGTGCTGGCGCGCCTGCGCCCGCACTGGCAGTCACTTGATCTCGACGGCAGCCCGCACTCACCGCTCGACGCTTTCCGCGCGCTGCCGACGGTCGGTCGCAATGACGTTGTGTACTCGCCGGGGTACGGCGCGCTGGTGCGCGCTCCGCGGCAGATACTCACGATCCACGATCTGATCCAACTGCGCTCGCCGGGGCTTCACCGCGTGAAGTTCGCGGCATATTATGCCGGCCCGGTGCGAAGCGCCGTGCGCAAGGCGGGGCTGGTGCTCACAGTGTCGCAGACGTCGCAGCGTGAGATCCGTGAGTGGGTGCGCGACGATTCCGTGCGGGTGGTCAACGCCGGTAATGGATGTTCTGCGGCGTTCCGAATGCAGGGTCCCGTCGAAGAGGCGACAGACCCCTACGTCGTCTTTGTCGGCAACCTCCGTCGGCACAAGAACCTCGATGTCGTGCTGCGCGCCCTGCCCTACCTCCCCGACGTGCGGCTGCGCGCAGTGATCCCTGAGCGCGAGCGAGAGGCGGCTCAGGCGCAGGCGGCTGCCTTGTCTCTTGTCGATCGCGTCGAGTGGCTGCACGATGTCGACGACGAGCACCTCGCAGCGCTGTACCGGGGAGCCGCTGCCACCGTGATGCCCTCGACCCTTGAGGGTTTTGGGCTTCCGGCGCTGGAATCGATCGCCTGCGGCGTCCCAGTCCTCTTCTGGCAGGGCTGTGACGCAGTGGCCGAGATCGTGGGCACCCGTGGCTGGTCGCTCGCGTCGGCGCAGGATGCCGCGGAATGGGCCGCTGCACTCACGGAAGCTGTCGCCGCGCCGCGCCGTGTCGAGCCACCAGCGGGCGTGCACGACTGGGACCGCACAGCCGACATCATCTCCAGCGCACTCGAGCAGGCACTCACAACCGCTGGTTGAGCTCGGCCAGGTGCAACGCGACTGAACTGAGACACCTCAGCGCCCTGCGAGCCCGCACACGAACGCCTCGAGCGACTCGGTCTTGGCCGTCCAAGACTCTGACGCCGCGCGCTGGATTCCCGCGAGGTTGGGGGAAGGATGCCGCAGCGCCCCACCGATCGCAGCGTCGGCCTCGCCCGAACCTGCGTAGGTGAACAGGCCCGATGTCTCGTCGGCGCTGATCACGGGCGTTTCGCGTGCCACGACGGACAGTCCTGCCGCCAGATATTCATAGAGCTTCATCGGACTGCGCCCCGCGTTGAGCGGATCGTCTGAGAGCGGTAGCAGCCCGACGCGCGCGCCGTGCAGCAGCGCGGGCAACTCGCCATACGGCACCGGTCCCAGCACGTCGACGTTCGCCGCAACCGGCGGCGGCGACGACGCTCCCACACCCGCGAGCGCAAATCGAACATCAGGGTGGGTGCGCGCCCACGCATCCAGTTGTGCCCAATCGAACCGGTCGTCGAGCGCGCCGACGTACACGCACATCGCTTGGCGCTTATCGCGCAGGTCGTCACCTGCCCCGAAGTGCTGTGTGTCCACGCCGTTCTCGAGAACCAGCGACGGTACATCCAGCGGCCCCAGCGCCCGCAGCACCTCGCCGGAGGTCGCGACGATGCCGTCGGCCGCCGCCACGATGCTGCGCTGCAAGCGCTGCTTCTCACCTGATGGGTAGAGATCGGTTGGTCGGTACACGAGTCGAGGTGCGAGAGCTCGCACGGAGTCGTCCCACAAGAGGGGCTGGTCGACGAGCACGGCGTCGAACGCGGGATCGATTCCCTGCCGCGTCAGCTCGCGCGCGACGCGGAACGGCCCATAAGGACGGGGGAGGGTCGTGCGCGGCACCAGGTGCGTCACTCCATCGGCGTCACGGTATGCACCGCGCGGGACCGCGGCATCCATCGCATGGCTCACACGTCGCGTGGCGCGATGCGCGAGCGAGATCGGTGTCGAAAGGTGCACCACGTCGGCTCCGCTGAGCGCGAGGGTGCGGGCGTAATGGTGGCTGCCGACACGGAATGGGCCGAACGCGTGGCTGTGGGAAAGGAAAAGGATGCAGCGGCCGCCCGCATCGCGTGGCCCTTCGGGCATACCCTGCTCGCTCATGACCGCGCGGCCCGGATCGTGTCGCGCACCTCGGCCTCAAGGTCTGACAGGGTCTGGTCGGCATCGCGCATGCGTTCGGTCACCTCGGCGGTGCGACCCAACTGCTCGCGCAGGAACTGCTGCATCCGGTCTGGGTCGCTTGTCGCTGCGTCGAGGGAGATGTCGTTCAGTCCCACAGTGGCGAACGCATCCGTGATCTTGTGCGTTGGGTGGGGCACGAGTTCGGCCGGCACGGCACCGCTCAGGGCGGCGAGCACGAGCACGTGCATCCGGTCGCTGATCACCAGGCGTGCGCCGTCGTAGCGTTCGCGCAGCAGCGTCTCTTGCGTGACCGGATCGGTGGCGCCCCACGGTTCGAAGACTCCGCCTAGTGCATCGGAAAGTTCGCGGGCGCGGGGCTCGTCTTCACGCACCTGCACGACGGTGCGGATGAGCAGCCCCTCGGCGGCGGCGGCCGCGCGCACCGCCTGCACCCAAGCGTCGCCGGGCATCGGACGTGCACCGCGCAGGCTGACGATCAGCTCGCTGCGTTCGACCCAGGGACGTCCGGTACGGACGCCGGCCGCGAACCCGATATCGGGAGCGACCCGGCCCCCGCCGACGACCGCCGCACTCGCGTCATCCCGCCACAGCGCGATCTGCGAGAGGCGTGCCGCGCGTGCGTGCAACCACCTCGCAGGATTGGTGGGCGCACGGATGCCGCGGGGCGGCCGTACGACGATGCCCCGCTTAATCCGCACGATGAGGGTCTCGACGAAGAAGACCAGTTCGCGCAGTCCGTTGCCGCGGTCAAGTGGCACCTCACCGGCTTCGAATATAAGCACTGGGCGTGGGGGAGCGGTCACCAGCATCCACAGCCACTTCGGCACGCTGCGCTTCGAGCGCAGCACGATGGCATCGTCGGGCACCCCGAGCTGTCGTAACCAGACATCCGGCGCGGCACCTGCGTAAACGACAAGATCGCTGGAGCTGTCGCGCGCCCAGTCGAGCGTCCCGCGGCGGATGAGCGCGTCGCCGATGTTCCATTCGGGGCCTGTGAGTGAGACGAACGTGCGCGTGCAGTGCGCGCGTTGGCATGTCTTGCTCGCACCCGATCGCATGAATTCAATCTACTTCGAGGATGAGACCCTCCCTCGGCCGAAGAGCAGCCGAGGGAGTCAGTCAAAGCGCGGCAACTCCGCAAGTCGACCGCGCCAATGCGATATCCAGTGTGCGAGCGCTGCGCCGTTGCGTACCGCTCGAGGGAGACGGTCGCCGTCTGAATTCGTGGCCAGTGATTCAATGCGGCGCATGTCGAAGAGGCGGGCGACCGCCGGCTCTGCAACGATGCTCTGGGACATCGACCTCGCAGCCGCTGCTGACGTCGGGCCGCGTTCTGTGAATACTACTTGGCTGCGATGGGGGTTGACTGTCGAGTCGATGTCGGCCAGCACCGGATTGAGTATTCTCAAAACCGCAGGTCGGAGGTCCCGATTCTGGCGTGGGAGAGGCGGGACTGCGCACACGGTGCGCACCACTTCTGGGTCGATGAACGGTGTCAGAACGCGTCGCTCTGGTGAGAACAGGCGGAAAGGCGACACAGCGATCGCACGTCGTGTGCGAGTGAGTAGTCGCATGACGGTCTCCGCATACGGGTGATCGTCCCATGAGCGCGAGCGCGCGCGCCAATCTGCAAACGCTTCGGCTTCCCACTCATCCCGGATGCTCTGGCGCAGTACGCGTGAGTCTTGAAATGGTCTTGCACCCAGCGCGGACCACACCTCACGCGCGTGTTGTTCGGACGCCGAGGATGCAACGTTATCGTGGTACCTCATGAGCACATCGCCCGCAAGCCCATCGAAGAGCGAAGAACTCGCATGTTGGTTCCGCAGAACCTGGGCTAGCGGCATCATCCAGTTATGCATGCATGTTGCGTGCTCCAGGCGGACAAGGGTGGGTTCTCGCGCCGCCAGCCAGTCTTCTGTCTGGTAGTCGACAACGTGGTGCTCGATTCCAATGGCCCGGGCGATCTCTCCGGCTATCCGGATGTCTCCGTCCCAACCGTTTTCGTGATGCGTGGACCACGAGACGGGTAGAGCGTTGGGAGTGAGCAACGCCGCAAGCAATAGCCGGGAATCGAGCCCCCCGGAGAGCGTGAGGTCGACGCTTCTTGCTGCCGGCTGCGGCACAGCAGCCACGATCGCGGCCGCGAGATCATTGACGGTCGCTGTACCTGAGGGGTCCGTAAACCACCGAGGGAGGCGAGTACTCAGGCGTGTCTCTCCCGCCACATGATCGAGTCTCTGACCGGCGTCGAGCCTGCTGATCTCGACCATCGGCGTCGAGCCAGCCGAGAAGCCTGATAGGACAAAGTACGTCCGCCACGCCATGATGTCGGCGTGGACCGGTACATCTGCGAATTCTATGAGCGGTGACATGCGATTGGCCCAGAAAGTGGTCCCGCCGATCGCCCGAGTGAAGATGTCCTGGGTGCCGAGCCAGTCAGTGTGTAGGGTGGCTCCTTTACTGTTACTGTCGACCCAGAACCCCGCGAGCCCGATGTCTTCGCTGGCGTGTTGTGCTGTGCGCGGTCGTGTGTTGCGCGCGACGTAGCGGCCCCATACCCAGCCGTCAGGAACCGTCTCCAAGCCATCGGATCTGGACGCAGCGAATCGGATGTCTCGAGAATCGTGCAGCATTGTGACAGGTGCCGGCGAGCTTGCCAGCAGCCGATCAAAAAGGTGGTCTTCG
The DNA here is from genome assembly GCF_004135285.1 of Microbacterium protaetiae. Lineage (NCBI taxonomy): Bacteria > Bacillati > Actinomycetota > Actinomycetes > Micrococcales > Microbacteriaceae > Microbacterium > Microbacterium protaetiae. Next base: position 2,533,272 of record NZ_CP035494.1, read on the forward strand.
TCCTCGCCGAACGCGCCACACACGAAAGGCTGGGCGACGAATCGCTCTCCAGGGACCGTTGGTGCCGTCACGACTCCCACTTTGCCACGCGTTGGCCGACAGCGAACCGCCCCAGGTTTGGTGCCGCTTCCTTTCGAGTCGAAAGGATAGCGTCACGCCGAAGAAGATTGACCCCGGGCTCCGCGAGCGAGCTGTCAGGTTCGCGCTTGAGCATCGGACCGAGTACGCGTCGACTGCGAAGGTGATCGCGGCCGTGGCCCGCCAGGAGGGTGTCGGTGCGGAGTTGATGCGCCGATGGGTTGTGCAGACCGAGATCGATGCGGGTGATCGTGGCGGGCAGACCAGTGAAGAGCACACGGAGATCCGCCGGTTGCAGGCGGAGAATCGGCGGCTGCGTGAGGGTGTCGCTATCCTCAAAGCGACGACTCTCTTCGTGGGGAACTCGACCTGCGCAACGGTTTATGGGCTTCATCGACCAGATGTGCTCGGAGGGCTTTGTCGTCGAGTTGATCGTCCGCGTCCGGCGTGAGCGGGGCGTGTCGATCGCGGCACATATGTTCGGCCCAACACTGGTATGGCCGTGCCCGAACCGCCCCCGGGACCCTACCTGTCAGTGTTGGGTGAGTCCACCACTCCATAGCAAGTCCGCCTTGTAGGACGGTCAAGTCCCCTGAAGTGGATGCTCCTATGCTGTCAAGCGGTCAGTGGTGAGCTGATTTGTTCCAGGGTGGCGATCGCTCGAGTTTCGAGGTCGGGATCGGCGCGGGTGCCGATCTCGAGCCGGCGTAGCCGTTGGTACGGGACGCCGAGACTGCTGGCGAGAACGCTGATCGGGATGCCGACTGCTTGTCGGCGGGCTCTGAGCTCGCGCCCGGCTGGGTTGTCGATGGCGGGGTTGAGCAGGGCGGCGTAGACCTCGTTCGCGACGCGCCTCTTGAGACAGCGCATGATGTCGCGGTCGGTGAGCTGCTCTGCACGGCGCTGTTCGAAGTAGGCCATCGTTCGAGGCTCGCGGTGACGCATGCGTAGAAGCACGATCCGGTGCAGGGCGGCGTTGGCGTGCCGGTTACCGCCGCGAGAGAGCCGGTGCCGCGTGCGTTGTCCGGACGAGGCGGGAATCGGGGCGACGCCGGCGAGAGCGGCGAAGCTCGCGCGGGTCCCCAGCCGCTCAGGGTTGTCGCCTGCGGCGACCAGGAGCGTCGCCGCAGTGACGGGACCGACTCCGCTCAGGGACAGCAGCGTGGGGTTGACCTGCCGGACCAGCAACTCAAGCTGTTGCTCGATCAGGTCGATCTCGGCTTGCATCGTGAGGTACCGGACCGAGAACCTTCGCAACGTCTGCCGGGCGACGATCTCGGGATCGGAGGACGCGATCGTTCCCGGCCGGGTCTTTGCGAGCGTGTTCACCAGTCGCTGCCCGCTGAGCGCTCGGAACGACTGCCGCACCAGCTCGGGCGCGGTGATCAGCAGCGCGTGGATCTGGTTCATCACCTGCGCCCTGGCTTTGGCCGCGGAGCGGCGCTCGGCGAGGAGGATCCGCATCGATTCCACCGCCCCGTCACCAGTCTTCGGGATCGCGGTGTCAGTTCCGGCCAGGACAGCGACGGCTGCCTGATGCGCGTCGAGCGGGTCGGACTTGCCCCGACGCCGTCGGGCCTGCCAGTCCTGTCGGGCGACTTCGACGACGGCCGGCCCCGCCGCATTCGCGCGCGGGAGAGGCCAGCCCCGTAGGAGCCGGTGCCCTCCACGCCGACACAGACGACATCGCCGTGCGCGTGGAGAAACGCGACTACCTGCGCATAGCCGCGGCCGTCGGCGCGGAACTCTCGGTCGGCGACAGGTTTGCGGACGTGATCGAGGATCGCGACATGATGCGTGTTCTTGTGCGTGTCGACGCCTGCGACCAGCTCGGTCGCTGGTGAGAGCGGGTTGGTGAGCGGCGGGTCGAGTGTCATGCTCGTCATTGGCGGGATTCCCTTCCAACGGTTGATGAACGTCACCGCAGGTCGGGTGAGTGCAGACAGCACAAAGGTGAGACGACTACCCGGTCAGGCTCCTATCAACTCATGTGCCCGCCCGGCCCGCAGCGACCCCGGCGTCGACGGACAGATCAACAAAAAGACAGCCGCGAACGGCGCCCGTGTAATTTCGGGTCACGCCGGCGCCGGAGCCGAATCCATGATCTCTGTGTAGCCGTTCTGTGATCCTTCGGGTTGGTTGTGGTGGTTAAGCGGGCACTACTTGTAGGACGAGTTGGAGGATCGCCAGTCTGATGAGTTTGAGTTCCGTGGTGGCGGCCGCCGCGGCCAATGATGGAGTCGTGCCCGCTGCCTCCAGTTCTGACCGTCCGGCCCGTCGGCGTTCGCTCACGCCTGGCTAGTAGCTGAAGTACCTGTCCGAGTGCGAGACGGCGTGCTAGTCCGGGCAGGGCATCGCTTACCTGCGTGGCGACGGCGTGTACTCGTCGTTGATCCCGGGGTGGCGTATGCAGCGCGATCGAGGATCAGAACACCTATCAGCGATCACACACCGCCAACCAGGCCCGGTGACAACACCACCCCAGATCACGACTTCGCCAGGGGACAGCAATCGTGCCGGGGCCCAGCAGGCCGTCAACTTTCAGGGTTCCTCCATCCGGGCGACGCAGAAAGTAACGGGGCATGCCATCGAAGTGTTCGAGCTAGAGAACTAGCGCCGTCCGATGCTCAGAGCCGGACCTAGTATCGTCATAGACGTGGATGATCAGACCACTCAGCAGATCCATGCGGACATCTCAGGGCAGGACGACAATCTCGGCGACTCCGCTTTGCGCAGGGGGTATCTCAGCGCGATAGCCGGTGCGGGACGTAGATTCCATGTCGTGGGTCGCATGCAGACATCCGACTACCTTTCCGGTCTCGCGCTGAGCGAGCAGCACATCTGGTACGCAGACCGGGACACATGGGTGAGGTCTGTCGACGCAAAATCCAAGATCATCCATGTCTTCAACGCCGGAGAGATCGATCTGGCCGGTGTGGTGCGATATCCGACTCCCCGTCGTGCCGATGAATTGGCTGCGGCGAAGGATTCGGGCGGTGTCGTCATTGCGGCGGGGATCGGCCTGAAGGACCCACGGCTAGCGCGATCAATCGAGTTTCGCTCATCCTTCCTCAACGCGGACGTCGTGTCGTGGCGCGATGCCGGCTCACAGCAGGCTGCCGGCTTCGGTGAGGTGAACCCGGATTGGGCGTTCATGCTCGGCTCGAAGACTGCCGACTGGCGATCGGTTGGCGCACGCAGCTATATCGCGGTCACGCTGCGCTTCGACAGACCGTACCCGGATAGTAGGTGGATTGCTGCGGTGAAGTCACTCGCAAATGCGACATCCACTCGAATCGTGACATTGGCACAGGTGTCCCGCGATGCGCCGCGAGCCGTACAACTCGCGGTAGATCTGGGCGGCGAATACCTCGCGCCCCGTAGTCTGGCCCATGATGTTCTCGAGGCGCATGTGCGAGGCATCTACCAGCAGTCGCTGGCTGTGGTAAGCGACCGAGCCCACGGACTCATCATCGGAGCGACCGAGGGCGCCTATCCCATCGGATCGGGGGCCGATCCGGGCAAGATTGTCCGCCTTCTCGACGCGGTGGGTCTCGGCACACTCATCGGGCATTTCGATCAGCTTCAGGACTTCGGTGAGCAGCTTCCAACGCGGCTTCGCGACCTGGCACCCGCAGTCGATGAAGCACGGGCTCGACTGGCACGCCTGACGCTGCGCATCCAGGCTGTGCTGGGCTCAGTCATGCCCTGACACGTATGCCGCAGGCACCCCTGGTGACGCCGCACCACATGGCGGCCGTTACGAGCGGCCGAATCGCGCGATCTCCTCCGTCAGGGTGGAGATGAAGGCCTCCGCGGGGATCTTTTCGTGGCGCGGACCGTCGTCACGAGTTGTCCGAACTAGCGACTTCACCTGGCGGTCCTCCAGGCCGGATGCAAATGGCTCATAGTGCTCGTCGAGATGGTGCTGGTCGCCGATGTTAGTCACGTACCGGATCCGGGCTGGCACGATGGCAGTCGTGTCATACCGTTCCAGGACGCTGACACGCGCGGGCACAGGGTCAGCATCTGCGCCGAACACCGAGCCCATCGCGACCCGGGTCACTCTTCTGGCGTGGTAACGTCGCACGTCCGTCTGCGGATTGAACGCCACAACCGTAGCCTCGGGAAAATAGGCGCCGAGCTGGAGCGCGCCGAATCCACCCATCGAAGATCCGGCGATGACGAGACGCTTCGCACCGAGCTCCTCCATGGTGCGGGAGACGAGCACCGCTAATTGCGGGATCAGATCGAGTGAATGTGTCCCGAGCCACCAGCCGCCCTCAAGACCGAGGTCGAGATCCATCGTGGGGTCGCCAAAAGATAGGACGTTATGACCGAGACTACGAAGCGAATTCACCCACTCAAACCTCGGTAGCACATACTTGCTCCGTCTGAGGACCCCATGAAAAGTGACGATGAGTATAGGTGACTCCGTGCGTCGAGTGAAGATCGGAATCGCGACAGACCCGGCTTCGACCCAGTGGAGGCTGTCTCGGCTCGCGGCGGTATGGTAGCTGGAGACGCTGTCGTGGTGAAGCAAATTCGGGTGGGACCCGGCGATTGCGTTGCGGACGCCGTGGGGGAGAGCCCTCCCAATCGCGCGTCTCCCCGAAGCTTCGAAGTCGCGAATGATCGCGCTCGCGCCAAGATCAATGCCGCGGTCGAGGCGGTTCCACAGTCGATCGATGTCGGTGTCATCGAGTGCGCCGTTGAACAACTTCGAGCGGATTGTGGCGCTTTCAAAGTCAAAGCGGTCCGCCTCGCTCGAGGTAGGTAGCACCACGTATCTGAATCCCTTCGTTGAAGCTTCCCGGCGCGGGGCGCCAGTCCATCTATTGTGGCGGCACAGTATCCATCTTCGTGAACCGACTTACCCAGGCATCCCTGGGAGCCCAGTCTCCGCCGCGACTTGGGCTGAAGCCGGGAGGGTGCGGAGCTTGCCGTTAACTGGCAGGTCATATGCTTCAGGCCAGGCGATTTCAACAATGTGGTCGAAAACCCGTCCGGCGCGGCGGTCTGTCAAGGGAACCGACAGTAGCATCCGCAGAATTACGCGCGAGTTCACTAGAATGTGCGTGTCATGGGCAATGTCCGACTCAAGAAGAACCTTGTTGAACCAGCTGACCATCCGGTGTTCCCAATAGAACAGGTCGAGCGGTTCATACCCATCTACTTCCAGAATACCGGTCGCTTCAGCCATCTCTTCGAATGCCTCTATCACTGAGCGGGGCGGTGCGATGTCAGACGTGAGGAGACGCGCGAACAAGTCAGCAGTGACTTCCAGGTGCTCTCTATTCCTAAAGAACCCGCGAGCGATCTCGTACAGGTTGGAGCGGACATGTAGCCGGTCGGGGGGGAGCTCCCGAAGGTAAGACGCGGCTACCGAACGGCCGTGGGTCACGAAGGTGCTGCGCTCAAGGAGTGCTTCCAAGGGAGCCGACTTCGTGAGTGGAATCACGCTATAACCACGGTGGTTCAAACCAAGGTGTGCTGCGAGCCGGGTCGCAATCTGGAGGTCGTAATCCGAGACCGACTTGGGGTCGCGGTGCCTTTTATAGGTGAAGAAGAGCGTCTCAGGGACAAGCTCACGCAAAGCTGCGGTGGTGATTCGGCTGTCTAGTCCCGCCGTGAGAGAGACCAACGGGCCGCCTCCGCTCCGCGATAGGAAGGGGTGCTGCCGGCGCATGAGATGGAGTACGGACGACGCCACAGCCCTCGGTTGCCCTGGCCTACTAGGAAAGGGGCCGACTCGACGAATGGTGAAGTCGCGCACGTTGACTTCCGTATTGGCAGGGACCATGTAGACGCCCGCGAAACGCGTGTACATTCCGGGAAACGTGTACGCATGGTTTTGGCGTAGCCAGTCGGGCTCTCCAAAGGGAGAGTACTCCAGACCACCTGCAGTCTCTGCGAGGAGGTTCTGGTGGGACGCAATCATCCGATGCTCAGCGGAATAAGAGGCAGAGAGCATGCCTGTCGCATCGGTTTGAAAGAAATCGCCTTCGGCCGATTGACCGAGGATGACGTAACGGCCGGCTAGCCACTCGAGCGCTTCATCGAGGTCTGACCGTGCCGTCTCCCACGCCTTGAGCAGGCCCGCGACGACCTGCGCACCGCTGACCTGGCTGCGGAGGTCCATCACGCTGCCGACGAGGAGGAGACTGCGGCCATCACGCTCGATGAAGCTCGCGCCGAGACGGGGATCCCGGGATAAGTACCACCCACCAACTTTATGGGTCAGCCAGTGGTCCGCAGGCGCGGGGCGTGGGGCGCGAGACAGCAAGTAGCCACGGGCGAAAAGCAGGTGCTCGAGGTCCTCGCGGGGCGTGAGCTCGGAATCGAGGACTGCGGCTTCATGCCATGCCTTAGTCTCCATCATGCCGCTGATTCTCCCACGAACCTCGACATCACCCTCGCAAGCCGGCTCGCGTGCAACACACGCACCGCGCGACAGACGCTCGAGGCCTTATGAATCTGTTGAGGAGTGCGGCGCGATGCTAGGCTGGATTGCGTCCTCAGCCCGCTCGTTCGCCCGTTGGCCACACGCGAGGTGATGCCAGCATCTCGGCCGTGCGCCGCATGGCGGGCAGTCTCGCACATGCCGTAGTAACCGTGCCACGGCCAGGCTGGCTGCATACCCGCATGCCCGGCTGGCAGCCTCCCGGCCGTCAGGACCTCGGTCCAATATACTGTGACGGCACAGAACCGATCTTCGTGAGCCCACTCCTGCGCTTTCGAGCGTGCGAATGTTTGCCCAGCTGACATAACCGGAGATAAATTGAGTAAGGATCTTCTGATCGGCCTGCGTCACGTGGACGAGCTTCCCCGAGTACCCGCAACGGTACCAGCCGTTCCACTGAGTCACGTAGCCTTCACGCTCCACGCCGCGGCGAGATTTGCCAAGTGGAACCCGTCGGAAACCGCGCTCGATCTCGTCGCGCGCCGCCTCACATCGGGCGAGCATGACTGGACTGGCATACGCGCGGCGCTAATCTCCGCCGAACCTCGTCCGGTGCATCCCGCACTCGACAAGATCGCAACGGAACACCTCTTCGTCCTCTGGGATGCCATCGGCTCCAGTCAAGACATCAAAGCGGAAGCGGCGATCGCCCGCCAGATCGCACACCGATACGTCAATGGCGACCAAATCAACGAGAAGAATCTGATCCAGTTGGCCTCGGGACTCCTCAATCTGGGCTGTGTTGATGAAGCTCGCGTGGTCACGGGCGCGCTTGAGCGAGGTTCATGGTCGAGGATCGTGGCAGACGCGGAGCTCGCCCACCCTCGATTCGGCGGGTCGCACGCAGCCGTTATCGACCATCTCAATGAGGCCTACCGCGCAGCAGACATGTTGCAGATCTCGCTTACTGATGGAGGCGGCAGCCCGTTTAATCGCCTCACCGCCTCATCCGAACGCACTGCACACGGCCCGCTCGTCTCCGTGATCATGAGCGCGTGGCATCCCGGCGATGAAATTTTCACGGCCGTCCAGTCCGTCATAAACCAGACGTACCAGGACTGGGAACTACTTATCATGGACGACGCTTCCGGCGACGGTTACGACGACAGATTTGCTCAGCTGTGTGGATTGGACTCACGAATCCGAGTCATCCGTAACGATGAGAACGCCGGCACCTATGTTCGGCGTAACGAAGCTCTGCAGATCGCAATTGGAGACTTCGCTACTTTCCACGACTCGGACGACTGGTCGCATCCCGAGCGCCTGGAGATTCAGGTGCGCGACCTTATTGAACATCCCGGACGGATCGGAAATATCGTCCGCCACGCCCGTGCAACCGAAGACTTGTCCTTTGCCACAAATCGCGGGATGTCGTTGACCCTGACCGAGCCAGCCATCATGTTTCGTCGCAGGGAGGCCATCTCCGCGGCCGGTTTCTATGACTCGATCAGGAAGGGTGCCGACCGGGAGTACCGCCTCAGGCTTGAGTCGGTTACCGGCTCGAAGGTGGAGACAATCGGCCCCATGGCGCCGTTGCTGCTAATGCTTGCGTCAGCGAGTTCACTCTCTGGCTCGGATTTCGGCGCGGGATGGATGACTCCAGCACGAGTTGCGTATCGCACTGCGTCGGATCGGTTTCACTCGCTGGTCAGGGAAGGTCTGGTTTCTGGCCGTGTCGAGTTTCCACTGAGCCACCGGCCGATGGCTGCGCCTCCGGACCTGTCGATTGTGGGAGGCGCACGCGAAGCGCCGGTCAGGGTCGACGTGCTCGTTATTGTGGATGGCCGAGTCCGCAAAGGTCGGGATGAGTTCCTCAGAAGAATTGCGCTAGAGATCCGGGAAGCGCTCGCTGGTGGACTGGTGGTGGGCCTGTTACACAGCGACTCACTCGGAGGTCATCACGGCGGCCCGAGACTCGCTCCGGCCCTGCAGACGCTCGTCGATGAGGAATCAGTCATCCAAGTATTTGATGGCCAGCCAGTCGGTGCCGAAGTAGTAATCATTCGTCACGCCAGTGCAGTTCAGGGTCATAGCGCTGCTCGCCGGATGATCAGTGCGCCGCGCGCCCTGGTCGTTGAAGATCCGGCAGGTGGCGACGCGCGCGGACTGACGTTCACTGTCGCGGACGTCGCATCAATTGTCACTGGCTGGCTGGGACAAGCGCCGGGGTGGGGAACCATCGACGAACTCGCACATCTCGCCGCACTGCATGCGCGGGTGAATCGGAAGCCGCTCGTGCTTGCGACCTTCCGTTCGCCATCTGCGCAGCTGAAGTATGAAGATCAGGTTGTTGCATGGTCGGATGGCCGTGTTGCCGTCCGGTACCAGCGGACCTTCAGCACGTTCGTCGGAGCGGATGTCGTCTACGGTGTGGGATCGATGGATGCCTACCTTTCGCTGGACGCCAAATCAAGCCCGAATAGACGGTTGGACCGCACCAGGCGGTTCGTCAAGGAACTCGTCGATTGTAAGGCTGCTTTGGTGCGCACGATTTTTGGGGAGCTGCCCGAGCCACAGGACCCTCGGGAGGTGCAGGCCCGTGCCTTGCTCGATGAAGCGACCACCCGCTTCATCGTTGTTGAGGGAAGCGCCACGACTCCAGATCCTGCACGGACCGTATTCATTCCGTTCGCGGACCCGACGCCACTGTTCACGGGCTATCCAGTCCATGATCAGGTTGCAGGCCGTGTGCTGTGCGCGACCGTCGATTCGCTCAACGAGGTCGCCGAGAGTGTGTTGAGGACATTCTTTGTTTCGCGTCTGCGAGACTTGTCACTGCGAATCGCTGGCCCCGCCAGCGATTCACTGGGGACGGAGCTGAGACGAGCAGTATCGAGAACACCCGGCAAGGTCACAAGCCGGATCGAATTGCTGTCAGATGCCGCGCTGATCGAGGAGATCACGGCCGCGGAAGTCATTATTGTCCCGGAGATAGTGTCCCCGGTGGAGTACCAGCTCGCAATGACATCGTTGGCATTTGGTAGGCCGGTGCTCACGCCATCCAATGACGCGGTACTCGCGCTTTCCGCCGCGGTTGGCGACGAATGGGTGATTCCGATTGCTGGGACCCTGACCGCCGAGCGCCTCGACGCGGCAGTTGCGCAATCGCGACTCCGGCGAGAGGGATCGATGCCTGACCTGCGTCAACGCCGCTGGTCGGATATCGGAGGCCACTACGAGCAAGTCCTGCGAACAGTAGCGAGCGAGATTCGCGCGTCCGTCCTTGATATTGAGGACAGTGAGATCGGGGCCCGACAAATGCAAGGAATGGATTTGGTAAAAGCATGACGTCTGAGACGACACGCCTTCCGCCGCTTGTGACGGTAGTTATCCCGGTGTTCAACGACGAGGAAACAATCGCGGCCGCGCTGGACAGCGCCATCGCGCAGACGCTCGAGCAGATTGAGATCGTTGTCGTCGATGATGCTTCTTCGGATCGAACACCCGAGATCGTGGCTGAGTACGCGGCGCGCGACCCCCGGGTCCACCTCCTTACCCAGCCTGAGAATATGTCCGGCTTTCAGGCGCGCCGGACGGGGATTTACGCCGCCCAAGCACCGTACGTGCTGTTTCTCGATGGGGATGACGAACTGGACCGCTATGCGGCAGCGAAGAGTGCCGCGGCTGCAGAAGCGAATCGATCCGACATTGTTCAGTTCGGCATTCAAATCATCTATCCGGACGGTACGTCTGGCGGTAGCTGGGAAGGACGGAGTCAGCCCAGGTACGGTGAGCTCTTCGGCGATGAGATCCTTCTGAAGCTGTTTCCGGCGGACGCGCGTGCTGCCGGGCAACTCTGGAAGTACATCTTCCGAACCGACGTTCTGCGCGCTGCATACGAGAAGCTGCCCGCCGACGGTCGTTATTACCGTGCGAATGATCTTCCGGTCGCTTTCCTCGCGGCGCTCACCGCACGGCGATACGCGTCTATCCCTGACAAGCTCTATCGATACTTCTGGCGGCGAGGGGCGAGCACGCTCGAAGCGACCGGGACAGAAGCGGTCGACTTCCAGGTCAGTGCCATCGACGCATTCGAAGCGACAACCGCAGCGGTGCGCGATGCGGCTTATCGGCATTCCGACCCAAGTGGGCTCCTAGGCAGCCATACCAGCGCGCGGCTTTCGGTAATCGGGATCGCTATGAAGTGGGCCCTCGACACACGAGACGAGACGCTGTTCCGTCTCGGCGTCGATCGGATCCGTAAGCGTGTCGGCAAGGCAGACATGGTCCGCGCGGCTGTCCGTTACCAGCCGGCGATTCTGGAGCGCCTCGCTGAAGCAGATGAACCAATCCTTCTCGGCGCCCGTCCCGTCAGCAGTGTTCTCATCACAGCCGCCAATATTACGACCGGAGGGGTCTCGATGGTGGTCCTCGCTCAGGCGGCATTCCTCGCCGAGTCTGGACATCGGGTTACGATCGCGGCGCGGCGAGCAGGCAATGACATAACACTCATTCCGGAAGGGATAGCGTTCTACGAGGTCATCCACGGGGATCTTGCTGACAGGGTGGAGACCTGGGCTGAAATCTGCACACGAGAGCAGGTCGACGTCATTATTGATCATCGCATCCTGTACTCGGTTGACTGGCATGCCTACGTTATGATGGCCGCAGCGCTCGGGATCCCGACGATCGGGTGGGTCCACAACTTCGCAGGTCGGCCGACGTACGATCTCAACAGCATGCACGGGTATCTGAAGCGCTCGTTGCCGTCACTCGCTCAGGTGATAACCCTCTCCCCGCTCGACGTAACGTTCTGGAAGCTCAGGGGTGTGCAGCGAACTGCGTACCTTCCCAACCCACCGTCGCCGATGATTCTTGGCGCCGAAGACGAGATTCGCCGCAAGGCGGCGCCGATTGGGCGTCTTGAACTCATCTGGATTGGGAGGCTGGAGCAGCATACAAAGCAGGTTCGAGAGGTGATTTCGATTGCTGCTGAGCTGCGGAAGTTAGAGGTCGATTTCCATCTCCGAGTAGTTGGCCCGGACCAACCCGACTACAGCGCGGATAGGCTCAACGCGGCAGCGGAGGGGGCTGGGCTCTCCAACCACCTAGAAGCAGTCGGTCCTCTTCACGGTAGTGACCTCCTTGCTGCGATCGACCGCGCCGATGCTTTCATTGGCACGAGTGTCATCGAGGGCTACCAGCTTACGATCGTAGAAGCACAGTCGCGGGGGCTTCCAGTATTCATGTACGAGATGCCTTGGCTCGTCCCCGTGCAGAATAATGATGGTGTCGTATCGGTCCCACAGGGCGAGGCGGACGCGCTGGCACGGAAGATCGCGACCCTCGCCACTGATCCCGAGAGTTATCAAGCACTGTCGCAGGCATCCCTTGAAGCCGCGCGACGCTTCCTGGACGTCGACTACGTCACTCTTTACCGCCAGCTGGTCAACGGCACACTGCCCGCGGAATATTCACCGGCGGTCTCGCTTGAAAACGCGAGCCGCCTGCTGGATCTCACAATCTCCTTTGCCGAGCGACACGCGGGGATCCGGCAGAGGCTGGAGAAGGCTGAGCGCACGTCGCGTGCGGCCGTAAGGCGCGCCGAAGCGGCGAAGACAAAGCTGGCACACTTGCGTCGGCAGCTTACCCAGATCGAGAAGAGTCGCGTGGACGTGTCACGCGCTGGACGTAAGGATGCGGGTTCGAGCCGGAACTCTCTGCCACGCAGAGCGGTGGGGCGTTTGCGCCGAGAGTTGGGCAGGGTGTCCTCGAACGAGAAGCGCAAAGTGCGGGTCGCCGGGGCGGAGATTAGGGATGGTGTGCTCGTCCTCAAGTTGCGCGCCCCGAAGGGGTACGAAATCCTCGACGCCCAACTCCGGCGTCAGGTCGAGCACGGGTTCACAACGTTCCCAATGGCTCTTTCCTTGTCGAGTCCTGGTACCTATCTGGCGTCTCATGATTCGCATAAGGGGATCAAACGACGGTGGCGGATCGCCGCGACTGTGCGCTCGGGCGACGTCGTGAAGATGGTTGAGCTTCCTGTCGAATACAACGCTACTCACACAGGGGACGGGCACCTGGGCGTCCGCTTTCACGATCAGGCGACGGTTCAATTCTTCGAGTCGCAGAGCTGAACCAACCCTTCGGCTATCGCCCAGCCACTGCGCGGAAGAGTGCGGCGTACGCCTTGTGGGTGGTGGCCAAATCGCGGCCCTCGAGTCTTGGACTGCCAGTCAGGACGTTCTTGCGTATAGACGAGAATGCCTGGTCTATGTCGTTGGCGGTGATCGGCCCGTCGGTGAGGTGTATCCAGCCAGCGCCGACGGCGTGAGAAAGCATTGTTGTCGAGTCACTACGCGGAGTGATGACCGGGCGGTCGCACGACAGCGCCAGAAAGAGGATCTGCCACTCCGCCAGAGTGCGCACTTGTGGGATCGCGACGAGTTCGGCGGCATCGATCTCCTGCACCTGAGCTCCGTCGGATGGGTTCTCGAATCGTGTCGTGATACCAGCATCGTGCCGTGCGATCTCGGAACGCACAGATCTTGCGACCGAGTCTGGGGCGGAGCCGACCAACCGCAGTGTGACATCCGACGTGCTGACGACCCGCGGCATCGCCAGAAGAGACCGCACGTCCGGGCAGAGGCCCTCTGTCGCGATACACAGCACGCGTCCCTTGACTTGCTCTCCGCGTGGGTAGCCGATGAAGCGCTCGCGGAAGTGCGGATGAGGGATCACGATCGTGCGGGCCGGATCCGGCGTTGCAGTCGACTCGTCTATCGCGACAAACGCGGTGGTCGCGTTGTTGAGGATTTCTTGTGCAAGTCGCTGGGCTCTGTGAAGCGACGAGGGTGGGACAGTGCCGTGCAATGTTCGGACGAGCGCGATGCGGTGGCGTCGCAAGTTTCTCGCGAGGGCCCAGGTCGCGAGGAGCCGCTGCCAGGGAGCTGCCCCACGTGTTCCGAGCAGCCGGTCGAGGTTGGGCTCGACGACGTGGACGACGTCGACGTCGAAGTTGGTGAGAACTCCTTGTGAGAAGCGAAACTCGACGTCAGGCTGCGGCGTTCCCATGACTTGGTCCACGTAGCGAAGGACTGGCGCCGGCGGACGATGCGTCTCGTGGACGATCAGGCTCGAGCGTCCGCGTGTTGGCGAATTGGGAGGGACCACTCCTCCATACTAAATTGATCATTGTTCGAGGAAGGATTTCAGTGCACGACGTCTTCGTTCATCCTTCCGGCCAAGACGACAACCTCGGCGACTCTGCCTTGCGGGCAGGCCTTCTCCAGGCACTTCGCGGTGAGGGCAACCGCCTCCATGTGTATCTCGACGGGCAATCCTCTGACTACCTGTCGGGGATTCCGTTGGAAACGCGCGACATTCTCTACACGTCTCGACAAGCATGGTTACAGGCGAGTCGCGAGGTGAACCGGCCGGTCTACGTGATCAACGCCGGTGAGATCAACCCGCAGCCAGGTGTCTCTTTCCCCGGTGGGAAACGCATCGCGGAGATGCGCGGGGTTGTGAATCGCGGGGGAATAGTCGTCGCGGCCGGACTCGGTCTCAAAGATCCAACGGTCGCGCCGAAGGTGGTATTCGACCCAAAGCTGCGTGAAGCGGCTGTCATGTCGTGGCGCGATCACGGCTCCCGTCAAGGGGCAGGTTTCGGCGACGTGGCGCCCGACTGGGCGTTCTCACTCGGCCCTGACCCCTCCGCGTGGCCCGGGAAGGACTCGCGGCGATTGATCGCGGTCACTCTCCGCTTTGATCGGCCGTGGCCGGGGGAACGTTGGCTTGCTGCCGTACGCACTTTGGCGGCCCGCACCGCCACGCGTGTCGTCACGATTGCACAGGTCGCGCGTGACGCCCCACGCGCAGTGCGCCTCGCCGGAGAGCTCCAGGGCGAGTATCTCGTCGCACCCACCACACGTCACGATCACCTCGACGCACATGTCCGTGCCGTATATTCTCGTTCTCTCGCCGTGGTGAGTGATCGAGCGCATGCCTTGATCATGGGCGCGACAGAAGGCGCCTATCCGGTCGGAACGGCGGCCGACCCGCAGAAGATCCGTCGTCTGCTCGATACGGTCGGTATCGGCGCCCTCACGGGGCACCACGACGGCCTTGCCGAGCGCGCGCAGAATCTTGAATTGGAGGTAGCTGGGCTCGAGAGTGCCATCGAGGCAGCGCGCCGCGATCTGGGGCTGCTGACTCAGCGCCTAAACAGTGCGATCGACACAGCTACGTGAGGCGCCACGTTCGATTCGACGCGAAGCGTCGACTCACGCGTGCCGGCCGAGTCGATGCTTCGCTCGGTGGGCGAGCGGCCGTAGGCCGGGGAATATCTGCAGCAAGGTGCGTCCCAACGGGGTAGCGACGCGCCAGGCTCGGTGACCAATCGAGGCCCCTTGCGGAACGGCAGCCCCACTCTGCGGAGCCTTGAGGTGCCGTCCGACCAGTCTTGACGTCGAGACACTCTCATTCAGCAATCCGGCATGTCGCTCTGCGTAAAAGATCATCAAATCTAGGAGCTGTTTGGCATCGGCGAGTGTCGGTTCCGGAGAGAGCTCGGGGGGAGCGTGTCCGTGACCACCTGCTCATACAGCCGGCCGAAGTCGTGGGAGAGTTCCCGGGCGGCCGCCGCGAGGGACGCCCGAGAGAGATCCGTATAGCGTTCCGGAGATGTGAAGACCGCCGCTATGCGCAACGCGAGCGTGGCAGCGTCGCCCTGGGGAGCCGTCACGATGCCGTCGTTTCTCTGCACCAGCGTGAGCCAGGGTAGCTCGTACATAAAGACAGGGAGTCCGCGCACTTGTGCTTCGGCGATCGTGAGTTGGTAACCCTCGATAATGCTGGTGCTTACGAAGGCGTCCGCGCTGTCGATCGCATCGATGAGTTGCTGACCGCGCATCTCGCCGACGGCCTCAACAAGGCCATCGAGTCGCCGCTTACGGACAATCGTGTTGAACCGTGCCGCGCTCCAGTCTGCCCAGTCCGGCCCGATCACGGTGAGGTGGAAATCGACGGACAGCTTGCGCAGTTGGTCGGCGACCTCGATGAGCTGGCTCACCTGCTTGGTGTGTTCGTCGAGGCGCCCCCACCACATCAGCTCAACCCGTCGGCCTGACAACTGCTTTGGACGGGACTTGCTAGCAGACTCGAGCAACATAGGCGACGGTGGGTTTGGCACATACACGGAATGCTGAACCCCGCGAAGCTTCCAGAATGCGACATCGAGCGGCGAAAGCGTAACCAGGGTTTCGAGTAGCGGTGCGTTGGCCTTCAACAACTCGTGTAGACCGTTGAGATCGTAAATCGGTCGTCCTGCGAAGTTGTGGAGCCAGCCGATGCTCGCAACACCGAGGCTGCGTGCGACGAGCGCATACTCCGGCCAGTCACGGCTGTACAGCACCTGGTGGTCAACGATGACATCGACGTCATGTTTACGACAGATCCCGGCCCACTCGACGAGTCGTTCGGGGAGGCCGTGCCCCACCATTTCCACGAAACTGGCGCCCGGGGGAACGGCACCGGGGTCACTCCCATATCGCCGAGCAACTATCGTTACACGGAATCCCGCCTGCATCAGGTACCGGGCCTGGGCAAGCAGTACAGCGGAGACACCTCCAGTGGTGACGGTTCGAGTCGTGAGCAGCACGCTCTGGACAGGTCGGTCCCTGAGTCGAATTTGGGTGGTGTGCGCTTTGAGCGCCGGCAGGCATTCCGGGTAGAAGCGTACGGCTGCGACGACGACATCGGCTGGGGGCACGCGCGCGTGCAGGTCGTTAAGTACCGCCTCTTGGAGGTCGCTGCGGGTGTGCTTCAAGAGGTATGCGCATACGTACCCGATGATCGATAGACGCACCGACTCGAAGTTGTTGAGCAAGGAAGTTGGGTCGATGCTCGTCCGAGCGATCGTTTGAACGGCCGGTCGCACACTGTCGATGGAATCGATCGCCTTAGCGTAGAATTGTGCCCTTTCGATTGTGTCGACGACCCGCCCACTACCCCCGCGCCCGAAGTGGTAACGGTAGAGGCGGTTCGGCACCGAGACGTAGCGGGAAGCCAACGCGGCTGCCAGATACATCACCGGCAGGTCGTTTACGCGGGGGAGTACGACATCTTCGGGCAACAGGGCATATACTTCGCGAAGCAATTGGGTGCGAAAGAGATAGCGCCACAGTTGGCCCTGCGCTGGTTGATCAACGGGAAAGAGATTGCTCAGGATTTCCGGGCCGCGCAGATCTTGATGCTTGGGTGCGAGGCGCGTCTGGTAGCCGCCGACAACATGGCTCTCAGTGTTAATGACTTCGACGCCAAATCCAACGAGGTCGGCATCGTGCCGCTGTGCGGCAGCGATCGAGATTTCAGCGGCGTGTGGGTTGAGTTCATCATCGCCGTCGACGAACAGGATGTATTCCCCCGTCGCGGCCACGATGCCCGCGCGGCGCGCTTGGAATGCGGATCGGTTCTGTTGTTGGGGGATCAGGCGAATGCGTGGGTCGCGCTCGGCCATCTGCTCGAGGATTCGCGCTGTCTCATCGGTCGACGCGTCGTCGACGCAGATTATCTCGACGTCAAAGAAGGTTTGCGCGAGACAGCTTTCGACCGCTGCTGCCACGGTTTCTTGATCATCAAATGTGGGGATGACAATCGAGACGCGGGGTACGGGTGACATGTTAGCTCCGGAAGACTGGCGAGCATCCGCGGCGCAGGGCTCCGCGGACAGCGGTGCAGATCTTGATCCTACGCGGTCGACCTCCGCCGCTCGCTTGCTACCGGGGATCAGGGAGAGGAGTTGCGATCGGTGTAGCGTCACAACTCTTGCCGCCCGTCGCTAGACCTTGCAGACCGCACCCTCTCGACGTGATCATGTCAGCCGCGGTGCGCAAGCAAGTGCCAATCGTGGGGAGTCACGCACGCCACAGACGTCCCCTAGGGTGAGCGCGCGCCCCGACGTCCGCTGGCGGAATAAACGGCATCTGACGCGTCACGATCGGTGCCGGCGTGGCTGCGACGCATATCTCGACGCACACACTTGACACTTCTCAACGGGACCCCTGGCCCAGAGTTGTGTTCGGTGGCGGTGACTAAAGGAGCGGCGCATTCAAGTTCGTTGGCGACGCGACGGTATGATCACATGAGGTTTTTGGTTCGAGGGACGGCCCCTCGACGACGGCGGCTGGTTGGGGAGGTGGCGGACTCCTGGTGGATGCACCCCTTAACGCACCCGCTGATGGCCTCTTCGAGGTAGGGCGACGGCCTCCACTCGGTGCGTACCTAGCGGATGCCTGGGCGAGGCGAACGTTCGCGTACACATTGGCCCAGTACAAGCTCGTCGGCGATCTTCTCCAGAACCGTCTCGGGATGCTCTGGCTCGTATTGCGACCCTTGTTCCTGGCAGCGATCTATGGCACGCTCTTCGGTGCACTGCTGTCGAGCGCAGCCCGACCACACGACTGGGTTCCGTACCTACTCACTGGAGTTTTCACCTTTCAGTTCTTCACAGGTTGCTTCGGGGGAGGCGCCCGCGCGATTACAGGCAACGCGCGGCTTGTGCAGAGTCTCGGATTTCCGCGTATTCTCTTGCCGGTCTCAGTTGTGATCGAGCAGGCACTGCGTATCGTCCCCATCTTCGTGCTACTCGTGGTTCTTCTGCCAGTCTTCGGCGTCCCATTCCGTTGGTCGTGGTTACTGGTGATCCCGATCTTGGGGCTTATGGCATTGTTCAACTTTGGGGTCGCGATGATTGTCGCACGTATGTCGGTATGGGCGCGCGACGTTCAGCAGTTCATCCCAGTCATCAATCGAGTCCTCTTCTATGCGAGCGCAATCTTCTTTCAAGTGGATCTGATCTTCGCAGATCGCCCCATATTGCTGACGATCGCGCACCTCGTTCCGACGTATGACTTCATCGCCTTGGTGCGGGACGTCACGCTTGTCGGGCACCAGGCGCCGTTGCTCGCGGTGATCGCTGCGCCAGTCTGGACGGTGCTAGCACTCGGCATCGGCGTCGTCTACTTCTGGAACGCCGAGGCGAGGTACGGCCTCAGTGACTGACTCGACGTTAATGAGCGTGGCCCAAGGCGCGGACTCCACCCGGCGACCGATGATGGTCGTCGATGACGCTCACGTCACATACCGGGTGTATGCGTCGGGAAAGCATGCCACCAAGCGCGACCGCATGTTCAGCCTGAAAGCGCTGCGCGGCGGACGAGGCCTCAAGACAGTTCCCGCGTTGCGCGGTGTGACCTTCACAGCATCTGAGGGCGAGACGATCGGCGTCGTGGGCCACAATGGCTCGGGCAAATCCACGTTGTTTCGTGCGATGAGCGGGCTCATTCCGACCTCGGAGGGCACGATATTGGCCGCGGCACGTCCTGTGCTGCTGGGCATCAACGCTGCACTGGTGCCAGACCTCTCCGGCGAGAACAACATTAAACTCGGATTGCTCGCGATGGGATTCACGCCTGAAGAGGCGGCCGCGCACGTCGATGAGATCGCCGACTTCGCAGAACTCAACGAGTTCATTCATCACCCCATGCGCACTTACTCCTCGGGCATGGGAGCGCGGCTACGTTTCGCCATTGCATCGGCAAAGGCGCACTCCATCCTGCTGATCGATGAAGCGCTCTCGGTCGGTGACCGTCGATTTAAGGTGAAGAGCGAAGAGCGCATCCGTGAGCTTCGCGATAGCGCGGGTCTCGTGATGATCGTGAGCCACTCGGCGGGCTCGCTGCGCGACACGTGCGAGCGTGTGTTGTGGATTCACCAGGGCGAGTTGAGAGCCGATGGCCCCGCCAAAGACGTGATCGACGAGTACACGAAGTGGACGAAGCAGCCCGGGCGGGGAGCGGTCGGTGCCGCATCGGCGGCGAGCACGAAGCCGGCTACGAAGGCCGCCAAAGCGAAGACCTCTGGACCGGCACTGGTCGCCGCGGGCGCGACGTCGGTGGTCACCGCGATGGGTGCTGCCGGCGAGGGTGCGGCCACCAAGACGGGACAGCTTCAGGCGGTCGCCCAGACCACTGCACCCGTTGCCACCATCGTGTCAACGGGTGCAGGCCGCACGGGGTCGATCCCGCGCCCGAGTCCTCGCGACATCGAGCGTCGACACCGCCATCGGGCGGCGGGCCGCGAGCTCGCGCGTCGCAGGCTGATCAGAGCTGCGATCACCGGTGGCGGCATCCTGCTCGCCATCGGGGCAGGTGCGGCGCTCGCATTGGTCGCGAACCTCGGTGTCCCGGCAGACGCGGTGGCCGGCACCACACCCACGACGTCGCGGACCGCGGGCGATGATGCGCCGGCCATTATTCGCAGCTTCGGTGTGAATGCGACGACCGTGACCTGCGATGCACCGGAGGGGACCGCGAAGGTTCAGCTCAATTGGTCAATCGAGAACGCGGCAAGCGTGGCGGTGAGTGCTGGGGCACCGGATGCTGGAGCCACAGGCAAGCCGTTGTTGGCAAATCTGCCTGCCGTGGCGAAGGCCACGTCGGTGACCTTCCCGTGCACGAAGGAGGCGTGGTCGTACACGATCACCGCGGGCGGTGACGACGGCGATCAGGTCACCTCCGTGGTGACAGTGAAGCGGAAGCTAGCCCCCGAGACGCCCTCGCCGGCACCTTATCAGCCGCAGAGACCTCAGCAGCCACAGCCGCAGCCGGAGCAGACTCAGCCGAGTCCGACGCAACCTGCGCCAACACAGTCGGCGCCACCCGTGAACCCCTCACCCACGACGGCGCCTTCAGACCCGCCGGCGACGACGGAACCGGAAGATCCCGCGCCAAGCACGAACCCCACAGAATCCCCAGTGCCGGACCCTTCGGCGACAACCGATCCGGGCGGAGGAGCGGGCGCGGGCGGCTCCGGCACCGGTGACGAAGCCGGCGGGTGAGATGCGCGCCTCAACGCGCCAGATCTCGCGGTTAGTGAGCGCGCAGCCACCCCTTCGCACGGTGAGCAAGAGGTCGAAGACCAGGGAGTAGACGTAGTGCCGAGCGTCCAATGGGCGCGGCGGACTGCCAGATCCGCGCGCCCAATGGTGAGCTCAGCTGGTTGATATCGCGACTCTTTCCGTGCGGGTGCTCGGCGAAGAACACCAACAACCCCAGAAGTTCTCGCGCATCAGCCTCGGTGGGTTCAGGGGAGAACTCAGGCGGCAACGTGCCGGTCACGACGCCCCGATACAGTTGGGCGAAGTCGTATGAGCGTGCGCGTTGTGCCGCGGCGAGCGAGTTGATCGAGAGGCGCTCGTATCGCTGCGCGTCGCCGATCAGATCGGCGATCTCTCGTGCCATGCGGCGGGCATTACCCTGCTCGACCGCCACGATGCCCTCGTTGTCTTTCACAAGAGTCAGCCAGGGAAGTTCGTACATGAAGACGGGAAGTCCCCGGGCCTGCGCCTCTGCAATTGTGAGCTGGTAGCCCTCGATGATGCTGGTGGAGACGAAGGCATCTGCAACATCGATCGCCTCGACCAGCTGAGCGCCACGTCGCGGACCGATCGCCACGACCTGATCACCCACGTGACGCCGGCGGGCTCGCGAATTGAACTTCTTCGCGGTGAGGTCGTCCCAATCGGGACCGATGACAGTCAGGTGAAAGCGCACGGAGAGTCGGCGCAGTTCGACTCCGACTTCGATCAACTCGCTCACCTGCTTCGTGCGTTGCTCGAGGCGCCCCCACCACACCAGCTCGATGCGGTCGGTCGGCGGTGATTTCTTCACGGCGTGCGTCGATGACTCGATCAGCAACGGCGATGGAGGGTTTGGCACGTGGGCAGTGTGAGATACGCCGCGCAGTTTGAAGTAGGCGACATCCAGAGGCGAGAGCACGATGAGCTGAGCGAGTGTGTTGCTGCAGCGCTCGATCAGCGAGAGGCGTCGGTTGCCGTCATATATCGGCCGGGCGATGAAGTTGTGAATCCAGCCGACCGTCGACGCACCCTCGGCACGTGCCATGAGCGCGAATTCGGGCCACGAGTTCGTATAGAGGATCTGGTGATCGATCACGACATCGACCTCGTGCGTGCGGCAGATCTCTGCCCACTCTTCGAGTTGCTCGAGAAGCGCACGTTTGGCCAGTTCGACGAACTCCGCGCGCTCGGGCAGTGTGGTGGGGTCACTGCCCTGATTGCGCGCCACCACCGTCACCCGATAGCCGGCGTCAAGCAGATACCGTGCCTGCGACGCTATCACTGCTGAGACGCCCCCCGTACGCAGCGTCGATGTCGCCAGCAGGATGCTGCGCACCGGCCCTGCACCGTAGCCCTGCCAGTGAGTGTGGAACTTCAGCGTGCTGAGGGTAGCCGGATAGAAGCGTGCGGCCGCGTGGACGATGTCATGGGCGGAAGTCACGGTGTGCAGGTGCGCCAGCGATGCATCGAGCACGGCGCTGTCACTGTGTTCGATCAGCTGAGAGCACACGTAGCCGACGATCGAGAGGCGTGCGGATGCATACGTGTCGAGCAGGACGGCGGCGTCGGTATGCGTCTTCGCGAGGGTGACGATGCCATCTCGGATGCTGTCGATCGATTCGATCGCGGACGTGTAGAACACCGCACGCTCGACGCTGTCGACCCGGTGCCCGCTACCGCCCCGACCGAAGTGGTAGCGGTACAGCTTGTCGCTGATCGAAACGTACTTCGTTGCCAGTCCCACCACGAGGAACAGCAGCGGCAGGTCGTTCACGCGGGGGAGTGCGAGGTGGTCAGGCAGCAGCTCGCATGCCTCGCGGAGCACGGTTGCGCGGAACAGGTAGCGCCACAGTTGACCTTGGGCCGGCTTGTCGATGGGAAACAGGCCCTGCAGAACGGCGGTGCCCTCGAGCGCGTCGTGCTTCGGTTGCAGCCGGCGCTCGTAGGCCCCGCCCGTGCGGCCGTCCTTCTCGACGACCGTCACCCCGAAGCCCACGAGGTCTGCCCCCGCTGCCTGAGCCGCGGCAAGTGCCTTCTGTGCGGCATCCGGGTGGAGTTCGTCGTCACCGTCGAGGAACAGCACGTACTGTGCAGAGGCGGCCAGAATTCCCGTGCGACGGGCTTGGAATGCGGTGAGGTTTCGCTCGTGCCTGAGAAGGCGCACGCGCGGATCCCGAGCGCGGAATCGTTCGATCACCGCGGTCGTACCGTCGGTGGATGCGTCGTCGACGCAGATGATTTCGATGTCGGCGAGCGTCTGCCGAAGTGCGCTTTCAAGGGCGGAGGTAATCGTCGTCTCGTCGTCGAAGACCGGCATCACAATCGAGACAAGAGGCGCAGGCGACATCGGCATCGATTCTATTGCTCTCGCGCCGATCCAGAGTGTGTGAGTGCTTGTCAGACCGGCGTGTGACGGCGGATAGGCTAGAGCCTATGCGTCTTTCTGTGATCGGCTGTGGATACCTCGGTGCTGTGCATGCTGCGGCGATGGCGTCGATCGGTCATGAAGTGGTCGGAATCGACGTCGACCAGGCGAAGATCGACCGACTCGCGCGAGGCGAAGCACCCTTCTTCGAGCCTGGCCTGAACGAGATCCTCGCCGAGGGCGTGGCATCCGGACGCCTGACCTTCAGCACTGACATGGCCGCCGCTCGCGGCGCCGCCGTGCACTTCGTGGGAGTGGGAACGCCGCAGCAGCAAGGCAGCTACAGCGCCGACCTCACATATGTCGATGCGGCCTTCGCCTCGCTCGTGCACCAGTTGCGACCGGGCGACATCGTGGCGGGTAAGTCGACGGTGCCCGTGGGAACCGCGGCTCGCCTTGCGGAACTTGTCGCGCCGACCGGCGCGACGCTCGTGTGGAACCCCGAGTTCTTGCGCGAGGGCTGGGCTGTGCAAGACACCATCGACCCCGACCGCCTCGTCGCCGGTGTGCCTGCGGGCGCCGAGGGAGAGCGCGCGGCTGACATCCTTCGCGAGGTGTACCACACCGCTATCGCGAAGAAGACGCCGTTCATCGTGACCGACTATGCGACCGCCGAGCTCGTGAAGGTCGCGGCCAACGCTTTCCTTGCGACCAAGATCTCGTTCATCAATGCCATGGCCGAGATCGCCGAGGTGACTGGAGCCGATGTCACACAGCTGGCCGACGCCATCGGCCACGACGGCAGAATCGGCCGTCGCTTTCTGGGCGCGGGGATCGGCTTCGGCGGTGGCTGCCTGCCGAAGGACATTCGCGCGTTCTCTGCCCGTGCCGAAGAACTTGGCAAGAGCGAGTCGGTCGCGTTCCTGCGCGAAGTGGACGCCATCAACTTGCGTCGTCGCGATCGGGCGGTTGAACTGACGCTCGAAGCGCTGGGCGGCTCGGCATTCGAGAAGCGCGTCGCCATCTTGGGCGCCGCGTTCAAACCGCACAGCGACGACATCCGCGATTCGCCCGCACTTGACGTGGCCGTTCGGCTGCACGGGCTCGGCGCGTCGGTCGTCGTCACCGACCCCGAAGCGATCGAGAACGCCCGGCTCGCGCAGCCGCAGCTCGAGTACATCGCAGATCGTGACGAAGCGCTGCGGGATGCTGACGCCGTAGTGGTCGTCACGGAGTGGGAGGAATACCGGCACCAGCTAAACCCCGCTCATGCAGCCGAGCTCGTGAAGGGACGTGCCGTCGTCGACGGACGCAACTGCCTCGACGCGCAGGCGTGGCGCGATGCGGGCTGGGCGTACTACGGCCTGGGGCGCCCCCGGGTCTGAGGGTCGCTAGGCCGGGCACCTGTGGTTCCCGGCCTCACCGCTACTTCACCGTGGTGGTCGCGGGCTCCTTATCGAGAGTGGAAGGCCGCACGAGCACCGGAACGTTCGGCACCGTGACGCTCACCTTGCCGGCTGACGGCTGAATGGTCGTGAATGAGCCGTCCGACGCGACGACGTCGACGGGTCCGCTCGCGGGCAGAGATGCGGTGGACGGCTTGGCATCCGTCGTCCATACGACATACACGCGGCTGTCGTCCTTGCCGAAGGCTTGCGCCACAACGTTCTTGCCCGGCTTCACCGTGCCCGCAGAGGCCCGACCGTTGAGCGAGGCGATGAGAAGGGCCTGATCGTATGCGGTGGGTTTGGGCGCGAGTGCCGCCGTGTTCTGGCGCGACTGATACTCGTACAGGCCGAAGTTGCCTTCGTGGTCGGCGGCGTTGGTCGTGGTGTTCTTCAGGTCGTACCACATCGCACTGGCGGCACCGGCCGCAAGCTCCGACGACAGGATCTTCATGAGGAACTGACCCTGGTTCGTCGGAGTGCGACCGCCGGTCTTGGACGACGACCCGGTTTCGGTGATCCACACCGGCAGTGCCTTGCCGCCGTTGTGGTTGGCGCTCACCTTGTGGGCGTCGGCGATGAGCGATGCGACGGTCTCGGGATGGCTGTTGGCCTGGTAGGGGTGAAAGCTCATGGCATCGACGTATTTCAGACCGCCCAGGCTCCACAGTCGGTCGAACCACGACGAGGGATAGTTGGCGGTGGCGCCACCGATCAGCGTGATCTTCGGGTCGACCGCGCGAACGTTCTTGTTCACGCTCTTGACCAGAGCCATGTAGCAGTCGGCGGTGATTCCGCAGGCGTTCTTGTTGAAGCGCTCCTGATTGAACTCGTTGAAGATCTCGATCGATGTCGGCTTGTAGTGCGACGCGACCGCGGCTGCATACTTGCCGTATGCGGCGATCTCGTCGGGTCCCGTGGGAACGACGGGGTTCCCGTACACCTGGTTGCCATAGTTGACGATGGCGCTCAGCTGCAGTCCGCTGGCGTGGGCGCGGGCGAACTCGGACTCATAGCGCTTGTCCCATGAGTAGGTGCCACGTGTCGTTTCATTGAGGCGCCAGAGCACGTCGCTGCGGATGGTGCCGATGCCCAGCATCCCGGCGTACCTCGCCTGTCCTCGCGAGCCTTCTTCTTTGAGGTGGACCGTCGTGCCGAAACGGGGATCGAGGGGGATGTCGTAGGCGGGTGTGTCGACCACTCCCATAGGAGTCGTCGCGGTATGTCCCTTTGCGTCTTTGACGGTGAGTGAGTAGAAGCCCTGAGGCACGCCGATCAGGGGAATGGCGCTGAGCGAACCCGAAGCTGTGATGGTGCCCTGACCGGTGACGGTTCCATCCGGGCGGGTGGCCTTCCACTGCACGGCCCCCGCGGGTGCGGCGACGGCGACGGTGGCGTAATCCGTGCTCATGATCAAGGAGGTGTTGTCGATCAGGGCGCCGCCCGAGACCTTTTCGAACGATCCGTTCTTCACCAGCTGCGTGCCGTCTGCCGCAGTCAGCGAGACATCATCGATCATCACGCGACGCGCGGGTACGGACAGTGCGATCTTCAACTCGCCCTTCTTCGCGCTGGCGGGCACCGTGACCGACCCGGTCACTTCGGTCCATGTGCTCACCGGCAGTGCCGGGGACGCGATCTTCGTGTCGCTGACTGTCGCCGTGAGCGCCCCGGCCTCCAGCGACTCGGTCAGCGGCTGCATCTGCGCGCTGAACGTATACGTGCTGCCGGCGACGAGAGCGACCGTGGTGCTGAGCACTGTCGCACCGCCCGAGGCGAGGACCGGGGCGTCCACCATCGCGGCCACTGTTCCCGAGGTCGCCAACCCGACTGCCGGGCCGACCTCGCCCACGGTGTGGTTAGACGCGGCCGACCAGTTCTCGAAGCTGCCGGCGGCGGCAGCGACGCGCGTCGGTTGACGCTGTGGTGCTGCCTCTGCCGTCGGTGTGGGTGTCGGCGTCGGGGTCGCGCTGGTCGGCTTTGGGCTGGGCGTCGACACGGCCGTGCACCCGGTGATCGTGGCGGCGAGGGCGCATAAGGCGACCAAAAAGCGTGCACGGCGGTGGGGCATGACATCCTCACTGTTTTAAGAAGGGGAATTTCTACCGTAACCCGCGGACCGCGCCGCACGCGGCACGAGCGTCGCGTAAGAGCGGTTTTCCAGGAACTGTTTTCTAGGATGGAGATCATGCCTCCCGAGACCCGCCGCGAGGCGCGCGAACGCGCGCGCACCGTCCCCGTGCAGAACGGTGCCGCGCCGACATCGCAGCAGCCTGAAGTCGAGAGTCTGCTACCGCCGCGGCCCGTTCGCAAGCGCCGCCTGGTCATCCGCGTCATCCTGTTCGTGGTCGTCTTCTTGCTGCTGGCGGCAGCAGGCTGGCTCGGCGTTCGGATTCTCACGGTCAAGAGCGGATTGGAAGCCGCCAAAGCGCAGCTCTCCAGCGTGCAGAAGGGCGGCGATATCAACACCGCGCTCAAGGCCATGGGTCGGGATGCCGCGAAAGCTGTGAATGCGACAGGCGACCCCGTCTGGAACGCGGCCGAGCTGATTCCCTTCGCCGGTGACAATCTTCGCGCGGCGCGGCTTGCCGCCCAGACGCTCGACGCGTTCGCCAACGATGTCGCGTTGCCGGTCGTGCAGATGCAGTCCGATGGCAAGGGGAAGCTGCTGGCCCGCGCGCTGCCGCTGATCGAGGCGCAGTCCGCCACCATCTCGTCACTTCATACCCAGCTCACCGACCTGAATGCGTCGGGCCATCTCATCGGTCCGATGAAGTCAGGTGTTGAACAGGTTGTCGACGTACTCGATGTCGCGGCTCCCGTGTTTTCGGTCATGCCGCAGATGCTCGGTGCGCACGGGGCCCAGAGCTATCTGTTGGTCTTCCAGAACAATGCCGAATCGCTGCCACTGGGCGGCAGTTCGGCTTCAGAGACGTTGATCACCGCCGACAAGGGCGATCTGAAGATCACGGCACAGGCAGACAGCGGTGACTTCGCAGAGGACAAACAACTGACGACCGTGGATGTCGCGGCGTCGGCGACAGCCCTGTACGGGGCGACGTATGGCTCGCGGAGCAACATGGCCGTCACCCGGCCCGACTGGCCGAGTGCCGCTCAGCAGCTCATCGCCTTCTGGCAGCGCGACATCAAAGACCAGACCATCAACGGCGTGGTGTCGATCGATCCGATAGCACTGGAGCGCATGCTTCGTGCCACCGGCCCGATAACCGTCGGCGACGTCAAACTCACGTCGAAGAACGCGGTCAAAATCCTGCTCAGCGATTCGTACAAGTGGTGGGACACCTACACCAAGGCCGGATCCGCGAAGTCCGACGCGTTCTTCCAGGCAGTGGCTGCGACGATGTTCGAGAAGGTCGCGTCGGCCGACTTCGACATGCCCAAGATGATCAACGCTCTTCGTGACAGCGTCGCCAAGGGTGATGTCATGGCGTGGAGCGCAGACCCCGCCGCGCAGAAGATCATCGCCGACGGCCGCCTGTCGGGCGAGTTGCCCACCGACAACGATGAGACGACGACCCTCGGGCTGTACTACCGCGATGTCTCGGCATCGAAGATCGATTACTACCTGAAGACCGCGGCGAATGTGGAGCGCACCTGCACAGGCGGTACCGACACGATCGTGGCGACGACCACGCTCGACATGGACATCACGCAGAAGAACGCAGACGCACTGCCCCGCTACGTCAAGAGCCGCTCGCACGGTTCCACGTTCTTCAGCAAGCAGGTGTTTATCTATGCGCCTCCGGGTATGAAGGTCGCGAGCGTCACCGTCGATGGGCGCGACGTGGCGCCGTTCCGGCAGGGCAACGTCGACCTTGGGCGCGTCGTCGCACCGTTCCAGATGACGCTTCGGCCCGGAGAGTCGGCTACCGTCACAGCAACGTTCACCGGTACCGGCGCTTCGACACCGCTCGAGGTCTGGACCACGCCGATGATCAACTCCACGAAGCTGACAGTCGATGACTCGTGTGCGGCCAAGTGAGCCGAAGCTGCGAGTAGCTACTGTATTTCACAT
The DNA here is from genome assembly GCF_004135285.1 of Microbacterium protaetiae. Taxonomy (NCBI): domain Bacteria; kingdom Bacillati; phylum Actinomycetota; class Actinomycetes; order Micrococcales; family Microbacteriaceae; genus Microbacterium; species Microbacterium protaetiae. The sequence continues at coordinate 2,561,520 of NZ_CP035494.1, forward strand.
CGAACAGTCATAAGCTACGTGCGGGGAGTGCTCTGTTGCGCTGAGGTGCGCTGCGGCGCGCTCAGAGTCTAGGGGAAGGATCTGCGTGGCTCACGGGATGAGCGAAGTCGCACGCATGTCGGCGGCAAGGGGCTGGGCGCCCGCCGCCGTCAGTCGTCGAACCACCGTCTCGTGGCCGCGCCGATATGCGAGCCGACTGTTCTTCAGCGATGCTCTCGTCATCGCCGGCACACTCTTCGGCTTCGGCCTTGTCGCTCTGCCGGAGTTCACCCGGGGGTTGTCGTGGTCCGGCGGTCCGCGGATCCCGTATTGGGTGGCGCTCGTGCTCGTTGGCTTGATCTGGCTGGTCATGCTCGAGCTGGTAGACACTCGAGACGAACACCATGTCAGTCAGGGAGTCCTCGAGTACCAGAGAATAGTCCGCGCATCGCTGGCACTGTTCGCCGTTGTCGTCGCGACGAGCTTCTTTCTTCGTATCGAGTTCTCGCGATCCCTGCTGTTGGTCGGGGTGCCGATCACGATGGTGTTACTCGTGGTCTCGCGCTGGGTGTGGCGGCAATGGTTGCGCGCGCAGCAGCGCGAGGGCAGGTACGTGCACCACGTCGTCGTGCTCGGAGAAGAAGCGAAGGTCGCGCACATAGTTCGTACCATCCGCAGAACGCCGGGGACCGGATACGTCATCATGGGGGCCGTGACCAAGCACGGCAAGACTCGTGACGGCCAGCACGATATACCGGTGCTTGGCAAGTACGGCGATGCAGAGAAGGTGCTTGACGAACTGGGAGCGGACACTCTCATCTTCGCAGGATCGGATGACTACGAGCCCGAGGCGCTGCAGCGACTGGGACGGGCGATGGCCGACCGCGACGTCAACTGGGTGGTGGCCCCTGCACTGACCGACGTCGCCGGTCCGCGCATCCACTCTCAACCCGTTGCCGGCCTGCCGCTCATCCACGTTTCGTACCCTGAACTCGAAGGCGCTCGTCGCGTCATCAAGCGGACGTTCGACATCGTCGCCTCGACGCTGCTCATCGTCTTCTTCTCACCGGTGATGCTCGGCGTCGCCATCGCAGTCCGAGCCGATTCACACGGCCCGATCATCTATCGGCAGGAGCGGGTGGGCCGACGCGGACGCACCTTCGGCATGATCAAGTTCCGCTCGATGATCGCCAACGCCGACGATCAGCTCTCGTCGCTGCTCGACATGCAGGGCACCACGTCCAGGCCCCTGTTCAAGGTCGTCGACGACCCGCGCATCACCAAGGTCGGCCGAGTGATCCGTCGGCACTCTCTCGACGAGCTACCACAGCTCTTCAACGTGTTCTGGGGACAGATGAGCCTCGTCGGTCCACGTCCTCAACGTGCGGCCGAAGTCGAGCTTTACGACGATGTGGCGCAACGCCGGCTCTTCGTCAAGCCGGGCATGAGTGGTCTGTGGCAGGTAAGCGGCCGCTCCTCGCTGGGATGGGACGACGCGCTGCGGCTCGACCTTTATTACATCGAGAACTGGTCGTTCACTCAGGACATCCTCATCCTCTTCCGCACCGTCAAGGCGGTGGTTGCACCAGGCAAGTCGGCGCACTGAGCGGTCTGGGGTCTGCCCCGCGCACACGGCCTTGAACTGGTCTCTCACGGACCGCCGCCGTAGGAGATGGGCTCAGGGGCGTTTGCGCCGTCGGCGCAGTTTCTTCCCGAGGGCGCGGGTCGCGCGCACCCCGATGGCGTGCACGAGTACTGTGCTGGCGGCCTTGCGCAGGCGGCGCTGCGCCACGCGTGCGTACTCCCGACGTCGTGCGTGCGGCGAAAGAGATGCCTCGTGCGGTCCGACGGCAGTATGAACGCTGACCCGGCCATCGCCGAGCTGGGCTGCGGTGTCGTTGATGCTGTACACGAGTGAGCCGCGTGGGCGCACCGCAGCGAAATGCGCACCCGTGGGAGCGTGGTAAGTCGCGGTCACTGCAAGTAGGTCGGTGTGATCGTCGAGCAGTGCCGCAACGGTGTCGACCACGTGGCGTGCTGCGCGTAGGCGCGCGACCAGTTGCGACGCGCGCGCCCCGTCAGGCAGCGCACGCCACCGCGGGTGCAGTGCGAGGTGCACGCCCACGCCCTGCACCGATGCGGTCACGAACGAATCTTGCATGGCCGCGTCGAGGCGGTAGAACTCATCCATCGTCGCTACGCGCGCGATGGCGGCGGGCAGTCGCAACGGCATGTGGGCGGCGCGGATGGCGGAATCGGGAATGCGGTCGCGCAGAATGCGACTGATCTCGGTGAAGAATGCGCTCCGCCGTTCGCGGGGCAGCTGCCGGATGCTGCGGTGGCGCAGACGCCCCACCAGTTCAGTGCGAATCCACCGCTCGAGGAACTTGTCCTTCTTCGGGCCGCTGGGCAGATACTCGTCGATCACATCGAGTACGTCTTCGAGGTTGCGGTAGTAGTCGGTGGGCGAGTACGAGCGAAAACCGGCGTTTCCGCCGTCGTCGCGGCTGATGTGAAAGTAGCAGTCGTAGTCGGAGTAGACCGAAATGACGTCAGCTCGGAGGTATGCCGTAGTCACAAAGAGGTGATCCTCGAGGCGGCGCTTGCCCTCGGGAAACCGCAGGCCGATCGCGTCGAGGAATGACCGGCGAAACATCTTGTGCGGTGTCTGGCTGTCTTGCACCGGGGCGACGCCGATTTCTGCCCGGGGGTACGAGCGAGTGAAGATCGTCGTCGGCACCGAGCGCCGAATTCCTTTCATCTTTCCCACGACGACGTCGGATCCGTTGGCGTCGCCATACGCCGTGAGTCGTTCGAGTGCTTCGTCGCCGAGCCAATCGTCTTGATCGACGAATTGGACGTAAGTGCCACGCGCCCGGTCGATGCCGACGTTGCGCGGTTGGCCGGGCCACCCGTGGTTCTCTTGATGGATGACGCGCACGTGTGGGCGAGTGGAAGCCCATTCGTCGAGCACGTCGGCCGTGCCATCGGTCGATCCGTCGTCGACAAAGATCGCCTCGAACTCGTCCACCGGAAGTGTTTGCCGATCGAGCGAGTTTAAGAGCGGTTCGACGTAGCCGCCCGGGTTATAGACCGGAACGACGACTGATACGCGGATGTTCATCAGAGTAAGCACAACAGCAAGTTGGGAGGTTGCACAAGTCGGAAGATCAATCTGGACCGGCGTGGGCTTGGGTCAGTGAGAAGATCTGCCTGGCGGGTTCGCCGACGTTGAGGCCTTCTTCGTGTTCTCCGGCTTTCTCCTTACTGGCCACTGCGTCAACGAACGCCTCGACGACCGGTCGGCACGTGATGGGACATGAATCTGTGAGCAGGACCAAGGGATTCGGACTCGGCTGGTCGGCTTGAGTTCATTGCGACAGAATACTCGTATGCGTGTTCGCCGAAGCCCTGCATCCTTGCGTCTGCTGGTCCTCCTTCTGTGCTCGATGCTGGCGGCCGCAGTGCTCACCCAGGTTGCGCCTGCAGCGCACGCTGCTGAGCTGCCAGGCACGATCCAAGACGGCGGATACATCATCTCTGATGCGGAGTTCTTCAATGCGGCGTCGATGAACGAGGCGCAGATCCAGAAGTTTCTCGACGGCAAGGTCTCATCGTGTTCTGCGGGTGCCACGTGCCTAAAAACCTTCCGCGGCGAGATGGCGTCGCAGCCCAGGGATGCCTACTGTGCGGCGGTCAGCGGCCAAGCAGACGCGACCGTAGCACGGATGGTCTCACGAGCCGCGAAGGCGTGCGGCATCAACCCCAAGGTGATCCTCGTGATGATGCAGAAGGAACAGGGCCTGGTCACCGCCACTAAGCCCACGAGCTGGAACTACGAACATGCGATGGGACAGGACTGCCCCGATGAAACGGGGTGCTCCACAGCTGCCGCGGGGTTCTGGAACCAGGTGTATCTGGGTGCGCGCCAGCTGCAGATGTATACGAAGAATCCGACGGTGTACGACTACCAGGCCGGCCGATATAACGTCGTGCAGTGGGCGCCCAGCGCCACCTGCGGCTCGTCGGCGGTGTATATCAAGAACCAGGCCACGGCGAATCTATACAACTACACGCCCTACCGGGCGAACGTCGCGGCGCTCGCCGCCGGGTGGGGCAGTGGGGATTCGTGCTCGGCCTACGGCAATCGCAATTTCTACAACTTCTATGTGACCTGGTTCGCACCCAGCGCCGTGCCGGCGGGGAGCGTGCCCGCAGAGGTTCCCGCGTGCACGGTGCCGGTGATGGCCGACATCTCGACCCGCTACAACACGGCTACCGTGAATGTCACCTCGGTGAATCTGCGCATCGCGCCGTCACCGCTGTGTAAGACCGGCATCCAGACCCTCACAAAGGGGATGAAGGTGACGGTGGTAGGCGCCTATGGTGCATGGTCGCGGGTTAAGGCTGCAGGTCAGACGGCCTGGGTACTCAGTACGTACTTGAAGATGGAAGCGGCGGCGGCGACGGTGGGGTGTGCGCAGCCGGGTTCAGTGCAGCCGGCTGCCGGTGTCGCCGTCGTGGCGGCAGCGACAGTGAACGTCCGTCAAGCGCCTTCGACCAATTGCTCGACCGGCGTTACTTCGCTGAAGCGGGGGCAGAAGTTCACCCGCACCGGCACCGCGGGCGCGTGGTGGCGCATTGTGGTGCAGGGCAAGACGATGTGGGCGCACAGCGACTATCTCACCGTCACTGGCGGTGATCCGTCATTCAAGGACGTGCCGACCACGGCGCCGTTCTACGACGAGGTGACGTGGTTGGCTGCATCGAAGGTGACAACTGGCTATACAGACGGCACGTTCCGCCCGCGCAACTCGGTGACCCGTGAGGCGATGGCCGCGTTCCTCTACCGGTTGGAGGGAAGCCCGGCGTTCACGCCGCCCAGGAAGTCGCCGTTCAAGGACGTGCCGACCACAGCCAAGTTCTATAAGCAGGTGGCGTGGTTGGCTGCCTCGAAGATCACGACCGGCTACCCCGACGGCACGTTCCGCCCGCGCAACCAAATCACGCGCGAGGCGATGTCGGCACTGCTATATCGGATGGAAGGGAAGCCGTCGTTCCGGGCTCCGGCGAAGTCGCCATTCAAGGATCTGCCGACGTCCGCTACGTTCTATCGCGAGGTGACGTGGCTGGCGTCGACCGGTGTGACAACAGGTTATTCAGACCGCACGTTCCGCCCGCGCAACTCGGTCACCCGCGAGGCGACGGCCGCGTTCTTGTACCGACTCGAGGAGTGATAGCACTCAGAAATCGTGATCGCGGGCCTGTTGCCGGTCACAGCGAGTCGAACAATGATGCTGTCGCCGTCTGCCGCACCCACGCGCTCGGCAGCCCAGGTGACGACATCCTGCCGCTGCGCATGGGCAAGCAGATCGCCCTTCAGATCGTCGAGGACAAGAACGTCTTTCCCACCCTCCCGTGCACTTGAAGCGCTGAAACCGGGGAATCGACTGCAAGGTTCGGACTGCGGATATGGTCTCGCAAGGCGGCCTCAAGTGCCCGCACCGATCGTCGGTCGGGCCCATCGCCGGTCACAATCGGCTCGAGAACCGGTTCGGCCATGTTCGCACCGTCCGCAGTCCGTCTCCAGTGCGTGGTCCGCTGCATCCTCACAGGCATTTTCCTCAATGCGCTCGCCCTCTGCGACGTTACGTCCGCACAATTCGGTGACGCGTGAGGCGATGGCGTCGTTCTTGTACCGGGGTTGGCGGGTAGTCCGTCGTTCACGGCGCCGAGGAAGTCTCCGTTCGAGGACGTGGCCACCTCGGCGACGTTCTACAAGGAGGTGACGTGGTTGGCGTCGACGAAGGTGACCACGGGGTATGCGGATGGCACGTTCCGGCCGCGTAACCAACTCACCCGGGAAGCCACCGCTGCCCTCCTCTACCGCACAGAACACTAACGCAGCTTCGCGGGTACGGTCGCGGACCAACCGTTGCACTACTGTGATCGCAGGCGCGGTGGCGTGCCGAAGAAGCCTTGAGCGGGGAGAAGAGATTGCGAAGTAGTATGCGCGCGCTGGTGGGGTTGATCGCGGCTCTGGCACTTGTCCTTGGTTCCGGGACGACGGCAGCACTAGCAGCGACCACAAGCGGCGTGATCTCCGGGAGCGTCCAGTACCCGGATAGCGTCGTGCCATCGGCGGGAATAATGACTGTTCGGCTCTACGCGACTGACGACGCATGGTCGCCAGTGAAGTCTTCCTCGATATCGTTGCGTACCTTTAAGCTGGGCGGCTTGTCTGAGGGAGACTACAAGTTGTTGTTCGACTCGACGGGCCAAGGACTTGTGGATCGTTGGTGGGGCGGAGCAACCTCGTTCGAGGACGCCGACGTGATCCACCTATCAGCGGGCGAGGCGCAAAGCGTGACGATGTCGCTGACGAAGGGCGGTTCTATTACCGGCCAGGTAACGCTTCCCGCGGGTGTCTCGCCGGTTGGTGGGAGCGTTTTTGTGAGCCTTGCAAGTGCCGCGTCTTCATCTACCCTGCAATCCGTTCAAGTAGGTGCTAGTGGAACATACATACTCGACGGTCTTGAAGCGGGCGATTATCGCGTACGTTCGTGGTCAAATCTGCCTGTCTTCGATCAATGGTGGAAGGGCGCCGACACCTGGGCACACGCGTCAGATGTTGCGGTGACGCTGGGGAGCGAATCGACCAGCGTCGACTTTGCGCTCGTCAGACACGCATCCATGTCGGGGAAGGTGCTCTTTCCGCCTGGAGTGGATCTATCAACGGGTTCTGTCACCGCCACCCTCTGGGATGCGACAGACGGTGGCACGTGGGTGACTTCCACCGCTGTGAATCCGGACGGGTCCTACACGTTTGAGCGGTTACGCAGCGGAAAGTACTGGCTTGACGTCTACGCGCAAGACCTCCCGCTGCTCACTGCGCGGTATCACGGTTCGGGTGTCAACTCTGACGCGCAGACGATCGATCTCGGCTCCGGTGAGGATAAACTTCTTCAGAGCATTCAAATGAGGGGTTACTCCGGTCTGTCGGGCAGCGTCCTTTTTCCTCTGGGATTCTCATCCGACCAAAAGCTGACAGCCGACGGAGAATATTCGTCATACCGCGTCGACATCTATGACGCCGACACAGGCTCGTACGAGAACTCATCACAGATCTCGGCGACGGCGGGCGCATTTGCCTTTCCCAAACTCAACCCCGGTCGCTACAAGCTCGCGTTGCGGAATCCTCTGCGCCAGGACGAGTGGTTCGGGGCCAACGGTGGCGGCCAAGAGTCGGCGCACGTCTACGTTCTGGGAGATGAAGAGAACGTCGCAGGCATCGAGTTCGTAGCCGCCGACATGACCAGCCTCCTCCCCGGCGCTCGCATCGAGGGCGACGTTCGCCTCGGCAGCACGATCAAAGTCGTAACCGATAGCGCGCCGAGCGGATCTCGGTTGGACTACCAATGGTTCACGAACGGGGACACCCCGATCCGGGGCGCTACGAAGCCTGAGCTGGCGCTGACGGATAACCTGGTAGGACAGTATCTCTCCGTGCGTATCACGGGGTCGATTCCCCATTTCGCGCCTGTGTATCAGCCCATTGAGGTTGGGCAAGTGGTTGCGACGTTCGGGCCGCACTCCGTGTCTGTCGCCGGGCACCCTGTCGTCACCGGCACTCTCAGCGCAGCCGTTGCTGGAGCATGGCCGACGGGGACGGATGTTGAGTACCAGTGGTTGGCGGATGGATCGCAGGTCCCGTACGTTTCATCTTCCGACGGGACGACCGTCGCTCCGACGGGGCAGACCCTGAAGCTCACGGACCATCTCGTTGGGAAGCGGATCAGCGTCACGGTGACGGGGTCGAAGCCGGGATACGGGACCCAGTCCGTGACCAGTGCTGCGGTGGGCCCGGTGGTCCAGGCGCCGTTCGTACCCCCCGCGAAGTCTCCGTTCAACGATGTGCCGACGACCTCTCGCTTCTACCGTGAAGTGACCTGGTTGGCGTCGTCGAGCATCACGATGGGGTATCCGGATGGCACGTTCCGCCCGCGCAATGCTGTGACACGAGAAGCGATGGCTGCGTTCTTGTATCGGTTTGCTGGATACCCCGCGTATACGCCACCGAAGAAGTCGCCGTTTTCAGACGTGCCCACCACAGCACCGTTCTATACAGAGGTGACATGGTTAGCACAGACGGGTGTGACGACCGGGTATTCGGATGGCACGTTCCGGCCGCATAATCCGATTACCCGTGAAGCAATGGCTGCGTTCTTGTACCGGTCGGCGGGTAAGCCGTCGTTCACGGCGGCGAAGAAGTCTCCGTTCGAGGACGTGGCCACCTCGGCGACGTTCTATAAGGAGGTGACGTGGTTGGCGTCGACGAAGGTGACTACCGGATATTCGGATGGCACGTTCCGGCCGCGTAACCAGGTCACCCGGGAGGCGACCGCAGCCTTCCTCTACCGCACGCGTCATTGATGCGGTCCAGTGGGTCGTTGGTGGGCAGGCACCAGAGCGTTCGACAGATAGCGTAGAGAGTAAATCGTGCGGCAGGTGCCAGCCACCGCAGTGTTGACGGTGGGAGGGAAGCGCTGTTGTGAAGTATGTCGTGCTCGGTGACGTCGGTCTAAGATCGCTGTACCACGTCGGTGATGAGGCGATGATGGATGTGGCGGTCGACATGATCTCGGCGCAGCCCGACGCGCAGATCACGCTCGTTGTTGGCGACCCGCTCACAGCGACATCGCACTATGGCGTGCCGGCGGTCAAGCGCATCGGGTTCTCACCGCGGTGGACGTGGCGCCAGTCCGCCGAGCGACTTGCGCGCGAGACTTCTGACCAGATGCTCGCTGCACCGGCGCGCGGGTCCGTCGCTGAGGCGGTGCGGAACAGCGAGGTCGTCGTCATCGCTGGAGGCGGCAACATGACGTCGCGATATGCGCACCATCTGTACGAGCGCGTTGCGATCACCCGCATGGCACGATACTTCGACAAGCCGCTGCTGGTCACGAGCCAGACGGTGGGACCCGTGCTGCGTCCCCGGGACGCCGAGCTGCTCGCCGAGATCGTCGGTTATGCCTCGTACTTCGGTGCTCGGGACGACGACAGCTTCGCGCTCTTGCGCGCGCTGGTCCCCGACCGCGATGCAGGTCGTTCCGATCAGGTGGTCTACCGCACGGCAGACGACGCGGTGCTGCTGTGTGCCGGCGAGACCGCGCGGGCTGAGTTGGTCGGCATGGAACTGCCGCCGCGTTATGTGGTGGCTAGTTTCACCTCGGACCCGGGCACCACTGGAATTGCCCAGGACGAATACACTGCAGCCATCGCCGACACACTTACCCGCCTGTCCGACGCGTTGGACGCCCATGTGCTGCTGCTGCCGCACACCGGCGCACTCGAAGGAAGACCGGTCGGCGATCAGATCACCGACGACGCCGTTGTCGCGGCCGCTGACACGGCGCGGATACGCGCGTTGCCCGTCATGACTGCCCGAGCGGCGGCGGCGGTGACTGCCGGGGCGGTGCTGAGCGTGTCGACGCGATATCACGCGGCGGTCTTCGCAGTGGCCGCGGCCGTTCCCGCTGTCGCAGTGTCGTTGTCGTATTACTCATCAGTCCGCTTCCGCGGTGCGATGGTGCCGGCCGGTTTGGAGCCCTACATCGTCCCGGCAACGGCGTGGGACCAGATCGTCCCTGCGTGCGTACATGCGGTAGGTCGCGGGGATACCACGCGCACAACGTTACAGGGATACGCGGCGTCTCAGCGTGACTATCAGCGAGCGTGGTGGGTCACACTGAAGGGCGCGGCCTCGGGCCACGATGCTGCGCCCGTGCCTGCATTCCCTCGGCGATATACGACCCAGATCGATGAACCATGGGCGGCGGCAGTGCGGGCGTCATTCGTCGCATTCGACGCCCAGGCGCGCGAGCAGAACCGCACGGAGTGGTTGCAGCGCGACGTTGACGTGCTGGAGTCAGCTTCTGCCGCAGCAGAGGCACGTCTTGCACTCGAGCAAAAAGCGACGCATGCGGCGCAGCGTGTTGTCGACGAGCTGCGCCGTCGTGTACAGGCACTGGAATCGCGAAAAGCAGTCCGGTTCGCCGATCGCGTTGCGCGCCTGCAGCAGAGAATGCGCACTGCCTTCAGGTCGCGCGCACGCGTGAAACGGACAGGACACTGACCGAACGTGAGATTCTTGAGTAGATTACGGCGTTGGATCCCGGGATGGCAGCTGGTTCGCGCGTGGCAGAGGGCAAGGCATCCCATGCTGTCGGTCATCGTTCCCGTCTACAACGTCGAGGCTTATTTGCCGGAGTGTTTGAACAGCATCCTGTCGCAGTCGTTCAGATGGCTAGAGCTCGTAGCCGTCGACGACGGCAGCACTGACAGCTCACTCGGGATCCTCGCCGAGTATGCAGCGCAGGATCCGCGCATCCGCATCGTACGCCAGGTCAATGCTGGGCTCGGTGCTGCTCGCAACACGGGTGTAGCGCATGCGCGGGGGCGCCTGCTCACGTTCGTGGACTCCGACGACGCGCTCCCTCCGCACGCGCTTGAGATGATGGTGCGTACGGTGGAAGCCGACGACGCCGAGATCGCTGTGGGCGCCGTGTCGCGGTTCCGCGACGGCGAATCCGACCTTGTGCCACTGTGGGTGCGGGACATTCATGACACACCGCGTGTCGTCTCAGCCTCTGAGGATCCGAGTGTCTTACGCAACTTCTACACGTGGAACAAAGTGTATCGCGCGGACTTCTGGCGTCGCGAGAGACTGCGCTTCCGCGAGGGCGTGCTGTTCGAGGACCAGCCACTGGTCACGCGTGCACTGTGCCGCGCGACGAGAATTCATGTGCTGGATGAGGTCACGTATCGATGGCGCATCCGCAGTGACGGTTCGTCGTTGACAGGCGGCATGTACTCGTATTCAGCAATATGCGAGAGACAACGAGCGATCGCGTTGACGTCCGAGATGCTCGCGGAGATCGAGGCTCCCCGCGCGATCATGGAGGGATGGCAGCGAACTCTTGCGGAGCACCACATACCGAACTATCTCGCTGCGACTGCGCCGTTGGAGACATCCAACGAGTACGACGCAGTGTGCGAGCTGACGCGATCGGTGTTAGACGTCGAAACCGTTCTTGGGATGAACGATCTCTCTGCCTCGAGTAGGGTCATGCTCCATCTGGCATTGCGGGGTGAGCAGTCGCAGGTGGCAGAGTTCTTGGAGAAGGGTGGTCGTCGGCCAGAGACCGCCTGCATGGTCGAGTACGGCGAAAGAACTTATGTCGCGCTGCCCTTCTTTCGCGACGAGACGCACCTTGTCCCAAACGAGGCGTACGCCGTGTCAGCCCACGAACAGCGGCTGTGGACTGCAATTCATGCTGTTGATTGGGCGGAAGAGGGCGCAGTTCTGCGAGTCAGCGGGGCGGCCGGGATTTCGTTGGTGCCGGCGGGTGAGATCACTGTGGAGGCGTCGATCGTGGGGACTGCTGCGCGACACATCGGCACGGCCGTCTTGTGCCGGGTGGTGCCCGGCAGTGCGGATGGAGTGGAGCGCCCCCGTAAATCCGCGCGTTTCGAGATAGATGTCGACATTGCGCGCGTCACGAGCGAGATGCGCGAGGCGGTCGTGGGAGGTGTTCACCTGGCAGTGAAGGTCACGCAGGCGGGAGTGACAAGATCGGGGCCGATGCGGGGTGAAGCCGGCCATGCATACATCCGAAGACTGCGGGGGTCGTCCGTCGATGACGTCGGCCACGGCGTCATATCACTGTCATGGACGATCCTCCACGGGCTGGTGCTCACTCTGACGGACCGAGAGGTGATCGCGCGGCGTATGACTTCAGGCGGGGAGCCTGACCGTGTGCGACTGGTCATGACAGCGTCACGGCTCGTTCCGCATCGGGTCATCGTGAGTTCAGCCGGCGTCGCCCGCGAGTTCGCCGTGAAACGAACGGGCTCCGGTACTTACGCTGCTGACCTGGACGTCGGGTGGTTGAAGCCGGGAGCGTGGAGTTACATCCACGTCGCGGACGATCGCCACCGTCACCGCGCCGTGTACGGCCCCGCGATCCCGAGCAGTGAGATCGGCACCGCCGGTCTCACGCAGCACACCGGAACAGTCGGGAATCTTTACGTTGTACGGCAGGCTTGAGTCGAGCTCAGTCCGCCAGCTTCCACGTGCCGCACCCTTCAGTGACGAATCCGTGGTCACTGTTCAAAACGGTCACGACCATCGACGCGCCTACAGTTGTGCTGATGTCATTTGCGATAATCGCGTCAAAGACCCCTGTGAAGTTGGACAAGCGTGCCCAGTAGCACGAGTCAGGGTTGGTCGACGTGTAGGTCCCTGGCCGTATGTCGGGCCCGACGAGAAGTGTGCCGGCGGTACCCGAGATCGTGGTCTTTGAACTCAAAGCCCCGAGCTTCGGTATCGGCGTCCACGTGCCACAGCCATCGGTGTGGAAATAAGCATCTCCAGGGAGAATCGTCACAATGGACTTGCTGTCGATGACCGCGTCGTTGGCAAGGATTGAGTCGAACTCGCCATCTGCGCTTGAAAGGCGCTCCCAATAGCAGAGGATACTGGACTTTGGACGGGTGCTCTGATACGTTCCCGGTTTAATCGCCGAGCCGACGCGAACGGTGCCTGCATTACCGGAGAGGGAACCGCTACCGCGGGGTGCTGGAGAGCACTTCCCAGTCGGGGCCGAACCGGTGTCATTCCCCGTCTCGAATCGGTACAGGAATGCTGCCATGGCCTCGCGGGTCACCGCATTGCGTGGGCGGTACGTATAGCACCCACTGCCGGCTTCGTATCCGGTCGAGATTCCGGACGTAGCGAGCCATGCAATATCGGCCGAGAAGATACTCCCGGGCGTCACGTCGAGGAAGAGATCTTCGTTCGCGACGTCGTCGTCGGACGTGCCTGTCATGGTTGCGTATCGATGCAAGAATGCTGCCATGGCTTCGCGAGTGATGTGATTCCGTGGCCGGAAGGTGCCATCCGGATACCCCGTGGTGATCCCGTTGGCGCTGAGCCAATTGATCTCCTTATAGAAAGCGGATCCCACCGGAACATCCGACAGGGTTGGGGCGCTGGGTGGCGTGTAATCGGGCGAGCCGCTGAGCCTGTACAGGAACGCCGCCATGGCTTCACGAGTGATCTGGTTGCGCGGGCGGAATGTGCCATCTGCGAAGCCGGTCGTGATTTGTTGGTCGGCGAGCCACGAGATCGCGTGATAGAAGGGTGAGGTTGTTGGAACGTCCGGGAATGTCGATGCCGCAGTCGATGCCGAGGCTGTCATCATGGTCGAGCCGACTGCCGCGGCAAGCGCGACAGCGAGCCCGGTAAAAAACGTGCGAAGGCGTCGTCCCACCTGCATCTCAGAACTCCTCGGTCATACCTGTGATGTGCACAGCATATCGAGACCGTCAGGAACTGCGCAGGCTTCTCATTGTGATTCGGGCAGCGCCTCGAGCGTGGCACGCAGAAGTCGTTCGTTGCGGGCGAAATCGAAGTCCCAGGTCGACTGGAAGGCCTTCGGATCCAAGACGGCGCTCGCCTGGCGCACATCCGGGGCACTCCAGAAGTAATGGCTGTCGGCTCCGAGCGCCGATGCGTACAGGTGTTCGTTGCGGGCCAGGTACGCCTCGTGATTGAGGATGATCATGGTGCGGAGATGTTCGCTGAACAGAACGTTGAATAACGCGGAGCCTCCGAAGCCCGCCACCGTCGTCGCGCCGCCGAACAGTGCAGCGGATTCAGCTAACGAGTGCTCCTCAGGATAGACCACCTGGAACCCGTACTCACGGAAAAGCTCTTCGACCTGTGGTGCGTTGCGGCAGTCCCGATGCGCCATGCCGGACGGTCGTGAGACGAACAGCCGCTGACGGCCTTGGGAGCTGTGGGGCACGATCAAGTGCCGGCGTAACTGTGCCCACACATCTGCGACCGCGGGATGAAACCAGTACGGATCGTGGTTCTGCCACAGTGAGGTGCACGCCACCCACGACGAGACCTCCACCGGTTCTGACTGCCAGACGACGTCGTCGGAGGACAAGCCGTACGCGCTCAGCAGTTCGCGCTCGTAGGTTGGCTGATAGTCGCGCGGCACGCGGAGAAGCGCACGAAGATCGGGAATGTGCGCCTTTGCGACACCCCACCCCCAAAGCTTGGCGGGGATCTCGGTGATGAAGTGCCCGAAATGCGCGTGATATGAGGCAGTGAGGTCGAAGAAGTCCCCGTCAAGCCTTGGGATGGCGCGGTCGGTCGATGCGGGCAACGTCGTGTAGTCGGCGTCGATGTCCGTCGCGAGGACGTTCGTGGGCACCTGCTCATTCGGGTAGCGAAAAGAGGGCGGCAATAGCGTGCGTTGGTGCGTGAGGGCCATATGGCTGAGAACACGAAGCTGACCCTGATAGTGGCGCATCGTGGCTGCGGGAGCGTGAAGTGCAGCATCCAAGTGAGCGGTGTCGGAAGACTCCCTGTTCCGATGGATCTTGCCGGTCGGCGCGATATCAGCCGCGGGCAGACGGTCGATCAGGTCCACGCGGAGTTCAGGGGCGCGCGTCTGAAGCGAAGCCGCGCGCCGGTCGGGAACCTTCAAATAGACCGGCCCAGCCATGAGGTGGATCGCATAATCACCCAACCGGCGCACGTCCGTTGTCGGCCTGTATCTTGCACGCTCGGTCATTGTCGATGATCGGGTGCGGGCCCAGCCGCGCAGGACGTCGGGCGTGGTGGGGGATGCATCGAGGTGGATGTAAGCACCGTGCTCCGCCACCGCGGGGTGGAGCATCCGCCACGTGGCTCTTTGCACGTCGTCTGTCGGCACCGGCCGACGCAGATCAACTATCAAGTCCACCGGGGGGATTCGGCGCAGCGCGTGAAGCGCGTCGGTGGGGACCGTCAATTTCTTGACGGTGACTCGCGGCTGCCTGGTGCGGCTCGGACGGAAGCCCGCTGCGAAGATGAGGATGTCATCCGTGAAGAAGGTGCGCATCCATCGCTGCACCCGCCAGCGCGCTCGCCGGTCGGCCAGGAGCACGACATGCCACGAGGAACCACGAGGCGGAGTGAGCAACGCCTTGATGCGGTCGGAGGGTGCCCCATGGTCGGCTGTTGTCACCGTGGGGGGTCGACGCCGCCATCGCCACAGCACATATCCGGCGGCACGGCGAAGAGGCGATCGCATGGGAAGCATACTATGGGAAGCAGCCGACCGCTGGCAGAGGCCAATTCTCCAGCGCGTGCCGACGAAACGCTACGCGGTGGGCCCTAGAAGGTCCTTCACACGTTGCGCGATGCGTTCGCAGGAATGTCCGTCCACTAGCGGCAGAGTGCGGCGCAGCCGATCGCCGAAGAACGCCCGCTCGGCGTCGTAGCTGTCGCTGGTGAGCTGGCGGCGGAGCACGTCGACGGCATCCAGTGGGGTGAGGGCTATCGGCCCCAGGCCGTGGTCTTCGTATGTCCAATACCCAGGGACATAAGTGTGCCCACCATGGAGAAAGTCGTCGCGGTCGAACTGAAAGTATGAGACATCGGCACCCGCGAGTGCCGCCTCGAAGAAGATCGACGAATAGTCGGTCACGACGCACCGGCAACGTGTCAGCAACTCGTGCACATCGTTTACGGAGGTCATCAATTCAACGTCGGGCCCCATCAGCGCGGGGTCGATCTGCTTACGGAAGTTCGGGTGCGGGAGAAAAACCAGCCGTGTACCTGTCACCCTCGCGAGTTCGGCCAGTTCGGGGCTGTTGATCAGCGCGAGCCAGTTCTGCGCGAACTCGGTGTCTTCGAACGGCACACGGAGCTTTCGCAGTTCGCCCTGCGCAGTTTTGTCTGCGAGCAGCTTGTGTCGCCATGTCGGCGCGAACAGCACGATGTCTCGCTTCAAAGGATCTGACTCGGCGGCCAGTCGTGCCACCTCGTCATGCCGGGGGAAGCCGGTGAGCTTGGCCTGCTCAGATGTGAGCAGATAAGAGGAGAAGTCCTCGACGATGGACTGCTGCTCGTCTACACTCGCCGTGGTCATCAGGTCGATCGGCTTGCGGTTGAACCAGATCGACAGATCGTGCTGAAGTACACCATGCTCGAGGTAGACGTACTTCCAGGGCCTCTTGCCGTCTGGGTAGAGCTTGTCCGGCAGCGGATTCGTCATTTCGACATCCAGATGTGTCGACAACACGGCGTCCGCTTCGCACAGAGCAGCATGGTGCGAAGGCGACCCATATGCGAGCAGCCTGAATCCCTCTTCGGTGAGACGGTTCCAGTCGGCCGACGTACGGCTGAGGACGAACCAGGTGTTCACATCTGGCTCGTCCTCGCGCAGGTACCGGTACAGGTATTCTGCGCTGTCGCCAGCCGCCAGTACCTTGTCCATCAGGATCCATGCATGGGCATACTTGCGGCGAGCGCCCAGAAGGCGCTGCGCTGACATCAAGCGCCGTGTTCGCAGACGCCGCCCTCTCCCGCGCGTACCCGGACGGGATGTGTACGTCCACGGCAGCAAAGCCGCGACTTCAGCTCTCAGGCGCGCGGTCAGGCGCCGTCGGAACCGTCGGACGGCTGATGGGCGTTCGCCTACTGACCTCTTGCGGAGCGGCTCAACCTCAGGGGCGCGATAGACGCTGGTTTCGAGTTCGACGGCATTTCCGTCGAGCGTCAACGTCACGGGGCCGCCCGCCGGCAGCCAGACGATCCGTTCGAACACCAGCCTCTGATCGAAGACATCAAGTCGTCGGATCTTCGCCGCGGTTGGTTGGAGCACTCCGCCGTCGCGGGAGAAACTCTCGCCGGGAAGAGTGTCGCGGTAGAGGTAACGGATTTCGATGCCGCGGTGGTCCGACGCGACGACTTTCGCGGTGCCTACGGCTGGTAGGGGCGATCCCTTCAACGCCAGTAGGATGCAGCGATGGTCGACGCCCAATCCGGTGACGTTGTAGCGATGGATGCTGCTGTCGTCGACGTGCTTGAGTACGGCAGACAGCGCATCCAACACACGGCGTTTCTGGCTGGCAGACATCCAGACGGCTTTTTGATTGATGTTCGACTCGCGTGGAAGGAACCACCGCACGTCATAGAGGAACATCATGTCCAGCCAGGCGGGTACGCCGCCCGCCGAAGCGCGTTCGAACAGCGGCAGGTAGCCGCGCTCGAACCGGTGGAAGTAGAAGTCGAAGTTTGTGTGTACCGTGTCAACGCTGGAGTTGGCCGCAGCGCGCTTGCGGTAGAAGTACTCCGCCTCTTTGACGAACAGTATGTTCCGCGAAGGTGCTCTGAGCAGATATTCCCCGACGAACAACGCATCTTCGGCGATCGACAGGTTCTCGATAAACCGCACAGCTGACTCGTCGAGTACGTCCCGGCGGAAGAGTGCCGACGCCGCCTGCGACTGAATATACGACGGCTCTTCGTCGAGATCGACGGCGCGTGTCCCATCCGCGAATTTGAATCGCAGCACGTGGGTGTTGGAGACGCGATTGGAGGTTTCGAGGTACCATTTCACGTTCGTCGAGACAAGGACCGGATCAGCGTTGCACTCTGCCAGCGCGCTGGCTATCGAAGACAGATAGTCCGCGCCGACGAAGTCGTCGCCGTCCGGAAAGCCGATCCAGTCACCGGTGGCGACTGCGAGACCGGCGTTACGTGCCGCACTGACGCCGCCGTTCTGCTGGCGCAGGACCTGACCGGCACGACCAGTCGCATCGAGCCAGCGCTGGGCTATATCTGCCGAGTCGTCAGGTGACCCGTCATCGACGAAGATGAACTCTGCCTCATAGCCGCCGGGTCGCTGTTCGGCGAAAGACGTCAGCAGGTCGGGCAGGTACGGCGCCGACTCATACAGCGGTACAACCAGGCTGAAGTGTACGGTCCCCTGTGTCATCGGCGCCCTCGTGCGGCCGCCATCGTCGCGACCTCGACAGTGACTATCTGGCCCGTCAGCCCCGCGTCGATGACGTGCAGGGTCACGCGGGCGACATCTTCGGGGTCCAGCAGCGTACCGTCCGGTTCTTGGCCGAACGCTGCCGTGCGCATCGGCGTTGCCGTCCGTTGCGGGTTGATGCAGTTGATATGCACTCCGCTGTCGGCCCACTCTTCCGATAGAGCCTGGGTGAGGTTGACGACGCCCGCCTTGGTAGCTGAGTATGTGCTGTAATTCGCACGGCCCCGGGTATATGAGCTCGAGGTGAACAGCACGACCTGCCCGCCTGTCTGAGCGAGGTAGGGGTACGCCTCCCGGCATACGAGCGCCGGTGCCGTGAGGTTGGTCTGGATACTCTGCTTGAGGTCGCGCTTTTTCGTGTCCACGAGTGGCGCGATCTTCAGCACACCTGCAGTGATCACGACAGCATCGATCCGTCCCAACTCGTCTGCCGCCCGAGCGAGTGCTTTGCGCACTTGTTTCGCGCTCGTGACATCGGTACCGGTCGTCGAGCGGCTGAACTCCATCACGCGCGCGCCGGCTCGGGTCGCTTGGCCGACGATGCTAGCGCCGATGCCGTAGCTGCCGCCGAAAACCACGACCGCCTTGCCGTTGAGGTCCGGCAGTTCGCCCATTCCGTCGACCGAAAGACTTGCCGACTGAAGTTGGAAGAGCTTGTCGGCGATGTGCACGTCGATCGGCTCGGTGATCTTCATGTTCTCTGGCGTCCCGTCCACGACGAAGATCGGCACGTCGGGCAGGTAGCTGAACACGACGCCGCAGTCGTCGGTCGCATGGAAGTGAGGGTCTTCGCCGGCCAGTTCATAAGCTCTCCGGATTGTACCTAGACGGAATGCCTGCGGCGTCTGGCCGCGTCGCAGGGCGGAACGGTCCGGAATACCGCTGATATGGCCGTTCCTGTCCACTTGAATGATTGTGTCTGCCGAGGGAATGGCAGTGTCCACGGCATCGTACGTGTCCAGGGCCACGACGCAGTCGTGAATGATGCGCTCGTCGATGAACGGCCGGACTGCATCGTGGAAGAGGACCTTCGTGTCGTCGCCCTCGAGCGCTTCTATCGCGAGCCGCGTCGTGTCGTTGCGAGTCTCACCCCCAGGAAGAATGCGGCTGAGCTTGGTGAACCGCACATCCGTCTTGAGGTGCTCGAGTTCGCCGAGCGCTGCCGCGTTCATCATGATGAGGATTTCATCAATCTCCGGGCTCGCTTCGAGGGCCTCGAGCGTGTGCTCGACGATCGCTTTTCCAGCGATCCGAATGAGTTGCTTGGGAATGCCCAGTCCCACACGGACCCCGATTCCGCCTGCTAGGACGACAGCGACGGTTCTCGGTGTGTTGCTCACGTGGGCACCTCATGGGATCGACAGCACAAAAGCGCGCCCGGGGGCGCATAGCTCATCATAGGAGTTGACCGTGTGTTCCTGCTGAACGAGGGACCGCACGGGCGATCAGGACCGTGGCCGCATATCATCGAGCGGTGAGAAGAGCGCCGACCATGATTTCGATCAGCGCAGTTGTTCCACTGTTTCGAGTGGAACGGTATCTGCCCGACCTGCTGGCCAGCCTGTCGGCGCAACATCCCGGTGACTACTCGCTGGAAGTCGTCTTCGTCGATGACGGATCACCCGACCGTTCGGCTCAGCTTGCCCAGGACTGGCTGGATCGGATGGGCGGTCGCGGTCGCGTGATTCGTCAGCCCAACTCGGGAGTCAGCGCGGCCAGAAATGCCGGTCTCGATGCGGCGACAGGAGAGTGGCTGACCTTCCCGGACTCGGACGATTTCCTCTCATCGGACTATTTCCGCAATGTCGCGCGCTTCATTCGCCGGAACGACAGCGAGATCGCACTCGCCTCGACGAAGCTCCTGCGCCTTCACGAGCCAGACACGGTGGCGCGCGACGTGCACGCGCTTCAGTTCCGGTTCATGGCAGGCAACCGCTGCGTGTCGATGCAGGAATACCCCGACTTCTTTCAGTTGAACGTTGCGTCGGCATTCTTCCGCCGGGCCGAGCTCGTCGAACGCGGGCTGCGTTTCCGTGAGGGGCTGCATGCGTCCGAGGACGCGCTCTTCGTTGCCGAGTTGCTACTGGGCCGACGAGGCGGACAGGTCCTGGGGCTCGTCGCCGACGCTCACTACACGTATCGCCGCCGGGCAGCGCGCGATTCCGCCGTTGATCAGTTCCGTCGCCGAGCTGACACCTACATCGACAGATTCAGCGAGGGCTACCTGCCGCTGATGACCGCTGCTTCCGACCAAGGTGAAGTGCCCGAGTGGCTACAGTCCATGTTCTTGTATGAGTGCCAGTGGATCCTCCCGGCCCAGCTCACCGAGGAAGGATACGCGGGCGTGCTCGACGAGCATGACCGTGCTCGAACGCTGCAGGCCATTTCGGCGTGCGCGAGCCTTGTCACCGAGAAGCGGCTCTTCGAGTACGACGCGACCGCATTGCCACTGGAGTCGAGGCTTCTTCTGCAACGGCTGGCTGGCCGTGGCATCCCGTCCTGGGTTCCAGCGTTCGGTGATCGTCGGGGCACGTTGTTGGTCTATACGGGCGATCCAGAAGGTGTCGTTGTGCGTGGGCGCAGAGACGAGAAGGTGCAGGTGACTGCGACCGTCGAGACGCCGGACTACTTCGGACAGAAGGTGCTGCACCGGTGGACCAGCGTGGCACAGACCGCACGATCGGTGGTCGCCGACGGGATTCGCCGGCCAATCCGTGACCGTAGACCGGGAGACACCGCTGCCCAACAGCAGGATCGCCAGCGCCGCCAGATCTATCGACAGCTTCGTCGGGCAATTCCCGCACGAGCTACCGAAGTGCGCGTCTGGAAGCCGATCCCAGGCCCTATCGGCTCTGCGTGGGGTCGGCTGGCATGGGACTGGCAGCTTGCGCAGCTCAAATGGCGTCGCACGCGGCGCAAGTGGAAACGTTGGATGCGTCGTCTACTCTCCCGCTGAATCCACGTTCGTGGTGACGAGATGCGCGATGAGGTCGGCGCATGTCTTCCCGGAACCGGGCGGCAGCTGAATCCAGTGCGATGCGAAGGCCTGCGTCCTTTCGCGGGTGCCTTCCCCGCCTGATATCGCCATGGTGAGCGCGTCGATATCGCGAACGACGGGACCCGGCAAGTCGCGGCGGTAATCGAGATAGAAATCGCGCGACGCGACGTAAGCGTCGAGGTCGGGAGCGAGGAAGTAACACGGGATGCCGAGTACGGCCGCTTCGTACAGCGCCGACGAATAGTCGGTGATGAACAGGTGCGCCACTTGTAGCAGCTCCTGCGTCGTGAACCCCGCAGCGGTGTCGACCGCGGGTCCGAAGTCCACGGGCATCAGCGGGTGTACCTTCACGACGAGGTGGATGCCCACACCCTTCAGCGCGAGTGCGAGAGCCGTTGCATCCACCGTCACCGCGCCATCCAGCCGGAACGTGGGGGCGAATACCGCCACGCGTGCGTCGCGCAGGTGAGGGTGCACGTCGAAGATGCGCTCGCGGGTCTGAGCACGCCGCTGAGGGTCGCGCAGTCGGTCGACCCGGGGGAGGGGGGCCGCCACGACCTTGTCGATCGGCGTGCCCAGCGCCTCCGCGAACGGTGCCCGTGCATTCTCGCCGCTGGCCAGGACGATGTCGTAGCCCTCGTGCATGCGCATAGCCTTCGCCAGACGCCGATCGCGTCCTTCTTCGTGGTCGAGGATGCTGAGCCCGAACTTCTTGAACGCGCCGAGCGCGTGCCAGATCTGGATGACGGTCAGCCCGGGGCCGTGCCGCAACAAGCTCGCCACCATCGCATATGTGTCCACGACGAGCACACGGGACGTAGCCACGTGATACAGCTGCGTGAGCATGTGCAGCGAATAGCTCAGCTTGGCGAGGACGCCTGGCGGCACCATCCGCACCAATGTGACGACCTTGACCGACGGGTCGGCGCGCTCAATCGCCTGTTTCAGATCGATGAAGTCGTCGGGCACCGACTCGTGCTCGCGGCTGATCATGACGACCTTACGACGACGGGGAAGCAAACGCAGCGGCGCGTACGCGATGTTGAGGCCGATGCGGGCGACGTGCGCGACCAACAGGCGTAACCCCATCGCCCCGATGGCGCGCGTCGGCTCCGGCGCTGAGCCACCGGGGCGGCTGCTTCGGGGCGCCCTGTGGAGCGTGGGTTGAGGATCAGCTCCCGCGTGATGCGCTCGGTTGACCGTCCGTCGCAGGCGCCCATGAAACGCTGCAGGAAGGCGTGCTGGTCGTCGCCCACGCGGGCCGCACGGATGGCGGCGGGCAGATCCCGTCCGTCTTGGACCAACGGGCCTGTGATGTACTCGTCGAACGGGTAGTAGAAGTCGCGGTCGGCCGTGTACTGCTCGAGATCAGGGCAGAAGAACACGATCGGGCGACGCAACAAGGCGTATTCGAAGATCGTCGACGAATAGTCTGTGACCAGTACGTCTGCGGCCATGAGCAGCTGCGTGATCTCGCGGTCGGCGGTGACATCGAGTACCCCCGTCACGTCGGGCCGGGCGCTCGCCAATGGCTCAACGAACGGGTGCATCTTCGCCATGATCACCCAGTCGTCACCGAGCTCGCGCACGAGCGCACTCCAGTCGACGCTGTCGTAGTCGAAGAAGGCCGTCATCTGGCCGTTGCCGCGGAAGGTCGGCGCGTACAGGGCGATCTTCTTCTCAGCCGGAATCTCATACCGCGTGTGCACTTCACGGGATGCGGCATCCACCGCTTCTGCGTCGAAGAAAACATCGGTGCGTGGGACCCCCAGTGCCTTCACCCTCGCGATGTCTATTCCGTAGGCCTCGGCATAGTTCTCTCGAATGGCTTCGCTACTCACTGTGGCATCGGTGTAGTTGCGGTGGATGATCGAACCCGGAGTCGGGCCGCCCGGCAGTCCCGTCCGGCTGTACCCCACCCGTTTGAAGGCGCCCGCAGCGTGCCACACTTGCAGCAGACGCGACTCTTCACGGATGCGGAACGGGTAGATCACGGGATAGAAGTCATCGAGCACGATCGTCTGCGCTGTTGCGGTTAACCACGGCAGCCGCATCACGTCACGCCACGGACGCAGGGCCTTGAGGTTCGGCTTGAAAATTCCGAAGATCTCCGCAGCAGGCGCTTGCTTCAGAATTTCATCCCGCAGCATGCCGATATTGCCACTGAAGTCTGCTCGTGAATCCGAGAGGAAAACGATGCGGTCCGGCCGTACGCGCGCGACGCGGGTGAACAGCGCATACGCGATGGCGTAGGGCGCGAATCGCAGCCGCTGCAATAAGCGGCTTTTGCGCAGGATGCTACGTGGACTGGGTATGTGCACGCTGCCTCCCTTCCGTTCGGGGCGACGACCGAGTCTAGAGGAGAAGTCTCGGCGACCCATGAGACGACTCCCGCGTCGAGAGGCAAGATGAAGGCGCCGCTCACGGGCGTCATTCGGCTCTGTCACAGAGTCTCGTCGGTATTCTCGTCTGGTGCCCAACCCCACTCGTTACGGACGCTACCGCATGCACGGCTCCGGCCGTCATGCGGTGATTTGTCGTCGCCGGTGGCCATGGATCACCGGAACGGTGGTCGTGGGTGTGGTCGGGATCTTCGCCGCAATCGTGGCGGTGTTCGCCATTCAGGCGATCTCGGTGAAGAACGATCTGCTGGCCGCCAAATCGAAGATCTCGTCGATCGCGACCTACCTCAAGAGCGGCGAATCCGACAAGATCACCCAGGCCGGCGACGACATCCTCGACCTCACTCGCGGGGCGAACAGCACCGTGCAGGGGCCGCTGTGGGAGATCGCGTCGGGCATCCCGCTGGTCGGCCAGAACGTCGACGCCGTGCGCAAGGCCACCGAGGCCACCAGCATCCTCGTCGAAGGCGCGCTGCCGGCAGGCATCACGATGCTCAGCTCGCTGAAGATCGACGATGTCTCGGTCTCGGGCGGGGGCGTCGACCTCGAACCGGTCGAAGAAGCAGCGAAGTCGCTGCCGGAGATCAATGCGGCCTTCGCCGCCGCTCAAGAGAGGCTCGACGGCGTGGATCGCACGAAGATCCTGCCGGTGGTCGACAACGCGATCGGATCGCTCTTCGACGTCATGGACGAGGCAGGCCCAGTCCTTGAGCAGGTCGAGCACTACCTGCCGACGATTCTCTCGGTCGCTGGAGCCGATGAGAAACGCACATACATGCTGGTGTTCCAGAACAACGCCGAGGCGCGCGCCGCGGGCGGGTTGCCGGCCGCGACGGCCATCGTCGAAGTCGACAACGGGCACATCAAGCTGCAGGACCAGACCAACACCAACACTTTCCGGCGTGATCTGCTGGTGATCGATCCGCCGGCCGAGGTGCAGTCGTTGTACGAAGCCGACACGTTCCGGGGCTTCGGCAACTTCACCCGCACGCCGGACTATCTGACCACCGCGGCGGCCTTCGACTCCCTGTGGAATATCACCACCGGCAAGCACCTGGACGGCGTCATCATGCTCGACCCCGTCGTGCTCGCCCACGTGCTGAAGGTCACCGGCCCCATCACAACCGCCGACGGCCGCCAGTTGTCTTCTGACAACGTCGTCGATGCGCTGCTGTACGACGCCTACGTGCGTTACAAGGGCAACAACGCGCAGGACGCCTTCTTCGCCTCCGTCGCCGAGCGCGTCTTCAAGAAGCTGTCGTCGGGTGACTGGGATGTCATGGACATGCTCGACGAGCTGCACGGCTCGATTGTGGAAGATCGTCTGAAGGCGTGGTTCGCCGACGATGCCGAAGAGGCGATGGCGACCGAGCTGGGCATGGACGGAAAGCTCACCACCGACAACACCAAGACAACTCAGGTGGGGATTTACCTCAACGACGCGGCGTACAGCAAGCTCGAGTACTTCATGAAGACGCAGGTGAACGTCACCTGTGACCCCGACGCCGGCACGATGACCACTTCGATCACGATCTTCAACAGTGTGCCCAGCACCGGGATGACCAGCTACCAGCTCGGCATTCGCAATAAGCGCTACGAGATCCCCCGCCAAGACTTCGTTCTCGACGTGATGTACTTCGCGCCGCCCGGGTCTGAGATCATCTCGGTTGACCCGACGGGTGGCGACAACTGGGAGGGCCTGCGCAGCGGTGAGGAAAAAGGCCACCAGGGTCAGGTGGTTCGGGTCTACGTGGCGCAGAACTCATCACGCACGGTGTCGTACACCAGTTCCATACCCCAGGGTGATCTCGGCCCCGTTTCCGTCGACACGACGCCGACGGTGACCGACACTCCGATCACCGTCTCCAAGACGTGTGACGCCATCGTCACGGCGCCGTGACGTTCACTGTGGGGGCAGTTGCGAGCCTTCTTCTGTGACGACATCCATCCGCTCCCGCCACGAGCGTGACTGACCGGCACGCACGAGACAGACGACCAGCAGCAGCAGGCCCGCGCCGAACAGGGCGAAGCTCTCGAACAGCGAGTTGACGATGAGCGTGACCAGGATCAGCGGGGTCCACGCGTAGACGATCGACCGGCGCTCGCCGGCGACCAGCCATGCGCGCATCGTGGCGATGCCGACCATCGCGACGAACAGGAACGCGCCGACCCAGCCGACCTGCAGCACCAGGTCGGCGTAGGCGTTCAGGCCGGTCGTGTAGCTCTTGTCGAGGGCGTAGTTGATGGAGATGAAGGGGTACTCGTCTTGCGGCCAGGGACCGAACCAGCCGAACCCCTGAATCGGGTTGAAGCGCACGAAGATCGACATCATGCGCCACAGGTTCGCGCGAATCGAGAAATCGGGCCCCGCGGCGGCGATGATCTGGTGGCGGAACAGGTAGGCGGTGCCCAGCGCGATGACCGACACCGCGCCCAGGCTCCATTGGAAAGTGTTGCGGTTGTGCGGCTGCATGCGGCGCACGATCGCCAGCACGCCGGTGGCGAGCCCCACCGACGCCGCGAGCACCAGCACGGTGGGTGAGCGCGAGAGTGCGGCCAGCAGGCCGCCGACGGCCACCGAGTAGACGGCCAGGCCCGGCCGTACCGAGGCGGTGCGCCATTCGACGACGAACGTGATCAGGGCCAGCACCGCGACGAACCCGAGCATGTTGCGCGAGCCGAAGATGCCCTCGATCGGGCCGAGGCCCGTGATGTTTCCCTCGATGCCGAGAAGATGCAGGGGCTGGGGGAGCAGGATGCCGATGACGATCTCGAGGCCGAGTGAGATCGACAGCAGCCAGCGCATCACATCGCCCAGAGCGCGTGCGGTCTGCAGGGTGTCGCGCACGTGGCCGACGACGATGGCCAGGAAGGCCACGCCGTTGAACGACACCCACCCGACGAAGGTCTGCGAGGGAGCACCGCTCCAGAACACGCTGATGCCCAGCCAGGCGGTCAACACGATCAGGGTGATGGGTACGAGGCGCAAGAACGAGAGCTCGCGGTGCCGGGCCACCAGCATCCCCAATCCAACCACGCACAGTCCGGCGATCATGGTCACGTAGGTGACCTGGCCGGCCAGCCATTGCACGGCGTGTGCGGAGAAGACGGTGCCGAGCGTCGTCAGCGTGAAGGCCCGTGCCAGGCCCGCCGAGTGCAGCAGCTCGGACAGCCAGCGCAGGTGTGCGGGCGCTCTCACCGCTGCGCCCCGGCTTCGGGGGGAGCAGCGTCGATGAGCTCACCGCGCTCGATGGCCACCCGCTGCTCGATTCGCCCGACACCCACGTGCGGCGACTGCTTGATCTTGAACGCGAGCATGACCACGGCCATCCATCCCCACAGCAGCAGGGGTTCCGACTCGGCCAGCCCCTGCACGAGCAGCAGGGCGCCCACCAGCGTGGGCAGCAGCGTCAGCGGCGAGTACGGCCGGTCGGCGTGCAGGTCCCACCGCGGCCGATCGACGGCGAAGAACCACGACCGCCAGATGTAGGCGAGATACAGCAGCGCCAGCAGCACGACTCCGACGACGCCCAGTTGCATCGACACGTCGATCCACATGTTGTGTGCCTGCATGACCGTCTGGCCGTGATCGATGATCCAGCCGTCGAAGTGCGGGTCGGTGGGGATCCAGGGGGTGGCGAAGCCGTTGCCGACGACGGGATGCTGCGCCGTGCGATCGAGCACGCTCTGCCAGATCGTCTCACGCCCGGTGAGGTCGGCAGAGCGGCCCAGCGCGGCGAAGATGCGCCCGCGCAGTAACCAGGCCGTCAGGGCCCCGCCCAGGCCGACGACCGCGAACAGCACGTACCACTTCGTGCGGGCGCCCGGCCGTTGTGCGGTGCGCATGAGCAGCACCGTGGCCAGCACGACCAGCACGCCGACGGCGGCGAGGTAGATCGTGGCCGACGACGCGCGATACATGAGAAAAGCGGCCACCGCGATCCACACGATCAGCAGCGAGCGGCGCGGAGCGCGCGAAGCGAAGCGGATGGCGAAGACGATGATGGCCAGCAGGCACGCGGCCGCCAGCGGATTCGCGCTGCCGTAGATGCCCTGGATGCGGCCGTCGTTGAAAAGATTGCCGCGGCACCAGTACACGATCGGGTCGGCGGCCGGGTTCTCGGGGATCACGAACCCCGGCAGCAGCGGGCTGCGGATGAACGCCGCCACGATGAACTCGAACAGCAGTGACAACCCCAGGCACCACTTCAACGCCGACGCTATGGCCCGCACCAGCTCACGCCAGGTGAGCACCGCCGCGACGAACAGACCCTGCAGCGAAGTGATCACCAGCAGTGCCCAGGTGATCGCCGAGGTGCCCGGCCAGTGCGACCAGGCGATCGACAGTCCCGCCCACACCATGTAGGCGACCGGGAACCAGGGCAGGCGCCGCCATTGCACCGGCGGGCGCACGACCAGCCACAGCACGACCGAGACGATGCCAGAGGCGATAGTGAGGGCGCCGGTGGCCACCGTGCCGATCGCGTTGACCCATGCCACGCCCGACAGCGCGAGGAACAGCACGAAGATGCACCATGCGCGCAACAGCAGGTGCGCCGTCTTCTCGCGGACGGGCGCCGTGGGAGCGGCGGCGACGGAGTGCTTCGAGGGGACGGCCATGGTGGAATTCAGGGTACCGTGCCGAGCTTTGCCGGCCGGGGCGCGCGGGCAACCGTGTACGCAGGGGCGGCGCCCCCTGTCTGCGCCATCCGTCACCGCTTCGTTATCGGATGGCGACACGCCGTCGGCGCGTCGCGAAGGTTCAACCCGAGCGTGAGGCTTTAGTATCTGCGACTTGACCATCTCGAATCACACGGGTGTAATTATCTGCAAGCGCTTATCGCGTGGGGGGAAAGCAGGTAGGAGAACGAGATGACGGGCGCACAGTACCGCTCAGGCGTTCCCGCAGATTGGTTCGTCGATCCTGTCGATCTGGGAGTGCCGGGTGTTCGGCAACCGGTCGAAGAGGACAATCCGCTCGCGTGGCAGGCAGACGCCCTGTGTGCGCAGACCGATCCGGAAGCGTTTTTTCCGGAGAAGGGCGGTTCGACACGTGATGCCAAGCGCATCTGCCAGACGTGCGAGGTTCGGGCGCAGTGTCTTGAATATGCACTGCAGAACGACGAGCGCTTCGGCATTTGGGGCGGGCTCAGCGAACGCGAGCGTCGCCGGCTGAAGCGGCAGGCCAGCTGAGGGGCATCCGCCCCTCAGCGGCGGCCGCGCGGCCAGTGACGCCCGTTTCGACTCGCTCGCTGCGCTCGCTCGCCCAACGACCGGGGGGTGCGCTGCGCTCGCTCGCTCAACGACCGGGGGGTGCGCGGCGAGTCGGGGCCGGAAAGGGCCGCGCGTCGGCCTAGGCTGTCCAGGTCATGCCCGCCCGAGTTCACGCCCTTCTCGTCGTGCGCCCCGATGCGCGCGTGCCCGCCGCTCACCGGCTGGAGCGCACGCTGGCCGCGCTCGCCGTCCAGACGCACCCGGTCTCGGCGCTGACCATCGTGCTGTGCGGCGAAGACCCCGACGCAGCCGCGTTCGCTGCGGCATCCGGCGCCGTCGAGGTCATCACCGCATCACGCGCCACGAGCTTCGCCGAGGCGCTGCTGCGAGCCGGTCGCTCCGTGCAGGGCGACGCCGTCTGGCTGCTCGCGCAAGACACCCTGCCCGAAGCCGACGCCCTCGCTCACCTGGCTGACGCCCTCGAGATAGCGCCGTCGGTGGGCATGGCCGCTCCCAAACTGGTGCGCTGGGACGAGCAGGCCCGCATCGTCTCACTCGGGGTGACCATGACCCGCCTGGGCCGCACCATCGGGCTGGCCGACGACGAGTTCGACCAGGGCCAGCACGACGCCACCGAAGACGTCTTGGGCTGCGACATCCGGGCCGCCCTCGTGCGCACCGAGGCCTGGACCCGGGTGCAGGGCGTGGATCCGGCACTGGCCGGTGCCGACGAAGGACTCGACCTAGGCGTGCGCATCCGCCTGGCCGGTGGGCGTGTCAGCGTCGTGCCGGCCGCGCGTGTGGCCGTGTACGGCGACGGCGTGGCCGGCCCCACCGGGCTGCCCCCTGAGCGCAGCGCCCACAACACCTACGCGCACCGGCGCGCCCAGCTGCATCGGCGCCTGGCATACGCGCAGGCCTGGGCGGTGCCCCTGCTGTGGCTCGCGCTGATTCCGGTTGCGCTGTGGCGCACTATCGTGCAGCTGGTCGCCAAGACCCCGGCCCGCATCGTTCCCGAATGGGGGGCCACCGGCGTGAGCATTGTGCGGGTGGGGGCGCTTGCGCGTGCGCGCTCGCGCATCCGCCGCGCCCGCAGCGTGCACTGGAGCCAGCTCGCACCGCTGCGGATGACCCGCGACCGGCTGCGGCACTCGCTGCACCCCGATCAAGACGCCCGCGAAGCGCTCTCGCAGCGCGGCGAGCTGCGCTTCTTCACCGGCGGCGGCGCGTGGGCGGTGCTCGGTGCGCTCGCGGTGTCGATCGCCATGTTCCCGTCGCTTCTGGTCTGGCCCGCGCTGGGCGGGGGTGCTCTCGCTCCGCTGCGGTCGACCGTGGCGCGGCTGTGGTCGGATGCCGGTTTCGGCCTGCGCCCGACGGGCCTGGGCGAGATCGGCCCGGCCGACCCGTTCTCGGCGGTCGTCGCCGTTCTGGGCAGCCTCTGGCCCGGCGATCCGTCGAAGGCCCTCGTGCTGCTGTGGATCTTCGCGCTGCCACTGGCCGTGCTCGGCGGCTGGTTCGCCGCCACTCGGGTGACCGACCGCTCGGTGCTGCGCATCACCGGAGCCGTCGCCTGGGCGCTGGCGCCGACCTTCTTGGCCGCGCTCACCCAGGGACGCCCCGCTGCGGTGCTTGTGCACGTGCTGCTTCCCTGGCTCATCTACGCCGGCACGGCGGCGCACCGCTCGTGGGGGGCCGCCGGTGCGGCATCCCTGCTCTTGGCCGCCGTCATCGCCTGCGCACCCTCGCTTGCCCCCGCCCTGGTTCTGGTGTGGCTTGTGCTGCTGATCGTGCTGTCGATCGTGCGGCGTGGGCACGGCGCCGCGCGGGTCGCATGGGTGGTCGTTCCCGCAGCCGTGCTGGCGGCGCCGGTCGTGTTCCGTCAGCTCGCCGAGGCGAACCTGTGGGCGCTGCTGGCAGACCCGGGCGTGCCGTGGGCGGGTGCACAGGCCACGGCGGATGCCGCGGGCCGGGCGCTTCTGGCCGGCGGCTCGCCGACGATGGACCCGGGCGGCTGGGGCGCGCTGTTGCGCGGCGGAGCGTTCGGGCCCTGGGCAGCGACGATTCCGGCGCCCTGGCTGCTGGTGCTGCTCGCCCCGCTGGGCATCATCGCGGTGCTCGCCCTGTTCACACGTCGCTGGATCGCCGGACTTGTTCTGGTGCTGGTCGCCCTGGCGGGGCTGGCGAGCGCATTCGCGGCCGTGGGCATCGCGGTGTCGACCGCGGGCGCCGATGCGGTGCCGATCTGGCCGGGCAATGCGCTGAGTCTGGTGTGGGCGTGCGCGGTCGGTGCCGCGTTGATCACCCTCGACACCGGCTTCGCCCCGGATGTCTCGCCCGACGCCGACCGCGCGCTGGCGGCGGGACGCATACGGGCGCTGAGCGCCACCGTCGTGATGCTGGCTCTGGCCGTGTTCGCACTGCCGGCGCTGTCGGCGCAGCTGCGCGGCACGACAACCCTCACCAACGGTCCCGAATCGACCCTGCCGGCCTTCGTCGCCGCCTCGGGACGCAGCGACGCAAACACCGGCACCGTCGTCTTGCAGCCGCTGGCATCCGGCGCCGTGACCGCGCAGGTGGCGTGGGGCGAGAGTCAGACCCTCGGCGGCCAGTCGACGGTGCTGGCCACCCGCACGGCACCCACCGCGACCGACAGAGAGATCGCCGAACTGGCGGCCGATCTTGTCACGCCCACCTCGACCGACGTCGTCGACCGTTTGCGCCGCGACGGGATCGGATTCGTGCTGCTGCGCAATGCTGACGATGGGGCCGACGATGACTCTGCGCGCGAGCTGATGCTGGGTGCCGGCACCGCGCTCGACCAGCGCGAGGGGCTCGACGCGGTCGGCTCCACCGACAAGGGCACCCTGTGGCGGGTGACCGGTGAGGTGACCCCGCGGGCGAGCGCCTCGGCGGCCACCGGACATCTGGGTCGCGGCATCGCCGCCGCCCAGCTCATCGCGGTCGCTGCCGCCTTGCTGCTGGCCGTGCCCACGGCGAGCTCACGCCGCCGCGCACGGCAGCTGCCGCGCGTCGTCGGGCGCCGTGCGCGGCGCCGCGTTGCAACGCCGCCGCCCGTCAAGGCCGCAGGTGCCACCGCCGACCCCGCGGTACCGGCATCCGCCCCGGCCGAGCAGGGGGAGCAGTCATGACCCGCATCTCACTGGCCGCGCGGCTGATCGCCGGCGCCGTCATCGCGGTCGGCACCGGTGCCGCCGTGACCGGTGGCATAGCTTTCGGCTGGATGCCGCAGCAGGCGACCCCCGTTTCGCAGAAGGTGGCACCCGCGGCCGCCGACTCGGTACTGACCTGCCCGGGGCCGCTGCTGGCGATCGGCCGCGACTCGTCGGCGGCGTCTCAGATCTCCATCGCATCCGATGGCGCCCTGACTCTGACCGGCGAGGGGACGAAGAAGAGCACACTGAAGGCGACCGGAATCGACGGTGACGCCGGCCCGGTGCGGCTGATCACCTCGGCCAGCGGACGGACCACCCCCGAAGCAGCCGGTGCGGCATCGGCCACCGTCGCCGCCGACGATCTGGGTGGATTCTCGGCGGCGCCGTGCACGTCGGCGCTGATGGACTCGTGGCTGGTCGGCGGGTCGACCGCCACCGGTGCAGCCGACCTGATCACGCTGGCCAACCCCGGCGATGTCACAGCCAGTGTCGACCTGACTGTCTATGGAAAAGACGGCGTTGCGGCCGCCGCCGCCGGCAAAAACATCGTCGTGGCAGCCGGAACCGAACTGGTCATCCCGCTGGCAGGCCTCGGCATCGGCGACGACGCGCCGGTGGTGCGGGTGACGGCCACCGGCGCACCGGTGCGCGCCATGCTGCAGTCGAGCCTCGCCCGCGGCCTGCAGACCGGGGGCGTCGACCAGAGCGGTGTCGTGACTGCGGCATCCACTCGTCAGGTGATCACGGGCGTGCACGTCATCCGCGAGCAGCAGGATGACCCGACCACTGTCGTGCGCCTGCTCGCTCCCGACGACGATACCACCGCGCAGGTGACGGTCATCGGCGAGCACGGCACCACCGGGCCCGGGCAAGAGGTGCCGCTGACGGCGGGGACTCCCGCACAACTGCAGCTGCCGCTGGCGGCGGGAAATTACAGCATCGTGGTCACGGCCGAGCAGTCGGTGGTCAGCGCGGTCTGGCAGGCGACCGGCACCGCGGCCGGCGATGACTTCGCATGGGTCGTGCCTGCACCCGCCCTCGCGGCAGGCCAGCCCGGCACGCTGGTGAGCGTGCCGAAAGGCGCAGGCCCCGAACTCGACCTGCTCTCGGACGGCGACGCCGCCAAGGTCACGCTGACCCCCGTGAACGGCGGGAACGCGCAGACCGTGACAGTGGATTCGGCACAGGCGAGTTCGGTCGCCGTGCAGCCCGGCACCTCGTACCGGATCACCACCGACGGCCCCGTGCACGCCGCCGTGGCGTTCGTGGGCGACAAGGCGCTGGCCAGCTACCCGGTCTGGCCCGGTGCGGCGGGTTCGGCCCCGGTGACCGTCTACCGGTAGCAGGCGCTAGAAGCGGAAGCGCTCGGGCCCGAGATCCCACGGGTCGCGGTCGAGGTACTCGGCGGCGGCGCGAAAGACGCAGGCCTCGACCTCCATGCGGCGATGCATGTCGTCGGCGGAATGCAGGCGGCTGAGCCGCTCGATCGGAATGCGGAACATCACGATGCGGTGGCCTTCTTTGTCGACGAGCCAGCGCGGAATGCCTTCGGCATCGGATGTCGCGGGCATATCAGCGACCTCGATGCGCACCTCGCGCAGCTCTTCCCACGCATCGCGCAGAAACTCGGCAGCGGTGCTGACGGTCAGATCGAACCGCTCGTACCGGTTCTCCAGCGGCGGCAGCGGCGGACGCACCACCGGGCTGCGACCCTGGCGGCCATGGCGGCCGTGGCGCGCCGGACGCGGCCGGTCGATCTGCTGAGGACGGCGCCGCATCATGCGTCCATCCTATGCGGCGCGCCGGTGGCGGGGCGGGGCGCATGCGGGCGATAGCGTGGAGGAGAAATGCGCCAGAGACTGTGTTCCAAAGTGGGCTGCTCCCGCGAAGCGGTGTCGACCCTGACCTACGACTACACCGACCAGATGGCCGCCGTCGGCCCGCTCGGGCCCGAGGGCGACCCGCACGCCCACGACCTGTGCGCTATCCACACCGACCGGTTGTCGGTGCCGAAGGGCTGGTTGGTCGTGCGGCACGAGACGCTGCAACTGTAGGAGGACTGGCGGGGTTGCGACTCCGATCGGTCGCTGCGGCGGGTCACATCGAGTGGCGCGACGCGGGGCGCTGTCGGATCTCTTGACTAGGGTGACAATGAGTTGAAGAATGCGATTCTTGACTCCGGTACCCAAGCCGCAACTTGCGTAGGATAGTAATCAGGAGGCGGACGACGTGATTGAAACAACCATGAAGTCAGATTCCGCTCGTAAGGATCTTGAGACTCGTCGCGCGCGCGCTGAGGTACGCGCTGATCAGGCGATCCGCGAGAACAGCGAGCGTGACGCGCGCGAAACTCGCGCCCTGTTTGCTGCGGCCCGTCGAAGCTAATTCTGCACAGCGAGCAGTTCTGTGCCCTCTGCGAGAAGGACTTCAACCACCCTCGCGGTTGCCTCTTCCGAGCCGTTCATGCTCGCTTCGTGCAAGGGAAGCGAACTCGCCAGTGAAAGAACGCCTACGATGCAATTGTCAACCCGTATCGGAACGCACAGGAACGACCGCCACGTGTAACGCGTGCTACTAGCTCGTCCTTGTTCAAGATCCTCGACATCGAGCCGACTGGCACGACCTTCAACGAGAGCTCGCACAGGTGCGAGATAGCTGTTGCGCTCTAACCGCTCCGTCTTTCCATCGACTCCAGCAGGTGTGGCGTGCAGCGACCGCGCCCAGCGGGTCAAGGAGCGACTGCGGCCCGTCGGATCAGCGCGCACCCAGAGCTCGAGTTGGTGACGTTCTGCGACATGATCCAACGGGGTCTCTGGCAACGGACTGTCGAGAAGAGCGCAGATGGTGGTGACGATCTCTCGCAGACGCTGCGGCATATTCGCGTCACGCCCGCCCTGCACGACCCACGAGTCCCACCATTCGCCGAGCCGCTGCGTGTACGCCGTCGTCCGGGATCCGAAGGCGGTGCGCATGGCGGCTTCAGTGATGAGTTGTGCCGCTTGTCCATTGAAGTCGGGGAAGAGGGGTGTGTAGTTGAGTTCCCGCGCGCGAGCGCGCGCGAGCGACAGATTGAGGATCTCTAGATCGTCGTCGGGGTTCGCGAACTGTCCCCTTGTGAGGACGGCGAGTCGTGCTCCGGGACTCCGCCTGGTGGCGCTCAGCGCCCGGATGAGTGGGGTGTCTCCGAGGCTGGTCCCGACCATCACGGTTGTTTCTGAACAGTCAAGTGTCTCGGCGATCGTTCGTTCGACGTCTGCGGCGGTTGCCGCATAGCTGTTCTCGTCGAGCACGAGGGGCCAGCTCACACGGCCGGTTCGAGGCAATCTGCCATGGAGATAAACGAGGTCGATAACTGCGCCTGGGTCAGAAGGTGCGAGCCCGACCGGCTCGAGGGTTCGAATGGTTCTGGTGTGGCCGATTGCTTGAACCCGGAGGCCCGGCAGCGCGGGGACCTCCTGCGCGATCGCGTTGCGCGTCTCCTCGAACCGCTGCTCGAGGTAGTCGTCGTAGTGGTCGTCACGATTGTCGTCGACAGGCCGCGTACCGACCGGAAGAAGGCGAGTCGGATGATCCAATTGACCAACTCGCCACGCTGCCAGCGGCTGGGGTTTCCGTAGAGGGCGCGTCGAAGGCTCGTTCGCAGGGCGGCTTGCAGTGCACGCTTGGAATCGACCGTCTCTCGGAGGACGTGAATCAGACTCGATGCGAACTGTTCAGGTGAACGTACGTCGAGTTGCGCAATACTCGACTGCATCGTGCCGGGGAAAGCGGATCGAATGAGCGACGGCCAGCTGTGACCGGTCCGATCGATCGTCACGCCCGCCCTACAGTAGAGGCTGAGACGACCCCGGGTGCGCGCGATTGCGTAAATAGCCGACTCTGTGGCGTCAGCAAGGAAAAACGGCGGGTCGCTCCGCATTCCTCAACTCTGGCAGACACCTCTGA
Organism: Microbacterium protaetiae; assembly: GCF_004135285.1. Classification (NCBI taxonomy): domain Bacteria; kingdom Bacillati; phylum Actinomycetota; class Actinomycetes; order Micrococcales; family Microbacteriaceae; genus Microbacterium; species Microbacterium protaetiae. The sequence goes on from NZ_CP035494.1 coordinate 2,597,134, forward strand.
CATCGCACGCCTTGAAGATCTGCGCGCTGGAGCGTCACGACGCGATCCGCGTCGTTCCGTGAGATGCATCCGGTACGCACAGGCCCCACACACCCGCCGTGGGAGAATGGCGGGATGCCAGCATCCACCACCTCCGCTCCTTCGCGCGCCCTCGACTACAAGGTCGCCGACCTGTCCCTCGCCGAGGCCGGACGCCACCAGCTGCGGCTCGCTGAGAACGAGATGCCCGGCCTGATGGCGCTGCGCGACGAGTTCGCGGCATCGCAGCCGCTCGCCGGCGCGCGCATCGCCGGCTCGCTGCACATGACGGTGCAGACCGCGGTGCTCATCGAGACACTGGTGGCGCTGGGCGCCCAGGTGCGCTGGGCCAGCTGCAACATCTTCTCCACGCAGGATGAGGCCGCCGCGGCGGTCGTCGTCGGCCCGCACGGCTCGGTCAGCGAGCCGCAGGGCGTGCCGGTGTTCGCCTGGAAGGGCGAGACCCTGCAGGAGTACTGGGACTGCGCCGACCGCATCTTCGACTGGTCGGCCGAGGGCTTTGACGGTCCGAACCTGATCCTCGACGACGGGGGAGACGCCACCCTGCTCGTGCACAAGGGCGTCGAGTTCGAGAAGGCGGGGGCGGTGCCGGATGCCGCAGCCGACGATTCCGCGGAGTACCGGGTCATTCTCGACCTGTTGCGGCGCAGCCTGGCCCGCGACCCGCAGCGCTTCACCCGGATCGCCGCCGACCTGCTCGGCACGACCGAGGAGACGACCACCGGCGTGCACCGACTGTATGAGCTCGCGGCATCCGGAACCCTGCTGTTCCCCGCGATCAACGTCAACGACTCGGTGACCAAGTCGAAGTTCGACAACACCTATGGCATTCGCCACTCGCTGCCTGACGGGATCAACCGCGCCACCGACGTGCTGATCGGCGGCAAGGTCGCGTTCGTCGTCGGCTACGGCGACGTCGGCAAGGGGGCCGCCGAGGCGCTGCGCGGCCAGGGTGCCCGCGTGATCGTGAGCGAAGTCGACCCCATCTGTGCTCTGCAGGCGGCGATGGACGGTTTTCAGGTCGCCAGAATCGAGGATGTCGCCGACCAGATCGACATTCTCATCACGTGCACCGGCAACACCCGGGTCGTCACGCTCGAGCATCTGCTCGCGCTCAAGCACCTGGCGATCGTCGGCAACGTCGGCCACTTCGACGACGAGATCGACATGGCTGCGCTCGAGGCACTGCCCGGGGCCGTCAAGGTGGAGATCAAGCCGCAGGTGCATGAGTGGCGGCTGCCGAACGGGCGCAGCATCCTGGTGCTCTCCGAAGGCCGGCTGCTGAACCTCGGCAACGCGACCGGGCACCCGTCGTTCGTGATGAGCGCGTCGTTCACCAACCAGGTGCTCGGCCAGATCGAGCTGTACACGCGCACCGCGCAGTATCCGGTCGGCGTGTACACGCTGCCCAAGGTGCTCGACGAGAAGGTCGCCCGGCTGCACCTTGACGCGCTCGGCGTGAAGCTGACCGCGCTGACCGACGAGCAGGCCGCCTACCTGGGCGTGCCGGTCGAGGGGCCCTACAAGCTGGACCACTACCGGTACTGAACGCGAGTGTTGCATGCGTGCAACACCTCACGCAAGAGATCCTTGCCCGTGCCGCACACATGAGCGCGACGGACCTCGCTCGTCGTGCGGGTGTGAACCGCTCGACACTGCATCGGATCGCCACCGGACAGGTCGAGCCGAGCCTGGGCACCCTCCGTGAACTGGCCATCGTGTGCGGTCTTGATCTGACGATCTCACTTGAGCCCCTCAGTGACCCCGACGCTGCCGCCGCGGCCCGATATCTGCTTGAAGCCGCGTCTGCGCAGGTCGAGCTGACGGAAGGCGGCCGCGCGTGGGTGGACCGAATCGGGCGGCTTGACGCGGATCCGCTCACGATCCTGTCGGTGGCGGGGCGTGCGTCGACACTTCTCGCGCGAGAGGGGGCGGCGCTCTTTCGGGGCAATTCGTCGGCGGCCCGCCTGGCGTCTGCGGGGGACGCTGCCGGTGGGCGATGGGCGATCTCGGGGCGCGCCGCCATCGAGCTCGGGCGCGACGAGCCCCTCTCGGGGCCGAGCGTGCTCTGGGTCGACGATGTCGATGCTGCCACCGGCATCCTGACCGCCACCCACGACCGTGTCGCGACCACGGTGAACGCGCAGGTGATCGTTGCCGGCGCGAACACATCGGTGCTCGTCGACACCTACACTGTCGGACCCGTGCGGTACGTTGCCCCCATCCAGATGCTGCTCGACTGCGTGGGCGTGGGCGGCCAGCTGGAAGCGGCGGCGATGGACATTGCGAAGGAGTGGTCGGAATGATCGAACGGCGCGCCTGGGCGCCCGGTTCACAGGAGTATCGGCGCCGCCTCGCCGACTCCGGCCGGATTGCGCATCGCGCGCCCGTGGAGCAGAGCGCGGATCCCACCGCCCAGCGCGAGATGACGGGCATCAGCTGGGCGCGTCAGGTCATTGATCTCGAGCAGATACGCCCGGTCGGAGTCGAGAAGGCCCGACATCGGTTTCGGCGCCGCCACGCGCGCGCAGTACTACTTCGATGGAAACAAGCGCACTGCACGACTGCTCATGAGCGGTGAGCTGATGGCTCACGGCTTCGACGTGGTGAACATTCCACATGCGCGCCGGCTCGAGTACAACGTCGCGCTCGATGAGATGTTCACGACGGATGACGCCACCACCCTGCTGCTGTTCTTGACGTCGTGTGCGCTGCCGGGCCCGTGACCCTCACACCGGCTGGCTCTGTGTCTTCGTCGCATGCCCGCTTTCGGCGCCGGCGCGGGCGACGACCCCCTGCATGATCGGCAGCTGGACCAGGCGCATCAGCAGGGCGTTCGTCAGCGCGCCGAACCGGCTCGCGGGCGCGACCATGCCAACGCGGCCGGGTAGCAGTCGCTGGGCGGATGTCGCGCGCGGCCGCATGGCCGACTCGTAATCGTGCAGCGCGGCGGGGATCTGCGCCGGAGCGGCGCGGGCGTCGGCGCGTTCGAGTGCGTCGGCGAGCTCGGCGGCCCCGCGCAGACCGAGGGCGGTGCCCAGGCCGCTGAGCGGACTCGTGCACCATGCGGCATCGCCGACGAGCACGACTCGGCCCGCCGACCACGCCGGCAGGTGGATCTGCTCATAGGTGTCCAGGGCGAAATCCGGGGCGGTGCGGGCGGCGGCGAGGAACTCGGCCGTGCGCCAGCCGGCCCCGGCCAGCGCCTGGTCAAGCAGGGCGAACTGGGCCTCGCGGTCACCACGGGGCACGGCATCCGCCGCGAATGTCAGCCCCACCTCCTGCTCGCCGGGGTGTCCCGGACGAGCCGCGACCGCCCGGCGGCGGCCGGCGTGGTGCACGACGCACCAGCCATCCAGGCGCGGCGTGTCGGGCTGCTCTTCCAGCGTGAACCATGCGTGCGCGAGACCGAGCGAGGTGCGCTGGGCAGGGTCGTCGCCGAACACGAGTGAGCGCACCCGGGAGTGTGCACCGTCGGCACCCACGACCAGGTCGAACCTCTCTTGCCGGCCCGACCTGAAGAGCACATCGACACCGTCGGGGTGCTCGGTCAGCGCGTCGACGGTTTCGCCGAACCGGTGCTCGACTGCGGGGCCGGCCGCATCGTGCAGCACACGGGCCAGGTCGGTGCGCAGCAGCTCTTCGCTTGAGACGAACCCGCGCCCGCCGAACGCCTCGACCGGCATCGTGGCCAGGCGATGACCGTTCGCGGTGATCCACGCCATGCCGCGCTGCGGCACAAGCACCGAGAGCACGTCGCCCAGCAGGCCGAGTCGTTCGAGCACCTCGCGCGAATCGCCGCGCAGGTCGACGGTCTGACCGCCCTCGCGAAGCGCGGGGGCGAGCTCGACGACGGTGACCTGCCAGCCGTCGCGCTCGAGCAGCAGGGCGAGGGTGTCGCCGGCGATTCCGGCGCCGACGATGAGTGCGTGAGCCATGGTGCCTCTTTGTTGCAGTTCAAGTTGCGTTAACAGTAGACCGGCTTCACTCCTAATGCAATGCGAGTTGCACTAAAGTGGAGGGCATGCCCGAGCACACCGGAGTGGAACGTCCTGGCGGCCGCACCGCACGCACTCGCCGCGCCGTGCACGCCGCGGTGCGCGAGCTTCTCGCCGAGCCCGATGTCGAGCTGTCGATCCCCGCTGTGGCGGCGCGATCGGGTGTGCACGCGACAACGGTCTACCGGCGCTGGCGCACTATCGAGTCGCTGCTGCTGGATGTCGCCGTCGACGACCTCAACGCGCAGCATCCCGTCACCGTCACCGGCGATCTCGAGGTCGATCTGACCGGCTATGTACACCGTCTGCTTGTGGGTATCCGCAGCGCCGGGCAGCTCGCGTTCTTCCAGGCCATACAGTCTGCGTCGCGTCAGGCCGACTCCGCCGCCGAGATCGAGGCTCTCGTCGGGCCGCGCGTGGCCCAGTTTCAAGAGCTGCTCGATGCGGCCGGCGTGACCGTCATCGGCGGGATGCGTCTGGTGGAGCTGATCATCGCTCCCGCATACTTCTGGGCGCAGGTCGGCGCTCCGCTCGACCCCGACCGCGACACACGGCGGCTCGTCGAAACCGTGCTGCGCGTGGCGGGGTGAGCGGGCGGCGCGTTCAGAACTCCGCCGATTTCGATCTCACGCGCGAGATAGCGGGCGTTTGCGCGCGCCCAGTGCGCGGATGAGCTGAGTTTTGATCAGAGCGGCGGCGCGGCTCACCGCTCGGGAAAGCCCCGCGGAACCGTCGCCGTGCGCCGCAGCAGCGACCCGACCCGCTCGTCTTCGAGCAGCAGCGCCCGGTACTCGCGGTCGCGGCGCACCGCGACGGCGGCGCGCACCAGCGTCTCGGCGTCGACGGCCGGCACGGGGGAGAGGAACGGCCGCACCTCGGCGGCCAGCAGCGCCGCCTGGCGCAGGCGAGAGCCGGGCTCCATGCGGTCGGCCTGCCGCACGAACTGCGCGCAGCGCCGGGCGACGCGATCGGGCAGCCGAGTGACATCGGCCACCTGCGACCACTCGCCGAGTGCCGGCGGCAGCAGCGGCGCGTTCGGCGGCAGCGGGGGTGTGCGGGTGCGCTGGCTGTATGTGCCCGCCATCAGATCGCCCAGCCGCTGTGAACGGGGCGTGAAAGCACCGACCAACAGCGCGATGGCGCCCAGCGTCATCCAGATCTCCAGCACGCCCACAAGCGCGCGGATCAGCGCCTGCCGAAATCCGGCGGCGCCGCCGTCGGCGCGCACGATCCGCCCACCCACGGCCAGCCGCCCCAGGCTGCGGCCCCGGGTGAGGGTTTCGACCGTCGTCGGCAGCACGATCGTGACCACCACGATGACCAGGATCGACAGGATGCTGGAGGCCCCCGGATCCACGACGTTCTGGCCCAGCATCCATCCCGATACCCACGCCAGCAACAGGGTCAGCCCGACCGCGACGAGCACGTCGATGAGAGCGCCGAGGGCCCGCAGGAAGAATCCCAGCGGCTGCACGTCGAGCGCGACCGCCTCGCCGGTGAGCACCTCGTCGGGCACGATCGCGATCGGTTCGGCCATGAGTACAGTGAAACACATGGACCTCGACGCGCTCGCCGCCGCCCGACGGGCCGAATGGGAGCGCCTCGACGACCTCAGTCGCGCCGGGCGCCTGGGCGGCGCCGAGGTCGACGAGCTGGTCACGCGGTACCGGTCGGCATCGGCCGACCTCGCCGATATCAAGACCTCGGCGGGCCGCACTTCGCTGGGCGACTACGTGTCGACGATCCTCGCGCGAGCACGGCTGCGACTGACCGGCAGCGGCGCCGATGCGCGCAGCGCGCTGCCCCGGTTCTTTCTGTCGCATCTGCCTGCCGCGCTGTATCGGCTGCGCTGGACCACCCTCGCCGTGGCCGGCGGCTTCTTCGTGATCGCGTCGCTGATGGCGCTGTGGGTCATCACCGATCCGCAGGCTCTGGCCGCGATCGGCAGCAAGGCCGACCTGAACTACTACGCCGAGCACGATTTCACCGACTACTACCGCGAGAATCCGGCGGCGGTGTTCGCCGGAACCGTGTGGACCAACAACGCCTGGATCGCCGTGCAGTGCGTGCTGTTCGGCATCACCGGCATCTGGCCGCTGTACACGGTGATGCAGAACGCGGTCGGGGTCGGCTCATCGGGCGCCGTTATGATCGCGACCGGACACGGTGACGTGTTCTGGCAGTTCATCGCTCCGCACGGGATGCTGGAACTCACGAGCGTCTTCGTGGCAGCCGCCGCCGGCTTGCACGTGTTCTGGGCGTGGGCGGCGCCGGGCCGCCGTTCGCGGGGCGAGTCGCTGGCCGCCGCGGGACGCTCGCTGGTCACGGTCGCGGTGGGTCTGGTGTTCAGCCTGGCCCTGTCGGGCGCCGTCGAGGGATTCGTGACGCCGCAGCACTGGCACTGGTCGATCAAGATCGTGCTGGGGGCGGCCGCGTTGGGGGTGTTCCTGTTCTACATGCTCGTGATCGGGCGCCGCGCGGCCCGGAGCGGAGAGACCGGCGACCTCGCCGAGAGCGAGGCCGGTACCCCTCGGCTCGTCGCCGGGTAGCGGCATCCCGCAGTCGGGCGGTGGGCGTGGATGCCTCGGGCACACCACTTAGACACTTTTGTTTTGATCAATTCAAGGTTAGGGTGGGGGCATGCACGCGCACGACATCGAGGCCCCCGAGACCTCAACCGCCATTCGCGGTGCGGGCCTGCGCGTCACCGAGTCGCGCGCGGCCGTGTTCGACGCGCTGCGCGAGAATCCGCACGCGAGCGCCGAGGCCGTGTTCGCGCGGGTCGCCCCGGCGCTCGAACACCCCAGTCTGCAGTCGGTGTACAACGCTCTCAACGACTTCACCGACGCCGGTCTGGTGCGTCGCATCGAACCCGCCGGGCGCCCGCAACTGTACGAGTTGCGCGTCGGCGACAACCACCACCACCTTGTCTGCCTCGCCTGCGGGGCGGTCGTCGACGTCGACTGCGTGGTGGGACAGGCGCCGTGCCTGACCCCGTCGAACACCGGCGGATTCGTCGTGCACGAGGCCGAAGTCACGTTCTGGGGCACCTGCGCGGACTGCGCGGCGGCGTGAGGCTGCGGCATCCACTTTTCCATCTGCACACACAAGAGAACACGAGAAGGGACATCAGATGACCGACAACATCACCGAGGAATCTGAGGGCGTCATCCCCACGCCCACCGGCGAGGAGCAGGAAGTCGCTGCCGAGGAGGCGACCTGCCCGGTCGTGCACGGTGTCAGCCGCGCCGGCGGCTCAAGCGCCCGCAACTGGTGGCCGAACCGCCTCAATCTGCGCGTGCTGGCCAAGAACCCCGCCGAGACAAACCCGCTCGACGATGACTTCGACTACCGCGCCAACTTCGAGAACGTCGACCTCGACGAGCTGCGCAAAGACGTCGAAGAGGCACTGACCACGCGTCAGGACTGGTGGCCCGCCGACTTTGGCAACTACGGTCCCAGCGTGATCCGCATGGCGTGGCACAGCGCCGGCACGTACCGCGTGACCGACGGCCGCGGCGGCGGCAACACCGGCCAGCAGCGCTTCGCGCCGCTGAACAGCTGGCCCGACAACGCCGGCCTCGACAAGCCGCGGCGCATCCTGTGGCCCGTCAAGAAGAAGTGGGGCAAGCAGATCTCGTGGGCCGACCTGATGATCTTCGCGGGCAACGTCGCACTCGAGCAGATGGGCTTCAAGACCTTCGGCTTCGCCGGCGGCCGCGTTGACGCGTGGGAGCCCGACGACGACGTGTACTGGGGCTCAGAGAACACGTGGCTCGGCGACGAGAAGCGCTACACCCCGGGTGAGAAGCGCGACCTCGAGAACCCGCTCGCCGCAGTGCAGATGGGCCTCATCTACGTCAACCCCGAGGGCGTGGGCGGAAACCCCGACCCGCTCGAGCTGGCCGGCGACATCCGTGAGACGTTCAAGCGCATGGCGATGAACGACGAAGAGACCGTCGCCCTCATCGCCGGTGGCCACACCTTCGGCAAGACGCACGGCGCCGGCCCTGCCGACCTGGTCGGCCCCGCGCCCGAAGACGCCCCGATGGAGCAGATGGGCATCGGCTGGAAGAACTCCCACGGTACGGGCAAGGGCGACGACCAGACCGCGAGCGGCCTGGAGGTCACCTGGACCTACCACCCCACCCGGTGGGACAACGAGTTCTTCCACATCCTGTTCGCGTACGAGTGGGAGCTCATGGACAGCCCCGCCGGGGCCAAGCAGTGGCGGCCGCGCAACGGCGCCGGTGCCGACATGGTGCCGATGGCCCACGACGCCACCAAGCGCCGCGAGCCGCGCATGCTCACCAGCGACCTGTCGCTGCGGTTCGACCCGATCTACGGGCCGATCTCGGAGAAGTTCAAGGACGACCCGGCGGCCTTCGCCGACGCGTTCGCGCGCGCCTGGTTCAAGCTGACCCACCGCGACCTGGGCCCTTCGACCCGGTACCTGGGCAAGCTCGCTCCGGCTGAGGAACTCATCTGGCAAGACCCGGTGCCCGCCGTCGACCACGTGCTGATCGATGACGCCGACGCCGCGGCGCTCAAGGCGGAGATCCTCACTTCCGGCCTGACCGTGCCCGAGCTCGTGGCCACGACCTGGGCGGCTGCGGCATCCTTCCGCAACAGCGACAAGCGGGGCGGCGCCAACGGCGCGCGCCTGCGCCTGGCGCCGCAGAAGGATTGGGAGGCCAACAACCCCGTGCGCACCGCGAAGGTGCTCGAGGTGCTCGAAGGCGTCAAGGCGCGCTTCGACGCCGCCCACGAGGTGGATGGTAAGAAGGTCTCGCTGGCCGATCTGATCGTGCTGGCCGGCAACGCCGGTGTCGAGAAGGCGGCCGGGGATGCCGGATACGACGTGGTCGTGCCGTTCCACGCGGGTCGCACCGACGCCACCGAAGAGCAGACCGACGCCGACTCGTTCTCGTACCTCGAGCCGGTCGCCGACGGCTTCCGCAACTATGTCGGCCCGATCGCGGCCGCGGCCGACCTGCCGGCCGAGTTCCTGCTGGTGGACAAGGCGAGTCTGCTGAACCTGACCGCACCCGAGATGACGGTGCTGGTGGGCGGCTTGCGGGCTCTCGACGCGAACTGGGACGGCTCAAAGCTCGGCGTGTTCACCGAGTGCCCGGGCGTGCTCACGAACGACTTCTTCGTCAACGTGCTCGACATGGGCACCGAGTGGAAGCCGGTCGACCCGGGTTCGCACGCGTTCGCCGGCACTGACTTCGCCACCGGCGACCAGAAGTGGATCGGCACCCGTGCCGACCTCGTGTTCGGCTCGAACTCCGAGCTGCGCGCGGTCGCCGAGGTGTACGCCGCCGACGACGCGGGCGAGAAGTTCGTGAACGACTTCGTCGCCGCCTGGGGCAAGGTCACCGAGCTCGACCGCTTCGACCTGGAGTGACATCCCGCTGACAAGGGCCCGGTTCCACAGGAACCGGGCCCTTTCGCGTACCCGCGTAGGCTCGCATCAGACCACTCGCATCAGACGAAGGGATCGTTCATGGCACGCATTCTGATCATCGGAGCCCACGGCAAGGTCGCTCTGCAGCTCGCACCGGCTCTCGTGGCACGTGGAGACACGGTGACCGGCGTCATCCGCAATCCTGCGCACGAGGCCGATGTCGCCGCCACCGGTGCGGCGCCGCTGGTGGCCGACGTCGAGGCGCTCGACGAAGACCAGCTCACCAACATCATCGCCGGCAACGACGCGGTCGTCTGGTCGGCCGGGGCCGGCGGCGGCGACCCGGAGCGCACGTACACGGTTGATCGCGACGCGGCGATCCGGTCGATGGATGCCGCGGCCGCCGCCGATGTGCGCCGGTACGTGATGGTGTCGTACTTCGGCGCCCGTGTCGACCACGGGGTGCCCGAGGGCGACTCGTTCTTCGCCTATGCCGAGGCCAAGGCCGCCGCCGACGCGCATCTGCGCGCCAGCGGACTGGATTGGACGATCGTCGCGCCCAGCAGCCTGACGCTCGACGAGCCGACCGGCCGCATCGATGTGGCCGCGGACACGTCGGGTTCGGTGCCGCGCGCAGATGTGGCCGCGGTGATCGCCGTGGTGCTGGCCGACCCGTCGACGGTGCACCGCACGATCCGGTTCAACAGCGGAGAGACCCCGATCGCCGAGGCTGTCGCGGGCTGAGCGCGGGGGTGTGCGCGGCCGCGGGGCCGGGTGGCCGGGCGCGGCCCGGGCTGCGGCGCGGGGGTGGCACTAACTCAGTCTGTGCCGTGGCGCAGCCGCGTGGTTGCCGCGGAATTCCGCACGTGTGGCCGCGCGGCGTCGCATCCGAGACTGAGTTCTTGCACGCCCGGTCCGGGCACCGGTGCAGTTCGGGCGCCCAGACTGAGTGGTTGCACGCCTAGCCTTGGCACCGGCACAGTTCGGGCGGACGAGCCCGGCGCCGCGGAATGGCGGCGACGGGCTCGTCCGCCCGATACGGTCCTAGCGCGTGGGGTCAGGCAAGCTCGGGCTCGGGGAACAGAGCGCGGTGCACGAGGCCAGCGATGAGGCCACCCACCAGCGGGAACACGATGAACACCCACAGCTGCCCGAGCGGTCCGACCCCGCCATAGATCGCCGCGGCGATCGATCGGGCCGGGTTCACCGAGGTGTTGTCGATCGGGATTGAGATCAGGTGGATAAGCGTCAGCGTCAGACCGATCGCGAGCCCCGCGAAGCCCACCGGCGCGCGCTTGCTCGTCGAGCCGGCCACGACCAGCACGAACACGCACGTCAGGATGATCTCGACCAGGATCGCGGCGCCGATACCCCAGCCGCCAGGGGAGTGGTCACCGAACCCGTTGCTGGCGAAGCCGCCTGACTGGGCGGTGCTCAGCCACTTGTCGGGCCCGAACAGCCCGATCAGCACGAGCAACGTGGAGCCGACGACGCCGCCGACGATCTGGGCGACGATGTAGCCGATGACGTCCTTCCAGGCGAAGCGCCCGGCTGTGGCCATCCCCAGGGTGATCGCGGGGTTGAAGTGGCCGCCCGAGATCGGGCCCCACGCATAGACGCCGACCAGTACGGTCAGGCCGAAGGCGAGGGCCACCCCGAGGTGTCCGACGCCCAGCGGCGTCCCCTCGCCGCCGACGGCGAAGTCAGCCGCGTACAGCGCGGTGCCCACGCCGCCGAACACCAGCACGAGTGTTCCGATGGCTTCGGCCACCATTCGGGTGACGAGCGGAGGCGAAGCAGGCGTCGAGTCCGACATGGAAGTCTCCCTTGTTCGTGTCCGGCAGTGTCCGGAACCGTCTTGCGGTCGATGCGACACACCGATGCGGCGAGGTTATCGGCATCGACACCGGTGGGGCACCGCACGACACGCCGTTGTGCCACATCGGCGCGCGTCAGGCGAACACGCTGAGACCGTACGCCGCGAACAGCACGAGATGCGCGACCCCGTGCGCGGCGGTGACCCGGCGTCCCGAGAAGGTCACGATCGACAGCAGCAGGGATGCCGCCACCAGCAGCATCCCGACAGGATCCAGCGCGAGCACAGGGGGTTGTGCCGTGACCAGACCCACCGCGAGCACCGCCGGCACGGTCAGCCCGACCGTCGACACGAGCGCGCCGTGGCACAGGTTGCTCACTCGCTGGATCTCGCCCGCGCGCGCGGCGCGCACCGACGTGATGGCTTCGGGCAGGAACACGATCGCGGCGATGAGGATGCCCGACAGCGCCGTCGGCGCCCGCAGGCGGGCCAGGCCATCGTCGAGCATCGCTGCCAGGTCGTGCGAGAGCAGAACGATCGGCAACACGGTCAGGATGAGAAGCCCCAACCGTGCAATCAGTTCGCTGCGATGTGTGCGGACCAGGGCCTGGGTGCTGGGATGCCGCAGTGCGGCGCCGGCGACCGGGTGCTGTGGCGCGGGGCCGACGGCGGGAGGCTGCGGTGCGGCGCCAACGGCGGGATGTTCCGATGCGGCGCGGGTGCTGGGAGCGGGATGCCGCGGTGTGGTGCGGGTGCCTGCCGTGGGATGGCACGGCGCGTGGTCGGCGACCGGGTGCTGCGCCGCGGCGCCGGCACCGGAACGCTGCGTTGCCCCGCGCACGCCGGACGTGACTTCGACGAAGTCGCCGGCCTGTGCACCGGTCTGCCGCCACAGGAAGAACGCATACGACCCGACCGTGAGCACGATCACGACGACGGCTTGGATGCCGGTGAAGGATCCGCGCTGGCCGATGAGCTGCGGCATCCCGAACGCGAGTGCGAGCAGCACGACGAGCATGCCGAGATACGTCGAGGTGCCGGTGCGGTTGTGGCGCAGCCTGCCGTGACGAAGTCCGCCGACCAGCAGCGAGAGCCCGACCACGAGGTTGAGGATGATCATCGACACCGCGAGCACCGAGTCGCGCGCGATGGTGGCGTGGTCGCCGGGGCCGAGCATGACCGCCGCGATCAAAACGACCTCGATGAGCACTATCGACAGGGTGAGCACGAGTGTGCCCAACGGGTCGCCGAGTCGTGCGGCCAGTCGCTCGGCCTGATGGACGACGCCGAAAGCGCACACGACGACGACAGCGACCGTGCCTGCCAGGACGGCGATCAGCAGCGGCGCGGGGGCGGGCGGGGTGAGAGCGGGCGTCAGGAGCGTGAGCGCGCCGAAGGCGAGCCATCCGACGACGACGCGGGCGAGCGCGCCCGGTGTGAAGACCGCGCGCAGCGGGGTGCGTGGGGTGGATGCCGGCGCGGGCGCTGCGGGCGTGGGTGCCGCGGTTGGTGCTGCGGGCGTGGATGCCGGGCGTACCGGCGCGGGTGCGACCGGGTTAGCTGCGGGGGTGGATGCCGGGGCGGGGCCGAAGGGCGTGGACGAGGCGGCAGGCGTGGGTACCGCGGCTGGTGTGGGTGCCGCGGCAGTCGCTGCGGGTGTGGACGCCGGGGTGCGTGGGGCGGAGGGCGCCGCAGACGTGGGTGCCGGGGCGGGCGCTGCGGGTGCGGCTGGGTCAGGAGCGGGGGTGGATGCCGGGGCGGGGGCGGGCGCTGCGGGCGTGGGTGCCGAGGCGGCGGGCGTGGGTGCCGGGGCGGGTGCTGTGCGGCGAGGGGCGGTCATGGCGAATCCTGGTCTCGGGGCCGTCCCCGCCAGGATTGCGCGCCCGGGTCGTCCCGGACGTGGCGAATGCACGCCCGTTCAGGATAGCAACGCCGCCTGAGACCCGGGCAGCGGTACCTGCGGCATCCTTCGGTCGTCGCATATGGCCCCTCGCGCGGTAAGAACGGGGCCATATGCGACGACTTAAGTGGACTCACGAATTCAAGCGGACTCACGAGTCCAAGTGGGCTCACGAATTCAAGTGGACTCACGAATTCAAGAGCACTCACGAAGAGCGGCGCGCCGTCAGAGCCGCCCCGCGGCCTTCAGCTGCAGGTAGCGGTCGGCGATGCGGGGTGGGAGCTCTTCGGGCCCGTCGGTCAGCGCGTCAGCGCCGGCGGCGACGACGGCCTGAGTCACGCGGTCGGCGTCGGCGAGTGTCTGCTCAGCGGCGGCCGCGCGGTAGATCTCGCCGACCGTGCTGCGGGCGCGCGCTTGCACGCTCAGTCCGGTGTCGGCGACGGTTCCCACCAGCACGTGGGCGTGCGCGGTGAAACCGGGCAGTGTGCCGAGAAAGCCGCGGGCGGCAGATGCCTCATCCTGAGCGGTCAGCAGCACCACGAGCGAGGGCCGCACGGCCAGAGAGCGCACGTGGGCGGCCACGGCGTCCCAGTCGGTGTCGATGAGCGTCGGCTCGACGGGGGCCATGGCGTCGACCAGGGCGGGCAGCAGCGCGTCGCCGTCGATGCCGGTGACCCGAGCGCGCACGGCGCGGTCGGCCATGATCAGATGCACGTGGTCTCCGGCTTGGGCGGCGAGGGCCGCCAGCAGCAGAGTGGCCTCCATCGCGGCATCCAACCGCACGCCGTCGCCCACTCGGGCAGCCGACGTGCGTCCGGTGTCGATCACTATCACGATGTGCCGGTCACGCTCGGGGCGCCACGTGCGCAACATGGTGGTGCCGGCACGGGCCGTCGCGCGCCAGTCGATCGAGCGCACATCGTCGCCGCGCACGTACGGACGCAGGCTGTCGAACTCGCTGCCCTGGCCGCGGATCAGCACGCTCGTGGCCCCGTCGAGCTCGCGCAGCCGTGCCAACCGCGAGGGCAGGTGCCGGCGCGCGGTGAACGGCGGCAGCACGCGGATGGTGCCCCGCGCTTCGAGTCGTGATTGTCGACCGGCCAACCCCAGCGGCCCCAGCGACCGCAGCACGACGAACTCCGAGACCAGCTCACCCCGCCGGCGCGGACGCAGCGGCGCCGCGATGCGGAGCGCCTCGCCCGGCTCCAGCCGGACGGCGCTGCGGGCCAGCGGTGCGCCGGCGGTCGGCTGCCACGCGTCGCGCAGCCATCCGTGCAGCCGGCGCTCGCCGCGCAGCGTGACGGTCGTCTCGACTCGGCTGCCCAGCAGCGCACGGCGCGGGATGTCGCGCTCGACGCGTACCCGCCGGGGATCGGCCGCCAGCGCGACATCGGCGACGATCGCCAGCGCGCACAGCACGAGCCATCCGGCCGCTGACATCCACGGGTCGATCCCCGCGATCGACAGCACGATCACGGGGATGACGCCGAGTGCGAGGGCGAGAGAGAGGCGCCCGGTCAGGTACATGTGCTCCGTTTCGTCGGGTCAGCTCGTGCGGTCGGCAGGCGTGGGAAGGACCCCGCTCACATGGGCACCCGGGTCTGCTGCAGCACCGCGGTGAGCACCGCGTCGACCGAGACGCCCTCGAGCGCGGCATCCGGTCGCAGACGAATGCGATGCCGCCAGGTGGGCACGAGCATCGTCTGGATGTGGTCGGGGGTCACCGCGGGGTAGCCGCTGAGCCACGCCCACGCTTTCGCGGCGGCCAGCAGCGCGGTGGCCGCGCGCGGGCTGACCCCCAGCTGCACCGACGGGCTCTGCCGGGTCGCGCGGGCGAGGTCGACGAGGTACCCGAGCACCTCGTCGGTGACGGCGATGGATGCCGCGGCCCGCCGTGCCGCGCGCAGCTGCGCCGCATCGACGACCGGCTCGATGCCCGCCAGCGTGTGCGGATCGAAGCCGTCGGCGTGCTGGCGCAGCACGCGCAGCTCGGCGTCGCGGTCGGGCACCGACACGATGAGCTTGAGCAGAAAGCGGTCGAGCTGCGCCTCGGGCAGCGGATACGTGCCCTCGTGCTCGATCGGGTTCTGCGTGGCGGCGACCAGGAACGGGTCGGGCAGATCCCGGGTCACGCCGTCGGCGGTGACCTGGTGCTCTTCCATGGCTTCCAGCAGCGCCGCCTGCGTCTTGGGCGGGGTGCGGTTTATCTCGTCGGCCAGCACGATGTTCGTGAAGATCGGTCCCTCACGGAACTCGAACTCGGCGGTGCGTGCGTCGTAGACGAGCGAGCCCGAGACATCGCCGGGCATGAGGTCGGGGGTGAACTGCACGCGCTTGGTGTCGAGGCTCAGTGCCCGGCTGAAAGCTCGCACCAGCAGGGTCTTGGCAACGCCGGGCACGCCCTCCAGCAGCACGTGGCCGCCGGCAAGCAGGGCGATGAGAAGACCGCTGATCGCGCCGTCTTGGCCGATCACGGCGCGCCCGACCTCGAGGCGCACCTGGTGCAGGGCGGTGCGCAGGGCGTCGTCGGGGGATGCCGCGGGGGCGGGGCGTTTCGTCGCGTCGCTGCGCCCCTCGCGGGGCGACCGGGTGGGGTCGGGGCGCTCCTCGCTCAACGACCGGGCGGGGTCGGGGTGCTCTTCGCTCGACGGGCGGGTGGGGTCGGCCGGAATCGGGTCTGTCATGGGGTCCTCCCGGAGTCGGTGGGCGGGTTCGTGTCGGGGCGCACCGCCTGGTGCACCCGGCGCTCGAGATCGCGCAGCCGGTCGCTGAGTGCGAGAAGCTCGCGGTCGGTGCCGGGACGATCGTCGATGAGGATGCCGCGCACCTGTGCCCGCGGCATCCCGAGCCTGTCGGCGACGGCGTCGGATACCTCGTTCGCCGGTGTCGTGCGGCCGAGTCCGAGGAGCCGTGCCAGGCGGCCGAGCGTGCCGATGCGCAGGCGGTCTGCCACGTGCAGACGGTCGCCGGAGCGGGCGTAGAGGCGCGCGCGTCCGTCGGTGGTCTCGGCGGCGCGCACCGTGACCGGCAGGTTCTCGGCCACGAGGGGGCCGAATCGGCGGCCCCGCCAGACGGCGGCGGCCACCCCGGCCAGCAGCAGCAGAACGATCACCGGAGAGACCCAGTCGGGGGTCAGCTCGCCCAGCGAGGGGGCCACGTCGCCGGCATCGGCGTCGGCGGCCGAGGGCATGTACCAGATGAGCGTGGACCGCCCGCCGAGAAGATTGACGCCGAGAGCGGCATTGCCGTTCGCGGTGAGGGTGGAGTTCGTGAACAGCTCGGTCGCGTCGATAAGAGTGACGGTGCGCCCGGCGCGCGTGCGCTGCAGCAGGGCGGCATCCTGGTCGACGGTGTAGCAGGCGGTGACGTCGCCGTCGGCGGGCGGAGCGAACAGTGTGCCGGGCAAGATGGCGCCCGACCGCTGCGCGGCCGGCAGAGCGCAGGCGGGAGCCACCGGGCCGTCGGTGCCGTACCCCGACAGCTCGGCGTCGAACAGCACGCGCGCGGCGCGCGCCTGCGGCTGCGCGATGACCACATCGAGGGCGCTGTCGGCGATCTTCTCGAAGGTGGCATCGGACAGCAGCGGACTGTCGGGCAGCACCAGGGTCGCCTCGGCCGGGGTGCGGTCGGTGCCGCCGGCCGACTGCAGCGCCGCTTCGAGCGCGTGCCGGTCGCGCACGACGCGCACGTCGACGCCGCGGTCGGCGAGGATGTGCGCGAGTGCGCGGCCGCCGTCGGTGCCGGTGGATTCGGGGTCGAGCAGATCGCGGCGCGTCCACTGCCCCATGCCCGCCAGGATCGTCGCGATGATGCCGACCACCACCAGCGTGGCGCCGATGGCGACCCACCCGCCCACGCGCCGACGGCGCGCGGTGGTTGCCGGCGCGCTCACCGGGCGGGCTCCGACGCGAGCTGGCGGTCGCGCACGGCGTCATCGGCACGCGCGACCCGCCCGTAGCCGTCGGCCGTGCCCGCGCGGCGCAGATACCGCACGTCGTCGAACACGCCGGCTGCGGCATCCAGCACCGCCTGCTCAGAGCGGAAGACCTCGCCCGCGCGCCGCGCGAAGGCGTGCACGGTGGCGCCCGGCACGAGCTCGATGACGCGCCGCTCGACGAGTCCGCGGGCCAGGGCGCGGAAGCGCAGGACTATCGCCTCGTCGTAGTCGCCGGCCCCGGCAGCGGATGCCGCGGCGCGGCGCAGCTGCGCGGCCGTACGGGTCTCGGCGTCGCCGAAAAGGTCGAGCGCCTCGGGCGTGGCCCGTCGGGAAAGTCGTGAGCGACCGGAGAAGATCACGGCCACCACGATGAGCGCGAGCAACACGACGGCCACGCCCACTCCGAGCCAGAGCCCGACCGCGTCGTTGACGCCGGAGTTGAAGAGCCGGTCGAAGAACTCCTGCACCGACCGGGCGATGCGGTCGATCGGCGTCGGATGCGCGGCCGCGTACGCCGGATCGCTGAGCTCGTGCTCGGCCCACTGGCGCGCCTGGTCGCCGTCGGGGGTCAGCGGCGGCACGTCGTCGGCGAAGGGCAGCCGGATCATTCGCCGGGGTCCGCGGTCCGACCGGGCGGCGCCCACTGGGTGGGGGCGGGATGCGGGGGCTCGGGCGCCGGCGGTGGCGCGTACTGGCCGTAGCGCGGCTGCGGCCGCTCGGGCGCGGGCGGCTGCGGCGCCGAGGGCTGCGTGCCGGGCGAGGGCTGCGTGTCGGGCGGCTGAGTGGATGAGGGCTGCCCATACGGCGGCTGGCCGTAGGGCGGCTGTCCAGAGGGCGGGTATGGCTGTCCATAGGGCGGCTGCTGCCCGTACGGCGGCTGCCCGTACGGCTGCTGGCCGTACGTCGGCTGCGCGTACGGAGGCTGCCCAGACGGCTGCGACGGGTACGACGGGTACCCGAGGGGAGAGCGCACGAGCTCGCGCCCGATGTGCTGGGTGTAGGGGTCGGGCAGCTCGCTCGCCCCGGCATCGCGCCGCTCGACGTAGGCGAGCAGGTCGAGGTCGAGGCCTTCTTTGCGCATGCGCGCGTCGATGTACAGCAGCGAAGAAGCGGTGGCCTGCACCACCGCGGCGACCGATCCGATCAGCAGCGAGACGATCTCGGGCAGCGCGAGCGAGACCACCAGGCTGACGATCATCTGCGTGTCGGGGTCTCCGGTGGGCGCGATCACCGACCCGATGAAACCGCCGAGCAGAGTGAAGGGCAGCGTGACCACCTGGGCGGCCACGCCGAAGATCACCTGGATGAGCACCACGACGCCCAGCATGGGCCAGAACCGCCGACGGCTGAGCCGCCACGAACGTGCAATGGCCTGCCGGATGGTGGCGTGCTCGAGCACGATGGCCGGCGAGGCCACGAGAAGCTTCGTCGACAGCCAGAGCACGAGCGGAATCGCCCCGATCACCGCGAGGATCGTGAGGATGATGCCGGCGACGGGGGCCAGAGTGCTGACGCCGATGACGACACCGGCGACGATGCCCACCCCCAGCAGCATCGCGAGCGTGATCAGCAGCGTGTAGCCGATCAGGCGCCAGGCCACCGGCTTGACCTGCCGCCACAGTTCGCCCAGCGTGGCGCGCTCGGCGACCGCGCCACGCGCGACATCGGTGACCACCACCGCCTGCACGATGGTCTGCAGCGCTGCCGCGACCAGGCCGAGCACGAACGAGACGATGATGCCGATCGCGACCGTTCCGGCCAGCAGCGTGTCGTAGTCGGGCGAAGTGGTGGGCACGTTCTGCAGGCGCGCATACGCCCAGAAGGCGGTCGCGGCCACCGCCGCGATGACCAGCAGCGTGGCCAGCGCCTGCACGACGAGGGCGAAGCCCAGCAGCACGCGCGGATTGCGCCGCAGCGCACTGAATGAGCGGCCCAGAACCGTGCCGAAGCTCAGCGGCTCCAACGGGATGATGCCGGGCCGCGACGCGGGCGTCCAAGTCGGATACGCGGTCACCAAGCCTCCTCGCGCGCAGGTGTTCCGAAGTTCCATCGTGTCACACCGCCGCGCGGCGACGGGCGCACACGGGCTCAGGCTCGGCTACGCTGTCACAAAGGCGGACGGGGACTGCGCCGCCGGTACGCACGCCCGGCCGCGCCGGATGAAGGACGAAACACGTTCACATGACTTCACGGATCCTGGTTGTCGACGACGACACCGCCCTGGCGGAGATGATCGGCATCGTGTTGCGCACGGAGGGGTTCGAGACGGCCTTCTGCGCCGACGGTTCCGCTGCCGTCAGCGCCTGGCGCAGCGAGCGACCCGATCTGATCCTGCTCGATCTCATGCTGCCCGGCGTGGACGGCATCGAGATCTGCACCCGCATCCGCGCGGAGTCGGGTGTGCCGATCATCATGCTCACGGCGCGCGCCGACACCGCCGATGTCGTGCGTGGGCTCGAGTCGGGGGCCGACGACTACATCGTCAAGCCGTTCAACCCGAAAGAACTCGTGGCACGCATTCGCACCCGTCTGCGTCCCGGCGCCCCGTCGCCGGGTGAGGTGCTGCGCATCGGCGATCTGGAGGTGGATGTCGCTGCCCACGAGGTGCGTCGCGGAGAGAGCTCCATCGCCCTGACGCCGCTCGAGTTCGAGCTGCTGGTCGCGCTGGCCTCGAAGCCGCAGCAGGTCTTCTCGCGCGAGATGCTGCTGGAGCAGGTGTGGGGCTATCACTACAAGGCCGACACCCGCCTGGTGAACGTGCACGTGCAGCGCCTGCGCGCGAAGGTCGAGCTCGACCCCGACAACCCCAAGATCGTCACCACCGTGCGCGGAGTCGGCTACCGCGCCGGCGCCATCGTGTGAGGCCGACGTGCCCACCGCAACGGTGACCACGTCTGCACCTCCCGTCACCTGGCGGGACTGGGCATGGTGGCGGGCCCGGGCCGAAGACCTGGCCACGCTGTGGCGGCGCTCGCTACGGTTCCGCACGGTCGTGATCACCCTGGTGCTGACGGCGCTGACGATCATCATCGCCTGTGTGTGGATGGCACTGGCGATTCAGAACGACCTCTTCGAGTCGCGCAAGACGCAGGCTCTGACCGATGCCCGTCGCGCCGTCGACAGTGCGCAGTCGACGCTGGACAACGCCGTGGTGCAAGACGACCCGGTGCAGGTGCAGAACCTTCTCACCAGCATCCAGGGTCCGCTTTCGCAACAGTCGGCCACCGATATGACCCTTGCGGTGCGCATCGATGCGACGCCGTCGCAGCTGGCCCCGCCCGGCTTTCGCTCGGGCGGCCTCGAAGAGAACATGATCTCGCCCGAACTGCGCAAGCATGTGCGCGACCAGGGCGGCGATGAGAAGCAGTGGGCACAGTCGATAGCGCTGCCGGCGGGCGACGGATCGGCGCGCCCCGGAATCGTCGTCGGCCAGCAGATCGTCGTGCCCGACATCGGACCGTACGAGCTGTACCTGGCCTACGATCTCGACGACGCCGCCACCACCCTCAGCTTCGTGCAGGCCACCCTGTGGATCGTCGGGTCGGCGCTGGTGGTGCTCATCGGCGCCATCGCCTGGTTCACGCTGCGGGCGGTGACCACCCCGATCCGCGAGGCCGCCGACACGAGCGCGCAGCTGGCCGCAGGCGACCTGGGCGTGCGACTGACCGTACGAGGCGAAGACGAGCTGGCGACGCTGGGGCGGTCGTTCAACGCCATGGCCGACAGCATCGAATCGCAGATCAACCAGCTCGCCGAGCTCTCGCTCGTGCAGCAGCGCTTCGTCTCCGACGTCTCGCACGAACTGCGCACGCCGCTGACGACCATTCGGCTGGCCACCGACATGCTCAACGACCGTCGCGACGAGTTCGACCCGACCACCGCGCGCGCCGCCGAGTTGCTGCACGCGCAAGTGCAGCGGTTCGAACTGCTGCTGACCGATCTGCTCGAGATCAGCCGCTACGACGCCGGCTCGGTGCAGCTCGAACTCGAGCCCACGAGCCTGGCCCGTCTCGCCGACGACGTCATCGCTTCGATGCAGCAGCTGGCAGAACAGCACGGCAGCGACGTGCGTCTTGTCGCACCGGGTGGATACTCCCCGGTCGAGATGGATCCGCGGCGCATCCGCCGTATCGTGCGAAACCTGTTGGGAAACGCCATCGAGCACGGCGAAGGCAAGCCGATCGTCGTGACCGTCGACAGCAATCAGCAGGCGGTCGCACTGGGCGTGCGTGATTTCGGAATGGGCATGACCGAAGCCGATGCCGAGCGGGTCTTCGACCGGTTCTGGCGCGCCGATCCCTCGCGCAAACGCACGATCGGGGGCACCGGTCTGGGGCTGTCGATAGCGCTGGGCGATGCCACGCTGCACCGCGGCACGCTCACGGTGTGGTCGCGACCGGGGCACGGGTCGAACTTCGTGCTCACACTGCCGCGAGGACCGGTGCCGGTCGAACCCGGCTCGCCGATCCCCACCGATCCCGGCGACGACGCGTCGTCGCTGGATGATCTGGGGCTGACCCAGCCGATCGCGCTGCACGACATCTCGAACGGGGGCCGGGAATGAGACGACGGATGCTGCGCACAGCGCTGGTGGCGGTGGTCGCGGCCTGCGCCCTCGCGCTGTCGGCGTGCGCGGGGCTGCCCACCTCGGGACCGGTGTTCGCGGGTCTGCCCCCGGGCGCTGTCTCGCCCCCCGACTTCTCGTACGTTCCGGTCAAACCGCAAGACGGCGCCTCACCCGAGCAGATCGTGCAGGGGTTCATCGACGCCGGCATCGGCCCCGAGGGCAACTGGGCGATCGCCCAGCTGTACCTGGCACCCGACTATCGCGACCAGTGGAAGCCGCGTGAAATCACCACGATCGATGACCGCACCGCTCGCAGCTATGTGAAATCGGGCGACGGAAAGGTCGTGCTCACCGTCACCCAGCAGGCCACGGTCGACGCCGACGGTGTGTACAAGACGTCGGAGGGCGGGCAGACACCGCTGGCGTTCCAGCTCGAGAAGGTCGACGACCAGTGGCGCATCTCCCAGGCGCCCGACGGCATCGTGCTGGGCACCGACCAATTCACGAGCGTGTTCCATCAGTACCCCCTGATGTACTTCGACCCGAGTTGGCAGTACCTCGTGCCCGACATGCGGTGGTTCCCCGCGAGCAACGCCGCCACGCGCATCGCGACAGCGCTCGTGAACGGAAAACCCAGCTCGTGGCTCGCCGGCAGCGTCAAGTCGGCGTTCCCCGACGACGTGTCGATCGACCCGCCGGCGGTGCCGGTCACCGGCTCGATCGCCGAGGTGAGCCTGACCCGTCCGGTGTTGTCGTTGAAATCGCAGACGCTCGACCGCATGCAGACGCAGTTGGTGCGCAGCATGGCGGCCGCGGGGCTGAGCGGGGTGACGATGGAGTACAACGGCAGCGCGCTGAGCGCGCAGGAGGTGGCCACGCGCTCGTCGCGCATCGACTCGCGGGCGCTGGTGCAGACCGACAAGGGATTCGGCTTCGTCGCCGGGGCCGATGAGGTGGAAGCGGTCGCCGGCATCACCGAGTCGATGACGAAGATCCGCCCGGCCTCGATCGAACTGGCAGCCGACTATTCGGCCGCCGCGGTGCGCACGGAATCGGGCGCTGTGGCGCGGGTCCCGGCATCCGGTGACCTGCTGTCGCTCGATGAGCGGCAGGGGCTGATCAATCCGGTGATCGACCGGGCCGGCTTCATCTGGAGCGTGCCCGAGAGCGACCCCGGCGGGCTGGTCGCGTTCGACCCCGCAGGCAAGCGCGCCGAGGTCAACGGCGCCTGGACCAACGCGTCACGGGTGGGCGCGATGGCGATCTCGCGCGACGGAACGCGTCTGGCGGCGCTGGTGACCGTGGGCGGGCAGCCGACCATCGAGGTCTCGGGCGTCGTCCGCGACGACGACGGGGTTCCCACCTCGCTGGGCGACTCGGTGACGCTGGCGAAACTGCCCGGACGAGGCATCGCACTCACCTGGATCGATGACAGCACCCTCGGCGTGCTGGCGCAGTCGGGCAGCGGCAGGGTCGTGGTACAGCAGATCGTCGGCGGGCCGGCGAGCTCGATCTCGGCACCCGACGATGTCGTCGCCATCGCCGGGACCACCGCGACCACGGTGCGTCTGCTCGGCGCCGACGGCACCCTGTACTCAGAGCGCGGCTCGAACTGGGAGAAGGCGGGAACGGGTGTGCGGGTGCTCGCTCAGGCGCAGGGGATTCCGCCCTCGACGCAAGGCTGACGGCGTTTCCTCCCCAAGGAAGGGTTATCCACAGATGCCCGCAGCGGGCGGCGTCGCCGGGGAGAGACCGGCGACGATCGGAGCGTGGAAGAGATCGGGATGCTGCTGCGCACCGCCGGCGCACAGGCGCTGGCGCTCGCGTTCCCGGTCGAATGCGCGGGCTGCGGCGCCCTTGATGTCGCACTGTGCGACACGTGCCGAGGGATGCTGCAGCCGCACGTCACCGCGCGACCGCTCGCCCACGGCCTGACCGTGCACAGCGGGCTGCCGTTCGAGCAGGTGCCCGCACGGGTGCTGCGTGCGCTCAAGGAGAACGGACGCACGCACCTGGCCCGCTCGCTCGGGCCGGTGCTGGCGGCGGCGGTGGCGGGTGCGGTCGCGGCGCGCGAGTCGGGGGAGAGCGCACCCGGGGCGCGTGGTGCGGGGGCACGCACGCCGCTTGTGGCGCCGGTGCCCAGCTCGCCTGCCGCGATGCGGCGCCGTGGCTATCGGCCTGGCGAGCTGCTGGCCCGGCGTGCCGGGCTGCGACCGGTGCGGGTGCTCAAGGTCGTGCGCGCCACCGACGACCAGCGCGGTCTCTCGCGCAGCGAGCGCGCGAGCAATGTGACCGGCAGCATGCGCGCGACGCGCAGCCTCGACGGCGTCGGTGTGCTCCTGGTCGACGATGTCGTGACCACCGGTGCCACCTTGATCGAGGCGGCCCGTGCTGTGCGTGCGGCCGGCGGTGTGGTGCAGGGTGCCGCAACGGTCGCGGCCACGCCGCGCCGACTGCCGCTGATCTCGCGCTGAGCGGGCCCACAGCACCGACATTCGTTTCTCACGTCGATGGGGACGTGACACGCGGCACCGGGCGGACTACGGTGGGGGCAACAAGGCGACGAGGTCCGCCCTTGGCCGGGGGGACCGGAACCAGGAGGTCAGGGATGGAAACCAGCATCGTCGGCGTAGGAGTGAGCGTCTCCGATCGGTTCCGCGGAGTGGTCGAGGAAAAGTCCACCCGCATTGAGAACCTCGCACCTCGCGCCCAGCAGATGGACGTCAAGGTCACCCACCGCGCCTATCACAACGGGCGTATGGAGGATTCGACCGTCGAGCTCACGCTCAGCGGCAAGGGCTTGCCCGTGGTGCGGGCCGAGGCCGTGGACGGCGACAAGTTCACGGCGCTCGACATCGCCGTGGACAAGCTCGCCGAGCAAGTGCGTCGCGCGAAAGAGAAGCGGGTCGATGCCCGCCGACGCCCGCGCGGTGCGGTGCTCGACAAGGGCACGGGTTCGCTGAGCGGCGTTGATCTGCAACCGGCGTCGGTCGACGTGCTGCGCGCGGTCGCCACGGGGGAGATCCCGATTCTCACGGGTGCCGAAGATGAAGAGGACTACACCCCGGTGGTCATCCGCACCAAGCGGTTCGAGCCGGAGTGGATGACCGTCGAAGACGCCGTCGACCGCATGGAGCTGGTCGGGCACGACTTCTTCCTGTTCATCGATGCACGCACCGACCACCCGAGCGTGGTCTACCGGCGCAAGGGCTGGGACTACGGCGTGATCTCGCTGACGACGCAGGCGCCGCCTTCGGCAGAGCTGGCTTCGTAGACACGCAGACGCGCGGGCGGCCCGGAGGGGGGTGCGGCCGCCCGCGCGAGCCTGTGATCTACGCGGCGTTGCGGATCAGGATGCGCCAGCGGTCGGGACCCTGGTCGAGGTAGCTCGTGGAGTAACGGTCGTCGTACCGCGCCTCGAGCTGGGCCAGCAGGGGGAGCGGGTTGTGATTGGCCGAGATGATGAGGCCGGCTCCGGGAGTCAGCGCCTCGACGGCGCCGAAGATGGCCTGATGGCGAATCGCGTGCGGAATCGTCTGCACGTCGAACTCGGGCAGATCTTCGTTCACCTCACCGCACGTGCACTCCGCGGCGTGGTCGTGGGCGGCGGCCTCTTCGGGCGACCGGTGGATCTCGATGTTCGACATGGCGACTCCCGTCTCGTGTTCGCGATGGCATTCGCGAAGTCCGCCGCAAGTTTATTACAATAGATTCCGTGGAAATTCGTGCGCGCGCAAACGATCGGTCGCCGGCCGGAGCGACGATGCGTCCGGCACGCCCCGAGGGCCCAGGACAGCGGCGGCTTTCGGCCAACGGACGCCGGCACTCGACCACCCGCGAGATGGTCCTGCGCATGATCGAGGCGCAGAGCGCCCCGGTCTCGACAGCGGCGCTGTCGACCGCGACCGGTCTGCACGAGAACACGGTGCGCGGGCATCTCGAACAGCTCTTCATCGACGGGTACATCGGCCGTCAGCGCGAGCCGGCATCGGGCCGCGGACGCCCGGCGTGGCTCTGGGTCGCCGCGCGCCCCGACCCCGAGAATCCCTACGCGGCACTGGCCGGAGTTCTCGCCGACACCCTCGCGCACACGGCAGAAGATCCCATCGCCCAGGCGCGGGAGGCCGGTCGACGCTGGGGGAGCGAGATCGCCGCCCGACGGGCGCCGCTGTCTGCGGCCGGCGCCGATGCGTCAGCCGGGGGCACCGACGCCGCCGCCGGGGGCACCGACGCCGCCGCCGGGGCACCGCTGCCGAGGTAGCCGAGGCTGCGGCATCCACCCCTCGCGACCTGGTGATCGACGTGATGCGCGAGCAGGGTTTCGCGCCCGATGGCGCGGGTGACGAGGTGGTGCTGCGGCGCTGTCCGCTGATCGAGGCGGCCTCGAAGCATCCCACCATCGTCTGCGCCGTGCACCAGGGCATGATCGACGGCGTCTTGGCCGCAGCCGGCGAGCAGATGGACACGCGGCTGATCCCGTTCAGCGCACCCGGCCAGTGCACTCTGCAGCTGCGGGCCGCGCAGTGACCGCGCGGCGGCGTCGCGGACCCTCCTGGCGCCTGATCTGGATTCTGCCCGCCGGGCTGTCGCTTCTGGCAGGCCTTGACGCCGCGTTGCTGCTGCTGGGCGTGCCCGCGCCGGTGAGCACCTCGCGCCTTCCCGACACGCACGGGATGCTGATGGTGCTCGGGTTCGTCGGCACCCTGATCGCGCTCGAGCGCGCGACCGCGCTGGCACGCTGGTACGGGTTCATCGCCCCCGCGCTGCTGGGCCTGGGCGGCATCGCGCTGCTGGCCGACCCGATTCCGCTGTTCGTCGCGAAGGTACTGCTGGTTGCCGGCACCGCGGCGTTCACGCTCATCTACATTCCGCTGTGGCGGCGCCAGTTCGACGCCCCCCTGCTCGTGCAGCTGCTGGGCGCCGGCCTGGGCTGCGCGGGAGCTGTCATCTGGCTGACGCAAGACACCATGGACCACGTGCTGCCGTGGCTGATCGGCTTCGTCGTGCTCACCATCGCCGCCGAGCGGGTCGAACTCGCCCGCATCACGATGGGCCCGAACGCCGGCAACCGCCTGCTCGTGCACGCCTGGACGATCACCATCGCCCTGGCCGTGGGCGTCGTCTTCCCCGATCTGGGGGCTATCCTGCTCGGTCTCGCGCTGCTGGCGATGGTGGCCTGGCTGATCGTGCACGACATCGCGCGACGCACCATCCGTGCGAAGGGCGCCGCGCGCTACATGGCCGCGTGCATCCTGTCGGGCTATGTGTGGCTGGCGATCGCCGGAATCGCGCTGCTGTTCGGCTACCCCGATTCGCAGCCGGCCTACGACGCCATCGTGCACGCCGTGTTCCTCGGCTACACGATCTCGATGATCATGGCGCACGCCACCACGATCCTGCCCGCCGTGCTGCACATCGACCTGCCCTACCGTGCCGCCTTCTGGGTACCCGCTGCGATCCTGCAGCTGAGTCTGATCGTGCGCCTGTGGGTCGGCGACGGCCTCGCACAGCCGGCCGGATGGCAGATCGGCGGCGTGCTGGGCGTGATCGCCCTGCTGCTTTTCGTTGTCACGGCCGTCACGAGTGCGATCATCGGCCCGCCCACGAAGAAGAAGAAGGATGCCGCGACCGCGCGGGCCGCGGCATCCCCTCGAATCTCCCCCCGCGTGCCGACGACGCCGCGCCCCGCCCCCGGAAAACCCGAAGGACAGGCATGAGCGCCCCGAAGCTGCCCGCCGGCCCGAAACGCCCCGACGACAAGGCACCCAACCGCGGATTCTGGGCGCTGCGCGACATCCCCACACTTGTCTGGCTGCTGCTGGTGGTCGCCGCCGTGTTGGCGCACCAGGCGCTGCCCGAGCCGCGGTGGCTGATGATCCACCTGCTGCTGTTGGGCGCGGTGACCCACGCGATCATGGTGTGGAGCCAGTACTTCTCCTACGCGCTGTTGCGCTCCTCGCCGACCGTCGCCGGGCGCCGGCTGCAGAGCTGGCGGCTCGCGCTGTCGAACGGCGGTGCGGTGCTCGTGATCGCCGGCGTGCTCTCGAGTGTGTGGGCGCTCACGCTCGTGGGCGCGGCATCCCTCATCGCCGGGGTCATCTGGCACGGTGCGAGCCTGTACGCCCGGTCGCGAAAGAGCCTGCCGGGCCGGTTCGGGCGCACGATCCGGTACTACATCGCCGCCGCCGCGATCCTGCCGATCGGTGCGGGGCTGGGAGCGTGGCTGGCCCATGACAACAGTTCCGCGAATCTCGTGCTCGCCCACGCGCTGCTGAACGTGCTGGGCTGGATAGGCCTCACCGTCGCGGGCACCCTCGTGACGCTGTGGCCGACGATCCTGCGCACGCGCGCCGACGATCACGCGGCAGTGGGAGCGGCCCGCGCGCTGCCGGTGCTGGGGATCGCGGTGCTCGTGGCTGCCGCCGGAGCCGCGGCCGCCTTTCTGCCGGCTCTGGTGATCGGGCTGATCGGCTACGTCGTGGGCTTGTCGATCATCGGCGTCTCGTTGTGGCGCGCGGCCCGGCAGGCGCCGCCGCGCAGCTTCTCGGCGCTGTCGATCGGCATGGGCGTGCTCTGGTGGATCGGATGCGTCATCTGGCTCATCGTGGCCACGATCATCGCTTTCCATTCCGGCACAGGGTTCGATGCGGTGCAGGATGCCGTGGACCAGATCGTGCCGTTCCTGGCGGCCGGATTCGCCGCCCAGGTGCTGCTGGGCGCGCTCAGCTATCTGATCCCCGTCGTGCTCGGCGGGGGCCCCAGCCCGGTGCGGGTGGGAACGACCGTGTTCGACCGCGGCGGAGCACTGCGCATCGCGGTGGCCAACGCCTCGCTCGTCGTGTGCGCACTACCGGTGTCGAGTCTCATGCGGGTCGTGGCATCCCTTCTCTACTTCATCGCGATGGCGTCGTTCCTTGTGCTGATGCTGCTGGGCATGCGCGCGCAGGGCGCGGCGAAGCGCTCGGGTGCGGCGCTGGCTGAGACGAAGGCGGGCATCGCGTCGGGCGAGCGCCCGCACGGACCGATCACGCCCGAGGGCGACAAGCCGCATCGGGCCGGGCAAGCCGTTGCGGGGCTGCTGGCGGTGGTGCTCGCGGTGGCGGTGACCGCGGCGATGGACCCGATCTCGCTCGGCTGGGGCTCGGCGGCGGCGGGCGATGCGAACGCGCCGGTGAAGGTCGTGCAGGTCGAGGCGACGAGCTACAAATACACGCCGAACGTGATCGAGGTGCCGGCCGGCACCCGGCTGAAGATCGAGCTGACCAACGTCGACACCTCGATGGTGCACGACCTGGTGTTCTCCAACGGCGTGGCCGGGCATCGGCTGTCGCCGGGGGAGAGCGAGACCATCGACGTCGGCGTGATCAGCGGCGACCTCGACGGCTGGTGCTCGATCATCGGGCACAAGCAGGCGGGCATGACCATGACGGTGAAGGTCGCCGGGGCCGCGGCATCCGGTCCTTCACCCTCGGCCTCGCCCACGCATGACATGGGCGACATGGACATGGGCGGAGCCGCCTCGGGTGGCATCGACCTGTCGGCCTCGCCCGGCGAGGGCTTCGAGCCGTACAACGCAACGCTGCCGGCGCTGGAGAAGTCGGACGGCCCGGTCACCCGGCGTGTGACGATGACCGTCACGGACAAGAAGATCGAGGTGGCGCCGGGTGTCACCCAGACGTTGTGGGTATACAACGGCACAGCCCCCGGACCGGTGCTGCACGGGCGGGTGGGCGACACGTTCGTCGTGACTCTGGTCAACGACGGAGACATGGGGCACTCGATCGACTTCCATGCCGGATCTCTCGCGCCCGACGAGCCGATGCGCACTATCGCCCCGGGCGAGAGCCTGACCTACACGTTCACCGCGAACCGCTCGGGCATCTGGATGTATCACTGTTCGACCATGCCGATGACTGCACATATCGCAAACGGAATGTACGGCGCAGTGGTCATCGAGCCTGCTGATCTGCCTGCCGTGGACGAGTCGTATGTGCTCGTGCAGGGCGAGTATTACCTGGGCTCGCACGACGGCGGATCGGTCGACGCCGACAAGCTCGCGGCGGATGAGCCCGATCTGGTCGTGTTCAACGGGTACGCGAACCAGTACGACCACGCGCCGCTCACGGCTGCGGTCGGCGACCGGGTGCGCGTGTGGGTGCTGGATGCCGGACCGAATAGGGCGACGAGCTTCCACATCGTGGGCGGACAGTTCGACACCGTATGGAGCGAGGGGCGCTACCTCGTGCGCCGGTCGGCGGATACCGGCTCGCAGGCGCTGGGGCTCATGCCCGCGCAAGGCGGTTTCGTCGAGCTGACCTTCCCCGAGGCCGGGCACTACCCGTTCGTGTCGCACTTCATGATCGACGCCGAGCGCGGCGCGCACGGCATCTTAGAGGTGACGAAGTAGGGGCGCCATCCGTGTCTGCGGGATGCCGCCCCCTCGCTGCGGCATCCCGCACCCTCACGAGCGGAGGAGATCTCACGAAGGGAGGAGCCTTTCGGGCTTTTCGTACTCGTTTGGTGGGATCTCCTCCTTTGGTGAGCGGATGCCGCGCCGCGGGAGCGCTCGGAGGCGTTGGCGGACTCAGTGCCGGCTGTGCTGCCGCACTGAGCGCCGGCTGTGCCGCGGCGTAGCGGTCGCGCTCACGCGATGGCGGTGCGGCGCGTGAGGTCGGGTGCCCGCGGCGGGACGAGCCAGGATGCCGCGGTCATCACCAGCGGCAGAACAACGACGAACACGACCAGGGCGGTCCACGGCGTATCGGCGAAGTGCAGGGATTGGGCGTTATACCCCTGGGTGATGCCCCACGACGGGATGAGCCCCGCGCCCACACCCGCGAGCGTCCCCAAGCCCACGATGATGAGTGCCTGCCACGCGTTGGCACGTCGGCGTAGGCCGTTTCCCGCACCGACGGCGGTGAGGGTCGCGTCGTCGGCGCGCCGCTCGAAGCGCGCCAGCCCCAGGCACACCGCGCCCGCTCCGATCACGAGCACTATGGTCACTCCCGAGATGAGCCACAGCCACGGCGAGGCCGATGCGGGCCCACGCTCGACGGATACCGACAACGTGCCGGTCTCGCCGACCCGGACATCGGCCGCCGCCGCGCGTATGGCGTCAGCGCTCGCAGTGCTCACCGGTCCGGAGTACGTCGCTATCAACGTCGTAGGTACCGTCGACATGCCGAGCTTGCCGGCCAGCGCGGGCGAGATCGCGAGTCCCAGCCAGTCCGCGCCGTCGTCCAGCGTGATGGTGCGCGCTGGCACTTCGTGCACGGCGGTGGGCTCCGGCAGGTCCGTCGCCGCTATGGAGCCCATCTGATACTCGCTGACCGCGTCACGATAGTCGGCGAGCTGTTCCGCGGTCCACTCGACGATCTGCGCGGTGCCATCCTGCGCGAACCTCCTCGACGTATTGACATCCAACGCGGTGCCGGCGCGGTAGGCATCGAGCACTTCTGTCGACAGCCGCATGCCCAGCACGGTCTCAAGGTCGTCGGGCGCGATGACCGAGACCCACCCGGTCGACAGGTCGCGCAGCGGTGCGCACGTGTCGCACGTGGTTCCCGCCACTGACCACACGGCCATCTCGGGGTCGAGCAGGTCGCCCGTGTCGTGATCGTAGGAGGCCGTCATCGTCCCCGACACGAGCGCCATGTGCTGCGGCGCAGTGGGAGCGACAACGCCCTCGGCAGCCGCGGTGAACGCGTCGGAGTCGAGAGTGTCCGCTGCCGTCTGAGACCTCACCGAGACGCTGCCCAGCGGCCCCGACCAGCTGTGCCAGCTCTGTTCGGCGCGGTTCGCCATCGATAGGAACGACATTGCGAACGTCGCCACGAATGCGCACGCCGCTATCGCCGCGAACGCCGGGATCACCCGCGAGGGGTTGGCCGCGGCATCCCGTCCTGCGATTCGCGCGGCGATGCCCAGGCGCGCGAGCACGCGAGAGGCCACGGTGAGCACCCAGTGCCCGGCCAGGATGATGCCCACCTGGAACAGCACGGGACCGGCGACCAGCCCGATGACAGCAACCTGCCGCACCGTCTGGTCGACGTTGGCGTTGTAGTGTCCCGTGGCCTGCGCGGCAGTCACGGCCGCGCAGCCCAGGGCCGCGGCGATCGCGGCGCCCAGCCCCACGATCATCGCTGCCAGCCCCCAGAACGGCCGGCTCGTCCGCAGACGGGCAGGCCGGCCAGCGCCCCGCAGTGCGCCGATGACGTCGCCGCGCGTCGCGGCACGAGCGGGGACGATCGCCGCGGCCGTCCCCACCACCACGGCGAAGATCAGGATGCCGGCGAGCATTCCCCACGGCAATTTCACGCCCCAGTTTCCCCAGAACGTGCCGCGGGCGCCGCCGTCGGTCATCGCGAGAGCGACGGTTGCCACACCGATTGCGGCCGCCGTGCCCACGATGCCCGCAACCGTGCCGAGCACCGTGCCCTGCAGCACCACGACACGGAAGACGTCGCCGCGTGATGCGCCGACACTGGATGCCACAGCCAGCGTGCGCTGCTGTCGTCGAGCCGCGACCGCGAAGGCGGCGCCCGCCAGCAGCACCACGAGGTATCCGCAGAAGACGGCGGCCATCGACCCGAAGAGCAGCGCCGACCACGTCTCGTCATCGCCAGAGGCCCGGGCGGCCTGCAACGCCGCAGGTGTCAGCTGGAGATCGCGCGCGTAGGCGATGAGTCCGGCGTGGTTCAGGTCGGCGAGGCCTGCTCGGTCGGGCTGCCAATCGGCGACGAACCAGCGGGTCTCGCCACCGCTGACCAGATTGCGCGCGTCGGCGGGCAGGAAGAGCATCTCCACGCCCGGGCGCTGGTCGAGCTGGTGCATAGTCCCGGTGATAGTGAAAGTGCGCTCCGCGTCGGTGAGTGTGACGGTGTCGCCGATCTGCGCGCCCAGTCGAGCGAGAAGGCCGGGGCTGGCCATGGCTTCGCCCGCGGCATCGGGGCGGGCACCGGCGAGGATCTCGTAGCGACCCGTGAACGCGGCATCCCATGTCGCACCCGTGACGACGGGCACGCTCGCCATCCCGCCCGCGGTGTCGACGAACACCGTCGCATGCTCTGTGACAGCGCGCACCGTCGCGCTCGCCGGGACGAGTCCGGCGGGAGAGGTCGGCTCGGGCTGCCGGGCGTTGACGGCGTCGCCGTTCTCATCGGTGTCGACGTGTGAGCTGTATGGATCTCCCGCGGCCTGCGTGCGGCTGGGGTCGGGTCCACCGATGACCTCGAGCCAGGACTGGTTCGCCCCCAGCTCAAGCGTCGCCTGCTGAACGGGCGAGGGCAGATGGCTCTGCCAGAACACCGCGGCGGCGCCGAGCACCATCACCGGCAGCGCGACAAGAAGCACCACAAGCGCGCTCGACCCGCGCGTGCGCCACACCTGTCGGCGTGCGAGCCGCAGGTCGGCGCGCCAGCGCGCCCAGGCGCTGGGTCGAGGACGCTCGGCGGAGGGATGATGCGGAAGCGCGCTCATGCGATGGCGGTCCGGCGGGTGAGGTCGGGTGTGCGCGGCGGCACGAGCCAGGATGCCGCGGCCACGACGGCCGGCAGCCCGAGCGCGACGATGCCCAGCCAGATCCACGGCGTGTCGTCGCCGAAGCGCATGTAATCGCTCGAGGTCTGGGCGATGCCCCAGGCAGGGATCAGCGAGGCGACAGTGCCGACCACCGTGCCCATCCCGACAACTATCACGGCCTGCCAGGCATTCACCGACCGGCGCAGGCCACGTCCGGCCCCGACAGCGGTGAGGGTCGCGTCGTCGGGGCGCCGCTCAAATCGGGCGAGACCCAGGCAGATAGCTCCGGCGCCGATCACGAGCACGAGGGTGGCGCCCGTGATGAGCCAGAGCACTGGGTCGATCGGCTGCGGGCCGCGCTCGAGGTACGTGCCGAACCGTCCGTTCCGTCCCACCCGCAGATTCTCGGCATCGGCGGTCAGCGCGTCGATGACCGCGTCGCTCGGCATCTGGTCGTACGCGGCGAACATCGTCTGCGGTCGCAGCGCCATGCCGAGCTTGTCGGCCGTGCCGGTCGCGATGTACAGCGACCAGTCGGCCTGCGGGTAGGGCGTTGCGACCGATCGCACCGGAATCTCGTGCAGCGCCTTCGGCTTGGCGCCGGAATCCGCGGGGGTCTGCTCGTAGGAGTGCTCATCCGATGCGCTCCACTGCACGAGCGTCGCGTGGTCGTCGCCGTATCCGTCCTGACCGAACCACAGGGCACCCCCGCCACGGAAGGCGGCAAGGTCGGCTGCGGGCACCGGCGCTCCGAGAATCGTCTCCAGGTCCCCGGGCGCGACGATGTCGAGCTGCGGACCGGCGATGTATGCGGTCTCACCAGTGCACTCCGGGCAGTCGGCCGCCTCCGCGTCGGACTGCGCGACGGTCCACACGGGCGCGTCGGGGTCGGTCGGCTCGCCGGTGTCGGGGTCGACCGCTGTGCCCGCGAGCTGCCACACGACGGCGGTCGCCGACGGCTGCGATGGCGCGAGAAGCGCGCGCGCTGCGTCGGTGTACGTGTCGGGATCGCTCGCCGAATCATCCCCGTCCATCCCGACCAAGACCGACCCCAGGTGGCCGGTCCACGGGTAGGTGCGGGTGCTGCCGGCCGAGGCCATCGCCGTCATCGACAGAGCGAAGGATGCCACGAACACGCAGGCGGCGATGGCAGCGAATGCCGGCACCACGCGTGAGGGATTGGCCGCGGCATCCCGGCTCGCTACGCGGGCGCCGAGCCCGATCCGTGAGAACGCGCGCGAGATCATCGCGAGCGTCCAGTGCCCGCCGACGATGATGCCCACCTGAAACACGAGGGGTCCGGCGACGATCGCGAACAGCAGGAGAGTGCGCCAAGGCGAGGTGTAGTCGATCTCGCGTGCGGAGTTGAGCGCGGCAAGCCCGAGCGCCCCCACGATCGTCGCCGCAACACCCAAGACCATCAGGCCCAGCCCCCACAGCGGTCGCCGCGGCTTGAGCACGGCGGGGCGCCGCGAGCCCCGCAGGGCCGCCAACGCGTCGCCGCGGGTCGCTGCACGCGCGGGCGCTATCGCCGCGAGAAGTCCTACGAGCACGGCGAACACGAGGATGGCGGCCACGAGCAGCCACGGCGCCTTCCAGCCCCAGCCGGCACGGATCGACCCGACCACACCATCGTCGAACAGCGCCCGGGCGGCCGCGCTGGCGCCGAGCGCCAGCGCCGAGCCGACCAGGCCGCCGACGAGTCCGAGCACGGCACCCTGCAACAGGACGATGCGGAACACGTGCCCCTTCGTCGCGCCGACGCTGGCGGCCACGGCGAGAGCGCGCGCCTGGCGGCGGGCCGAGACCGCGAACGCGGCGCCGGCCAGCAACACGACCAGGTAGCCGCTGAACGCCGCGGCGATGGCGGCATAGGCGAGCAGGGCCCAGATCTCCGACTGCTGGTCGCGCACCACGCGCGCGCCCGCAGGCGGGTCGAGCACGAGATCACGCGCGAACGAGACGAAACCGGCCTGGTTCATCGTCGCCAGGGTGGCGGC
Organism: Microbacterium protaetiae; assembly: GCF_004135285.1. Taxonomy (NCBI): domain Bacteria; kingdom Bacillati; phylum Actinomycetota; class Actinomycetes; order Micrococcales; family Microbacteriaceae; genus Microbacterium; species Microbacterium protaetiae. Next base: position 2,632,321 of record NZ_CP035494.1, read on the forward strand.
ATCAGGCTGCCAGTCGGGCGTGTACCAGCGGGTCAAGCCCGGATGGGAGAGCACGTCGCCCGGTTCGGGCAGGAACAGCTCGTCGCTGTCAGGGCTCTGATCGAGCTCGCGCAGCGTGCCGGTGATGGTCAGTGTCACGCCCGCCTCGGGCAGCACGACCGACCCGCCGATCTTCTGCCCCATCCGCTGCAGCAGACCCGGGGTCACCATGACCTCGGTAGAGGATGCCGGGGCCCGGCCGTCGATCACTGCATACCGGCCGGTGAACACCGGGTCCCATACGGCGCCCGTCGTCACCGAGACCTGCGCGGTGCCGGTCGCGGTGGTCACCGAGGTGTCGCCGCCGTAGGTGACCTCGATCGTCTTGGTGCCGGCGGGCAGCACGTCATCGGGACTGGTCGGGGCAGGCCGCTCGGGGTTCGTGAGGGCGCCGGTCTCGTCGTCGTAGTCCAGGTCGTACCACTGGGGCTCGTCGATGGACTGCACGCGGCTCGAGTCGGGACCCCCGACGATCTCGATCCATGCCTGGGTGCGCCCGAGCGCCAGTGTCACCAGCTGCGTGGGCGAAGGCTGGTTGCTCTTCCAGAACACCACGCCGCCGGTCAGGGCGAACACCGGCAGCGCCACGAGCAGCACCACAAGCGCGCTCGACCCGCGCGTGCGCCACACCTGGCGGCGTGCGAGCCGCAGGTCGGCGCGCCAGCGCGCCCAGGCGCTCGGGCGCGGTCGCTTGTCGGTGGCGGTTGCGCCGCGCGCGTCATCCCGTCGCCGGCTCATCGCGCGGCCTCCGTGGGGTGCGCTGCCGAGCGGCTGCGGCATCCCGTCGTCTCCTCGCCCGAGGCGAGGAGATCTGCCGAAGCGAGGGCCGATTCGGTGCATTCCGTCCTCGCCTCGGGCATTCTCCTCTGCCGAGGCGAGGGGAGGGCCGGCGCGGTGCGCTGAGGCGAGGGGAGGGCCGGCGCGGTGTGCTGAGGCGAGGGGAGGGCCGGCGCGGTGCGCTGAGGCGAGGAGAGGACCGGTGCGATGCGGTGAGGCGAGGAGAGGGCCGGTGTGGCGCTATGCGGCGGGACCCGTGCGTGCCGATCGCCCGAATCAGGCCAGATGCGGAGGAGGCCGCCACACATCGTCCGTATCCGGCCGGGCGTCCGCGGTGCATGAGGCACGAGAGCGCAGCGGGCGGCGGATGCTGCGGCCACCCCGCTCACGCGGGCACCTCGGCCAGCGCCTCGACGCCGTCGCGGCGCGACTCGTCGATGATGCGCCCGTCGCGCAGGAAGACGATCCGATCGGCCCAGGCCGCGTGGCGCGCCTCGTGCGTGACGAGGATCGCGCCGGCTCCGGCATCCACCCGCGTGCGCAGCACCTTCAGCACGAGCTCGCCGGTGACCGAGTCCAGCGCGCCGGTCGGCTCGTCGGCAAGGATCAGGCGCCGCCCGCCGACGACCGCGCGCGCGATGGCCACGCGCTGCTGCTGGCCGCCCGACAGGTCGTCGGGATACGCGTCGAGCTTGTCGGCCAGGCCGACCGACGAGAGCGCATCCCGACCCGCACGGCGCGCCAGCCGGGCTCGGAAGCCGTCGAGCTCGAGCGGCAGCGTGACGTTCTCGAGCGCCGTGAGGGTCGGGATGAGATTGAAGTCTTGGAACACGAACCCCAGGGAACGCCGACGCAGCAACGCGAGCTCGCGCGGCGTGGCCGTGGACAGGTGACGTCCCTCGACGATGACTTCGCCGGCGGTGGGATGCTGCAGCCCGCCCGCGATCGACAGCAGCGTCGACTTGCCCGAGCCCGAGGCGCCCATGATCGCGACCAGTTCGCCGCGCGCCACCTCCAGATCGACGCCCGACAGAGCCGACACGCTGGTCTCGCCGACGCCGTACTGCTGGCTGACCCCGACCATGCGCAGGATCGCGTCGCTCATCGCGCTGCCTCCGACTTCTGCGCAGCGACCGGCCGCCCGCGCTTGGGCCGCTCGGTCGACAACTCCAGGCCCATCGCGTGATGCGGGCGCAGCGCGAGACGCTGTTCGGTGTGGTCGAGCCAGCGTACTTCGGCCTCGGCGGCGAAGATCATCGAATCGACCACGAGCGACCATGCGAGCTCTTCCGACCCCTCGGGATCGCCGCCCGCGTACTTCGCGCGGTTGAGCTCCTGCAGCTGCGCGAGCGACGCTCGGCGCTGGGTCTGGATCACCTCGGCGACATCCACCCCCGGCAGCGTCGCGGCCAGCGCGAGCTTTATCGCCAGCTCGTCGCGTGTGCCCTGCCCGCGTTCGACGGGCGACCCCAGCCACGCACGTACTTCGGCGCGCCCGGCGTCGGTGATCTCGAAGAACACGTGCCCCTGCTCGTCGGTCTCGCCCTTGGCGACAAGCCCGTCGCGTTCGAGCCGCTCAAGGGTGTTGTAGATCTGACCGACGTTCAGGGGCCAGGTCGACCCGGTGCGCCGGTCGAATTCGTGGCGCAGCTGGTATCCGTAACAGGGACCCTGATCCAGGATCGCCAGCAGGCTCTGCTTGACCGACATGCGGTGACCTCTTTCTTATCGGACGGTGGTGGGAAGGCTCGCCCGTCGCGCGACGGGCGCACGATGCGCGACGCGATGACCGGTGGTGCGATGGCGGGATGCCGCAGCCCGCGGTCGGCTCGCCGAGAGCAGGACGGCGGCCACGGCGACAGGCGCGGCGAAGCCAGCGGCGAGGGCGGGGGAGTGCAGAGCGATCGCTGCGACCGCCGCGACAAGAGCGCACGCGAACTCGGAGCGCAGTGCGCCGAACGAGGCGCCGGGACGTGTGGCGGTCTTCGGCGTCACGGTGAACACCGCGCGCCGTCCGCACAGCACACGCGCGGTGCGCCGCAGGGTGAGCAGGGCGACCGAGCCGTAGACGAGGGATGCCGCGGCCAGGAAGACAGCGGCCGGCAGCGCGCCGTGCCGCCGCCAGGTCGCGACGCCCGTCGGAAGGAGCGGCATGAGCGCGATCACGGCGGTCGCGGCCATGAGCCCGGCCGGCAGCGCGATGCCCGCGACGGCCAGCAGCACGCCGCTGAGCATGATGCCCAGGCCGGCCAGTGCTCCCGCGGGTAGGAGGGCGGTCTCGGTGAGCGCGTCCAGGCGCTCGCGGTGGCGCAGGGCGCGCAGTGCGCTGGAGCGCAACGCCGCTGAGCGCAGGAATTCGGCGGCGCCTTCCGCGGCCTTGCCCACCTGCGTGCGAAGGGCCGCATAGTCGATCGGGTACGTCTCTCCGAAGCGCAGATCGGGGCGGATCGCTATGCCCCATCCCGCCGCGCGCAGCCGGGTGGTCAGGGCGAGGTCTTCGGCCACCGTCTCGGGCACGCCGCCCACCGCGTGAATCGCGGCCGCCCGAATCAGCGCGCCGCGCCCGATGAACATCGGCAGACCCGCGCGGGTGCGAGGCAGGTGGTTGGCCAGGGCATGCGCGTTCACGAGCGGACCGAGCACCCGCGCGAAAAGGGTCGTGCCCGCGGCATCCGGAACCGCCTGCACGACGGCGAGGGTACCGTCATCCTGCAGCTGCGCGGATGCGGCGGCGACGAAACCGCGCGGCAACACGGTGTCGCTGTCGAGCACGACGCAGGCGTCGAAGCGGCCGCGCAACGCGCTGAGCGCGTGGTTGAGATTGCCGGCTTTGAACCCCGTGCGGTGCGGCCGCCGGATGACGGTGGCCAGGTGCTCGGCGGCGAACGCGTCGATGTGCGTCTGGTTCGCGGCATCCCGTGAGTCATCCAAGATGTAGGTGTCTACGGCGATGCTCTGCCGCATGCTCGCGCGCAGGGCGTCGGGGCAGAAGTCGTCGGCGACGCAATACAGCAGGGCAACGCGCAGAGTGGGGGATGCCGCGGCCGTTGCCGGCAGCGCGGCAGCGCGACGCAGCATCCGTTGCGAAAGCGCCCAGAGCACGAGAGCCCGCGCGCCCGCGAACCAGATGAGGGCGGCGCACAGGGCGTATCCGATCGCGAGCGTCGCGACGGTGCCAGTGTGCAGGAGCTCGTACATCGTCGTCCGCCTCTCGATCCGTCTGGTGTTTTCCCGGTATGTAGTTGCCGAGTATATACATACCGAGAAACACTGCGGAAGAAGCGCCGGCGTGTCGCGCGGCGATATCGTCGAAGACATGGATGCCTCGACGTCGTGGTTCTCTCGAGTCCGTCGTCCGTTGTGGGCGGCCGGTGGGGCGTTGCTCATCGTGGGCGCGCTGATCGACGCCGTGGCCATGTCGCCGGAGAACGGGTGGGCGCACATCGTCGGCACCATGCTGGTGTCGGCGGCATGGCTGGCCTTCGCGCTCGGCCGGGGCCGGGTGGTGGAACGGGTGACATCGGTGGTCGCGCTCGTTGTCCTGGCCGCGTGGCCCTTCGCCGGCATGATCGCCTGGTCGCTGTTGATGCCGGCGGCCGTGGTGAACGAGACGCTGCCCGACTGGTGGTTCACGGCGACCACCGTGAGCGAGCTCATCCCTGTCGCGGCGGCGCTGATTGCGGCGGTCGATGTCTTTCGCGGTGAGCGCGTGCCCCGCGGGTTCCGGGCGATGCCGTTGGTGGCCGTCGGGCTGTGCGTCGTGCCGCCCGTGATCTTCCAGGTGCTGCTGGTTCCGGGCGCGTTCTCCTCCGGCGTGGCGCTGGGGCTGCTCCCGACGCTGTCGGAGCTGGCCACCCTGTGCCGCCTCGTGGCTCTGGTCGGGCTCGGGGTGATGGCGATCGTCGTCGCGCAGCGCTCGCCGGGCGGTGTTGCCGTTCCGGTGTACTCGTCGTCCGACGAGGCGCCCTGAGCGGGCCTTGTTCGCCCGCGGCGTTCGCGGGTTGGCGTTCGCGGGTGGGCGTTCGCGGGTGGGCGTTCAGACAAGGGATTCCTCCCGAAACCTGGGGCGTCGCCCTGGGTTTCGACGCGAATCCCTTGTTTCGGCGAAGAAGGGGCGCGGGCGCAGGGGTGCGGGCGCGGGGGTGCGGGCGTGGGGCGCGGGGTGCGAGCCTACTGCGCGCGGAGCGCTGCTGCGCGGGGGCCGCTTGGCGCGGCCTTGTTCGCCCGTGGGCGTTGAGACAAGGGATTCCTCGCGAAACCTGGGGCGTCGCCCTGGGTTTCGACGTGAATCCCTTGTTTCGGCGAAGAGGGGGCTCGGGGGTGCGGGCGTGGGGCGCGGGGTGCGAGCCTACTGCGCGCGGAGCGCGAGGCTGCTGCGCGGGGGCCGCTTGGCGCGGCCTTGTTTGCCCGTGGGCGTTCAGACAAGGGATTCCTCCCGAAACCTGGGGCGTCGCCCTGGGTTTCGACGCGAATCCCTTGTTTCGGCGAAGAAGGGGCGCGGGCGGCGGGCGACGGGCGCCCAGCGGAGCGCGGCGGGCGACGGGCGACGGGCGACGGGCGACGGGCGCCGGGCGCCCAGCGCGGCGCGCGGGCCGCGGCATCCCGCGCCTGAACGCCTGCCAGCACCCTCAAAGGTCACGGGCGGATAACATGGGTGGGCGTGCCTGGGCTCAGGCCGGCGCACCGAATAGACCCGATAGATGGAGATCCTCCGTGGCCAACCCCCTCGAGAAAATTCTTCGCGCCGGCGAGGGCCGCATTCTGCGGCGGCTTCAGCAGGTCGCGAAGGCCGTCAACGCGCTCGAAGACGAGTATTCCGCGCTCACGGACGACGAGCTGCGTGGCGAGACGGCCGAGTTCCGGGAGCGGTATGAGAAGGGCGAGTCGCTCGACAAGCTCATGCCCGAGGCTTTCGCCGCTGTCCGTGAGGCCGCACGGCGCACGCTCGGTCAGCGTCCCTACGACGTGCAGCTGATGGGTGGCGCGGCCCTGCACCTGGGCAACATCGCCGAGATGAAGACCGGTGAAGGAAAGACCCTGGTCGCCACGCTGCCGGCCTATCTGAACGCGATCGCCGGCAAGGGCGTGCACATCATCACGGTCAACGACTTCCTCGCGTCATACCAGGCCGAGCTGATGGGCCGTGTGTTCCGGGCCCTGGGCATGACCACCGGCACCATCATCTCGGGCCAGACGCCCGACGTGCGCCGGGAACAGTACAACGCCGACATCACGTACGGCACGAACAATGAGTTCGGCTTCGACTATCTGCGCGACAACATGGCGTGGCAGAAGCAAGACCTCGTGCAGCGCGGCCACTTCTACGCGATCGTCGATGAGGTCGACTCGATCCTCATCGACGAGGCCCGCACCCCGTTGATCATCTCGGGCCCCTCATCGGGTGAGGCGAACCGCTGGTTCACCGAGTTCGCGAAGATCGCGAAGACCCTCGAGCCGGGGGTCGACTACGAGGTCGACGAGAAGAAGCGCACCGTCGGCGTGCTCGAGCCCGGCATCGAGAAGGTCGAGGACTACCTCGGCATCGACAACCTGTACGAGTCGGCGAACACCCCGCTGATCTCGTTCCTGAACAACTCGATCAAGGCCGTGGCCTTGTTCAAGCGCGACACCGACTACGTCGTGATGAACGACGAGGTCATGATCGTCGACGAGCACACCGGCCGCATCCTCGTCGGCCGGCGCTACAACGAGGGCATCCACCAGGCCATCGAGGCCAAAGAGAGCGTGCCCGTCAAGGCCGAGAACCAGACGCTGGCCACCGTCACGCTGCAGAACTACTTCCGGCTCTACGAGAAGCTCTCAGGCATGACCGGCACGGCCGAGACCGAAGCGGCCGAGTTCATGTCGACCTACAAGCTGGGCGTCGTGCCGATTCCGACGAACAAGCCGATGATCCGCAAAGACCAGTCCGACCTGGTCTACAAGAACGAGCAGGCCAAGTTCACGCAGGTCGTCGAAGACATCGCCGAGCGCCACGAGAAGGGCCAGCCGGTGCTGGTGGGCACCATCAGCGTCGAAAAGAGCGAGTACCTCTCGCGGATGCTGGCGAAGAAGGGCATCAAGCACGAGGTGCTCAACGCGAAGAACCACGCGCGTGAAGCCGAGATCGTGGCCCGTGCCGGCCGGCTGGGCGGAGTGACCGTCGCCACGAACATGGCCGGTCGTGGCACTGACATCATGCTCGGCGGCAACGCCGAGTTCCTTGCCGTGCAAGAGGTCAAGAGCCGCGGGCTCGACCCCGAAGAGACCCCCGAAGAGTACGAGCAGGCGTGGGATGAGGTCTACCCGGCCGTCAAGGCAAAGGTGGAGGCCGAGGCCGAAGAGGTCGTCAAGGTCGGTGGACTCTATGTGCTGGGCACCGAGAGGCACGAGTCGCGCCGCATCGACAACCAGCTGCGCGGACGTTCCGGACGTCAGGGCGACCCCGGTGAGAGCCGGTTCTACCTGTCGCTGACCGACGACCTGATGCGCCTGTTCCAGTCGGGCGCCGCCGAGGCGATTCTGGCGCGCACGAACTTCCCCGACGACGTGGCCATCGAGTCGAAGATGGTGACCCGCGCTATCCGCAGCGCGCAGTCGCAGGTCGAGGCGCGTAACGCCGAGATCCGCAAGAACGTGCTCAAGTACGACGACGTTCTCAACCGTCAGCGCGAGGCCATCTACGCCGACCGCCGGCAGATGCTCGAGGGCGACGACATCGCCGATCGCATCCAGCACTTCGTCGAAGACACCATCAACGCGATCATCGACGACCACACCTCGGTGGGTCACACCGAGAGCTGGGACTTCGACGCCCTGTGGTCGGAGTTGAAGACGCTGTATCCGGTGAGTGTGACCATCGACGAGGTCGTCGCCGAAGCGGGCAACAGAGGGCGGATCACCCCCGAGGTGCTCAAGCGCGAGATTCTCTCCGACGCGAAGATCGCTTACGGCAAGCGCGAGGAGAAGCTCGGCGAGGCCGCCATGCGCGAGCTGGAGCGCCGGGTCGTGCTGCAGGTGCTCGACCGCCGCTGGCGCGACCACCTCTACGAGATGGACTACCTCAAGGACGGCATCGGCCTGCGCGCCATGGCGCAGCGCGACCCGCTCGTGGAGTACCAGCGCGAGGGCTTCCAGATGTTCCAGACGATGATGGGGCAGATCAAGGAGGAGTCGGTCGGCTACCTCTACAATCTCGAGGTCGAGGTGCGTGCGCAGGCCGAAGGTGAGCTCGACGTCGAGGCCAAGGGCTTGGTCGCGCCCAGCCAAGATGGACAGCGCCTCGAATACTCGGCGTCGAACGAGGGCGGCGAGGTCGAGGTGCGCAACGATCGCGGACAAGTGCAGCAGGCGGCGACCAACCGCGTGCGCCAGGCGGCCGCGGCTGCCGCTGCCCAGGCGCCCGCGCCCGAGAAGCAGGCCCAGCCGGCCGCACGCGGCGCGTTCGGACAGCCGACCTCGGCTCCCTCGCAGGGCGATGCCCCCGCGGCCAACAACCGCGCCGAGCGCCGCGCCGCGCAGAAGCGCAAGTAGCAGAGGGTGGATGCCGCAGCCCGCGCGGGCCGCGGCATCCAGAGGGATATCCTGAACGGATGACTCCGCTGCGCCCTCTCGACCAGTCGAACAAGCTCAAGGATGTGCTCTACGAGATCCGCGGAGCAGCCCTGGCAGAGGCCGGCCGACTGGAGGCCGACGGCCACCGCATCTTGAAGCTGAACACCGGCAATCCGGCGATCTTCGGCTTCGACGCGCCCTATCAGATCGTGCGCGACATGATCGAGGCCGTCCCGTATGCGCACGGCTACAGCGACAGTCGCGGCATCATGTCGGCGCGCCGCGCGGTGGTGTCGCGCTACGAAGAGATCCCCGACTTTCCGAAGTTCGATCCCGACGACGTGTTTCTGGGTAACGGCGTGTCCGAGCTGATCACGATGACGATGCAGGCTCTGCTCGACACCGGCGACGAGGTGCTCATCCCGTCACCGGACTACCCGCTGTGGACGGCGATGACGAGCCTGGCCGGCGGTACCCCGGTGCATTACCGGTGTGATCCCGACGGCGATTGGCAGCCCGACCTCGAAGACATCCGCAGCAAGGTCACCGATCGCACGAAGGCGATAGTGGTGATCAACCCCAACAACCCCACCGGATCGGTGTACACGCGCCAGACGCTGCAGGGGATCGTCGACATCGCCCGCGAGCACTCACTGCTGCTGCTGGCCGACGAGATCTACGACCGCATCCTCTACGACGATGCCCAGCACATCAATCTGGCCACTCTCGCCCCCGACCTGCTGTGTCTGACGTTCAACGGCCTGTCCAAGACGTATCGCGTGGCCGGCTACCGCAGCGGATGGCTGGTCATCACCGGGCCCACCCAGCACGCGAGCGGGTTCCTCGAGGGCATCACGCTGCTCGCCTCCACCCGACTGTGCCCGAACGTGCCGGCGCAGCACGCGGTGCAGGCGGCGCTGTCGGGCGTGCAGTCCATCGACGCGCTCATCGGCCCGACCGGCCGGCTGCACGAGCAGCGCGACGTGGCCTGGGAAGGCCTGGAGGCCATCCCCGGGGTCAGCTGCTATCGGCCGCAGGGGGCGCTGTATGCGTTCCCGCGCTTGGACCCCGACGTGTACGAGATTCGCGACGACGGAAAACTGATCTACGACCTGCTGGTGGCCGAGCACGTGCTGGTGGTGCAGGGGACCGGGTTCAACTGGCCCACGCCCGACCACTTCCGCATCGTCACGCTGCCCGAGTCGCGGGTGCTCGCCGACGCGGTCGAGCGCATCGGCAACTTCCTGTCGTCGTACAAGCAGTAGGGCGCGTTCAACTCGCACCCGAGACGCGGCCTCGCAGTCGCGTCACAGCAGTGCGAGCGACGACGCCCGCCAGCGGTGATCCAGCCCCTCGAGCCGGATCGCCATCGCGCGGGTGCGGGCCGGGCCACCGATGACGACGACCGCCTCGACGGCGTCGTCGACGGGGGCGCCCAGATGCACGGAGCGAATGGACTGCACCGGACGGCTGGCGGCGATGCCGCGCGCACTGCGGGCACGGGCGGCCAGCGCACCGCGCGTGGCGAGGGAGCGGAAGGCGTCTTCGGTCATCCAGCGGGCGAGCTGGTTCACGTCGCGCACCCCGGCGAGCACTTCGAGCACTCCCTGGGCGAGATTGCGCAGCAGCGGTTCGGGGTCGGGCAGCTCGTCGGCCGACGTGCGCTCTGCGGCACCCGGATCGGGATCTCGCGCATACCGCTGAGCGGACGAGACTGCCGGATGCCACGCCATCGATGTACACCTCTCTCCGTCTCCCGCGGTGCGGGAGGATGCCAGGTCTTCCGCGCACCAGTAGAGCACACAGGCAACTCCCAGGGTGATGAGAACCCTCTCACCTGTGGATAACTTTCCGGCGGTGTCGTCGGCATCGCATACTCTCTGAGCGTGCGCTGGGATCGCTTCTTCGAAGACCTCGAGGGTCAGCTCGACTCCGAATGGGAGGCCGAGCGGGCGGCCCTCGACTCCGAGGCAGAGAGACTGCGGATGTCGCGGCTCGGCCTACGCGACCGCCTGCAGACGCTGCGCGCCGATCCGGCGTCCCAGCTGACGGTGGAGCTGGCCGACGGCGCCGTGCTGACGGGGCGGTTGACCGCCGTCGGCGCCGACTGGATGGGCATGTCGAGCTCGGACGAACACACCGTGGTCATCGCCCTCGGTGCCGTGGCGGCCGTCGGAATGCCGGAGGCCGAGGTGCTGCGCAGCGCGCGTGCCCAGCCACCGGCGCCGCAGCGGCTCGCCGAGCGTATGACGCTGGGCTTCGTGCTGCGCGATCTCGCCCGGCGACGTGTTCCGGTGACCCTGCATCTGCGCGCGGGTCGCACCCTGAGCGGCACCATCGACCGGGCACTTTCCGACCACCTCGACCTGGCGCTGCACGACGTGGGCGAACCGCGCCGGGCCGGCAGCATCGCGGGAGTGCGCATCGTGCCGCTGGACGCCGTGGCCTGGGTGCGCCTGGAGGCACACGCTGCCCAGCTGTGAGCCCGGCCCGCGGCATCCCGCAGTCGGAGGCGGCATCCCGCAGCCGGAAGTGGCCTCCCGCACCCGGAGGCGGCATTCCGGCGCCGACCCGCGGCATCCCGCGCCCGAAGCGGCCTCTCGCACCCGCGTAGACTTCCCGCGTGCATCCTGCCCTCGAGCCGTTCGACTCCGGCATGCTGGGGCGCCCCGACGGCGCCCGGCTGTACTGGGAGACATCGGGAAACCCGACCGGTCGCCCGGCCCTCTACCTGCACGGCGGGCCCGGCGGGGGACTGGGGCGCGGTGGATACCGGCGCAGGTTCGACCCCGACCGCCATCTGATCGTCGGGCTCGACCAGCGCGGGTGCGGGCGCAGCATCCCGTGGGCCATCGACGGCGCGCTCGACGCCAACACGACCCCTGCCCTGATCGACGACCTTGAAGCGCTGCGCGAGCATCTGGCGATCGATGCCTGGCTGATCCATGGCGTCTCGTGGGGATGCACGTTGGCGCTCGCCTATGCGCTGGCGCATCCCGGCCGCGTCACCGCGCTCGTGCTGACTGCCGTCACGACCGGCGGTCGCGACGAGATCGACTGGATCACCGAGTCGGTCGGGGCGGTGTTCCCCGAAGCGTGGCACCGGCTCGCGGCATCCGTCCCACCCGGAACCCGGGTGATCGACCACTACGCGCGGCTGCTGCGCGACCCGGATGCCGCGGTGCGGCGAGATGCCGCGGACGCCTGGGACGACTGGGAGTCGACGCACATCAGCCTCGATCCGGCGTGGCAGCCGGGCCCGCGCCACAGCTCAGCGCGGGAGCGGGAGAATTTCGCCGCGCTGGTCACGCACTACTGGGCGCACGACTGCTTTCTCGCCGAACCTCTCATCGATCGTGCGGGCGAGCTCGCGCAGATCCCCGGCGTTCTCATCCACGGGCGCCGCGACATCAGCGGGCCGGCGATCACGCCCTGGCGGCTGCATCGCGCGTGGCCGGGAAGCCGGCTGGAGATCATCGAGGATGAGGGCCACGGCGGCAATCGCGAGATGGAGCTGACCACCCGGGCCATCGACGCGTTCGCGCACTGACCTCAGTCGGGGCGGCGCACGTTCCCGGTGCCCCACAGCTCGGGGAAGCTGGCGGCGTTCGACTGGCGCCACAGGGCCATGCGACGGGTCTGCTCGGTCTGCTCGTCGAGGTAGGCCGCGACGCTGCCCTCGCTGATGCGCCACTGCGGCGGAACGCCGACCCGTACGCCGCGCACCTGTCCCTCCATCGCAAGGGCGATCACCTCGTCGACGGACAGCCCCAGCACCTCGGCGACCTGCGCGGGGGTGACCAGGCGCTCCTCGTCAGGAGACATATCGGGCATGCACTCATTATCTCCGGGATTGGCCGCTCGGCACCTGCGGTGTTCAGCCTGTGGATAACTTTCGACGCCCCGTGCCGGATTGCGCCACGATGAAGACATGACAGCACTCGACAGCGCCGCGTCGACGACCGTGACCATGCCGCGTCCGCGACGCCGCGGGTTCTGGACCGACGCCCGGTTCTTTCTCGGAGTCGTGCTCATCATCGCCTCGATCGCCGGCGTGTGGGCTGTCGTGTCACTGTCACGGCAGACGTCACCGGTCTACGCGGCAGCGCACACGATAGTGCCGGGTCAGAAGGTGACGGCGGCCGACCTCACCGTCATCGACGTGGCTCTCGGCCGCTCCGCCGATGCGTATCTGGCGCCCGGGGCGACGCTGAACGATGCCGTGGCGACCCGCACCATCGACGCCGGTGAACTCGTTCCGGCGGCGGCCACGGTCTCGGCGGCCAGCTCGCAGGTGACCACTGTCGTCGTGCACAGCAGTGCCGCCGTGCCCAGCAACGTCACGAGCGGAAGCACCGTGGATCTGTGGGCGGCGGCACCCACCGACGCTGGCACGTACGACACGCCGCGCATCCTCATCGCGAACGCCACCGTGGTCTCGGTCGCGCACGACGACTCGATGATCGGCGGCGGCGCCGATGCCATCGAGCTCGTGATCCCGCGCTCTGACGTCGCCGCGGCGCTGGCGGCGATCGCCGGCGAGTCGGCGTTGTCGGTCGTTCCGAGCGGGGGCCGATGATGCGCGCGGTGATCGTCGCGACCTCGCACTCGCGGGCGTTGGCCGCCGAACTCGAGCGGGCCGGGGTCGAGATCGTCGGCGCACTCGGCGCCGACCATCCTGCGGCCGGCGCCGCCGACCCGCTGCTGGACTCGGCCGATGCCCTCGTGCTCGAAATCGGCGCGCGCACGCTGACGGTCGAGGTGGTGGCCGCGTGCGATCGCGCCGGAGTGCGCATCGTGCCGCTGTGTGCGACCGAGGCTGCTGTTCGCCTGTCTGCTGCGTTCGGCCTCGCGCCCGCGCTGCCCTTCGACAGCGACGCCTGGACCATCGCGCAGGTGCTGGCGTCGGCACCCCCACCGGTGCTCGAAGCCGACACAGTGCGATCACAGGTGATCACCGTGTGGGGGCCGGCGGGCGCCCCCGGTCGCTCCACTCTCGCCGTCGAGCTGGCCGCCGAACTCAGCCGAGGACGACGGCGCGTGGGGCTGGTGGATGCCGATACCCACGCACCCGCCCTCGCGCTCATGCTCGGGCTCACCGATGAGGGCCCCGGCTTCGCCGCGGCCTGCCGACAGGCCGAGCGGGGCGCGCTCGATGCTGCCGAGCTCGACCGGATCAGCACCGCGGTGCCGGTCGCTGACGGTGCGGTCGCGGTTCTGTCCGGCATCAACCGGCCCTCGCGCTGGCCCGAGCTCAGCGACGGCCGGGTGACGGCGGCACTTCAGCGATGTCGCGACTGGGTCGAGTTCACCGTGGTGGATGCGGCATCCTCGCTCGAGCGCGATGAAGAGATCGTCAGCGACCTGGCCGATGGTCCACGGCGGAACGCGGCCACCCTCGCGGCCTTGCGAGCGGCCGACCGGATCGTCGCCGTGCTGGCTGCCGACCCCGTGGGCGTGGCCCGCTTTCTGCGGGCGTACGGCGAGCTGCGCGCCGTGGTCGGCAACACCCCGGTGGCAGTGGTCGCCAACCGGCTGCGCCCGGGGACCCTGGGCATCGATGCGCGGGGGCAGGTGCAGCGGACGCTGGAGAGGTTCGCCGGCATCAGCGACGTGTGGTTCATTCCGAACGATGCGCGTGGGGTCGACAAGGCGCTGCTGGCATCGCGCCCGGTCGTCGAGGCATCCCCACGGTCATCGGTGACACCGGCGGTGCGCCGGTTCGCCGCCGAGGCCGTGGCGCCCGCACCGACGCCGCCGCGCTCGTCGCCGCGCCGGTTGCGCCGGCGTGCGCGGGTGCGCGTCGCAGAGAGCGCCGTCGCACCGTAGGCTGATTCCGTGTCGACGCTCACGGATCTCGTCTACGCCCAGGGTCTCTCCAATGAGGCCGACGTCGAATGGCTGCACCGCCTGGCCGGCGACGGGCAGCTGCTCGCCGACCTCGCGTCGGCCGATGTGGTGATGTGGGTGCCCACCGCCGATGCCGAGTTCACCGCGGTCGCCCACACCCGGCCCGGGGGAGCGGCGACACTCTTCTACCGCGACATCGTCGGCGAACGGGTGCGGCCGCAGTGGCGGGCACAGGTTCGCTCGGCATACGCCAGCGGGCAGATCGTCGACTCTGCCTCGCCGGACTGGTTCGAAGAGACCCCCACGCGCGTGCGTGCAGTGCCGATCGTGCGTGAGGCGCCCCGCCCCGGCGAGCAGCCCAAGGTCATCGGCGTGCTCACACGGCACACCAACCTCAGCGAGGCGCGCACGCCCTCGCGCCAGCAGATCACCTTCAACGAGTGCGCCGACGATCTGTTCGGCATGATCTCGTTCGGGGACTTTCCCGATCTGTCGGCACCCACCGGCCCGCGCCGTGGTGCGCCGCGCGCCGCCGATGGCCTGATAAGACTCGACGTCGACGGCATGGCCACCTTCGCCAGCCCGAACGCCCTGTCGGCGTTCAACCGTCTCGGGTTCGACGACGAGCTCGAAGGCGAATCGCTCGTCGAGGTGGTCACCGGCATCCTGCCCGAGAAACGTCAGTTCGATGAATCGCTGCCACTCGTGCTGACCGGCCGTGCTCCCTGGCGTGCCGACGTCGATGCACGGGGCGTGACGATCTCGCTGCGCACGGTGCCGCTGCGCGACCACGGCACGCGCATCGGGGCGATAGTGCTCTGCCGCGACGTGACCGAGATGCGCCACCAGGAGCAGGAACTGATCACGAAGGATGCAACCATCCGCGAGATCCACCACCGGGTGAAGAACAATCTTCAGACCGTGGCCTCGCTGCTGCGCATCCAGGCGCGTCGCACGCACTCCGATGAGGCACGCGATGCGCTCACCCAGGCGATGCGGCGGGTATCGGCGATCGCCGTGGTCCATGACACCCTCGCGCAGGGCCTGGCACAGAACGTGGACTTCGACGAGGTGTTCCAACGCGTGCTCAAGCTGGTCGCCGAAGTGGCGGCCGGGGTGGGCACGCAGGCCAAGACGCACACGACGGGCACGTTCGGCACGCTGCCCACCGAATACGCCACGCCGCTGGCGCTCGCGCTGACCGAGCTGGTGACCAATGCCGTCGAGCACGGCCTGGCCGGCAAAGAGGGCGATGTCGAGATCAGCGCGGAGCGCTCAGACGAACGCCTCGAGGTGCGGGTTCGCGACACCGGGGTCGGCCTGCCCGAGGGGCAGGTCGGTCAGGGCCTGGGCACGCAGATAGTGCGCACGCTCATTCAGGGCGAGCTCAGCGGTTCGATCGACTGGCACACCCTGAACGGTGAGGGCACCGAGGTGACCATCGACATTCCGCTGCGCTATCTCGAGCGCGACGTGGTGTGATCCGCGTCGGGTGCTGCGGGCGTCGTCAGGAGGCGCGACGTGGTGTGATCCGCGTCGGGTGCTGCGGGCGTCGTCAGGAGGCGCGACGCGCGCGTGCGGCGCGGCGCTTGAGAGCGCGGCGCTCGTCTTCAGACAGGCCGCCCCACACGCCCGAGTCCTGACCGGTCTCGAGGGCGTACTGCAGGCAGATCTCGGTGACCGTGCATCGCGCGCACACCGCCTTCGCCTTCTCGATCTGCTCGACGGCAGGACCGGTGTTGCCGACCGGGAAAAACAGCTCCGGGTCGACAGTGAGGCAAGCGGCTTTGTCGCGCCAATCCATGGGGGTGCTCCTTGAGTGGGAAGATCACGTCGTGTGTCGGGTGTGGGTCCAGACCGGATTCGGGTTCCGGTAGCCTGGACATTGCGCGAGCAGAACGCTCGCCCCACCACGCTGTGGGAGCGCACAACGTCTTCCATGGTTTCACAGCGTTGCGCTCTAATCAAGGATTTTCTCTGGCCAAACCTCCGCAATGGGCTGTCAGTTCGCCGAAAGCCGAGCGACCCACTGGATTTGCGACACGACGCGTCGAAAGGGTTCTCAACGATGCGCACACCTCCCACCGCCCGCGTGGCGGCGATCATCCTCGGCCTGCAGGCGCTGGGACTGGTCATCCTTGTCGTGTGGCAGGTCATCGCGCTCGGTGAGGGCGAGTCCGCGTCGCTGCCCAGCGGCATCGCGCTGATCGTGCTGACACTGATCGGCGTGGTGGCGGTTGCGGCCTTCGCCGTCGCTGTTGTGCGGGGCGCATCGTGGGGGCGCTCGGGCGGAATCGTCGTGCAGCTGCTCATTCTCGCCGTCGCGCTGGGGGCCGCCACCGGCGGCTACGCGCATCCGCTGATCGGTCTGGCCCTGGCCGCGGTCGGCGTCGCAGGGCTGGTGCCGCTGGTGCTCGATGTGCGGCGGCAGGCTGCCGAACGTCGCGCGGCCGACGACGAGGCCCGCCGGTAGCGGCCGGGACCGGTGACGGGGGACTCGCCGGTCAGGTCTGGGCTACTGGTCGATGCCGAGCGTCTTGCGCAGCCGGGCCACGTGCCCGGTCGCCTTCACGTTGTACAGCGCGAGGGTGAGCGCGCCGTCGTCATCGATCACGAACGTCGAACGCAGCACGCCCTCGATCTTCTTGCCGTAGTTCATCTTCTCGCCCCACGCACCGTACGCGTCGTGCACCGCGTGGTCGGGGTCGCTCAGCAGCGGGAAGGTCAGTGCGTCGCGCTCGCGGAACTCGCGGAGTTTGGCGGGGGTGTCGCGCGAGATTCCGACCACGGTGTAGCCGGCCCCGCCCAGGGAGGCGATGCTGTCGCGGAAGTCGCATGCCTCGGTCGTGCATCCCGGTGTCATGGCCGCGGGATAGAAGTAGAGCACGACCTTCTGGCCGCGCAGATCGTGCAACGAGACGCTACGGCCGTCCTGGTCGAGAAGCGTGAAGTCGGGGGCAGGGTCTCCAGGATGCAGCGTGGTCATGCCTCCAGCCTACGGGGGTGGGATGCCGCGGCCCGCGGGATGCCGGCATCAGTGCTCGTGTGCGACCTCGGCGAAGGTCACCAGCAGCCGCTGCAACGAGTCCAGCCGCCCGGCGGCGGCGGGCCCCAGCACGCCCGAGGCGACGGCTTCGTTGAGCGCACAGTCGGGGGCATCGGGCAGGTGCGTGCAGCCGCGGGGGCACTGGCTGGCGACGTCGGCCAGGTCGGTGAAGGCATCGATGATGTGGTTCGGGTCCACGTGACCGAGACCGAACGAGCGCACACCGGGGGTGTCGATCACCCAGCCGTTGCCGTCGAGGCCGCGGTAGCGCAGCGACACCGTTGAACTCGACGTGTGCCGGCCCCGCCCGGTGACCTCGTTGACATGTCCGGTCGCCCGTTGCGCGTCGGGCACGAGAGCGTTCACGAGTGTGGACTTGCCGACGCCGGAGTGCCCGACGAACACCGTCGAGTGCCCGACCAGGGCCGCGCCGATCTCGGCGAGCGGCATCTGGCCGCGGGAGCTGCGGAACACGCGCAGGTCGATCCCGTCGAAGTGGCGAAGGAACTCGGTCGGGTCGGCCAGATCGGTCTTGGTCACCACGAGCAGGGGCCGGATGCCGGCATCCAGTGCCGCCACGAGGTAGCGGTCGACGAGCCGCGCGCGCGGTTCGGGGTCGGCGGCGGCCACGACCACGAGCATCTGATCGGCGTTGGCGACCACGACCCGTTCCACCTGGTCGGTGTCATCGGCGCTGCGCCGCAGCAGGGTGGTGCGCTCGGCCAGGCCGATGATGCGCGCGAGGGTGCCCTCTTGGCCGCTGGTGTCACCGACGACGCGGGCGATGTCGCCGGTGACGATCGCCTGGCGCCGCAGCTCGCGGGCGCGGGTGGCGGTGACCTCGTGCTCGTCGGGGGAGTCCTCGTCCACGAGCACGGTGTAACGGCCGCGATCCACGCCGAGCACGCGGGCCAGCACGGCGTCGGAATGTGCCGGGCGGCGTTTGGTGCGAGGCCGGTTCGCCTTCGGATTCGGGCGGACGCGCACGTCGGTCTCGTCGAACTCGGGTTCGTCGTCGTCGGTGTCGTCGAGCCAGCTCATGACACGGGCGCGGCTATGCCGCGGCATCCCCCGACTCGTCGCCGAGCATGCGGGCCCACAGCTGCGGGAATTCGGGCATGGTCTTCGCAGTCGTGCCGATGTCGTCGACCTCGACCCCGTCGACGGCGAGCCCCAGCAGCGCGCCGGTGGTGGCGATGCGGTGGTCGTGGTGGGCGAGCCACACCCCGCCGTGCAGCCGCCGGGGGATGATGCGGATGCCGTCGTCGAGCTCTTCGGCCTCGCCGCCGAGCGCGCGCAGGTTCTCGACGAGGGCAGCGATCCGGTCGGTCTCGTGCCGGCGGATGTGTCCGATGCCATGGATGGTCGTGGGTGCATCGGCCAGGGCGGCGAGTCCGACCAGGGTGGGTGTGAGCTCGCCCGCCGCAGACAGATCGAGATCGACGCCGGCGATGCGGTCGCCGGCGGTCACGTGCAAGGCGCCGCCGCGCCGCTGCGTGCGGGCGCCCATCACCGACAGGATGTCGGGCAGCAGCGCGCCCGGCTGGGTGGAGTGCACCGGCCACCCGCTGACCGACACGCGGCCGCCGGCCACCATCGCTGCGGCCAGGAACGGCGCGGCGTTGGAGAGGTCGGGTTCGACGTGCACGTCTTTGCCGCGGATCGGCCCGGCCGGAACGACCCACTCGGTGCCGCTGGGGCGCTCGACGTTCACGCCGCGGTGGGCGAGGGACTCGATCGTCATATCGATGTGGGGCATGCTGGGCAGCCGGTCGCCCTCGTGGATGAGGCGCAGACCGATGTCGAACCGCGGAGCGGCCAGCAGCAGGCCGGTGACGAACTGGCTGGTCGCGCTCGCGTCGATGGTCACCTCGCCCCCGCGGATCTGCCCGTGCCCGCGCACCGTGAACGGCAGCGCCCAGCGGCCCTCGTCGTCGACATCGACCCCCAGATCGCGCAGCGCCTTGATCATGGCGCCCATCGGGCGGTGCAGGGCGGTGCTGTGTGCGGTCAGGGTGATCTCACCCTCGACTAGCCCGGTGACCGGCGCGAGAAAGCGCATGACGGTTCCGGCCTGGCCGCAGTCGATCTCACCCGATGTGGGGGATGCCGCCAGCGGCGTGATCTGCAGATCGTCGCCGAACGCGCCCTGGCCGGCGATCGGCTCGACGCCGACCCCCAGCACGCGCAGCGCATCGATCATGCGGGCCGAATCGTCGGAATGCAGTGGCTCGTGCAGGGTGCTCGGCCCGTCGGCGAGCGCGGCGAGCACCAATTCGCGATTGGTGAGGGACTTCGAACCCGGCACGGTGACGGTGGCTTCGAGCGGTCCGGAGGCCGCCGGGGCGCGCCAGGGGCCGGTGTCGGACGAAGCGGCGGACACACGTGTTCCGGGGGTATGGGAATACCGGTAGTCGGTCATCGGGTTCTACCCTAACGAACCTGTGAATGGAGCCGGATGATTGCCACTCTGGAACGTCTCACCGTGCCGCAGAGCACACACGTAGACTTGCGAGCGATGGATGAGTCGCAGACCGCAGTCGACGTGAGCGCCCAATTCGAAGAGCAGGCGCTTCCCTACATGGATCAGCTGTACGCGGCCGCGATGCGCATGACGCGCAACCCGGCCGATGCTGCCGACCTCGTGCAGGAGACGTTCGTGAAGGCGTTCGGCTCGTGGAAGACGTTCACGCAGGGCACCAACCTCAAGGCGTGGCTGTACCGGATTCTCACGAACACCTACATCAACACGTATCGCAAGAAGCAGCGCGAGCCGTTCCAGAGCCCGATCGACGATCTCGAGGACTGGCAGCTCGGCGGAGCGGAATCGACGACCTCGACGACGTCGCGCTCGGCGGAAGCCGAAGCGATCGACCGGATGCCGGCATCCGTCGTCAAAGACGCGCTGCAGTCGATCCCCGAAGACTTCCGCATGGCGGTCTACCTCGCCGATGTCGAGGGCTTCGCCTACCAGGAGATCGCCGACATCATGAAGACCCCGATCGGCACGGTCATGAGCCGCCTGCACCGTGGCAGGCGTTTGCTGCGTGACTTGCTCGCCGACTACGCCGCTGAGCGCGGCATCACTGCACCAGGGAGTGGGAAATGACCGATTGCGGTTGTGAGAAGGCCCGCAAAGACCTCGAGGAGTACCTGCGCAACGAAGTGTGCAAGACCGAGGCCGCCGACATTCGTGAGCACCTCGAGTCGTGCCCCGGATGCCGCGACGAGGCGCTCGTCTCGCGCACGCTGACCGAAGTGCTGGCGCGGTCGTGCCGGGAGGCAGCGCCCGAAGAGCTGCGGGACATGGTCCTGAGCCGCCTGCGCGCGGAGCACACCGTCGCCGGCTGAGCCCGCGACCGAGCACACCGTCGCCGGCTGAGCCCGCGACCGAGCAGCCGGGGTTCAGCGCGCGCGGCGCTCTGACCCCTCCGGCGAGAACACGCGCAGGGCCGCCGGTACCGCGTCCACCCGCATCGGCAGCACCCCCATCGCGTCGCCGTCGGCGTAGCCGGTCGCCCCGGGCGCGTCGATGCGCACGCTGCGCGCACGGTAGGTCGATACGATCGGCAACGCCGTGTGTGTGGCCGAGTAGATCGTCGGCAGCACGCGCAGCAGCGCCCATCGGCCCGTGGCATCCACCGTCGTCACGTCAAGCAGTCCGTCGGCGAGGTCCGCGTCGGGACACATGCGCAAGCCGCCGCCATAGCTCGGACCGTTGCCGATCGCCGCGAGCACGAGGTCTTCTTCGAGTCGGACCGTGGTGCCGTCTTCGAGGTCCAGGTCGAGCGTGAACGGCAGTGAGTGCAGCGTCAGGAATTCGAGCAGCAGCGCGATCGTGTAGCGCGAGCCGCCGCGGGGCCAGCGCATCCGGTTCGCGCGATCGTTGACGCGGGCGTCGAAGCCGCTGGCCAGCACCGTGCCGAACAGTGCCGTGCCGCCGTCGGCGCGGGTCAGCCGCGCCAGGTCGACCTGCCGGGTGCGTCCGGCGATGACGGCGTCGGCTGCGGCATCCAACCCCATCTCATGCAGCCCGAGAGCGACAGCGAAGTCGTTGCCGGTCCCGGCCGGAACGATGCCGAACGGGATGCCGGTGCCGGCCACCTCCTGAAGGGCGATGTTGACCGTCCCGTCGCCGCCGGCCACCAGCACCGCCTCGGCCCCGGAGTCGATGGCCAGGCGCAGCAGCTGCGCCGACTCGGCCGCCGAGCCGCCCGAGACCAGCGTCGTGGACATGCCGTGCGCGCGCAGCCGCTCGGCCACGCGCTCTGCGGCGGCAAGCGACGCGCCCCCGCGCGCGGCGGGGTTCACCAGCAGCGCGACGCTCACGGCGCGGGTTCCTCGGGCACGCATCGACCCTATCGGTCGATGGCGCACGCTGCCGCACGCTGCACTGGGCAGCCGCGCGATCGCCGTGCGCTGCCGCACTCCGCCGCACGCTGGACTGGGCAGCCGCGCGATCGCCGTGCGCTGCCGTCCCGAGTGGTCGCTTCCGGCGTGCGATGCGGCAGATTCGGACGACGATGTCGGCGGCGATGTCGGTGGGGCGGGTGACTGCCGTCCCGATGTGTCGCGTCGGGTGGGTGATGGGACGGATTGGGACGGCGCACGGGGTGGGGCGGGCTGACGCCGTCCCGATGTGTCGCTTCGGGTGGGTGATGCGGAAGATTCGGACGGCGATGTCGGCGGCGATGTCGGTGGGGCGGGCTGATGCCGTCCCGAGTGGTCGCTTCCGGCGCGCGATGCGGCAGATTCGGACGGCGATGTCGGCGGCGATGTCGGCGGACGGGCGAACGCCGTCCCGATGTGTCGCTTCGGGTGGGTGATGGGGCGGATTGGGACGGCGAATGCGGCGGGGGCGGGTGTCTGCCGTCCCGATGTGTCGCTTCGGGTGGGTGATGCGACAAAGTGGGACGGCAATCGGCCGCGCCGACCAGGTGAGACGGCAATCGGCCGCGCCGACCAAGTGGGACGGCAATCGGCCGCGCCGACGAGATGGGACGGCAATCGGCTGCGCCAACCGGGCGAGACGCCAATCGGCCGCAGTGAGCGAACACACCGGGCAGACGCGGAAGCGGGTGAGACCCGCGTCTTCGTCTGCCCGGCGTCGCACGCGGGCTGCAGCCCGCTACAGGGTCGTGGCCTGCGCGATGATCGCGGCGGCCTCGGCGGCGTGCACCTTCGGCGAACCAGTCGCCGGAGATGCGGCCGCTGCACGCGAGATGCGGCGCACCGGGCGACCGCCCAGGTGTTCCACGACCTCGAGCGCGATGAACGGCCAGGCACCCTGGTTCTCAGGCTCGTCCTGCACCCACACCAGCTCGGCGTCGGGGTACTGCGCCAGCACCGTGTTCAGCTCGTCGATCGGCGCAGGATAGAACTGCTCGAGGCGCACGAGTGCGACGGCAGGGTTCGGGTTCTTGGTGAGCTCGGCCTTCAGATCCCAGTGGATCTTGCCCGAGTGCAGCAGCACTCGCTTGACGGCCGACTTGTCGATGCCCCGCTCGTCGTCGAGCACGGGCTCGAACTTGCCGGTGAGGAAGTCTTCGACCTGGCTGGTCGCTCCGCGCAGACGCAGCATCGCCTTCGGGGTGAACACGATCAGCGGCCGGCGCGGACGGGCGTAAGCCTGCCGACGCAGCAGGTGGAAATAGGATGCCGGGGTCGAAGGACGAGCGACGGTCATGTTGTTCTGCGCACACAGCTGCAGGTAGCGCTCGATGCGGGCCGACGAGTGGTCGGGGCCCTGGCCCTCGTAGCCGTGGGGGAGGAGCAGCACAACGCTCGACTGCTGGCCCCACTTCTGCTCGGCCGATGAGATGAACTCGTCGACGACCGACTGCGCACCGTTGGCGAAGTCGCCGAACTGCGCCTCCCAGAGGGTGAGCGCATCGGGCCGCTCCACCGACCAGCCGTACTCGAAAGCCATCGCCGCGTACTCACTGAGCAGCGAGTTGTACACCCAGAAGCGTCCCTGGTTCGCCGAGAGGTTCGTCAGCGGAATCCACTCCTGGCCGTTCTCGCGGTCGTGCAGCACCGAGTGGCGTTGCACGAAAGTGCCGCGCTGCGAGTCCTGACCGGCCAGACGCACGGGGGTGCCCTCCAGCAGCAGCGAGCCGAAGGCGAGCAGTTCGCCGAAGCCCCAGTCGATGTCGCCGTTGCGGCTCATGTCCAGTCGCTTGTCCAGCAGCTTGTCGAGCTTCGGGTGCACCGTGAAGCCATCGGGCTTGTTCACGAACGCGTCGCCGATCGACTCGATGACGGCACGATCCACACCGGTGGTTTCGGGCTCGCCCGCGAAGACGTCTTGGTTCGCGGCATCCGGAGCCACCACCGGAGACGTGCCCGTCTCGGCTGCGTGGGTTTCGGCGAAGGCGATCTCGAGGCGGTCCTGGAAGTCCTTCTTGGCCGTCTCGTACTCGTCTTCAGTGATGTCGCCGCGGCCGACGAGAGCCTCGGTGTACAGTCGGCGCACCGACCGCTTCGCCTCGATGAGGTTCGTCATCAGCGGCTGGGTCATCGACGGGTCGTCGCCCTCGTTGTGACCGCGACGGCGGTAGCAGACGATGTCGATGACGATGTCGCGGTGGAACTCCTGACGGTAGCGGAAGGCCACCTCGGCCACGTGCACCACGGCTTCGGGGTCGTCACCGTTCACGTGCAGGATCGGCGCCTGGATCGTCTTGGCGACATCGGTCGCGTACACCGAGGTGAAGCCGTCGTTGGGCAGGGTGGTGAAACCGACCTGGTTGTTGACGACGACGTGGATGGTGCCGCCGGTGCGGTAGCCGCGCAGCTGTGACATCTGCAGCGTCTCGACGACCACGCCCTGACCGGCGAACGCGGCATCGCCGTGCACGAGGATCGGCAGGTAGGTGAACGAGCCCATCGGCTTGCGGTCCTGCTTGGCGCGCACGATGCCCTCGAGCACGCCGTCGACGGTCTCGAGGTGCGAGGGGTTGGCCGCCAAGTGGATCGGCAGCTGCTTTCCGTCATCGGCCACGAACGTGCCGTCGGTGCCCAGGTGGTACTTCACATCGCCCGAGCCGCTCTTGTTGCCGACGGCGACCGAACCTTCGAACTCACGGAAGATCTGGCTGTACGTCTTGCCGGCGATGTTCGTGAGCACGTTGAGCCGGCCGCGGTGGGCCATGCCGATGGCCGCGCCGTCCATACCCGACGAGGCCGCGCCCTGCAGGGTCTGATCGAGGAAGGGAATCAGCGACTCGCCGCCCTCGAGTGAGAACCGCTTCTGACCGACGTACTTGGTCTGCAGGAAGGTCTCGAACGCCTCGCCCTGGTTCAGCTTGCTGAGGATGCGCAGCTGCTCGTCGTGGCTCGGCTTCTGGTACGGCACTTCCATGTTCTCTTGGAACCACTTGCGCTGGGCAGGGTCCTGGATGTGCATGTATTCGATGCCGATGGTGCGGCAGTACGAGTCACGAAGGACGCCGAGGATGTCGCGCAGCTTCATCTGGCGCTTGCCACCGAAGCCGCCGGTGACGAACTCACGGTCGAGGTCCCAGAAGGTCAGACCGTGGGTTTCGATCTCGAGGTCGGGGTGCGTGCGCTGTACGTACTCGAGCGGGTCGATGTCGGCCATCAGGTGCCCGCGCACCCGGTAGGAGTTGATGAGCTCCTGCACACGTGCGGTCTTGTCGACGCGCTCTGCGACGTCGACCTTGATGTCCTGCGCCCAGCGGATGGGGGCGTAGGGAATGCGCAGCGCGGCGAAGATGGCGTCGTAGAAGCCGCGCTCGCCCACCAGCAGCTCGTGCACCTTCTTCAGGTACTCGCCCGAGCCCGCACCTTGGATCACGCGGTGGTCGTAGGTGCTGGTCAGGGTGATGGTCTTGCCGATGCCCAGCTCGTTGAGCGTGCGGGCGCTGGACCCTTGGAACTCGGCGGGGTACTCGAGGGCGCCGGCGCCGATGATGCAGCCCTGGCCCTTCATCAGACGGGGGACCGAGTGCACGGTGCCGATGCCGCCCGGGTTGGTCAGCGAGATGGTGGTGCCGGCGAAATCGGTCGCGGTGAGCTTGTTCGCGCGGGCCCGCTTGACGAGGTCTTCGTACGAGGCCAGGTACTCGTTGAAGGTGAGGGTGTCGGCCCGCTTGATGCTGGGCACCAGCAGTGCGCGGGTGCCGTCGGGCTTGGGCAGATCGATCGCGATGCCCAGGTTGATGTGGGCGGGTGCGACCACCGACGGCTTGCCGTCGACCTCGGCGAAGAACACGTTCTGGCTGGGGAACTCTTTGAGCGCCTGGATCATCGCCCAGCCGATCAGGTGGGTGAAGCTCACCTTGCCGCCCCGGGAGCGGGCCAGGTGGTTGTTGATGACGATGCGGTTGTCGATCATCAGCTTCGCCGGGATCGTGCGGACGCTGGTCGCGGTGGGGACCGTGAGCGACTGGTCCATGTTCGCGGCGAGGGTCTTGGTCATGCCGCGCAGCGGCGTCACGACGTCTTCGTCGGCGGATGCCTCGTGCTCGTCGCCGTTCTTCGCCTTCACCTTCGGCGCCTGCGCCGGGATGGGCTGCGGCGCGGCGGGCTTGGCCGTGGTGCGCGCGACCGGCTGGCTGCCGATCACCGGGACGGGGGCCGTCACCGGGTGTGCGTCGGCGGAGGGAGTGGTCACCGGTGGGACCGTGGTGGCGGTGTCGTTCACGCCGCCGATCCCGCTCGTGTCCACCGGGTGATAGGCCTCGAGGATGGGCCACCACGACTTGTCGACGGAATTCCTGTCCTTCGTGAACTGCTCGTAGAGTTCATCGACGAGCCATTCATTGGCCCCGAACTCTCCCTCGCTCGAAGTCCCGACGCCTGTGACCTGGCTCGACACTTTGGCTCGCCTGCTTTCCTCGCTGAGATCTGGGTCTGTGCGCGGCTCCGGAGAGCCACTGCGCACGAGCAACAAGCCTAGCCCCCTCGCCTGTGCGATCGCTCCGGGGCACGGGGTGCTGACCCCATGTGAATCGCCAGCACTTTCCCCAGCGGAAGGAATGGCTAGCCTTGACAACATGGAGTTCTACGGAGAGCAGCCGGCGGTCGATCTGACGTACTCCGACGTCTTTCTCGTTCCGCGTCGCTCAGACGTCACCAGCCGCCTCGACGTCGACCTGTCACCGGGCGACGGCACGGGTGCGACCATCCCGCTCGTGTCGGCGAACATGAACTCCGTCACGGGCGCGCGACTGGCCGCCACCCTGGCGCGCCGCGGGGGCCTGGGCGTGTTGCCGCAAGATATGCCGCTGCAGGAATTGGATGCCGCGATCCGGTGGGTCAAGGCACAGCCGGTGCCGTGGGACACCCCGGTCGTGTTGCCCTCCCACGCCACGGTCGCCGACGCTGCGCGCATCCTCCCGCCGATCGACGGGTATGGCATCGTCGTGGCCGACGCGCCCGTCGAGGGGATGAGTATCGATGCGGTGCGTGGCGTCGTTCCGGCCGGACGCCTGGGCACGGCACTGCCCGATGCGCAACTGGGCGATCTCGTGCACGCCCGGCCGATGGCCATCGATGCCGAAGACGTCACCGACGCCCGGCATGCCTTCGACCTGATCGTCGACGCAGAAGCCGAGACCGTGTGCGTGCTGCGGCACGGCGCCCTGGTGGGAACGCTGTCGCGGCGCAGTGCGCTGCGCGCCACGCTCTACCGCCCCGCGGTCGATGCCGACGGCAGGCTGATCGTGGCCGCCGCGATCGGGATCAACGGCGACGTGCAGGCCAAGGCGAAGGCCCTGGTGGCCGCCGGTGTGGACGTGCTCGTGCTCGACACCGCGCACGGCCACCAGGACGGCATGCTGCGTGCCCTGCAGCAGGTGTCGGATCTCGACCTGGGCCTGCCGTTGGTGGCCGGCAACGTCGTGACCGCCGAAGGTGTGCACGACCTGGTCTCGTCGGGAGCGACGATCCTGAAGGTCGGGGTCGGCCCGGGCGCCATGTGCACGACCCGCATGATGACCGCCGTCGGGCGCCCCCAGTTCTCCGCGGTGCTCGAGACCGCGCAGGCGGCGCGCCTCATGGGCGCGCACGTCTGGGCCGATGGCGGAGTGCGCTACCCGCGCGATGTCGCCTTGGCGCTGGCCGCCGGCGCGGCATCCGTCATGATCGGATCATGGTTCGCCGGCACCGTGGAGGCACCCGGCGAACTGCTCGCCGACGCTGACGGACGTGTCTACAAGGAATCGTGGGGGATGGCCTCGACGAAGGCCGTGCGTGAGCGGTTCGGCCGGCTGGCCGCCTACGAGCTGGCCCGCAAGGAGCTTTTCGCCGAGGGCATCTCGTCGTCGAAGATCTACCTCGACCCGCTGCGCCCGGGCCTGGAAGACCTTCTCGACATGATCACCTCGGGCGTGCGCTCGTCGTTCACCTACGCCGGCGCGCGCAGCGTCGCCGATTTCCACGAGCGTGCGCGCGTGGGTCTGCAGTCGGCGGCCGGCTACGAAGAGGGCAAGGCGCTGCCGGTCAGCTGGTAGCGCACCCGTGCGGATGCGGCATCCCACCCGCGACGGCGGGCATAGAATATTCCGCACGATGGACGACCCGCCGAGTTGCAGACGCCCGCCCCACGATCCAGGCCCCGCGAAGCGGGGTGATCAGTGATGGACTACATCCTGCTGGGCGTGGGGCTGCTGCTCACGATCGGCACCGGTCTGTTCGTGGCGAGCGAGTTCGCACTCGTCAACCTCGACCGCGCCGACCTCGAAGCCCGCCAGGCGCGCGGCGAGACGCGACTGGCGCTGACGATCGCGGCGCTGCGCAAGACCGCGACGCACCTCTCCAGCGCGCAGCTGGGCATCACCCTGACCACGCTGCTGACCGGTTACACGATGGAACCGGCCATCTCGAATCTGCTGCGACCGCTCCTGGACGGGTGGGGGATTCCGGATGCCGCGGTGCGGCCGATCTCGGCGGTGATCGGGGTGGCGGTCGCCACGATCCTGTCGATGATCCTCGGCGAACTCGTGCCGAAGAACTTCGCCCTGGCGCTGCCCCGACGCACCGCCAAGCTCGTGCTGCCGTTCCAGGTGGCCTTCACGACGGTGTTCAAACCCGCCGTGGCACTGCTGAACGGCTCGGCCAACGGGGTGCTGCGCGCGATGGGGATCGAGCCGAAGGAAGAGCTGTCGGGGGCGCGAACCGCCTCGGAGCTGTCGAGCCTGGTGCGGCGCTCGGCCAGCGCCGGCGTGCTGGAGGAAGACACCGCGTCGCTGCTGGATCGCAGCCTGACCTTCTCGCAGCTGACCGCCGCCGATGTGATGACGCCGCGGCCCAGCGTGCACGCGCTGGCTGCCGACGACAGCGCCGAAGACGTCATCCAGCTGGCACGGCGCACCGGGCACAGCCGGTTTCCGGTGTTCGACGACTCGCTCGACGACATCGTGGGCATCGTGCACTTGAAATCGGCCGTGAGCGTGCCGCGTGAGCGCCGGGCCGATGTGCCGGCTGCGGCGCTGGCGCAAGAGGCGCTGCGCGTGCCCGAGTCGCTGCACCTGGACGGCCTGCTGACCGAACTGCGCTCGCGTGGTTATCAGCTGGCCGTCGTCGTCGACGAGTACGGCGGCACCGCGGGCCTGGTGACTCTGGAGGACCTCGTCGAAGAGATCGTGGGTGAGGTGCTCGACGAGCATGACCGGCGTCGCGCCGACCTGGTGCGCGGTGGCGAGACGGTGACCTTCCCGGCCGATTGGCGACCCGACGAGCTGCGCGACCGCGCGGCGGTGCGGGTGCCCGAGAACGACGTGTACGACACCGTCGGCGGGTACATCATGAGCGTGCTCGAGCGCATTCCGACCGTCGGCGACACGGTCGAGATCGACGGGGGAACGCTGACGGTGGCACGGATGGACGGGCGACGCATCGATCGGGTGACGTTCACGCCGGTGCAAAGTCCGCTGAACGATGCGGGAGGTGAGTCGGCATGAGCGATTGGGCGGGGATCATCTGGCTGGTCGTGCTGCTGGTGGGCAACGCCTTCTTCGTCGGCGCCGAGTTCGCGGTCGTCTCGGCGCGGCGCTCGCAGATCGAGCCGCTGGCCGAGAACGGCTCGCGCGCCGCAAAGACGGCGCTGTTCGCGATGGAGCATGCGACCCTCATGCTGGCGACCACGCAGCTGGGCATCACCATCTGCTCGCTGCTGATCTTGAACGTGTCGGAGCCGGCCATCCACCACCTGCTGTCGGTGCCGCTGGGGCTCACGGGGGCCGCCGAGGCGGTCGTCGACGTGGTCGCGTTCGTCATCACGCTCGTGCTCGTGTCGTATCTGCATGTCGTGTTCGGCGAGATGGTGCCCAAGAACCTCGCGTTCTCGGTGCCCGACCGTGCGGTGCTGCTGCTGGCGACCCCGCTGGTGTGGCTGTCGAAGGTGTTCCACCCGATCATCGTCGCGTTGAACTGGATGGCCAACGGCGTCGTCAAGCTCTTCGGCGTCGAGCCGAAGGCCGAGGCATCCTCGACCTTCACCCTCGACGAGGTGGCGACCATCGTCGATCAGTCCCGACGCGAGGGAGTGCTGCAGGATGTCTCGGGCACGGTGGCCGCCGTCGTCGAGTTCACCGACAAGAAGGCCGCCGACATCGCCGTGCCGCTGGGCGAGCTGGTCACGCTGCCGCGCACGGTGACCCCGGCCGAGATCGAGCATGCGGTGTCACAGTACGGATTCTCGCGGTACGTGGTCACCGATGACGACGGGGAGCCGATCGGCTACGTGCATCTGAAAGACGTGCTGCGTGCCGCCGAGGGTGGGGATGCCGCCGCCGAGGTGGAGCGGCCGGTGCCGGCCAAGCGCATCCACCACATGGTGCCGGTGCTGCAGACGACCGATCTCGAGGATGCCCTCGCGCTCATGCGGCGGGCCGGTCGCCACCTCGCCCAGGTGCGCGACCTGGACGGTCGCATCACCGGTGTGCTGTTCCTCGAAGACGTTCTCGAGGAGCTCATCGGCGAGGTGCAGGATGCCACTCGCCGGGGTCGCCGCGGCCGGTGAGGTCGCGTTTGTCTCGCCGCGGCCGCGTGTCAGCGGCGTGGCCGGGCCCGCAGGTACTGCGCCGGCCAGTAGTCGATGTCGTCGCCCAGCTCAGCGGCGGCACGGAGGGCGAAGTGCGGATCGCGCAGCCACTCGCGTCCGGCCATGACTGCGTCGGCTTCGCCGTCGGCGAGGATGCGCTCGGCGTGCGCGGCGTCTTCGATGAGTCCGACCGCACTGACCGGCAGCCCGGTCTCGCGGCGCACATGCGCGGCGAACGGCACCTGGTATCCCGGAGCGAGGGCGATTTGCTGGTGGGCGACCAGGCCGCCGCTGGAGATGTCGATGAGGTCGGCTCCGTGCTCTCCCGCCCAGCGGGCGACGGTCGTGGTCTGTGCGAGATCCCAGCCGCCCTCAGCCCAGTCGGTGGCCGACAGGCGCACGAAGATCGTGGCATCGGGCACCTCGGCGCGCACGGCGTCGACG
Organism: Microbacterium protaetiae; assembly: GCF_004135285.1. Taxonomy (NCBI): domain Bacteria; kingdom Bacillati; phylum Actinomycetota; class Actinomycetes; order Micrococcales; family Microbacteriaceae; genus Microbacterium; species Microbacterium protaetiae. Next base: position 2,663,040 of record NZ_CP035494.1, read on the forward strand.
ACGCGCAGCAGCAGACGGGCGCGGTTCGCCAGACTGCCGCCGTACTCGTCATCGCGCCGGTTCGACAGCGGCGAGAGGAACTGGTGCAGCAGGTATCCGTGCGCGCCGTGCAGCTCGAGCACCTCGAAGCCGGCGTCGTGGGCGCGGCGTGCGGCCGTGGCGAAGTCGGCGACCACCGCGTCGATACCGGCAGCATCGAGTGCGACCGGTGTGTCGAACCCGTCGAAGGCGATCGCCGAGGGCGCGGCGGTGGTCCATCCGCCGGCGGAGGCAGGCACCGATCCGTTGTGCGGGGCGAACGGCGGCCACGTCGAGGCCTTGCGTCCCGCGTGCGCCAGCTGAATGCCGGCGACGGCACCGCGTCGGCGGATGGCCGCGGCGATGGGAGCCCAGGCGTCGCGCTGCGCGTCGTTCCACAGCCCGGTGTCGTCGGGTGAGATGCGACCGGCGGGGTGGACGGCGGTCGCCTCGGCAACCACCAGCCCCGCCCCGCCCGAGGCGAACTGTGCGAGGTGCACGTGATGCCACTCCTGCGGCATCCCCTCGTCGGCGCTGTACTGGCACATCGGCGAGACCCACAGGCGGTTGCGCATGGTCGTGCCGCGAAGAGTCAGAGGGCGGAAGAGGGCGCTCATCGGGATGCTCCGGGTAGGGTGTGGCCATGGCAGAGCCGGTGACCTGGACAGCCGCCGAGGCGGCGGAGTTTCTGCACGTGCCAACCGCCGACGATGACAAGTATTCCCGGGGCGTGGTGGGGCTTCAAACCGGCTCGGATGCCTACCCGGGTGCGGCGGTGCTCGGCGTCGAGGCCGCATGGCGCACCGGTGTCGGGATGGTGCGCTACCTGGGGCCCGCGCACGGGCTCGTGATGGCCCGGCGCCCCGAGACGGTGACCGCGCAGGGCAGGGTGCAGGCCTGGGTGGTCGGATCGGGAATGGATGCCGCGGCGCGAACGGATGCCGTCACCCGCGCGCTGCACGAGGTGTTGGTGGGGGCGCTGCCGGTCGTCGTCGACGCCGGCGCGCTCGATCAGGCGGTGGGGGCTGCGGCGCCGATCGTGGTCACACCGCACGCACGCGAGCACGAGGCGCTGCGAAAGGCTCTGGGCCTGGGCGAGTCGAGTGGCGGTCGTGTCGCGGCCGCACACGAGACCGCGGCGGCACTGGGGGGAGTCGTGCTGCTCAAAGGCGCGGAGACGATAGTGACGACGCCGTCGGGCTGGACGGCGCGGATCGCATCGGGCACACCGTGGCTGGCGACAGCAGGCACCGGCGACGTGCTCGGCGGAGTGTTGGGCGCCGTGATCGCCGGCGCGCAGGCGCGGGCCGAGGCGCGCGGGGGAGGGCTGGATGTCGAGGACCTCGGGCCCTTGGCCGCGACAGCGGCGTGGCTGCACGGGCGCGCCGGTGTGGTGGCGGCGCTGCGCGCCGGGCACGGACGTCCCGGGCCGATCGCCGCGCTGGACGTGGCCGGGGCGCTGCCCGAGGTGGTGGCCGGGGCACTGCGCGCCTGACCCCGCCCCGCCCCCGCCCCGCCGCCCCGCTCTCCCCGAGTTGTCCCCGGGTTGCGCGAGTTGTCCCCGCGTTGCGCGAGTTGTCCTCGCGTTGCGTGACTTGTCCCCGCGTTGCGTGACTTGTCCTTGGGTTGCGCGAGTTGTCCTTGGGTTGCGTGACTTGTCCTCGGGTTGCACGAGTTGTCCTTGGGTTGCGCGAGTTGTCCTTGGGTTGCGTGACTTGTCCTCGGGTTGCACGAGTTGTCCTTGGGTTGCGTGACTTGTCCTCGGGTTGCACGAGTTGTCCTCGGAGCGGGAGGGGACAACTCGGGGCAACAACTGGGCAACTCGGGCATCAACGGGACAACTCGGGCAACAACGGGACAACTCGGGCAACGACGGGACAACTCGGGCAACAACGGGACAACTCGCGCAACGCGGGGACAACTCGCGGGGCGGGGACACAGGGGTCCCCGCTTAGGATGTCGGGGTGGCGAGACGAACGTGGTTGTGGACGGCGTTCGTCATCGTGCACGTGGGTGTCGCCATCCTCGGCTGGGTCATGCCTAATCAGCCGATGGGCGACGTCTACCTGGTGTACGAACCCTGGTCGACCGCGGCGCTGAACGGAGCCGGGATCGTCGGCATCACCGAGGCGTGGGTGTACCCCCAGCTCGCGCTGATTCCCATGGTGCTCGCCCACGGCGTCGCGTGGATCGCCGGGTACATCGTGGGCTGGGCGATTCTCGTCATCGTGTGCGACGCCCTCGCGTTCTGGCTGCTGGTCGGCCGGGCCACCTCGCGCGGTCGCCGCGTGGCCGCCTGGTTCTGGCTCGTCGCCCTTGCGTGCCTCGGCCCGATCGCCCTCTACCGCATCGATGCGATCACGATTCCGCTCGCGATTGCGGGATGCCTGTGGCTGGTCGGACGTCCCTGGTTAGGGTCGATCCTCCTGGCGGTGGCGACCTGGATCAAAGTGTGGCCCGCGGCCATCATGGCCGCCGCCGTCATTGCTCTGCGCCGCCGCTTGGCCGTCATCGGTGGGGCGGTCGTCATCTCCGCACTCACCCTCGCGGCCGTCGCCGCCGCCGGCGGCGCCGCGTACGCGTTCGGGTTCATCGGCGATCAGACCGGACGCGATCTGCAGCTCGAGGCTCCGGTGAGCACCTTCTACCTGTGGCGCGCGGTCGCCCACATCGAGGGATCGTTCATCTTCTACAACCAAGACATGCTCACCTTCCAGGTCACCGGCCCCAACGTCGATGTCGTGATAGCTCTCATGACGCCACTGCTGTTCCTCGCCATCGCTGCGGTCGCGTTCCTGGGCGCCGTGAAAGCCTGGCGCGGGGCATCCTTCGCCCGCTTGTTCCCCGCACTCTCGCTCGCTCTGGTGACGGCGTTCATCGTGTTCAACAAGGTCGGCTCTCCCCAGTACTTCACGTGGATCATCGTCCCCGTGCTCCTCGGACTGGTCATCGAACGGCGGCGCTGGTGGGGCCCGGCCGCCCTGGTGCTCGTCATCGCGGCGCTCACGCAGATCGTCTACCCGATGACCTACGACGGCCTTCTGCAGGCGCATGCGTTCCCCGCGGCGGTGCTGACCGCGCGCAACGCTCTCACGGTCGTGCTCTTCGTGTGGGGTGTTGTGCGGGTCGCGCGGATTCCACGAAGGATGCCGCGCCCCGCGCACGCCCGGATCATGTCAGGTCGCACGCAATCAGGTGCACTCGGCTGAGGCACGGTCAGGGGGGAACCCCGACATGCCCGAGAATAGAACGGTCGACTGACGAGGAGACCACGTGACCGCCACTGCCCCCGCGCGCCCTCGAGCCCGTTCGTCCGCCCTGGCGATCGCCGCCGTGGTGTTCCTCGCGCTGATAGCGGGGCTCATCGGCGGGGTGCTGATAGCTCTGTCGCAGGTGGACTACACCGGGTACACCGAGCGCACGACGGCGACGGTGACCGACATCGTGACGAAAACAGGCGGCGGCACGGGGCACCACGGGGTCACGACTCACACCTATTACCTCGACTTCGAGGCCGACGGGCAGACGTTCACCCATGAACGGCTGCAGGGCGTCACCACCGGGACGGTGCAGATCGGTGACACGATCGAGCTCGCTTATCCGCCGGGGCAGCCGCACAAGGCCGTGACCGTAGACACGACGCACGCCTCCACCAGTCTGTTCGAGCTGCTGTTCGGAATCGGGCTTCTGGTACTCGGGGCGGGTGGGCTGCTCGCAGCGCTGCTGTGGGCCGTGCGCTCACACCGCAAGAAGAGACTCTCGGCCGAGGTGACTTCCGATGCCGCCCTGGTCGCTCCGCCGACTCCCATCGATCCCCGCCTGCTCCCGGTGCCGTGGCCCTGGGAACAGGTCGTTGCGCACCTCGCTCACGCGGCCGAGGACCAGCCGTTCTCGGTGGCGCCGCGCGCTGACGGTTCCGTCGAGGTGACCCACGCGGTCGCCGATGCACGCTGGTTCACCCTTCTGCGTGCACACGATCTGACCTCGACGTTCGTGTGCCGGCTGCATCCGCGCAGTCCGGGCAGATACGCGCGTACCGACACGCTGTACGACGTCGAGTGGGCTGCGGGCGTCGGTGGACTGCGCGCGACAGGACGGGTGCAAGCCGGCCGTGTGTGGTCGTTCCAGCGACGGGTCGACTATGGGTTCGGCGCCGACGGAGCGTTCGGCCGGCAGGTCGACGTGACGTTCTCGTCGTCGGATGTGCCGCGGTGGATCGACGCGGCTCTTTCGTCGTCAGGGTGGAAATCGGCGCTGGACGCTCAATCGCGCTGGGGCCTGGTCGGCGTCGGGATCGGCGGTGTCGCGGTGGTGGTGGCCGTCATCCTGGCCATCCTCACCGCGATTTGACGCGCGGACGCATCTCGCCCCAAACGCGGTAGCGTCGAAGAATGCTCATTGCGTTCTCCGTCGCTCCCAGCGGCACCGGCCGATCGGACGGATCCGTCCATGACGCCGTCGCCGCGGCCATCCGTGTCGTTCGCGAGTCGGGCCTGCCGCACCGCACCACCTCGATGTTCACCGAGATCGAGGGGCCCGACTGGGACACCGTGATGGATGTCGTCAAGCGCGCCACCGAGGCAGTTCTGCCTTTCGGTTCGCGAGTGTCGCTCGTGCTGAAAGCAGACATCCGCCCCGGTTACACCGGCGAGATCGACGCGAAACTCGAGCGGCTCGACAAGGCACTCGACGAGACCGAATGAGCGACGGCGCGCTGCCCCTGGCGGGCACCGCTGTGCTGCTGCGCGACGGTGTCGACGGGCTCGAGGTGCTCATGATCGAGCGCCCCGATCGCGGCTCGTTCGCCGGCGCGTGGGTGTTCCCCGGCGGCGGTGTGGAACCCGCCGACATCGTCGGCGACGAGGTCGAGGACGCCCGGCGCGCGGCCGCCCGCGAGACGGCCGAAGAAGTCGGCCTGCACATCGATCCCGCCGACCTCGTGGCACACAGCCGCTGGACGCCGCCGGTGACACCGCCGGCCGGGGCTCCGAAACGCGTGCGCACCTGGTTCTATCTCGGCTCGGGCGATAGCACCGAGCTTGTGTTGTCCGAAGCAGAAGTGGTCACCGCGTCGTGGGTGCGCCCGGGAGCCATGCTGACGCGCCACGGCCGAGGAGAGATCCGCCTGTACCCGCCGACCTGGGTGAGTCTGCACGGGCTCACGGCACACCACGATGTCGCTGCGGCCCTGGTTGCCGCCCGCAGGCACCCTCCCGCTGAGTTCGCCTCGGTGCGACGCGGACGCATCTTTCTGTGGGAGCCGGATGCTGCACACGACGAATCCGTGGAACTCGGGGCATCCGGCCCCCGCCATCGCCTGCACACCGACGCCCTGCCGTGGCGGTATGAGGTCTCTGCGTGATGCGCCCCTTCGGCGACCTCGTCGCCGAAGCGGCTGCGGCATCCGTCGACGGGTGGGACTTTGCGCGGGCACGCCGTTCACGGCGCACTCGAGCGGGCATCTGTTCGAGATGCGCCGCCCCGTTCAGGACTCGAGCAGTCGCCGCAGGTGATGGCCGACCAGGTCGGTCTCGATGAGGAATCCGTCGTGGCCGAAGTCGCTGGTCAGCACGACGGCTTCGTTGCCGTCGAGGGTGTTCGGGATGCCTCGGGCGATGCGATGCTGCCCGTCGATGGGGAAGAGCCGGTCGGTGTCGATGCCCAGCACCAGGGTCGTGGCCGTCACGCGCGCGAGGGCGTCTTCGATGCCGCCGCGGCCACGGCCCACGTCGTGCGAGTCCATGGCCTCGACCAGCCGGATGTAGCTGTTCGCGTCGAACCGGCGGGTGAACTTGTTTCCGTGGAAATCGAGGTACGACTCCACCGCGAACCGCCCGTCGTCACCGAGTGGTGAGACTCCCGACTGCCAGGAGCGGCTGAAGCGCATGTTCAGCTCTGCCGGGCTGCGGTAGTTCAACAGGGCCATGCGTCGGGCCAGGGCCAGGCCTCGGTGCGGCCCGTTGCCGTCGCCGGAGTCGTAGTAGTCGCCGCCGGCGAAGTGCGGGTCGATCTGGATGGCCTCCAGCTGCACCGAGTTCAGGGCTATCTGATCGGCGGTGTTGAACGGGGGAGAAGAGAGCACGCCCAACCGTGCGACGCGATCGGGGGACGAGATCGCCCACTCCAGCGCGTGCATGCCGCCCATCGAGCCGCCGACGATGCCCGCCCAGCGTTCGATGCCGAGCTCGTCGGTGAGTCGCTGCTGGGCGGCGACCTGATCGCGGATCGTCAGGTACGGAAAGCGCGCACCCCACTCTCGGCCGGTGGGGCCGATGCTGGCGGGGCCGGTCGAACCCTGGCATCCCCCCAACATGTTCGGCGCTAACACGAACCAGCGATCGGTGTCGATGGGGCATCCGGGCCCGACGATGTCTTCCCACCATCCGGCGGTGGGATGCCCCGGACCGGCCGGTCCGCGCACGTGGCTGTCGCCGGTGAGCGCATGCAGTACGAGCACGGCGTTGTCGCGGGCGTCGTTGAGTTCGCCCCAGGACTCGTACGCGAGGCGCACGAATGGCAGCTCGGCGCCGTTCTCGGTGCGGAAAGCGCCGATGCCGACGAATTCGCGGGCGCCGGGACGATCACCATCGCGCCAGGCGCCCGTGGCCGGAGGGCGCCCGAGCAGGGACCGGGCATCGGCCTCGGTCACCGGTGCACTGGGCACGGTGTCTTCCGAGGTCTGCTGCCAATCCATTCCTCCATTCTCCCGTGTCGGCCGGGGCCGGATCGGCCTGTTACGGTGACGGGTCGCGCGCTCGCCCACCTCACGGCGGTGGAACGGGCATGTCGGAGGCACCCCGTACGCTTCCCGCATGGACGCCACGATGGAGTATCTGATGGCCGGCGACCCCGCGATCCGCTGGCAGACCATGCGAGATCTGCTCGACGCGCCGGCAGACGAGGTCGCCGCCGAGCGCGCGCGGGTCGCGCGCGAAGGGTGGGGCGCACGGCTCCTCGATGAGCAGGCCGCCGACGGACTGTGGGACGGCGGCGTGTACCGCCCCGGCTGGGCCGACGAGACGCGACCGATGTACGACGCCTGGACGGCGACGCACTTCAGCATGCAACAGCTTGTGGACTTCGGAGTCGACCCTGACGACCCGCGGGTGCGCGAGGCGGTGGCCCGGGTGCGTGACCGGGTGCGGTGGGACACCATCGACCGACCGTACTTCGCGGGCGAGACCGAGCCGTGCATCAACGGCGTGGTGCTCACCGTCGGCGCCTACTTCGGTGAGTCCGACGATCGCGCGGTCGAGCCGTTGCTTGCCGGCCAGCTGGCCGATGGAGGCTGGAACTGCTGGGCAGAGTACGGCGCGAAGGTCGCTTCACTGCATTCGACGATCTGCGTGCTGGAAGGCCTATGGGACTGGGAGCAGGCGACGGGCGGGACGGATGCCGCGCGCCGGGCCCGCCGCGCGGGGGAAGAGTATCTGCTGGAGCGCCGGTTGTTCCGTCGGCGCAGCACGGGCGAGATCATCGATCCGCGGTTCACGATGGCTTCGTACCCGGTGCGGTGGTACTACGACGTGCTGCGCGCGCTCGATTACCTGCGCCGCGCGCGCGGCGACCGCGACGAACGCTGTGCGGAGGCGGTCGAGCTGATCCGCAAAAAGCGGCACGACGACGGACTGTGGCTGCTGGAGAACACCCATGAGGGTCCGATCCTCTTCGAGCTGGAACAGCCCAGAGAGGGCGCGCCCAGTCGATGGGTCACGCTTCGCGCACTGCGAGTGCTGCGATGGTGGAACGCGTGAGCCCGCTCAGGCACCGCGGTGCTCTCGCGCGGTCGTGGGGTGAGCCCACGCAGCGGGCGAGTCGAATCGAGCATGGATGTCGCTCCCGCTACCTGCGGCACCCCGGTGCCCGCGGCATCCCGCGCCGGAAACGGCCGATGCCCTGGTCCGATCCGCGTGAGCAGGTCGGGCCAGGGCATCCGGTCCCTGAGGAGGTCTTCAGACGCGTGCGGCCTCGCGCACCTCGTGGGCCGCCGCCAGCGCCTGGGAGAGGTCCTCCTTGAGGTCCTCCACATTCTCCAGGCCCACTGACAAGCGCACCAGTCCGGGGGTGACGCCGCTGGACAGCTGCTCCTCGGGAGACAGCTGCGAGTGCGTGGTGGATGCCGGGTGGATGACCAGCGAGCGCACGTCGCCGATGTTGGCCAGGTGGCTGAACAGCTTGAGGTTGTCGACGAACGCGCGGCCGGCGTCCACGCCGCCCTTCAGCTCGAACGAGAGCACCGCGCCGGCGCCCTTGGGCACGTACTTGTTGGCGTTGGCGTACCACGGCGAGCTGGGCAGGCCGGCGTAGCTGACCGAGGCGACGTCATCGCGCGCCTCAAGCCATTCGGCGATCTCCTGCGTGTTCTGCACGTGGCGTTCGATGCGCAGCGACAGGGTCTCGATGCCCTGGATCAGCTGCCAAGCGCTGTTCGGCGAGATCGCCGGGCCGATGTCGCGCAGCAGCTGCACGCGGGCCTTGATGATGTAGGCGATGCCGTCGCCGAGCACACCCGAGTAGCTGACCCCGTGGTACGAGGGGTCGGGCTCGGTGAGGCCCGGGAACTTGTCGGCGTTCTGCGACCAGGCGAACTTTCCGCCGTCGACGATGGCGCCGGCGATGACGGTGCCATGACCGCCGAGGAACTTCGTGGCCGCGTGAATCACGATGTCGGCGCCGAACTCGAACGGACGCAGCAGATACGGGGTCGCGATCGTGTTGTCGACGATCAGCGGAACGCCGTTGGCATGGGCGATGTCGGCGACGGCCTCGATGTCGAGCACGTTGATCTTCGGGTTGCCGATGGTCTCGGCGAAGAACAGCTTCGTGTTGGGCTGCACGGCCGAGCGCCAGGCGTCGGCGTCGTCCTGGTCTTCGACGAACGTGGTGTGGATGCCGAGCTTGTCCAGCGTGTAGCGCAGCAGGTTGTACGTGCCGCCGTAGATGGCCGACGAGGCGACGATGTGGTCGCCGGCACTGGCGATGTTGAGGATCGCCAGGGTCGCCGCCGACATCCCCGACGCGGTCAGGAGGGCGCCGGTGCCCCCTTCGAGCGCGGCGAGCCGCTGCTCGACGACATCCTGCGTGGGGTTCTGGATGCGGGTGTAGATATTGCCGGTCTCGGCGAGCGAGAACAGGTTGCCCGCGTGCTCGGTGTCGCGGAACACATACGAGGTGGTCTGGTAGATCGGAGTGGCGCGGGCGCCGGTGACCGGGTCGGGCTGCGCGCCGGCGTGGATCTGCGCCGTTTCGAAGCGCCAGTTCTCGGGTGCGGACATGGAATCTCCTCGGGTTGGATGCCACCGCGACCCCCGCGCGGCTTCTTCGAGGGTACGGATGCCGCATCTTGTCAACAACGCCGGGGAAATGTGACGTAACCTCCTGTGGCGGGCGGACGGTACCGTGGATCCATGACCAGACGCGCAGTTGTCACGGGAGCCAGCTCAGGAATCGGACGTGCCACCGTGGACGCCCTGCGGGCGTCGGGGTGGGATGTCGTCGCGGTCGCACGTCGCGCGGAACGGCTCGCGCAGGTGGAGGAAGAGACCGGTGCGGCGGCGTTCGCGGCCGATCTGACTCGTCAGCAGGATGTCGACGCACTCGCCGGATGGCTCGGTGAGACCGGGACCGTGGACGCCCTCATCCACGTGGCCGGCGGCGCGCGCGGTACCGATCGCGTCGAAGACGGCAAGCCCGAGGACTGGCAGTGGATGTTCGACGCGAACGTCATGTCGGCGCAACGGGTCGTGGCCGCCCTGCTTCCGCAGCTGCGGCGGGCCGCGGCATCCACCGGCCATGCCGACACGGTGTTCGTGACCTCGACGGCCGCGCAAGGCGCCTATCCGGGAGGGGCCGGCTACAACGCTGCGAAGGCGGGCGAGTCGATGCTGGCGCACGCCCTGCGTCTGGAGCTGAACGGTGAGCCGATCCGGGTCGTCGAGATCGCCCCCGGAATGGTGCGCACCGACGAGTTCACCCTCAACCGTCTCGGAGGCGACCAGGCCGCCGCCGAGAGGGTGTACCAGGGGGTCGAAGCGCCCCTGACCGCGGCCGATGTCGCCGATGTCATTGCGTACGCAGTCAACACACCCGGCCACGTGAACCTCGACCTGATCACCATGCGCCCGGTCGCGCAGTCGGCGCAGCATCTGCTCGCGCGGGGGCCGCTCGAAGTCCGCGACTGAGGCGACGGGGGCTCGACCCGCGCAGCACGGCGATCGGCTCTGCGCAACCCGGTTGCGTGACGCCGCCGGCGGCGTAGCGTGGCGCGTACGAACCGGCTTGGTGTCGGCGCACCCACCCGGCACCGGCCTCGAGCAGGGAGGTGTGCGATGCCTCGTCAGAGGCGAGATCCGACGAAAGTGACATCTCAGCCCGCTCTCACCAGCTCGAACGGACGCCGCTGGCTCGTCTGGGGCGGCATCCTCGGGATCGTCGTGCTGGTGGTACTGGGCTTTCTTGTGCCGGTGGAGCCGGTCATCGCACTGGTCGGCTGCGCGCTGGTCGTGCTGCTCTACATCGCCATGGTCGCGGTGCGCATCACCGTGCGCCCCGTGCGGGCGCGCCTTCTCACCCTCGCCTGGCTGCTGGGCACGATGGCCGTTGTCGCGCTCGTGTGCATCCTGCTGGTCGGCGCCACTGCGCGGCTGCACGCCGGATGACGGCGGATACGCTGGAGGCGTGGCGCTGACACTCCCCGAACTGGCCGAAGCCGGGTTGATCGATGATGGCTGGGCACGCGAACTGCTCCCCGTCGCCGGCGACATCGCGGCGATGGGTGACCGCCTGCGCGCAGAGGTGGCGGCAGGCCGACATTATCTGCCCGCCGGTGACCGGGTGCTGCGGGCGTTCTCGCGTCCGCTGTCCGAGGTCAAGGTGCTCATCGTCGGTCAGGATCCCTACCCGACGCCGGGGCATCCGATCGGTCTCTCGTTCGCGGTCGACCGGCATGTGCGCCCCCTGCCGCGCAGTCTGGCGAACATCTACCAAGAGCTCGAGGCCGATCTCGGCATTGCACGCGCCGCGCACGGCGACCTGTCGGCGTGGAGCGATCAGGGCGTCATGCTGCTGAACAGGGTGCTCACCGTGGCCCCCGGATCCCCGGCATCCCACCGCGGCTGGGGCTGGGAGAAAGTCACCGAGCATGCGATCCGGACGCTGGTGGCCCGAGGCGGCCCGCTCGTGGCGATTCTGTGGGGGAGGGATGCCGCGAACCTGCGGCCGTTGCTGGGTGACATTCCGATCATCGCGTCGGCGCATCCGTCGCCGCTGTCTGCGAGCCGCGGGTTCTTCGGCTCGCGCCCGTTCTCGCGCACGAACGAGCTGCTTGCGGCGCAGGGTGCCGAGCCCGTTGATTGGCGGCTGCCTGACTGACGGCGCCGCCGCCCTGGCGCGGCGCGACGCTCCGCACGGTGGCGCGCCCGCGCGGTGACGGCACCCGCGCCGCGGCGCGGCACCCCGCGCACGGTGGCGTGTCACAGTTGTGGTGGGCTCTGGTGTGGGAGGTCGCCCTTTGTGTGACGCGGTGGTGTGGTGTGTCACAGAAGGTGCGGGTTGTGCGCGGGGAAGTCGCCTGTTCTGTGACGCGCGTCGCGGGCTGGGGTTGCATGGGGCAGCAGCCGCGGCACCGGGCCGGCGACGGCACCGGCACCGGGCCGGCGACGGCACCAGCACTGCGGCGGCGGTGTCTGCACGGTGGCGCGGCACCCCGCGGCGCGGCGTCCCGTGCGAGGTGGCGTGTCACAGTTGTGGTGGGCTCTGGTGTGGGAGGTCGCCCTTTGTGTGACGCGGTGGTGTGGTGTGTCACGGGAGGTGCGGGTTGTGCGCGGGGAAGTCGCCTGTTCTGTGACACGCGTCGCGGGCTGGGGTTGCATGGGGCAGCAACCGCGGCACCGGGCCGGCGACGGCACCAGCACTGCGGCGACGGTGTCTGCACGGTGGCGCGGCACCCCGCGGCGCGGCGTCCCGCGCGAGGTGGCGTGTCACAGTTGTGGTGGGCTCTGGTGTGGGAGGTCGCCCTTTGTGTGACGCGGTGGTGTGGCGTGTCACAGAAGGTGCGGGTTGTGCGCGGGGAAGTCGCCTGTTCTGTGACACGCGTCGCCCGCGCTGGTTAAAGTCGCACGCTGGCCATTGCCGGGCCGCCGCCCCTCGGCACACGCCGCCGCCCCGCGGCACACGCCGCCGCCCCGCGGCACACGCCGCCGCCCCGGCTTCCCCGCTCAGCCCCCGGGCGTGTCCTGCCCCGTGCGCTCCTGCTCGAACGACTGCACCTCGGCGACAAGGTCGCGCCAGGGGCCGTGCAGGCTCGTCTCGGGCAGTTCGACACGGTGGTCGTCGTCGCCCAGCTGCGCATCGATGTGCCAGGTGAAACGGTCGGCACCGGCCGGGTCTGCGGCATCCGCGTCGTCCCACGGGCACTGGCGGATCAGCATGACCCAGCGCGGGCGCTCGGGCTCGGGCGGCTGCGCACTCCACTGCCGACGAATCCCGGCGAACCCGCCGGTGCGCACCACGGTGACCGAAACGATCGGCTGTTCAGTCTGCTCCATCCGAAAGCACGCCGACCTGCGTCCATGCGGCGCGGATGGCGGCGACCTCCTTCGCATCCTCACCGTACTCCGCTTCGGCGGTGGCGAGGGTGGCCTTCGCGAACGTCGCGAAGTCGGCACTGGTGGGCAGCGTTCCCGCGGTCACGGTCTTGTACCAGACCAGGCCCGCGCCCTCCCACGCCTTGCCGCCGATAGCGGTCGCCGCCAGGTAGAACGCGTGGTTCGGGATGCCGGAGTTGATGTGCACGCCGCCGTTGTCTTCGCTCGTCTGCACATAACCGGCCATCGTCGCCGGTTGCGGATCTTTGCCGAGCACATCGTCGTCGTACGCAGTGCCGGGAGCCTTCAGCGAGCGCAGCGCTGTGCCCTGCACCTGATCGGAGAAGATCCCCTCGCCGACCAGCCACGATGCCTCATCGGCGGTCTGTCCGAGGTGGTACTGCTCGGTGAGCACGCCGAAGACATCGGAGATCGACTCGTTGAGCGCGCCGGACTGTCCCTGATAGTCCAGGCCTCCACTGGCCTCGGTGACGCCGTGGGTGAGCTCGTGGGCGATGACGGTGATCGACCCGGTGAATCCGGTGAACACGTCGCCGTCGCCATCGCCGAACACCATGCGCTCGCCGTTCCAGAAGGCGTTGTCGTAGTCCTGCCCATAGTGCACCGTGGCATCCAACGGCAGTCCGTGCCCGTCGATCGAGTCGCGGTGATAGGCGTCCCAGTAGAAGTCGAACGTGACTCCCAGGCCGTCGAAAGCCTGGTTGACGGTCGCGTCGTCGACGGGCGGCTGTTCTTCGGTGCGCACGATGTCGCCCGGCAGCGTCTCGGTGTTGTGCGTGTCGGCGATCGTGCGGTCGGGGGAGGGCGAGGTCTCGGCCACCAGGGCATCGCCCTCGACGCTCAGCTGCAGGCGCACCCGCTGCGGTCGATACGTGCGCGGCGCGAGAAGAGTGCGATGCGCGGCCTGGGCGGCGTGGGCCAGGTGCGGCTTGTCGGTGGCGGCGACGCGGTCGAGCAGGAAAGGAGGGACGATCCCGAGGTTCATGACCCGAGCGTAGCCTCAGCCGGCGACATCCGGCCGGATCGCCGGAATGGATGCCAGCAGGCGTCGGGTATAGGCCACCTGGGGTTCGAGCAACACCTTCTCGGTGGGCCCCTCTTCGACGATGCGGCCGTCTTTCATGACGATGACCTCATCGCACTGGTTCTGCACCACGCCGATGTCGTGCGAGACCATCACCAGGGTCAGTCCATCGCGCTCGCGCAGCCGGGTGAGCACGTCGAGGATCTGCGCGCGCACCGTGACATCCAGGGCCGACAGCGGCTCGTCGCCGACCAGCAGCCGCGGGCGGTGCACGATCGCGCGGGCCAGGGCTATGCGCTGCCGCTGCCCGCCGGAGAACTCGTGCGGAAAGCGCGCGGCCATCTCCGGCTCCAGGCCCACATCGGCGAGGACCTCGCGCACCCGCTCACGGCGGCCGGCCGAACCGGTCGCGCCGTCGCCGGCGACGTTCATCGCCCAGAGCGGTTCGCCGACGATGCGGCCGACGCTCATTCGGGGGTCCAGCGACGCGTACGGGTCTTGGAAGACGATGCCGGTCTGCCGGCGCAGCCAGTGCAGAGAACGGGCGGGGGATGCCGCATCCACCGGTTTTCCGTCGAAAGTGACCGAGCCCGCCGTGGGGACGTCGAGCCCGAGCAGCAGCCGCACGAGCGTCGATTTGCCCGAACCCGATTCGCCGATGACCCCGACGGCCGATCCCTCTCGCACGTCGACGTCGGCGTCTTCGAGAGCAGAGGTGAAAGCGCGGCGCTGCCACGGGTGCGTCCGCACCGCAGGGTGGTGGCGGGTGAGCCCGCGGGCACTGAGCAGCGCGGTCATGCCCGGCCCTCCGGTTTCCACAGCGTGGCGGTCGCGTCACGCAGAAGTCCCTGCGTGATCGGCGACCGCGGGTCGGTCAGCAGATCGTGCACCGAAGCATGCTCGACCACGTGGCCGTGTTCGAGCACCACTCCTTCGGTCGCGATCTGCGAGAGCACCGCGAGGTCGTGTGTGATGAACACCAGCGACATGCCGTCGTCGTGCACCAGCGACTGCAGCAGTTCGAGGATCTCGGCCTGGATCGTGACATCCAGCGCCGTCGTCGGCTCGTCGGCGATCAGCAGCCGCGGACGGCACGCGAGCGCCATGGCGATGGCGACGCGCTGGCGCTGCCCGCCGGAGAGCTGGTGCGGGTACCGGTCGATGATGTTCGCGGGGTCGGGCAGATGCACACGCTCGGCCTCGGCGATCGCCCGTCGGCGGGCCTCGGCCCGGGAGATGCGCTCGTGGATGCGCACCGCCTCGGCGATCTGGCGGCCGACGGTGCGGATGGGGTTCAGTGCCGTGCGCGGTTCTTGGAACACGATACCGATCTCATCGCCACGGATGTCGGCCAGCTGCCGATCGGGCATGCCGATGAGTTCGTGATCGTTCCAGCGGATGCTGCCGGTGGCCCGCGCGCCGTCGGGAAGCAGCCCCAGCACGGCCAGGGCGGTGAGGGACTTTCCCGATCCGGATTCGCCGATCAGGCCGACGCGCTGCGAGTCGTCGACATCGAAAGAGACGCCGTCCACGACGCGACGTCCGCCGATGTCGACGGCGAGATCGCGCACGGCCAGACTCATGCGACCACCTCGGGCTGCGGCATCCGCTCATCGGTGCGCGACAGGGTGGGATCGGTCGCCTCGCGCAGGGCGTCACCGAGCAGGTTCAGCCCCAGCACGGTGAAAGTGATCGCCAGACCGGGCCACAGCACAGACAGCGGATGCACGGTGAGAAACTGCTGCAGCTCGGCAAGCAGCAGCCCCCAACTGGGCTGGGTGACCGAGGCCCCCACACCCAGATACGAGAGTCCCGCCTCGGCGAGCACAGCCACGGCCATGCCCCACGACAGCTGCACGATGAACACCGGCGCGACATTGGGAAGCAGGTGCCGGTACAGGTTCTGCGCGGGGGTCAGACCCGACGCGCGGGCCGCGAGCACGAAATCGCTGTGCAGCACCCGCCGCAGTTCGGGGCGGGTCACGCGGGCGATGTTCACACTGAAGCCGATGCCGACCGCCCAGATCACGACCCAGAGTGAGCGGCCGAAGATCGCCGAGATCATCAGTGCTATCAGCAGCACCGGGAATGCGATGAGGATATCGACCAGCACGGCGATCGACTCGCGCATCCAGCGGGCGGTCAGAGCGCCCAGCGAGGCCAGCACGATGCCGAACACGGCGGCGATCACGGCCGATCCGACGGCGACGAACACGGTCGTGCGCGCACCGCTCATGACGAGACTGAGGATGTCGCGCCCCGAGCCGTCGGTGCCCAGCAGATGCGGCCACGACGGGCCCTGCCAACGCACGGCGATGTCGACGTGCTGCGGATCGAACGGCGTCCACATCAGCGAGACGGCGGCCACAACGACGATGACCGCCACGACCACGAGGCCGAATCGCCCCGTCGACAGGCGCCACAGGCGCCCCAGCCACGATCTCCGTGTCATGCGACCTCCCGTTGCCGGGGGTCGATGGCCCGATGCAGCAGGTCGACGAGAAAACCGATGACGAGAACGAAACCGGTGAGCACGAGAAGCTCACCCTGCACCTTGACGAGGTCGCGGTTGCCGACGTCCATCACCAGCATCCGGCCGATTCCGGGCAGCGAGAACAGCTGCTCGATGACGACGGCGCCCACGATGATGCCGGCCACCTGAAGCCCCAGCACCGTCACCACCGACAGGGCCATGTTCGGCAGGCCGTGGCGGATGAGCGCCTGTGTGCGGGTCAGACCCTTTGCGGCGGCCGTGCGCACGAAGTCCTGGCCGATGGCCTGCAGCGTCGCGCTGCGCACGAAGCGCAGCAGCATGGCGCCCTCGACCACGCCGATCGTTATCGCCGGCAGCAGCAGCGCGCGCACGGCCAGCGCCGGCTGCGTCCAGCCCGCGCGCGGAAACCCCTGTGCGGGCAGCCAGCCCAGCCACACCGCGAAGACGACCACCAGCATCATCCCCGCCCACACCACCGGCACCGCAGCCAGCGCCTGCGAGCCCACGTTTATGGCAGTGCCCCCCACCCGGCCGCGCAGCATGGCCGAGAACACGCCCAGCGGCACGGCGATGACCAGGGCGACGACCATCGCCATGACGCCCAGGGGAATCGTCACCTGGGCCTTCTGCACGAGCTCGGTCATGACCGAGCTGCCGGTGATCAGCGACGTGCCCAGGTCGCCACGGAAGATGCCGCCGATCCACGTCGCGTACTGCACGGGCAGCGGATCGTCAAGTCGCAGCTGCCCGCGGATGGCCGCGACCTGCTCGGGGGTGCTGTTCGTACCGGCGATGAGCTGCGCGACATCGCCGGGCAGTACCCGCAGGGTGAGGAAGATCAACACGCTGGCGACGAACAGGCCCACCACCAGGAGGGCCAGCCGCGTCAGCGCGTAGCGCGTCACTGCGAGCTCTTGGCGATCTCGGCCAGGTTGAGGCGCTCGTTGACGTTCACCGACGGCATACCCGTGATGTTAGTGCCCACTGCCACCACGGATGCGCCGTTGTACACCCAGTCGGCCGCCATGTCTTCGGACACTATGCGTGCGGCCTGCTGCAGGTAGCCCGCCGCCTCGTCATCGCTGCTGGCGCTGAGCGAGTCCTGATAGAGCTCCTGCACCTTCGGGTTGTCGTAGGTGAAGTAGTAATCGGGGTTGGCCCAGTTCTCGAAGTCGCGCGCCTCGGTGTGCAGCACGAAGCTGAGTTGGTAGTCGTGGTTGACGTAGACGTCGTTGAGCCAGGTGGGGAACTCGACGGCGTTGACCTTCAGTGTGATGCCGACGGCGTTCAGGTCTGAGACCAGGATCTGCGGGATGGTCGTGCCGTAGCCGTTGTAGATCGTCAGCGTCAGCGTGATGTCTGAGGCACCGGCCTCTTTCAGCAGCGCCTTGGCCGCGTCGGGGTCGTACGGGGCGACCGAGGAGAGATCTTCATAGCCAGGGTCGAGCTCGGGAATCGGGCCGTACATGGTCTGACCCGACCCGAGCGCCTTGATCACCGCGTCGTGGTCGATGGCCTGGCGGATCGCCTGGCGCACGCGCTTGTCCTTCAGCCACTTGTCGGTGCTGTTCATGGCCAGCGTGCCCTTGTCGGTGGACTTGCCGAGCACGAGCTTGTAGTCGCCGTTCGCCTCGATCTGGTCCTTCAGATTCGCGTCGAACCCGGTGACGACGTCGACCTCGCCGGCCTGTGCCGCGTTGAGGGCTGCCTGATTGTCGGGAATGTAGTCGAAGACGACCTCCTTGACCTTCGCCGCGTCGCCCCAGTAGTCGTCGTTGCGCTCGAATGTGATCGAATCGCCCTGCTTCCAGCTGCCCAGCGTGAACGGACCGGTGCCGTTGGCCTGGGTCTTGTAGTCGATGGTGTCGTCCTTCTTCAAGATGACGCCGGCCCGCCCCGACAGGTTCCACAGCAGCTGCGAGTCGGGCTCTTTCAGTGTGACGGTGATGGTCTGGTCTTTGGCAGTGACCGACTTCACCCGCGCCAGGCGGCCCGCGTCGGCCCAGCCCTTCTGCGTGCGGTGCTGCTCCAGCGACCACACCACATCGTCGGCGGTGAGCTTCTGGCCGTCATCGAAGGTGACGCCCTCGCGCAGCGTGAAGGTGTAGGTGAGCCGGTCGTCAGAGACCTGGTACTCACTGGCCAGCGACGGCACGATCTTCTGGTCTGGCGTGCGCGAGACAAGGCCTTGGTACACGTTGTCCATGAGGATCTGATCCAGCGCCGCACCGGAGGTCTGCCGGATGTCGAGGTTGCTGGGCTCGAGAACGAGCCGAATGGCCACCGAGGCGTTCGGATCGGGCGTTCCGGTGCTGGTGGGCGCCTGGCCGCCGCCGGTGCAACCGGTCAGCGCGAGAGCGGCAGCGGTCACGAGGGCCGCCGCGACGGCGAGGGTACGTCGATGCATGGGGGAGTCCTTTCGCGGGCTGCGCACCAGCCTAGAGGTCTGGCAGGGCGGCCCTTGTCACACTGACGTGGAATGCAACACAGCCGTGACGCGTCCTCATTCCTGGTGCCCCGCGAGCAGCCGCCCGAGTTCCACCGGTCGCTCCTCTTGCACGTTGTGGCCCGTGGGCACCACCACCACCTCGGCGTCGGGGACGCGGCGCACGAAGTCGGCGGCTTCGTCGTCGGTCACATAGCCGTGATCGCCGCGGATGAGCGTGACCGGTGCGGTGACCGCGTCCAGATCGTCCCACCCGCTGTCGGCGAGCACGGCCGCCACCGGCGCGTGCGGGCTGGGTGCCGAAGCAAGATGAGCGAAGTGATGCTTCCACTCCACGCGCCCATCGGCACGCACGCGCGAGTTGAGAAAAACGCCCCGCTCGGCGGCGGCACAACTCCCGCCCAGTCCGAAGCTCAGCGCCCGCTCGACGAGCTCGTCGCGGCTGGCCCAGTCGGTGGGACCCGCGAAGAACTGGGCGATCTGCGCGGCGTTGCCGGTGAGGTCGATGCCCGGCGTGATGTCGATGACCACGAGGCTGTGCACCAGATCGGGGAACGATGCCGCGAGAGCGGCGGCAGTCAGCCCGCCCAGCGACTGCCCCACCAGAAGCTGCGGCCGATCGGTCCATGCGCGCATGCCGGCCGCGGCATCCGGTGCCAGCACCGACGCCACGTAGGCGAGGTCGTCGCGCCACGAGGAATCGCCGTGCCCGGGCAGATCGATGGCCAGGGCGGGCCGCCCCAGCGCGAGCACGGTGGTGTCCCAGGTGTGCGCGTTCAAGCCCGCTCCGTGCAGGAACGTCACCTCGGGCAGGGCGTGCGGGGTGGATGCCGGGGCCCAGCGCAGCGCAGAGAGGGTGCGGCCGTCGGGCAGCGCGAGGTTCACCCGCTCGCCGACCGCAAGCGGGCCGTCGATGCCGTTCTCGGCTGCCTGTGCGGGCAGAAACGAGAACTCGTCGAAATCGTCGATCACGGTGCCATTGTGGCGCAGATAGGCTGGCCGCATGTCCGACGAGCCCCGCGTGCACCTGTCGCGTGCCGCCATGCCCGCCTACAAGGCGCTCGAGTCGTTCTCCAAGACGGTCAAGTCGGTTGCTGCCGACGCCGGTGTCGATGAGCGGCTGATCGAGATCGTGCAGCTGCACACATCACAGCTGAACGGCTGCGCCTTCTGTGTGCGCGTGCATCTGGACCGAGCGCTGAGCGCCGGCCTTGACGCCGACATCGTGACGCAGATTCCGGTGTGGCGTGAATCCGGGGTGTTCAGCGAGCGCGAGCGTGCCGGGCTCGAGCTGGCCGAGTCATTCGTGTACATCCACGACGGCGGCGTTCCCGACGACGTCTACGACCGCGTCGGCGGCGTGCTCTCTGAGCAGGAGTATGTGGCGCTGTGCTGGATTCTCGTGGCGATCAACTCGTTCAACCGCATCGCGATCGCCGGACGCTACCCGGTTGAGCCGCGGTCGGCCGAGTGAGCGAGATCGCCGTACCCGGCGCCATCAACTTCCGCGACACGGGTGGTCTGCCGGCCGGCCCGGGGCGCACCCGCGCCGGAGTGCTGTTCCGTTCGGGGGAGTTGTCACGGGTCGCCGCGGAAGGACGGCGGGCGTTGGCCGCGCTGCATCTTCGCCGAGTCATCGACCTGCGTGCCGACGACGAGGTCGGTCAGGCGCCCAGTGCCCTCGACGGACTCGGGGTGACCACACAACGGGTGCCGCTGTTCCTCGGCTCGGTGGCATCCTTCTTCGCCGACGACCTGTCGCTCGAGCAGATGTACCGGCACATCGTCGATGATGCCGCCGACCGTGTCGTCGACGTGGTGCGGGGTGTGCTGGCCGATCAGCCGGTGCTCGTGCACTGCACGGTGGGCAAGGACCGCACCGGCGTCACTGTGGGGCTCACGCTGGCCGCGGCGGGAGTGGACGAGGCGGCCGTCGTCGACGACTATGCACGAACCGAGGGGATGCTGCCGGCCCGGCGCAGTCACGCGGTCGTGTCGTTTCTGCGCACCCAGCATCCCGAGGCTCGACACCTCGAAGAGCTCGCGATGCGCTCGCCGGCCCCGGTGATGCGCGGGCTGCTCGACGACCTGAGCCGGCGCTTCGGGTCGCCCGCCGACTATCTGCGTGCGGGCGGTCTGACCGACGACGAACTGAGCGAGTTGCGGAGGATTCTCGTCGAAGAAGGTTAGGCATGCCTACCCTTGGGTTACACTGAAGGAGTCATGAACACCTCCACTGTCGCCCCGATGAGTGCCGTCGCCCGCCGCGTGGCACGCCGCGGCATCGTGCAGCATCTGATCGCAGCCGACGAATCGTCGCTGGCCGAGCTGCAGGCGCTGTTGGCCACGCTGCCGATCTGTGCGACCGGTCGGGTGTTCATCGAGGTGCCGGATGCGTCGTGGATCGGGCCGATCGACGTGCCGGGGCGAATGACCGTGACCTGGCTGGACCGCTCGCGTCACACAGGCCGCGTCGGAACCGGACAGTGCTGCGGGCGCGGCGATGCCCTCTCACGGGCGGTGATCGCGTGGGCCGATGAGATGCTGTGCGCCGAGACCGACCGCACCCGCATCCATCTGATGGGCGGCTACCTCGGCACCGCCGAGATCGTCGATCACCTCGTCGAGCACCACGGGCGCGCGCCGCAGACCATCCACACCCCCGAGCGCTTCGGACTCGGCACGCGCTGAGAGCTCAGGAACTTGCGCGCGGCACGTAGTTGCCGTCTTCCAGTCCGGCCTCGATCTCGAATCGGTTGCGCAGCGGATCGGTGCCGGCCAGCAGATACAGCAGTGGCATCAGAATGCCGTAGCGCTGCCATTGGCGGGCGTGCACGGCCTCGTGGCGAAGCACCGTGGCGCTGGGCACGTCTGAGGTGAGAAAGCAGCGTCCCACGCACACGCCGCCCCGGCGGAACGTGCGCGGCGGCATGCCGTGGAACACCCACAGTTCACCGTGACGCTCGATGCGTCCGGTGCTCCAGATCGATCCCCAGATCCAGCCGACGATAGTGCCGTACCAAGCCCCGGCGTGGCTGATCGGTGAATCGAGCAGGAATCGGGGGATCAGGCGGTCCCAACGCTTGCCCCGCGCCAGCGCTCGGTCGGCGCGCTCGCGCCAGCCCGCGGGCGGCTGCCGGCTCATGCCAGCGCTCCGACGATGCGCAGGATGGCGCCCAGATCGTCGACGGCGACAGCCGGGGACGCCGGGGCGAAGCCGGCCAGCGAGGCTCCGACCAGCGGCACCTGAGAGCGCAATCGGGCCAGGGCCGCGGTCAACTCGGCCACGTGCACCCCGAACGGCACCGGCATGCTCACTCCGGTCATCTCCGGAGGGTCGAGAACATCGAGATCGACGTGCACGTACACGGCGTCGGCGCCCGCGACCGCGCGGATGAGTGCCTCGTCGTCGGCGAGGTCTTCGGCGAAAAGCTGTGCCATCTGCGAGGTGCCGATGTAGTCGTCTTCGGCGGGTTCGAGATCGCGGGCGCCCACCAGCACGACCTGCGTGGGCTTGACTCCCGCGCCGACCAGAGTGGGCTCGCCTTCGCCGAGCACCGCCCGCAGCGCCATGCCGGCGAACGCGCCCGAGGGAGACGAATCGGGGGTGTGCAGATCGCCGTGCGCGTCGCACCACACGACGGCGAGACCGGGATGGCGGGCCGCGGCGTGCGCTATCGCCGGCACCGCGACCCCGCAGTCGCCGCCCACGACCAGGGCAGGCTCGTCGGAGTGGGCCAGCTCTGCCTGCAGCAGGCGCTTGGTGTGCTCGAGTGCGCTCAGCCGGTGCACGCGCGTGCCCAGGCCCTCACCCGCTTCGAGGGGAACGTCGATGTGCGTGCACGCTGCACTGGGCAGGTCGCCTTCGATGGCCTGGGCGCCGTCGACCAGGAGCATCGCTCGTGCAGCGCCCGATCCCTGCCATTGAGGCGCGACGATGAAGCGCGTCATCGGTCATGCTCCCTTCTCGCCGAACATGGATGCCGCAGCCCAGGATGGGCCGCGGCATCCATCGTCATGCGTCGTACGCGATCACACGGTCACTGGCCGGGCGTGTAGGGCGCCGACGGCGCGTCGATCGCCGACGGGGCGCTCGCTCCGCTCACGGCGGGCTTGTTGCCCACCTTCAGCGCGGCCAGCCGCGCCTCGACCTCGGTCAGCTCGCCGATGTCCTCGAGCTGGTTGAACTGCGCGTCCAGACTCGAGGCGGCCAGCTCCTGCTTGCCGGCGGCCAGGGCTTCTTCGCGACGGATCTTGTCTTCGAACCGGCCGAGTTCACTGGTCGGGTCCATGACATCGATCGACTTGACCGCGTCGGCCACCTTGTTCTGCGCCTCGGCCGTCTTCTGCCGCGCGATCAACTCCGACGACTTCGCCTTCAGCTGCTCGAGCTTCTGCTTCATGCCGTTCAGGCCGTCTTTGAGCTTGGCGACGGCATCGTTCTGCGCGGCCAGCTGCGGCTCGACTGCCTTGGCCTCGTTCTCGGACTGGATCTGGCGCTGCAGGGCGACCTTGGCGAGGTTGTCGAACTTGTCGGCTTCGTCGGTGTGCCCGCCGGCCCGTAGCTCGTCGGCCTTCTTGCTGGCTGCGACCGCCTTGTTGCCCCACTCGGTGGCGGACTGCAGATCTTCTTCGTGGTCGCGCTCGAGCAAGCGCAGATTGCCGATCGTCTCGGCGATCGCCGACTCGGCGTCGGCGATGTTGTTGGTGAAGTCGCGCACGAGCTGGTCGAGCATCTTCTTGGGGTCTTCGGCGGAGTCCAGCATTGCGTTGACGTTCGCGCGCAAGAGCGTGGAGATCCGGCCGAAAATGGACTGCTTGGCCATCAGGGTTCCTTCCTGTCGGGGTTCTGTGTCATATCGAGACTGTGGGTGCGGATCAGAAGCGACCACCTCCCCGGCGGCTGCGGGTGCCGCCGCCACCGAAGCTTCCGGCGCTGAATCCACCACCGCCGCTGCGACTGCGGCTGCCGCCGCCGAAACCGCCGCCACGGCGGCCACCACCGCCGCCACCGAGCAGCGAATTGATCACGATGCCGCCCAAGACGGCGCCGAGCACGTTGTTGCCGCCGCCTGAGCCGGCCGGCGCGCCGCCGAACAGTCCGCCGGCGGTGCCGCCGAAGCCGCCCACGTCGGTCTGCGCCAACTGCAGGGCCTGGCCGGCCAGTTGATCGGCGCGCTGTGCGTGTTGAAGGGCCTGATCGGGGGCCGTGGACTGCAGCTGCTGCGCCTGGGCCAGTTCGGCGCCGGCCTGCGCGAGACGGGTGCGGGCGTCGGTGCCCACCCCGCCGCGCCGCGCGGTGACGTAGTCCTCGGCGGCCGAGACCTGAGCCTGTGCCTGCATCATCGTCTGGCCGAGCAGCTGCTGCGCCCGCTGCGCGAGGGTGGCGGCATCCCTGGCTCCCTGCAGCACCTGGTCGATCTGCGTGTTGACGGCCTCGAGTGCCTTGAGGGCGGCCAGCGGATGCTGCTGCGCGGCCGTCATGTCGGCCTTGGCCGCGTCGACCTGAGTGCGGGTGGCGGCGACGGCGGCTGCCACCTGCCCGTTCGGGTCGGGGATCGCCGATGCCGAGGCGATATCGCCTTCGAGATCGACGATCATCGCCGCGACGCTCTTCTGGCCGGTGGCAAGATCGGCGCCCAGCTTTCCGATGGCATTTTCGAGCAGTTGCGCCTGGTCGACAGCCTGCTCGGCGGCGCGGATCGCCACCGCCGCCTGCCCGCCGTTGCCCGCGTCGAGCTGCTGCTGGGCAGTGGTGAGCTGCTCGTCGGCGAAAGCGAGTCGCTGTTGCGCCTGCGCCGGGTTGTCGGCGACCGGTGCCAGCGCCTCGGGAGCATACGACGTCGACAGCTGCGCGAGTGTGGCCGATGCGGCATCCAACGCCGCTCCCACCTTCGTGCGCTCGGCTTTCGTCTTCTGCAGCGCCTCGGGGGCGTTCTGTTCGAGCTTGCGCAACTCGTCGAACGCGGCGGCCTTCTCGTCGAGCACCTGATTCGCGTGCTCGCAGAGCTGCACGATCTGGGTGTTCCAGGCGCGCTTCTCTTGCTCGGTGTCTTCCTGCGCGTCGTCGAGCTTCTGCTTGAGCGCGAAGGCCTGGTCGAGGTCTGTCTTGGCCTGCTGCAGCGCCGCATGGAACTCGGTGGTGGCGTCGTCGCCGAACTGGGCGGCGGCAAATCCCAGCTCCTGCTCGCTGGTGCGCACCGCATCGTCGGTCTGCACGAGAGCCGAACCCGCGCGCCGGGCGAGCTCTTCGACGCTGAGCTTCTGCAGGGCCGGTCCGGTGGCGGTCTTCGCCTTCTTGCGCCGCGAGCGCACGATCAGCCAGATCACGAGCACGATGACGGCGATGATCACCACGGCGATGATGATGCCGATGATCGCCCCGCCGCCGCTGGAGGGTGCCCCGCCGGAGCCACCACCGGCGGCGTCTTTCAAACCGTCGACGGCCGCGCCAACGGCGCCCGCCCAGTCGCCGGAGGCCAGGGTGGGCTGGATGCGCTCCTGCTCGATGCGCGTCAACGCGTCGCTGGAGACAGGACCGGCGGAGTCGCCGGAGAGATAGAACTGCCGCGAGTCCACAGCCACGGCGAGCAGGTACTGGTTCGGGCCGAGTCCGTTGCGCTCTGCCGTCGTGTTCGCCCAGTCTTCGGCTGCAGAGGGGCCGGTGAATGTGGAGACGTAGACCGTCCACAGGTTCATGTCGGTGTCGTCGGCGAAACGTTGTGCCGCCTGCTCGGCATCGGCCAACTCCGACGAACTGAGTATGCCGACGTCGTCGAGAACGTAGTCCTGACCGAGCGTGACCGGGTCGGTGGCCGAGGCGGCCGCCGCCGGCGCGAGAACCAGAGCGGCGCACGCCGCGACGACGGCGATGAGGCGACGAAGGTGCATCCGTGGTCCCTTCCCCTGAGACGCTCTACTGATGGTGAGTCTATTCAGACAGAGGCATACGACGGTAGGGGGCGGGTCGTTGCCGGCGATACGGAGTCGCAGCGTTTAGGCTTTCGGGTTCGGGAGGGCGACATGGACGACCGTTACGGAGCCGACGTGCTCGCGTCGGGATGGCGCACGCAGTTCCACCGCGAACTGGAGCGGGTGCCCGCCGATCGCGACGTGGTCGTCGAAGTCGCCGACGACGGGTACTGCGGAGCGGTGGTCTCGGTCTCGGGTGGGCTCGTGGAGCTCGAGGACCGGCGCGGCAAGCGCCGGATGTTCCCGCTTGGCCCGGGGTATCTCGTCGACGGCGAAGCGGTGATCCTCGTCGCACCGACGCCGAAAGCACCCGGCGGGCTGAAGCGCACGGCATCGGGCTCATTCGCCGCTTCCGACCAGCGCGCCCGCATCGCGCGCGCGTCGCGGATCTTCGTGGAGGGACGGCACGACGCCGAGCTCGTCGAGAAGGTCTGGGGCGCCGACCTGCGCGCCGAAGGCGTGGTGGTCGAGTACCTGCAGGGCGTGGACCTGTTGGATGCCGCGCTGCGCGACGATCCGCCCTCGGCGTCGCGGCGCTACGGCGTGCTGGTGGACCACCTGGTACCCGGATCGAAAGAAGCGCGCATCGCCGAGGCCGTCGAGCGCGGCCCGCACGGCGCGCATGTGCGCATCGTCGGGCATCCGTTCATCGATGTGTGGCAGTGCGTGCGGCCTGCGGCGCTGGGGATCACGGCGTGGCCGGTGATCGGGCGCGAAGTGGAGTGGAAGGTCGGGATCTGCCGGGCTTTCGGCTGGCCCGCCGACGAGCAGGCCGACATCGCACGTGCGTGGCAGCACATCCTCTCGCGCGTGCACAGCTACCGCGACCTCGAACCGGCGCTGCTGGGACGCGTCGAAGAGCTCATCGACTTCGTCACCGTCGATGATTGACCCCGCCTACGCTGGAGGGGTGCACGATCCCGATCCCGCTCACCGCAAGCAGACCGTCTCGTTCGTGCGCCGCAGCGGACGCATGAGCGAGGGCCAGGAACGCGCCTGGGCCGAACTCTCGCCCCATTACCTGCTCGATGTGCCGCGAGAGATCTCCACCACGAGCGTGGCCCGCGACGCGCTCATCGATCCTGTGGCGGTGTGGGGCCGGTCGGCGCCGCTGATCGTGGAGATCGGATCGGGCCAGGGGCACGCGGTCGTGCACGCGGCATCCACGCGTCCCGAAATCGACTTCTTGGCGGTGGAGGTCTTCAAGGCGGGCCTGGCCCGCACGATGAAAGACGCCGACGCCGCCGGGGCGCGCAATCTGCGCCTCGTCGAGGCGAACGCCCCCGAGGTACTGGCGCATCTGCTGCCTGCGGCATCCGTCGATGAGATCTGGGTGTTCTTTCCCGACCCGTGGCACAAGAAGCGTCATACCAAGCGGCGACTGATAGCTCCGGAGTTCGCGGCGCTCGCCGCCCGGGCACTCACCCCCGGCGGGCTGCTGCGCCTGGCCACCGACTGGGAGGATTACGCCCTACAGATGGTCGAGGTGATGGATGCCGCTCCCGGCTTCCGCCGGGCGTTCGAGGGGGAGTGGGCGCCTCGGTACGAGGGTCGCGTGATGACCGCGTTCGAGCGCAAAGGACTGGCGGTCGGCCGCGATATCCGCGACCTGGTGTACGAGCGGGTGTGAGCGTCGGGCACGGGTGCAGCGCCCTGATAGTCTTGATCGGCACGCCTCCGTAGCTCAGGGGATAGAGCGTTGGTTTCCGGTACCAAAGGTCGCAGGTTCGATTCCTGTCGGGGGCACCATCCG
This sequence comes from Microbacterium protaetiae, assembly GCF_004135285.1. NCBI lineage: Bacteria > Bacillati > Actinomycetota > Actinomycetes > Micrococcales > Microbacteriaceae > Microbacterium > Microbacterium protaetiae. The sequence goes on from NZ_CP035494.1 coordinate 2,690,352, forward strand.
TGAAAGGCCAGTCCGCAAGGGCCGGCCTTTCACATCTCCCGGATCTGTCTGGCCGAGTCCTGGTGGACGGACTTCCCGTCACCTCTCCTCGCGTGACATGCGGATGGTCGCCCACTTTCGCGCCCACTCGGCGAACCACTGATCGACGACTGTCGCGCCAGAACGCTCACTGAACGAGCCAAGCCGCTCTGTGGCATCCCGAAACTGCGCCAGGATGGGGCGGTGACCGTTCCCGTTCCTGCACCCAAGTTCGGGGTGCTGCGCAGCTGGAAGACCGCGCCGTACCTGGTCGGGGCGGGCCTGGCGATGATGGGCGACAACATCGAGCACGTCATCACCTACCTGGTGCTGTGGAACACCTTCCATTCACCGGTGCTGGTGGGTTTTCAGCTGGTCAGCCACTGGCTGCCGTTTCTGCTGCTGTCGGTGTATGCCGGGGCGCTGGCCGAGCGGTTCGACTGTCGCCGGATCATCCAGATCGCGCAGGGTCTGTTCATGTTCGTGTCACTGTGCTGGGGCGTCCTCTTCCTGACCGGCACCCTGCAGCTGTGGCAAGCGTGCGTGCTGCTGGTGCTGCACGGGCTGGCGGGATGCCTGTGGGGACCGGCCGAGCAGATGATGCTCTACGATTTCGCGGGGCGCGAGCAGCTGCCCAGCGCGGTGCGAATGAATGCGACCTTTCGCAGCCTCGGTGTGCTGTTCGGGCCGGTCGTCGGCTCGGCGCTGCTCTTGCTGTTCGGCGCGACCGGCGGCATCTTCGCGAACATCGTGTTCTATCTGCCCCTGACGCTGTTCTTGACCCGCACGAGCTTCACCGGGCACAGCCGCGAGGGCCGGATGATGGCAAAGCGGGTGTCGCTGTGGCAGTCGTTCCGTGTGCTGGGCACCGTGCGCCGTGACCGGGTGATCATGGGGATGCTGGTGCTCGCCGCCCTCGCATCGGTATCGATCGGCGCCGTGCTGCAAACGGCGATGCCGGCGTTCGGAACGGCGCTGACGCCGCCGGGTGTCGACGGTGAGCTCGTGTACGGCGCGCTGCTTTTCGCGCTCGGCATCGGAGGTGTGGCCGGCGGGTTCTTTCTCGAAGCGAGCGGATGGTTCAAGCCGACCGTGCGCACGGCGGTGATCAGCTCGATCACGTTCGGTGCGTTCGCGATGATCTTCGCCTTCACCGGCTTGCTGTGGGTGGCGGTGGTCGCGCTCGTGCTGACCGGCTTCTCGCAGATCACGGCGACCTCGACCGGCCAGGCGATCGTGCAGCTCGAGGCACCGCCGGGCCAGCGCGGCCGGGTGCTGGGGGCCTACAGCATGTTCGGCCCTGGCATGCAGACCTTCAGCGGCGTGACGGTGGGGGTGCTGGGAAGCCTCCTGGGCATTCCCATCACGGTGATCATCGGGGGAGCCGTGCTGATGGCCGGTGCGGTGCTCACCGGCCTGTACATGCGACGGGCGCCCCGTCGCGCCGCCCTGTGACGGCGCGACGGAATGCCGCCCTGTGACGGCGCGACTGATTCTCAGCCGCGCAGCGGCCGCAGTGCGGCATCCAGCGCGACGATCTCGTCGAACTGCGTGCGCAGCACGCGCTCATTGCTCTCGCGCGGCTGGAACTCGCCGTCGTCGTCGAGCTGCTGCGCCGCCCAAGCGAGCTCGACGTTGGCACCCGTGGGCACCAACCCCAAGGCCTGCTGCACCGGGCGCAGCGCAACGACGCCGCGGGTGCCGCCCGAGATGCCGCCGTAGCTGACGGTGCCCACCGGCTTGCGCCGCCACTCCTGGTGCAGATAGTCGAGAGCGTTCTTCAGGCCCGGCGCATAGCTGTAGTTGTATTCGGGCTGTACGAACACGAAAGCATCGGCGGCGTCCACGCGCTCGCTCCATGCTTTCGTGTGGTCTTTCGTGTACTGACGCAGCCGGGGATGGTTCGGCTCGTCCATCAGCGGCAGGTCTATCTCTTTGAGGTCGGCGAAGTCGATGTCGAAGCGGCCGTCGGATTCGGCTACGCCGCGCACCCACTGGGCGATCGGCAGGCCGATGCGGCCCTCGCGGATGCTGGCGACGATGATCATGAGGCGTGTCATTCAGATTCCCTTTCCGGCATCCATTCAACGCCGCAGCGCCACAGGCGAATTCCCGGTGCGCGTGAGAAGTCGTCGTATGACGCTGTGGGGCGTTCAGCGGTGCCGCAGGCGCGGACGTTCGGACCGGTCGCCGTTCTGGGCACCTGTTCCGGGCCGGGGAGGATGTCGCGGACCGCTGGCATTCTGAGGACGGTGGCCGCTCGGGCGGGCGTCTGCCGGGTGGATGGCCGATGAGATCATCGAGACTGACGCCAGAATACCATCGGCATGGTGGCCGGGTTACTACGTGCCGGATATCGCTTCGCACCAGTTAAAAAAGCGGATGGCAAGACCTTGCATAGCGTAGAGATATTCGATAGTATGTGGGTATTGGTTCATTCGGAAGGGGGCCCACGGTGTCAGTGTTGATGGATGTGTCTCCGGTGCTCTCAGAGGTGGATGAGCTGGTCGACGAGCTGGTGGCGTCGCGGTCGCTGGCAGCGCGCGCGTTCGCGGCCGAGATGTTCTTCTTCTCCCGGGTCGCAGATCTGATCCAGCGGCGTGAGGCCGAGCGCGCGGCCCGATTGGGCAACGGATCGGTGATGTCTGCCTCGCAGTTGGCGATGCGGGAGTTGTTCGCCGAGATCGCGGCGGGGCTGCACCTGAGCGAGTGGCAGGTGGCGCGGAAGGTGTCGCAGGCTGCGATGCTGACCGGGGTGTTCTATGAGACGTTGTGCGATGCGAGCTGCGGCGAGTTCTCGGGGGAGCACGCGGTGCTGATCGCCGAGGCCGGCATGGAGATCTCCGATGACGGAGTACGGGCGCGGTTTGAAGCCGTCGCGCGGGATATGGCCCGGGAGATGACTCCGGCCCAGCTGAAGGCGGCGCTGTCGGGTCTGGTCGTGCGCTTGGATCCGGAAGGCACCGCCACCCGTGTGCGAGAGGCCGTGGCCCGGCGCAAGGTTTCGGTGCGCGAGCTGGAACCGGGCCTTACCCGGGTGACCGCAGATGTCCCCACCGTGCAGGGCATGGGCGCGGTGGCGAGGCTGCGGAAGGCCGCGACCGCGCTGTTCGAGATGAACGCGACCGAGAAGAAGGAGTCCGAGGCTGCGGCGGCACATGCCGATGCCGATGCCGATGCCGATGCCGATGCCGATGCCGATGCCGATGCCGCTGCCGGCACCGGCCCCGACGCTGGCATCGACGCCGCTGGTGCCCCCGACGCCGGCACCGACGACGCTGGCATCGACGCCGCTGCCGGCACCGATGGGGCGGCCGAGCCGGTGTTCGATGAGCGGACGGTGACCCAGATCATGGCGGACATGTTCTGCGACCTGCTGCTTGCCGCGCCGTTCACCGGGCATGGGGCCACTGACGAGGCCCGTGACGGCCTCTCCGCGATCCATGCCGACGTGCAGGTCACGGTCCCGGCACCCGTGATCACCGGAACCCAGGTCGGGGGAGCGGTCGTCGACGGTGTCGGCCCGATCGACGATGACACCGCACGGCGGCTGGCCGGCGGTGCGGTGATGTGGACGCGGGTGTTCACCGACCCGGCCACCGGGATTCCCGTCTGTGTGGACCGATACCGACCCTCGAAGAAGCAGAAGCGGTTCCTGCAGGTCAGAGACCAGCAGTGCCGGTTCCCCGGGTGCCGCAGGCCCGCGCGCAGATGCGACATCGACCATACGATCCCGCACGCGGCGGGCGGTCCGACGTGCCTGTGCAATCTTGAGCACTTCTGCCAACGCCATCACACGGTCAAACACGAGACCGCGTGGGAGGTCGAGCAACTCGCCGGCGGCGTTCTGATCTTCACCGCCCCCACCGGACGCACTCACGTGTCCCGGCCACCGGGCACCGTCAGATTCGATCCCGTCGCGCTGATCGATCCCGACCCCCACACCCGACACGCGATCGCCGCGCAGTACGCACGCGACCCCGCACCCTTCTGAACCGTTCCGGACCCGCTGAAGCCTGCTGAGCCCTGCTGATCCGACGGGCAGCGGTGGAGCTTCCGCGCCCCGCCGCCATTCTCAGCGGGCGCGCGGCGGCCCACCCGTAGAATTGTCGGTCTATGGATCCTGAAGCCCTCTCCGCAGCCCTGCTCAACGTCGTCCGCCCGCTCGCGGAGGCGCGACGAGCCGGATCCACCGAGGGACTCGTCCCCAGCGACCTGCCTCTGGAGCGCCCGAAGAACCGCGATCACGGCGATTGGGCATCCAACGCCGCTCTCAAACTGGCGAAGAAGGTCGGTGCGAACCCGCGCGAGTTCGCCGCTGAGATCGCCGACAAGCTCGGAGAGGTCGCCGGTATCGCCTCTGTGGAGGTGGCCGGCCCCGGCTTCATCAATGTGCGGTTGGATGCCGCAGCCGCCGGATCTCTCGCCAAGACCATCGTCGAGGCCGGTGCAGCCTTCGGCACCAACGAATCGCAGCGCGGAAACACCATCAACCTGGAGTTCGTCAGCGCGAACCCGACCGGCCCGCTGCACATCGGGCATACCCGCTGGGCGGCGCTGGGCGACTCGATCGCCCGCTTGCTGCTGGCCAGCGGGGCGACGCTGGTGCGTGAGTTCTACATCAACGACGCGGGTGCGCAGATGGATCGCTTCGCCCGTTCGGTGCTGGCGGCAGCACAGGGCGAGCCGACGCCCGAAGACGGCTATGCCGGTGCCTACATCGGCGACCTCGCCCGCCGCGTGCTCGAGGTGCGGCCCGACCTTCTCGAGCTTCCGGCCGAACAGCAGCTGACGATAGCGCGCGACCGTGCGTATGCGTTCCAGCTCGGTGAGTTGCAGGCGTCGTTGGAGGCCTTCAACGTGCACTTCGACGTGTGGTTCAGCGAACGGATGCTCAAGGAGCACGTCGACGGCAGGCCGAGCCTCGTCGATGAGGCAGTGGACCGCCTGCGTCAGCAGGGGCACGTGTTCGAGGCCGATGACGCCGTGTGGGTGCGCACGACCGACTTCGGCGACGACAAAGACCGCGTCATCCGCCGCTCCAACGGCGAGTACACGTACTTCGCATCAGACGCCGCGTACTACCTGAACAAGGGCGACCGCGGCTTCGCCCACAAGATCTACCTGCTCGGCGCTGACCACCACGGGTACGTGCACCGACTGAAAGCCATCGCGGGTGCTGCGGGGGAAGACCCGGAGAAAGACATCGAGGTGCTCATCGGGCAGCTCGTGTCGGTCAACGGCGCCAGGCTCTCCAAGCGCGCCGGCAACATCATCGAGATGGATGACCTGCGCGAGTGGCTGGGCACCGATGCGCTGCGGTACTCACTGGGTCGCTATCCGGCCGACTCGCCGCTGACCCTCGACCCCGAACTGCTGCGCAAGCGCACGAACGACAACCCCGTCTTCTACGTGCAGTACGCGCATGCCCGCACGCACAACGTGAGTCGCAACGCCGACGATGCCGGAGTGGACCGCAGCGCGTTCGCCCCCGAGACGCTGACACACCCCACCGAGGCAGCCCTGCTGGGGGTGCTGCAGGAGTTCCCGCGGATCGTGGCGTTCGCCGCCGAGGTGCGCGAGCCGCACCGGGTGGCACGGTATCTCGAAGAGCTCGCCGGTCTGTTTCACCGCTGGTACGACAACTGCCGGGTCATCCCGCTGGGAGATGCACCGATCGAAGACGTGCACCACACCCGTCGGTGGCTCAACGACGCCACCGGCCAGGTTCTGCGCAACGGCCTGGACCTGCTGGGAGTGAGTGCGCCCGAGCGTATGTGAGGATCCATGGCCGACCGCCCCGCACTGCCACCGGACGAGCCGACGGAGCCCATCGAGGTTCCGCCGAAGCCGCCGCTGCCGAGCGCGGGGCGGGCGGCCCCGGCTGTTGAGCCGGAGGCGACCACGTTGCCGTTGCCGGTGGTGGATGCCGCGGCCCAGGCCTATCCGCAGGCCGCGTATCCGCAGCAGTATCCGCAGCCGGCGTACCCGCAGACCGCGGTCGCACCGCAGGCGTATCCGCAGACCGCGGTCGCACCGCAGGCTGCGGCATCCCTCCCCGCGCCCAAGAAGAAGCGTCGCGGGGTGGTCGCCCTGGTCACGACGGTGATCATCGTCGTGGTGCTGGCCGGGGCCGGTGTGGTCAGTTGGTTCGCCGGCAACGCGTGGGCCAAAGACAAGGTGATCGCCGAGGTGACACAGCAGACCCGCACCGCCCTCGACCTCGATGCCGACCAGAAAGTCGACGTGCAGGTGGCCGAGCCGATGCTGCCGCAGCTGCTGGCGGGCACCCTCTCGACGCTGAGCATCACGGTCCCCGATGCGCCGCTGGCAGGCACCACGGGCTCTCTCACCGTGCACGCGACTGACGTCTCGACCGACGGCGGCGCACTCGGCAGCGCCGAGGCCACCGTCACCCTCACACCCGATGCGATCACGAAGCTCATCGGCACCTTCGACGACACCGTCGCGGGATCGTTGAAGGTCGACGGATCCAACGTCACCGTCGACCTCAACCCTTCGCAGTTCCTGTCGGGCATCTCGTTCGCCCTCACGCTCACACCCAGCGCCCATGACGGCGCGCTCGTGCTCACCCCGGTGAAGTTCACGGTGGGCGGGGCGAGCATGGACGCCGACACCATCCGCGCCCGGTTCGGCACGCTCGCCGAGGGCATTCTCGCCGACCGCACCGTGTGCGTGGCCGACCAGTTCCCGAAAGGTCTGACGCTGTCGAAGATCACGGTGGGCTCCGACGCCGTCGACGCGTCGTTCACCGTCGACCCACGCACACTCTCGGACCCCTCGTTACAGAAGCCGGGGACGTGTGGCTGACCCCGCTAGACTTGCGGGAACCCCCGGTGCCCGCGTCGACGCGCTGCGTACGACAACCGCATGCACCCGCCGTGCCCTCCACCGATTGGTCCTCATTCTTGTCCGCGTCTGATCCCCGCGCCCCGCTGAGCGTCCCCGACGACGCCAATGCGCTGCAGCAGGGCGTCTGGCCGGGCTCGGCCCGACGCGACGACGCGGGCGCTCTGATGCTCGGCGGCGTCGCGGTCAGCGAGCTGCAGGAGCGCTTCGGCACTCCGCTGTATGTCGTCGACGAAGCCGAAGTACGCGCGCACGCGCATCGCACCGTCGCCGCCTTCAACGCGGCAGCGGCCGCACACGGCGTCGCCACGCGTGTCTACTACGCCGGCAAGGCGTTCCTGTGCACCGAGGTGGTGCGCTGGGTGACCGAGGCGGGCATGAACGTCGATGTCTGCAGTGGGGGAGAGCTCGAGGTCGCTCTGGCCGCCGGCGCCGACCCGGCGCACCTCGGCTTCCATGGCAACAACAAGAGCGTCGCCGAACTCGAGCGTGCTGTCGAGGTGGGGGTGGGCACCGTCATCGTCGACAGCCCGATCGAGATCGAGCGGCTCGCCGCCATCGCCGACCGGGCCGGCACGGTGCAGAAGGTCCTGGTGCGGGTCAACAGTGGCGTGCACGCCGAGACCCATGAGTTTCTCGCCACCGCGCACGAAGACCAGAAGTTCGGGTTCGCGATGGATGCCGCGGCCGCGGCGGTCGCGCGCATCCGCGAGCTGCCCGCGCTGCGATTCGAGGGCCTGCACTGTCACATCGGCTCGCAGATCTTCGGGGTCGCCGGTTTCGCCGAATCGGCCTCGCGACTTGTCGACCTGCATGCGCAGCTGCTGGAGGGCGGCCCGATCCCGCTCTTGAACCTCGGCGGGGGATTCGGCATCGCCTACACCCCGGCCGACGATCCGACACCGGTGGAGCAGCTCGCCCAGGGAATCGTCGACGCCGTCGCCCGCGAGTGCGAGGTGCGCGGCATCCCGATCCCCGATCTGGCGTTCGAACCGGGTCGCATCATCGTCGGCCAGGCGGGAGTGACCCTCTACGAAGCAGGCACCGTCAAGACGGTCGCGCTGGGCGAGGGCCGGGAGCGTGTGTACGTGAGCGTCGACGGCGGCATGAGTGACAACGCGCGTCCGGCGCTGTACGGCGCCGATTTCTGTGCACGCATCGCGTCGCGCGTCTCCGACGCCGAACCCGCCCTCGTGCGCGTGGTCGGCAAGCACTGCGAGTCGGGCGACATCGTCGTCGACCGTGAGTACCTACCCGGCGACATCGCCCCCGGCGACGTGGTCGCCGTGCCCGCGACCGGGGCGTACTGTTTCTCGCTGGCCAGCACCTACAACTACCTGCCACGTCCGGCCGTCGTCGCCGTGCGTGACGGAGCCGCCCGCGTCATCGTGCGCGGTCAGACCATCGCCGACCTGCTGAGTGCAGACGTCGGCGCAGAAGGGAAGGCATGATCGACTACCGTCGCCTGCGCATCGCACTGCTTGGAGCAGGATCCGTCGGCTCGCAGGTCGCGCGTCTGCTGCTCGAGCACGCCGACGAACTGGCCGACCGCTCGGGTGCCGCGCTGGAGCTCGCCGGCATCGCCGTGCGCGACCTGGACGCCCCACGTGATGTCGAGCTGCCGCGGGAGCTTTTGACCACCGACGCCGAGACTCTCATCGTCGGAAGTGACATCGTCATCGAGCTGATGGGCGGCATCGAGCCCGCCCGGGAGTACCTCTTGCAGGCGCTCAACTCGGGTGCCGACGTGGTCACGGGCAACAAGGCACTGCTGGCCACCCACGGAGCCGAGATCTTCGACGCGGCCGACCAGGTGGGCGCCTCGGTGTCGTATGAGGCGGCCGTGGCCGGGGCCATTCCGATCATCCGGCCGCTGCGTGACTCGCTGGCCGGCGACCGGGTCGACCGGATCGTGGGCATCGTCAACGGCACCACGAACTACATCCTCGACCGGATGGACGTCGAAGGCGCCGAGATGGCAGACATCCTCGCCGACGCCCAGCGTCTGGGCTACGCCGAAGCCGACCCGACCGGCGATGTGGAAGGACACGACGCGGCGCAGAAGGCGGCGATCCTGGCCAGCCTCGCCTTCCACACCACCGTGCCGCTGGAGGCCGTGCACCGCGAGGGCATCACCGGGGTGACCAAGCAGATGATGGATGCCGCGCGGCACGCGGGCTACGTCATCAAGATGGTCGCCGTCTGCGAGCGGCTGACCGGCCGTGGCGAGGCATCCGACGAGGCCATCTCGGTGCGGGTGTACCCGGCACTCATCCGGCGCGAGCATCCGCTGGCCAGCGTCCACGGCGTGAACAACGCCGTGTTCGTGCAGGCCGAGGCCGCCGGAAACCTCATGTTCTACGGCGCCGGCGCCGGTGGAGTGCAGACCGCATCCGCCGTGCTCGGCGACGTCGTCTCGGCCGCGCGGCGTCACATCGCCGGCGGTGCGGGCGTGGGCGAATCGACCCGGGCCAACCTGCCCACGGTCGATATCGGCCAGGTCGTCACCCGCTACCAGATCACCCTCGAGGTCGACGACCGGCCCGGCGTGCTCGCCCGGGTGGCCGGCATCCTCTCCGACGGCCGCGTCTCGATCGCGACCGTCGAACAGACTCTGGAACAGACTCCGGGACAGCCCGGCGACGATGCTGCCGAGGCAGGTTCGGCGCGTCTGGTGATCGGAACGCACAAGGCTTTGGAGCAGGACCTCAGCGAGACCGTTGCACGGCTCGCAGACGACGACGTGGTCGAGCGCGTCGTGTCGGTGCTGCGCGTGGAAGGAGATTGAAATGGCACATGTCTGGCGCGGGGTTCTGCGCGAATACGCCGATCGACTGGGCGTCACCGAGACCTCGACCGTGGTCACCCTCGGCGAGGGCGGCACCCCGCTGATTCCCGCGCCCGCGCTGTCCCGGCGCACCGGCGCTGAGGTGTGGGTGAAGTTCGAGGGGATGAACCCGACCGGCTCGTTCAAGGACCGCGGCATGACCGTGGCCCTCTCCCGGGCCGTCGAGCACGGCGCCAAGGCCGTGATCTGCGCGTCGACCGGCAACACCTCGGCCTCGGCCGCCGCCTACGCGGCGCACGCCGGGATCACCGCGGCGGTGCTGGTGCCCGAAGGTAAGATCGCCATGGGCAAGCTCAGCCAGGCCGTCGCGCACGGTGGCACGCTCATCCAGATTCGCGGCAACTTCGACGACTGCCTCGAGATCGCCCGCGAACTGGCCGACAACTACCCGGTGCACCTGGTCAACTCGGTGAACCCCGACCGCATCGAGGGGCAGAAGACCGCCGCCTACGAGATCGTCGAGCAGCTGGGCGACGCCCCCGACTTCCACTTCATCCCGGTCGGCAACGCGGGCAACTACACGGCCTACTCGCGCGGTTACCGTGAAGAGGCCGCCCGTGGGGCCAGCACCCGAGTGCCGCGCATGTTCGGCTTCCAGGCCGCCGGCTCGGCGCCGATCGTGCGCGGTGAGATCGTGACCGCTCCCGAGACGGTGGCCACCGCCATTCGCATCGGAAACCCCGCCTCATGGCACCTGGCGCTGGAGGCGCGTGACGAGACCAACGGCTGGTTCGGCGCTATCGAAGACCCCGCGATCCTGGCCGCGCAGAAGATCCTGGCCGCAGAGGTGGGCGTTTTCGTCGAGCCGGCGTCGGCCATCAGTGTCGCGGGACTTCTCGATCGGGCCGAGGCCGGGGCTATCCCTGCCGGAGCGCGGGTGGTGCTCACCGTCACGGGGCATGGACTGAAAGACCCGCAGTGGGCGCTGCGGCGCTCCGACGGCACCGAGGTCGTGCCGACGGTGGTGGATGCCGATACCCGCGACGTCGCCGAGGTGCTGTCATTGTCGGCCGCGGAGGCGACCGCGTGAGAAGTGCCCCGCCGTCTCCGGCGGCGGTGCCCGGTCGCGCCGTCGCGGTGCGGGTTCCTGCCACGAGCGCGAACCTCGGACCGGGGTTCGACACCCTGGGGCTCGCGCTGAGCCTGTACGACGAGCTGGTGGTCGAGGCGCTGGGTGAGGGTGAGCTGCGTGTCGAAGTGACCGGGCCCGGTGCCGACCAGGTGCCGCGCGACGCATCGAATCTCGTGGTGCGCGCCATCGCCTACGCGTTCGAAGCCGTCGGACGGCGAATGCCGGGTATTGCGCTGTCGACGCGCATCGTCATTCCGCACGGCCGGGGACTCGGCTCGTCCGGCGCCGCCGTCGTCGCGGGGCTGCTGGCGGCTCGGGGACTCTTGGCCGGTGACGTGGAATTCGGCCCCTCGCTACTGCTGCGCCTGGCGACCGAGTTGGAAGGCCACCCCGACAACGTGGCGCCGGCGCTGTTCGGCGGCCTCACCATCGCCTGGATGGATGAGAACGGGCCGCAGTACAAGAAGCTGCTCGTACACCGTGGCGTCTCGCCTGTGGTGTTCGTTCCCGAGTCGACGATGCCCACCCGCATCTCGCGTGAGCTGACGCCGCTGCAGGTCACCCGCGAAGACGCCGTGTTCAACGTCTCGCGCTCGGCCCTGTTGATCGCCGCGCTCACGCAGAGCCCCGAACTGCTGCTGGCGGCCACCGACGACAAGCTCCATCAGAATTACCGCGCCCAGGCCATGCCCGACACCGACGCGCTGGTGCGCCGGCTGCGTCAGGAAGGGTTCGCGGCCGTGCTCTCGGGGGCGGGGCCCAGCGTCCTCGTGCTGGCCGACGGACCCGGCCGACGCCTCGAGGCGGCCCGGCTTGCGGCATCCGTCACGAACACGCCCTGGGAGGCCCAGATGCTCGCCGTCGACTTCAAGGGTGGTACAGTGAGGGAGTATACGGAGGCCGCTCGGCAGCCCGCGTCGCATGCGACATAAGGCCGCGAGAATCGAATCCTCCATCGCAATTCTGCGAACACCCGCACTGCCCCCGACAGCCGGCGTCATCTTTCCGGTCAGGTCCTGGAGGCCTGTCACCGGTCGGTGACCCAGCCCACGGGCGCATCGGTGTGCGTCGACGACGGCACCGCGCGGGTCTGCTTATCCATTCGTTTCACAAGGGAGAACTCGTGGAGTCCATCTCCGAGGTCCACACCGACGCGCCCACCGCCGATCGCACCGTCGCAGATCGCACCGCCGCGTCCGACACCGCAAGTGCTGCCGCCTCGCCGGCGCAGCCTGCCGAGACCGCGCCGGCCACCGAGCCGGCTGCACCGCCGCGCAAGCGCGCCCCGCGCCGCGCCAAGACCGAGGTCGTCACGCCCGAGCCGACACCGGTTGCCGCTGCCCCGGCGGCTGCTGCGCCCGACACTGCACCCGCGGCCGCGCCCGACGCCGCACCGGCGGCCTCTGCTCCGGAGGCCCCGAGCGCCTCCGACGAGGCGCCCGCCGAGCCGAAGAAGCCGGCGACCAAGCGTCGTACGCCGGCCAAGAAGAAGGTCGCCGGCGAGGCGCCTGCTGCGCAAGACAAGGCCGAGTCGAAGACAGAATCCGCGCCCGCGGCCGAGAAGTCCGCTCCTGCCTCCTCCGCCGAGCCCGCTGCCGAGCCCGCCGCGCCGAGCGGTGCGCCCGCCCCAGAGGCCTCCGCCCCGCAGACCGATGCATCCGACGCCGGGAACGGCGAGCCCGCCGAGACCACGGCGGGCAAGGGCAGCCGCGGCCGCACCGCGGGCAAGGGCCAGAAGGCCACCGCCGAGGCTGAGAAGTCCGACGACGCGGCGGCATCCGGCGAGAACGGCGAGGGTCAGAGCGACGGTGGCGAGCAGACCGGTCGCCGCAACCGCAATCGCAACCGCAACCGCAACCGCAATACGAGCGGCGCGGCAAACCCGGGCGGGTCCGACGACGACGATCAGTCGACTGCCAACAACCGCAACCGCCAGCGCAACAAGCGTCGCAACGGCCAGCCGAACGACGAGTTCGAGACCGAGATCAACGAAGACGACGTGCTCGTTCCCGTCGCCGGCATCCTCGACGTGCTCGACAACTACGCTTTCGTGCGCACCACCGGCTACCTGCCTGGCGCCAGTGACGTGTACGTTTCGCTCGGCCAGGTCAAGAAGTACAACCTGCGCAAGGGCGACGCCATCGTCGGCGCCATCAAGCAGCCGCGCGAGGGCGAGCAGTCCAGCCGCCAGAAGTACCACGCCCTGGTCAAGGTCGACTCGATCAACGGGCTGAGCACCGACGACGCCGCCACGCGCGTCGAGTTCTCGCAGCTGACGCCGCTCTACCCGCAGGAGCGCCTGCGGCTCGAGACGGCGCCCGAGAAGCTCACGCAGCGCATCATCGACCTCGTCGCCCCGATCGGCAAGGGCCAGCGCGGCCTGATCGTCGCGCCGCCCAAGGCGGGCAAGACCATCGTGTTGCAGCAGATCGCCAATGCCATCGCGACCAACAACCCCGAGGTGCACCTCATGGTCGTGCTTGTCGACGAGCGACCCGAAGAGGTCACCGACATGCAGCGCACGGTCAAGGGCGAGGTCATCGCCTCGACCTTCGACCGTCCCGCCGAAGACCACACCACCGTGGCCGAGCTTGCCATCGAGCGCGCCAAGCGCCTCGTCGAGCTGGGCCGCGACGTGGTTGTGCTGCTCGACTCGATCACCCGTCTGGGTCGTGCGTACAACGTGTCGGCGCCCACCAGCGGTCGCGTGCTCAGCGGGGGAGTGGACGCCTCGGCGCTGTACCCGCCCAAGCGCTTCTTCGGTGCTGCGCGCAACATCGAGAACGGCGGCTCGCTCACGATTCTGGCCACGGCGCTGGTAGAGACGGGCTCGAAGATGGACGACGTGATCTTCGAAGAGTTCAAGGGCACCGGCAACAGCGAGCTGCGCCTGTCGCGCCAGCTGGCCGACAAGCGCATCTTCCCGGCGGTCGACGTGAACGCGTCCAGTACGCGTCGTGAAGAGATGCTGCTGAGCCCCGACGAGGTCAAGATCACCTGGAAGCTGCGTCGCGCACTGGCGGGTCTGGACCCGCAGCAGGCGCTCGAGGTCGTGCTGGGCAAGCTCAAGGAGACCGGCTCGAACGTCGAGTTCCTCGTGCAGATGCAGAAGTCGATCCCTGCCCCGACCTCGAACCACGCCGGCGGCCACAGCCACGGGCACGAGAACAGCATCCGCTGAGCCGTCGTGTCCGAGCCCGCGATGTTCGACTCCGTGCGGGGTCTGATCGAAGAGCACAAGGCCGTGCAGGTCGAGCTCTCCGATCCGGCCGTGCACGCCGACGCTGCTCGCGCCAAGCGAGTGAACCGGCGGTACGCCGAGCTGTCGAAGATCGTCGCTGCGCACGAAGCGTGGGCCGCGGCATCCGACGACCTGTCGGCGGCACGTGAGCTCGCGAAGGAAGACGAGGCATTCGCCGCCGAGGTCCCCGAGCTCGAAGAGCAGCTGACCGCGGCGGAGGAGAAGCTGCGGCGGCTGCTCATCCCGCGCGACCCCGACGACGCGCGCGACGTGATCATGGAGATCAAGGCGGGCGAGGGCGGGGCCGAATCGGCCCTGTTCGCGGCCGACCTGCTGCGGATGTATCTGCAGTACGCCGCAGCGCAGGGGTGGAAGACCGAGCTGCTCGAGCGCAACGAGTCCGACCTGGGCGGGTACAAAGACGTGCAGGTGGCGATCAAGGGGTCTTCCACCGATCCGGCGCAGGGAGTATGGGCGCACTTGAAGTACGAGGGCGGCGTGCACCGCGTGCAGCGGGTGCCGGCCACCGAGTCGCAGGGGCGCATCCACACCTCCACGACCGGCGTGCTGGTCTTTCCCGAGGTCGACGAGCCCGATGAGATCGAGATAAACCCGAACGATCTGAAGATCGACGTGTATCGGTCCAGCGGCCCGGGCGGTCAGTCGGTGAACACCACCGACTCCGCCGTGCGCATCACCCACGTGCCCACCGGCATCGTCGTCTCGATGCAGAACGAGAAGAGCCAGCTGCAGAACCGCGAGGCCGGCATGCGCGTGCTGCGCGCGCGGCTGCTCGCGCGCCAGCAGGAAGAACTGGCGGCTGCGGCATCCGATGCCCGGCACTCGCAGATCCGCGGCATGGATCGCTCCGAGCGCATCCGCACCTACAACTTCCCCGAGAACCGCATCGCCGATCACCGCACCGGGTACAAGGCCTACAACCTCGATCAGGTGATGGACGGCGCTCTCGGCCCGGTCATCGACTCGTGCATCGCCGCCGACGAAGAGGCGCGCCTGGCGGCTCTGGCCGGCGCCTGACCGCCCCGCCCCGCCCCGCCAGGGAAATTCCATATGGAATTTCCCCCTCCACATCAAACTTCCGGAAAATTGATGTGGTCTGGGAAATTCCATATGGAATTTCCCGAGGCACGGATAGGGTCGGGGCATGATCATGTTCGGGCTGCGTGCGCTCATCTTCGTGCTGTCGGCCGCGCTCGGCCTCATCGTGGCCGACCTCGTGCTCGGGGGGTTCGTGATCGAGTGGTCGAACTGGTGGGGTTTCGTGCTGTGCGTGGTGATCTTCGCGATCCTGCAGAGCGTTCTCGCCCCCTGGATCGCTCGCATGGCGAAGCGATACGCCCCGGCGCTGCTGGGCGGCATCGGCATCGTCTCGACGCTTGTCGCGCTGCTGATCGTCGTGCTGCTGCCGATCGGCAGCCTGCGCATCACCGACGCGATCGCCTGGGTCCTGGCACCGGTGATCGTCTGGGTGGTCACCGCACTGGCCACGCTTCTGCTGCCGATGATCTTCATCAAGAAGCAGGTGCGCGCCACCGGCTCTCAGATGTAGTACTCGGGCGCCGCCAGCAGCGCACGGGTGTCTTCGCCCGGCTTGCGTGGGCGCGGCTTGGCGGGCACACCGACCAGGATGCTGTCGGCCGGTGCGTCTTTGGTGACCACGGCGTTGGCGCCGATCACGCTACCGGCGCCGATGGTGATCGGACCGAGCACCTTCGCGCCCGCGCCCACGGCCACGCCGTCGCCGATGGTGGGATGCCGCTTGCCGCCTTCGCGCTGACGTCCGCCGAGCGTCACCCCGTGATAGAGCATGACGTCATCGCCCACTTCGGCCGTCTCGCCGATGACCACGCCCATGCCGTGGTCGATGAAGAAGCGGCGCCCGATCGTCGCGCCGGGGTGGATCTCGATGCCGGTGAGCCAGCGCGTGAGCTGCGATCCGGCGCGCGCGAGGAACCGCGCCCGCCGAATCCACAGCAGGTGCCAGACACGATGCGCCCAGATGGCGTGCAGCCCGGGGTAGAGCAGCGCGATCTCCAGCCCGCTGCGGGCTGCCGGGTCGCGCAGCCGGGCGGCCGCGACATCCTCTCGGATCCGTCCCCAGACGCTCATCTCAGCCCTCGCGGACGTCCTCGAACAGGGCGGTGGTCAGATACCGCTCGCCGGTGTCGGGGATGATGACGACGATCTTCTTGCCCGCCGACTCGGGGCGAGCTGCCACCTGCAGAGCCGCCCAGACCGCGGCGCCGGCCGACATACCGCAGAGGATCCCCTCTTTGGCCGCGAGAGCACGAGAGGTCGCAATGGCGTCATCGAACGCGACGCCGATCACCTCGTCGTAGATCGAGGTGTCCAGCACCGGCGGCACGAAGTTCGGGCCGATGCCCTGGATCTTGGCCGGACCGGCGTGTCCCTCGGCCAGCAGCGGTGAGTCGGAGGGCTCGACGGCGATCACCTTGACATCGGGCTTGCGCTGTTTGAGCACCTGGCCGACACCGGTGATGGTGCCGCCCGTGCCGACGCCGGCCACGAAGATGTCGACGTCGCCCTCGGTGTCGCGCCAGATCTCCTCGGCCGTGGTCTTGCGGTGGATCTCGGCGTTCGCGGGGTTTTCGAACTGCTTGGCCAGGATCGCCCCCGGCGTCTTGGCGACGATCTCTTCGGCGACCTCGATGGCACCGGTCATGCCCTTGTACGGGTCGGTGAGCACGAGCTCGGCGCCCAGCGCCCGCAGCAGATAACGGCGCTCCTTCGACAGCGATGCGGGCATCGTGATGATGACCTTGTAGCCGCGGGCCGCGCCCGCCAGCGCCAGCGCGATGCCGGTGTTGCCGCTCGTGGACTCGACGATCGTGCCCCCGGGCTTGAGCTCACCCGAGGCTTCGGCCGCGTTGACCAGGGCGATGCCGAGGCGGTCTTTCACGCTCGAGCCGGGATTGAAGAACTCGAGCTTGGCCAGCACCTCGGCTCCGACCCCTTCGGTGACACGGTTCAGCCGCACCAGCGGCGTCTCACCGAATGTCGTGGTGATGTCAGCGTGGATTCCGGGCATCTGTGGCCTTTCGGGTATAGGGCGGGATCGCAGAACGAGGTCGCTTTCAGCCTAGAGCCCCACTCGGGTGAGGTGTCACAAACCGTCACCGGATGTCACACGTGGTCACCGGACACACCCCGCGTCGGCTCTCGTCCTAACGTCGGGGACACGTCGATCAGGAGCCCCCATGCAACGAACGCCACGCCCGCGACTCGGATTCTTCACGCGCGTGCTCGAAGAGGCCACGGCCGCCGATCGCTTTCGCTTCGCGGTCGAGCAGATAGTGGCCGCCGAGCGCGCCGGATTCGACACCGCGTGGGTGGCCCAGCACCACTTCGACCGCGACGAGGGAGGATTGCCCTCGCCCTTCGTGCTGCTCGCATACGCCGCCGCCTACACACAGCAGATCACGCTGGGCACCGGCATCGTGGCGCTGCCGCTGGAAGACCCGGTGCGGGTGGCAGAGGATGCCGCGGTGCTCACACGGCTGTCGGGCGGCCGGTTCGAACTCGGCGTGGGCAGCGGGCAGCCCGACGCGTCGTTCGCGGTGTTCGGAACGGATGTCGCGTTGCGACACGAGGTCTACCAGCAGCACCTGGCCCGCCTCGCCCACGCGCTGGCCGGTCAGCCGCTGACAAGCGACGGGGCGGTGCTGTATCCGGCGGCGCCCGAGCTGCGCGCGACGCTGTGGGAGGCGACGTTCTCGGCGAGCGGAGCCACCCGCATCGGTGCGGCCGGCAACGGCCTGATGCTCTCGCGCACCCAGCCGCGTGCGCAGGGTGAGCAGAGCCTGGCGCAGGTGCAGCGCCCGATCGTGCGCGCGTACCTCGATGCGCTGCCGCCGCAGGTGGGCGCGCGGGTACTGGCATCGCGCACCGTGTTCGCCACCGACGACCGGATCACCGCCCGGGCGCTCGCCGAACGCGCAGCCGAGCGTGCGCTGCCATTGGCCGAGCGGGCGGGAGTGGTTCTGCCGCCGGGGCTGTCCACGGCCGAGACCCTCGCGCAGCTGGACGTGCACGTGGGCACACCCGCCGAACTCGTCGAGGCGCTGCGTGCCGACGAGATTTTGCGAGACGCGAGCGACATCGTGTTCCAGGTGCACCCGGTCGACCCGCCGCATGAGCTGGTGCTGCGGTCGATCCAGCTCATCGCCGGCGAGGTGGCACCCGCACTGGGGTGGCGGCCGAGCCGCTTCGCGGCGCCGGCGCTGAGCACGCGGTGAGCACGCACTGAGCCCGCCCGCGGCGATGCGCGCGAGCGGGCTCAGTGCGTTGCGTCAGTGTGCGGCGTCGTAGGCGTCGAGGACGACCTGGGGCACGCGGCCGCGGTCCGAGACCTTGTGGCCGTTCTGCTTGGCCCAGGCGCGCACGGCAGCCAGGTCGCGACGACCCGAACCGCCGCGGCCGGCCGACGAACGACGCGTGCGGCTTCCTGATACCGCGCGCGCCGCCGACACATACGACGAGAGCGCGTCACGCAGTGTCGCCGCGTTCTGGTCGGTCAGATCGATTTCATAAGCGACTCCATCGAGTGAGAAAAGCACGGTCTGCCCTTGTCCGGGTTCCAGAACCGTGCCGTCGATGTCGTCAACCAGCTGATGCACTATTTTGCGAGCCATGGAAAGGAGCATATCGGCTGATATCGCGTTCTCCTACTGAATCTTCACGGGAGGATTCCCGCGCGCCTTGCTTTTGCCACCGCGGAATGCCGCGTCGTGGCATCCAATTTCGCCATCGCCGACGAGAGATACGACTTCACGGTGGTCTCTTTCAGCCCTAATGCGACGGCGATCTCGGCATTCGTGGAGCCGAGTGCGGCGCAGGCGAGCACATCGGTCTCGCGCGGCGAGAGCGCGGCCTCGACATCGATCTCGGAAGCCGAAGCGGCCATGGTTGCCAGTCGCTTTTCGAGTTCGTTCAGTCGTTGACGCAGCGTCGCATCCTGCACCCCGGCGGTGATGCGCCGCAAATGCGCATAAGCCTCGCGCAATTGCTCTTGAGCGGCAGCGGGCAGAGCCGTGGCCCTCGGGGCGGCATGCACCCGTGCCAAGCGTCGCTCGACCTCGTCGCGCACGCGCAGTTCGGCGGCCACGTCGTCGGCGATGGCGAAGGCCGGTCGTGCGGCGGGTTCGGCCAGCGGCGCCTGCCCCCACGACCCGCAGTAGAGCACGGCCCGCGGTGTGCCCGAGACGATGACGGGCACGGCGAAGAGGGTCGCGATGCCCTCGCCGAGCACCATGCGGTCGTAGTCGTGCGTGATGCCCTTCGCGGTGCGATAGTCCAGCGCGAGCCGCGGTCGCGTCTCGAGCACGGCGCGCCCGCCCAGCCCGCGCCCCGACTCGACCACGAGAGCGTCGAGATGCCGGGTGCGGGCACCGGCGACCGCGCTCACGTGCACGGCACCGTCACGCAGCATCCCGCCGAAGGCGACGGGAAACCGGGTGCGGCGGGTGAGGTCGCCGACGGCGCGCTCGATGAGATGCACATCGGATTCGTCGGGTGGCGTTCTCACGCGCTACCTACTTCCGGGGGTGACGACGACATCGGCGTTTTTCGTAGCGTCAACCCTACTACCCGCTTCTCGTCCCCCCGAGAAACGGGCATCCCCGCGACGCACCGCCGCGTCGCATCGTCATGAGGCAAGGAGGCCCCGTGTCCGAATCCACTGCTGATATCGCCGATACCGGCGATATCGACTACGTCGCCGTACAAGAGTCGGCGCCGTTTCGCACTCTGCGCACCACACAGCGACGTTTCGTCTTCCCGTTGTCGATCGCATTCCTGATCTGGTACTTCATCTATGTGCTGTTGTCGTCGTTTGCGACCGACTTCATGTCACAGCGGGTGTGGGGCGATATCACGGTAGGCCTGTTGTTCGGGCTCGGCCAATTCGTCACCACCTTTGCGATCACGATGTGGTACGTGTCGTATGCGAACCGGCGGCTGGATCCGAAAGCCGAGCAGATCCGCACCGAACTCGAGGCGCGGCAGGAGGCGGCGTCATGAACGGCATTGTTCGCACGGCCGAGCAGGCCACCGAAGTGGACAACAACCCGATCTTGAACATGACGATCTTCGCCTTGTTCGTGGCTGTCACGCTGTTCATCGTGATCCGGGCCAGCCGCAACAACAAGACGGCGGCCGATTATTACGCGGCAGGCCGTTCTTTCACCGGACCGCAGAACGGCTTCGCCATCTCGGGCGACTATCTGTCGGCGGCGTCTTTCCTGGGCATCTGCGGCGCCATCGCGGTGAACGGGTATGACGGGTTCCTCTACTCGATCGGCTTTCTCGTGGCATGGCTGGTCGCCTTGCTGCTGGTGGCCGAACTCATGCGCAACACCGGCAAGTTCACGATGGCCGATGTGCTCTCGTTCCGGCTGAAGCAGCGCCCGGTGCGCATGGCGGCCGCCATCACGACGCTGGTCGTGTGCCTGTTCTACCTGCTCGCACAGATGGCCGGAGCCGGGGCACTCGTCTCGCTGCTGCTGGGCATCGACGGCCAGCTCGGGCAGTCGCTGGTGATAGCTGTGGTGGGCGTGCTGATGATCATCTACGTGCTGGTCGGTGGCATGAAGGGCACCACCTGGGTGCAGATCGTCAAGGCGTTCCTGCTCATCGTGGGTGCGGTCGTCATGACGGTGTGGGTGCTCGCGCTGCACGGGTTCAGCATCAACACGCTGCTGGAAGAAGCGGTGGCGGCCTCGCCGGCCGGAGAGGGCGTGCTCGGTCCTGGGCTGCAATACGGCAGCAATCCCTGGGACTTCATCTCGCTGGCACTCGCGCTGGTGCTGGGCACCGCGGGACTGCCGCACGTGCTGATGCGCTTCTACACGGTTCCGACCGCCAAAGAGGCGCGGCGCTCGGTGGTGTGGGCCATCTGGCTGATCGGCATCTTCTACCTGCTGACCCTCGTGCTCGGCTACGGCGCAGGGGCCCTGGTCGGCCCCGAGGCCATCAAGAACGCCCCCGGAGGGGTCAACTCGGCCGCGCCGCTGCTGGCCGCGCATCTGGGCGGCCCGGTGCTGCTGGGCATCATTTCGGCGGTCGCCTTCGCGACGATCCTCGCCGTGGTGGCCGGGCTGACGATCACCGCGGCGGCGTCGTTCTCGCACGACATCTACACGAACGTCGTGAAGAAGGGCACGGTGGCTCCCGGGGCCGAGGTGAAGGTCGCGCGCCGGACCGTGGTGGTCATCGGCATTCTGGCCATCATCGGCGGGATCGGCGTGCAGCATCAGAACGTGGCCTTCCTGGTCGCCCTGGCGTTCGCGGTGGCGGCCTCGGCGAACCTGCCGACGATCCTCTATTCGCTGTTCTGGAAGAACTTCACCACGCGCGGCGCGGTGTGGAGCATGTACGGCGGCCTCGCGTCGGCAATCGTGCTGATCTTTCTCTCCCCGGTGTTCTGGGGTGGTGAGGCGAGCGTCTTCGCCAACACCGGCACGGCGTTGTGGCCGCTGAACAACCCCGGCATCGTCTCGATCCCGATCGGATTCGTGTTGGGCGCTCTGGGCTCGGTGCTCTCCAAGAAGAAGGAGGATGCCGGGCGGGCCGCCGAGATGGAGGTGCGGTCGCTGACCGGGTTCGGTGCCGAGAAACCCACCGTGCACTGATACCCACCGTGCACTGATATGCACCGCGGCCCCGGACATCGTTCCGGGGCCGCGCTGCGTGCGGGCGGCCTACACGCCCACGCCGCGCTCATGGTCGAGCAGAAATCGCTTGACCTCGGCCCGGCCTCCGTATCCGCCGACCGAACCGTCGGCACGCACCACCCGATGCACGGGCACGATCACCGAGAACGGTGTGCGTGCGCACGCGTTGCCCACGGCCCGGGCCGCCCGCGGAATGCCGGCCATGGCCGCCACCTCGCCGTAGCCGGCGGTCTGCCCGTACGGGATGTGCTGCACGGTCTGCAGTGCGGTGCGGGAGAATCCGTGCACGAGCCGCCAGTCCAAGGTGAGGTCGAAGTCGGTGCGGCGCCGATCGAAGTAGTCGTCGAGCTGACGACGCGCTTCGTCGACGGCGGAGTCATCGCGCCCGGGCAGCACGCGCAGTGCCAGCGTCAGCCGGGCCAGCTGCTCATCGAGGTCGCGCTCGTCGCCGTGCAGCACGTGCGCGGTGACGAGCCCGACCTCGGTGGAGACCAGCAGCACATCGCCGACAGGGGAGGGATGGACGGTGAAAGTGGCTTCGGTCATGCCTCCATCCTGGCAATCCGGTGGCGGCCCGGTGGGCGTGTGCACCGGATCGGTGGACAACTCGACCGGCGCCCCCGCCTGGGGAGGAATCGCCGATCACCCCGGCGTGTCCGCCCAATCGGGCGAAACTCGCGGTCAGATGCCGCCCGGGTGCACCCGCGCCGCTTAGTGTGTGTCTGTGTGGCGAGGCGAGGGTAATGCAGTGGCCGGGGTGGCAGAGGCCGCGGCACCGGCCGAAGTGACTCCGGGTGCCCTCGTGCTCGCAGAGCCGGGGGTGACGGTCATGCATGTGGCAGAGCCGGAACGCGAGCGCATCCGTACTCAGGCCGCGCGGTTGGGCGGACGCTCGACCCTGCTGCGCTTCGCCGACGGCCAAGACCCGCTGATCGAGATCACCAAGGCCCACCCCGGAAGTCTTCCGCAGTTCATCACCGGACGCTCCACGCTGCTCTCGAATCTGTTCCGCGATGAGGTCGCGCTGCGCACCGCACGCTTGGCGGCGGCCCAGCTCGCGGCCAAGAGCGTCGAACTGCGCACCGCCCGAGGGCTGGATGCCGTGCGCCTGGCTGTCGGGCTGGTGACATGGACGATCGGCGACGACTCGTATTGCGCCCCCGTGCTGTTGCGCCCCACCGCGATCCGCCGCCACCACAGTGACTTCGAGGTGAAGCTGCACGGCGCCTTCGCCATCAACCCCGAACTCGTGCGCAGCCTGCGCCGGCACTTCGGTGTTCAGATCGACGGCGCGCAGCTGGCCGCCCTGGCCACGCAGGCGGGCGTGTTCAATCCGCAGCCGGTGATCGACCAGCTGCGACAGGTCACCGCGCACATCCCGTCGTTCAGCGTGCGACCCCGGCTCATCGTCTCGACCTTCGCCGACGTGGGCGCGCGCCAGGCACGCGACCTCGCCGCCCTCGACCATCCGGTGCTCAACGCGCTGGCCGGACACACCGACGACCGTGCGCTGCTGTCGTTGCACCGGGATGCGCCCGCCGTGACCGACACCGACGACCGGCCCCCGGCATCCGACGCCTTCCTGCTGGATGCCGATGCCGAGCAGGAGCACGTGCTCGCCCGGATCGTCGACGGTCAATCGCTGGTCGTGCACACCCTGCCCGGCACCGGCGGAACGCAGACGGTCATCAACGCCCTCGGCGCCCTCATCGACGACGGCAAGCGCGTGCTGGTGGTCAGCGCCCGGCGTTCGACGCTCGAAGGCGTGCGGCATCGGCTGGCGGGTATCGGGCTCGACGGGCTGGCCGTCTCGCCGACGCGTCTGCGGCGCGACCTCATCCGTGCGATCGGCCGTCACGAGAAGGCCACCGCGCCCAAGGTCGCCGAGATCGACGACGCACTGGTGCGCCTGCGCACGGTGCTGCGCGACTATCGCGGTGCACTGACGGCAGTGCGGCCCGAGCTGGGCGTGTCGGCGCTCGAGGTCGTGCGCGAACTCACGTCACTGGCCGCCGTGCACGAGCCTCCTGAGACGACGGCGCGCTTCGACTCGGCGACGCTGCAGCGGCTGCGCACCTCGCGCGGTGAAGCCGCCGACAAACTGGTCGCCGCCGCGCACCTGGGCGAGTTCCGGTTCGGTCCCGACGACTCGCCCTGGTACGGCGTGACGTTCTCGACGACGGATGCCGCACGCGACGCGCACGCGCTGGCGCGCCGATTGCATCGCGACGACGTGCCGGCCCTGCTCGAGCGCGGCTACGAGCTGATAGCGCAGACGCATATGCGTCCGTTCCGCACCGTGACCGAACTGGGCACGTACCTGCAGCTGCTGCAGGGGATCCGCGACTCGCTCGACCGATTCAGCGCCACCGTCTTCGAGCGCCCGTTGACCGAGCTCATCCAGGCACACGGACCCCGCCGCGATGCGCCGCAGCTCTCCGGTGCCGACCGGCGCCGCCTGCGCCGGCTGGCGCGCGAATACGTGCGACCGGGCGTGCACGTTGCCGACATGTACGAAGCGCTCGTGCGCATCCAGCGCCAGCGCAGTGACTGGGAAGGGCTGGCCGACCGCTCGGGCGCCGGCCCCGAGGTGCCGATCGGCATCGGCGAGGTCGCCGCGCTCTGGCAGCGCACGCACGACGGGCTCACGCAGCTCGATGCCGTGCTCTCCCGCTCCGAGGCGCTCGGCGCCGAGCCGGTGCAGTCGCTGATCCGGCGGCTGGGCGGGCTCGCCGCTGATTCGGCGTACTTCGACAATCTCGTCGAACGCGCCACCCTGCGCAGCGAGCTGGCCGACATGGGGCTGGAACCGCTGCTTCTCGAGTTGAGCGTGCGCCACGTGTCGGAGGAACGGGTGCGCGCCGAGCTCGAGTTCGCGTGGTGGCAGTCGGCCCTGGAGTACCTGCTGCGCTCGGACCGTGCGCTTCTCGGTGCCAACACGGCCGTCGTCGACCGGCTGGAGCGCGACTTCAGGCTCGTCGACGAGGCACATGTCGCGGCATCCGGTCCCCTGCTCGCCGCGCGCCTGGCCACGCAGTGGCGGATCGGCATCGTCGATCACGCCGACGAGGCCGGCCGGCTCAAGCAGGCGTTGAAGGCCGGCGAGATCACTGCGGCGGGTCTTCTCACCATCGCTCCCTCGCTGGCCAAGACGCTGGCGCCGGCATGGATCTGCTCGCCGTACGAGGCGACCCTGATTCCCGACGACGTCGTGTTCGACACCGTGCTGCTTGCCGATGCCGGAGCGCTCAACCTCGCCGAGGCGGCGCCGGCACTGCGTCGGGCGCGCCACGTGGTCGCCTTCGGAGATCCGGTCACCCAGCAGCCCACCCCGTTCCGCGTGGCCGCCGGACGCACCCTCGTCGATCAGGGTGGCGACGACGAGGATCCGTTCGACACCGCGAGTGTGTTCGAGCGTCTTGCCGAGCTTGTTCCCGTCGAGACGCTGACCCGCAGCTATCGGGCCGGTGGTGAAGACCTGGCCGAACTCGTCAATGACGCCTTCTACGGCGGTGAGCTCGCCTCGTTGCCGTGGGCCGGCTCGTACCTCGGGCGCGGAAGCCTCGCCGTCGACTACGTCGAAGGGGGGATGGGCGTTCCCGACCCCGACACCGGGGCCGTGGAGAGCCCCGACGCCGAGGTGGCGCGGGTGGTCACCCTGGTCGTGGAGCACGCGGTGAACCGGGGGAGCGAGTCCCTCATGGTCGTCACCGCGAGCGCCAAGCACGCTGAGCGCGTGCGCGCCGCCGTCGACGCCGCCTTCGCCGGTCGATCTGACGTCGCCGATTTCGTCTCGCGCGACACCGCCGAACCGTTCGCCGTGCTCACGCTCGAGGAATCGGTGGCCGAGAGCCGCGATCGCGTGATCTTCTCGCTCGGTTTCGGTCTGACGCGCCACGGCCGCGTGCTCACCGACTTCGGCGATCTGTCCACCCCCGACGGCGAGCGGCTGCTGACGGTCGGCATGACGCGGGCACGCCGGTCAATGGTGCTCGTCTCGTGCATCCGCCCGTCGTCGTTCGACGAGGGACGGCTCGAGTACGGGGCCTCCACCCTCATGACCGTTCTCTCCGGCATCGCCGCGCGTGCCCGCGAGGCGCGCCTGGAAGACCTCGCCGACCCGCTCACACTCGCGTTGGCGCGAGAACTGCGTCGCCTGGGCGTTTCGGTCGACGTGCACTACCGTGGTCTGCTGCCGCTGGTGGCGCAGTACGGCGGAAAGGCCGTGGTCGCCGAATCCGACCCCGAGACCGCCGCCGGCTCGCTGCGCGAGGCGCTGCGGTTGCGCCCCCAGGTGCTGCGGCGCCTGGGATGGCATTATGTGCGGGTGCACTCGTTCGACCTGTACAGCGATCCCGCCGCCGTCGCGGCGCGCATTGCGGGGATCCTCGGCGTCGACCCCGCCACGCCGCGGGCCGATGCCGACACTCAGCCGATCGATGTCGACTGACGACTCCGGCCCGCGTCAGCGCGTCGTGCGCGTGCCGGGTGCGCGCCGCGCACGGCTGACGCCGGCTCCCGGCACCAGCACAGAACCGGCCGGCACCGACGAGGATGACTCGCCGGCAGCGGCCGGTCCCAATGATGAGCGGATGCGGCGCGAGAAGCCGCCGCACTACTGACTCAGTCCTTCTGCTTCTCAAGCAGATCGCGGATCTGCACCAGCAGCTCCTGCTCGGTGGGCAGCGCCTCGGGCTCGTCGGTGATGCCGGCGGCCAGCTTGGCGGCACGGCGCTCCTTGAAGGTGTTCATCGGGTAGACGAACACGAAGTACACGACGACCGCGATGGCCAGGAAGCTGATCAACGCGGTGATGAGGGTGCCGATCGGAAAGACGACATCGCCGTACAGCCCGTGGATCGTGAAGCCGATCTTGCCGCTGGCATCCGCCTTCCAAAACAGTGAGATCAGCGGATTGATGATGCTTTCGACGATGGCCGTGACCACCGCGCTGAACGCCGTGCCGATGACCACCGCAACGGCCAGATCGATCACATTGCCCTGGGCGATGAATTCCTTGAAGCCTTTGATCACTTCGGTCCCCCCGAATGTCTCCCGGCGTGTGCCGGTCACGAACCCGCAGGTGCGGGGGAGGCTTTCGTCTCCGGCTTCGATGATGTCGAAGATGCCGCCGCACCGCTACCCGAATCGCCGGAGGGCGGCGTCTTTCGCGAGTCGGTGCGGTAGAAGCCCGAGCCGTTGAAGGTCACTCCGATCGATCCGTACTGCTTGCGCAGTTCGCCGCCGCACTCGGGGCAGACGGTCAGAGAGGGGTCGGCGAAGGACTGCACGGCGTCGAAGCGGTGGCCGCAGGTCTTGCAGGCATAGGCGTAGGTGGGCATCGTTCTCCGGTTTCAGCGCCCCTCGGGCGCGAGCGTGATGGTGCGGGTCGGGGTGACCACGCCGGTGACCGGCTGGTCGTGCACGTCGCTGGGCACCTCATCGAGCAGTTCGCTGTCGAAGATGACCGCGTACACGGGCGGGCAGCCTTGGATCGACCCGATCGTCTTGTCGAAGTATCCGCGGCCCCAGCCCAAGCGCATGCCGGAGCGGTCGACGGCCGCCGCCGGAATGATCATGAGGTCGACGTCGTTGACGGCGATGGGTCCCAGCAGCTCGCCGACCGGCTCGGGAATGCCCAGAACACCCTCGGTGACGTCGGCGTCGGGGTCGGCCACGACCCAGTCCAGCAGCCCGTCGACGCGGGTGATGGGCAACAGCACGCGGATGCCGCGGGCCACGGCCGCGTTCAGGAACGGGCGCGTCTCCGGCTCGGCGCGGGTGGACAGATAGCACGAGACCGCGTGCGCGCCGACCTGGTCGACCAGCGCCTCCAACTGGGCGGCGATGCCGGCTGCGGCATCCTTGCGGGCCGCGTCGGTGAGCAGCTGACGCCGCTCGCGCAGCTCCGCGCGCAGGGCGCGTTTCGCGTCGTCGATCGGGTCGGGCATGAACTCGATTCTACGGTCGCTAGCATGAGGGCATGCCACACAAGCCGTTCAAGGCCGTCATCCCCGCCGCCGGGCTGGGAACGCGGTTCCTTCCCGCGACCAAGGCCATGCCCAAAGAGATGCTGCCGGTCGTCGACAAGCCGGCCATCCAGTATGTCGTCGAAGAGGCCGTGGCCAGCGGCATCCAAGACATCCTGATCATCGTCGGGCGCAACAAGAACAACATCGCCAACCACTTCGACTCGGTGCCCGAGCTGGAGCAGACGCTCGTGCGCAAGGGCGACAACGAGCGGCTGGCCAAGGTGCAGCAGTCCAACGAGATGGCCGACATCCACATCGTGCGACAGGGCGAGCCGCGGGGCCTCGGCCACGCGGTGTGGCGGGCCAAGGCGCATGTCGGCGATCACCCTTTCGCGGTGCTGCTGGGCGACGACCTCATCGATGAGCGCGACCCGCTGCTGCCGACGATGCTCGACGAGTACGACAAGCGCGGCGCCACCGTCATCGCGTTGATGGAGGTGGACCCGTCGCAGATCCACATGTACGGCGCCGCCGCGGTCGAGGCCACCGACGACCCCGACGTCGTGCGGGTGACCGGTCTGGTGGAAAAGCCGGCGACCGAGGATGCCCCGTCGAATCTCGCGGTGATCGGCCGGTATGTGCTCTCTCCCGAGGTGTTCGAGATCCTCGAGCGCACCGAGCCGGGCAAGGGCGGCGAGATCCAGCTCACCGACGCGCTGGAGGAGCTCGCCGCCGACCCCGAGGCGGGTGTGTACGGAGTGGTGTTCCGCGGGCGTCGCTACGACACCGGCGATAGGCTTGATTACATCAAGGCCATCGTTCAGCTGGCCGTCGATCGAGAGGACCTCGGGCCCGAGTTGCGTCCCTGGGTCAAGGAGTTCGCCGAGACGCTGTAGTCGGTCGGGGGAGGAGCGAGATGGACCTCACTGATCCGCAGCGCCACGGGGCTGTCTCGATCCGGTTGATCCGGCAGAAAGACGCCCGCGTGCTGCAGCACGAGCTGCTCTCCAACCGCTCCTGGCTGCGGCCGTGGGAGGCCACCAGCCCCGACGGGCCGGTGTCGATGGACATGCGGCTGGGCGTGCGCCGTCTGCTGCAGCAGTATCGCGACGGCGCCGGGGTCCCCTTCGTCACGGAGTGGGACGGCCAGATCGCCGGGCAGCTGAACGTCTGGGGAATCTCGCGGGGCTCGCTGGCCTCGGCGACGATCGGGTACTGGGTCAGCGAGCGCTTCGCCGGCCGCGACATCACGCCGACGGCGGTGGCCCTGGCCACAGACATCTGCTTTCGCGAGCTGCGCCTGCACCGCATGGAGATCTGCATCCGCCCCGAGAACAAGGCGAGCCTGCGGGTCGTCGAGAAGCTCGGCTTCCGCTACGAAGGTCTGCGCCGCCGGTTCATCCACATCGATGGCGATTGGCGAGATCACTATGCGTTCGCGCTGACGCGTGAAGATGTGCCCGAGGGCGTGCTCGCGCGCTGGACGTCGGGGCGCGCGCCGCAGGATGCCGCAGCCATACCGCCGTCCGACCGGTTGCCGGCTTAGCGCGCGACACGCGCCCGCAGAGCACGGCACCGGCCGCGACGTCGCTTACCGTGGTCAGCATGGGTGGGCAGGTGTTGGGCGGGGGGATCATCGTCTTGGTGGCGGTGGTGCTGTGGCTGGTCTACCTGCTGCCCAGCTGGTACAGCCGGCATCAGTACGATGCCGCGCAGCGCAACGCCGTGCGCCTCAATCAGGCGCTGCGCGTGCTCGCCGAGACCAGCGAGACGCCCGAAGAGGTGCGTGTGGAGTTGAACGCGCGCACCGCGCTGGCCCAGCAGAAGCTGGCGCGTCGCGCGCAGGCCGAGCGCGAGCAGCTCGCGCGCAAAGCACAGGCCGAGCGCGACGGACTCGAACGTCAGATGCTCGCCGAACGCGAGCAGGCCGAACTCTCGCGGCAGCAGGTGCAGCTCGAGCAGGCGCGGCTCGACCGCGAGCGCGCCGACGCCGAGCGCCTCGCCGCCCGCGAACGTGCCGACGCCGAGCGGGCCGCGGCACAGGCGCGCGCTCGGGCCGAGATCACCGAAGCCCGCCGCCGCCCTGAGGCACGTCGAGCGCGTGCCCGGCGCCGCGCGCGCCAGACCGTGACGGTGTTCGGATGCCTCGCCCTGGCCGTTGCGGGATGGGGCGGGTTCTTCTGGGCGACCGGCGGCGCGACCACGCCGGTGTGGATCGGCGGTGCGGTGGCGCTGGTGTGTGCGCTGCTGCTGGTGCGCATGGCGCGGGTGGGCGCCCGCGCCGCAGCCGTGCCGGTCTCGGTGGCGGAGGTGGCACGAGAACGGACCGCCCGCGCACCGCAAGACATCGACCTCGCCGACGAGCGCGCCTGGCAGCCGCGTGAGCTGCCCCGGCCGCTCACGGCCTCGGCCGGCTCTCGTGCGGCCGCTGTGGTCGCCGCCGCGGCCGAGCGTGAGCAGGTGCGCCAGGCGGCGCTCGACCAGCCGCTGCGCGAGCGCGCACAGCAGTCGCGGCCCCCGCAGCTGGACACGGCGCGGCTGGCACGGACGGGCCGCGTCGACGATGCCGAGATCGAGGCGCACGTGCGCGAGCTGCTCGCCCGGCGCGCGGCCGGCTGAGCCTCACCGCCGGCCGAGCACCTGCCCGAGAGCGAAGTCGCCGAGGGCGGCCAGTTCGGCGTGGTCGTCGCTGGCAGTCAGCAGCGACGAGGTCATGCGCGCGGCCCACGCGCGCGCACGCGCCCACAGCGCGGCATCCGCCCCCGTGCGTTCGGTGTAGCGGGCGACGAACGCGCGACGGCCGTGCGGGGTGAAGGTCAGCCACGCGGTGGCCAGGTCGGTTGCCGGGTCCCCCGCGGTGACATCGCCGAAGTCGATGAGAGCGCGCAGGCCGCTCGCATCGGCGAGCATGTTGAACGGATGCGGATCGCCGTGGATCCACAGCGGTGGTCCGGGATGCCGCGGTGCGGCCGCGTCGGCGTCATACCGGGCGCGCAGCCGCCCGGTGGGGTCGGCCCGGTCTATCCGCGCGCGCACGATGTCGGCGCGCTCGGCCAGTGGCTCGCCGCGCACGGGGTTGTGCGGGGCATCGGCATCGGCGGGCATGTGCAGGGCGACCAGCGCATCGGCCAAGTCGCCCGCCCATCCGTCGCGCGCGCTCGCCGGCTGCCGGAACGCGGGTTCCCCCGCCAGCCAGGGCACGACCGACCATGACCACGGGAAGAAGTCTGTCGGGCGCCCGACGCGCACGGGCACGGGCACGGCGACCGGCAGCCGGCGTGCGAGCCGCGGCAGCACGAGCTGCTCGTGCTCGACGAGAGCGGCCGCCGCGGCGCGTCGGGGCACCCGCACCGCCAGATCGTCACCCAGGCGCACCATGACGTTGTCCCACCCGTTCGCGCCGATCACCATCGGCCGGTCGGCGAGGTCAGGATGCTGCGCGGCCAGCAGCCGTGCGACGAGGTCGCCGGTCACATCGATCTCGGCGGCGGGCATGCGGGCCATCGTCACAGGGTATCGGCACTCTCTTGCGCAAGCGGTGCCGCGAAGAACGCCCACTCGTGCCGGGCCGACGCGGTGAACGCGTCGCGCATCCGCGCGCGCAGCGCGTCGCCGGCGTCGGCGGCAGCGCGGGTGGCGATGTCGATGGCGCGCGTGGTCGCGGCGGCGAACTCCGGGTCGGCGTACGTGTCCAGCCACGCGCGGTAGGGATGCCGGGGGTGGGATGCCGCGTGCAGGCGCTCGCCGACGTCGCGGTAGATCCAGTAGCAGGGCAGCACCGCGGCCACGAGCACCGCATAGTCGCCGCGCGCTGCGGATGCGGCCAGGTGGTCCAGATACGCGGTCGTGGCGGCGCCGGGCGGCGTACTGTGGATCTCGTCGGCGCCCACCCACGATTCGTGCAGCTGCGCTTCGGCGGCCAGGCAGCGATATGCGCCGGCCGCCCAGAACTCTTGGGCGGCCGCATCCGGCGCGAGCGCACTGGCCTGGGCCAGCACCCGCGAGTAGGCGCGCAGATACAGCGCGTCTTGGGCCAGGTACCACGTGAAGGCGTCGTGTCGAAGCGAGCCGTCGCCCAGTGCGCGCACGAACGGCAGCTCATCGATGGCGGCGCGGATGTCGCCGATGTGCGTCCACCACTGCGCGGCCACCTGCGCCGGCGTCGGGCGCGTGAGAAGGCCGCCGCGGTGCCAGAGGCCCGCGAAGTGGTGCACGGGCCCGTGTCCGGTGCCGACCGCGAGCTCATCGGCGTGACGCAGACTCTCGGTGAGCCAGCGCTTGGTCTCATCCAGGGCACGCTCCCACGGTGCGCCCGCGGCACGCCGCACGGCGATGCCCGACGAGAGCGAGCACCCGGTGCCGTGGGTATGGGATGTCGCCACGCGTTCGCCGGCGAACTGGGTGAGCTGCTCGCCGGTGACGAGGGCGTCGGGCGCGTCGGCGCCGCCCAGGTGCCCGCCCTTGGCCAGCACGGCGACGCCGTGGCGGGTCGAGAGCCGCCGTGCCTGTGCGAGCACATCGGGCCAGGTCACCGCCGTCGGTTCACCGACGAGGATCGCCAGTTCGGGGATGTTCGGGGTGACCAGGTCGGCACGCGCGCACAGCGTGCGCAGCGCGTCTTCGGCGTCGGCATCCAGCAGCCGGTCACCGCTCGTGGCCACCATGACGGGATCGAGCACCACCACCGGCGGCCGCACCCGGTCGAGCCAGGCGGCCACCGTCGCTATCACCTGTGTGGTGCCGAGCATGCCGATCTTCACAGCGTCGATGGCGACGTCGTCTGAGACGGCGTCGAGCTGTGCCGCGAGAAAAGACACCGGCGGCGTGTGCACCTCGCGCACACCACGCGTGTTCTGGGCCACCAGCGCGGTGACCACCGCCATGCCGTAGCCGCCGCCGGCGGCGATGCTCTTCAGATCGGCCTGGATGCCGGCACCCCCGGTGGGATCGGTGCCGGCGATGCTGAGAACCCGGGGGATCATCGTGCCTGCTCCCACGCGGTGCGCAGCGCGCGCGTCGCCTGCTCGGGGTCGCCGGCGCCGCAGACGGCCGAGACGACGGCGGCACCCGCGGCCCCCGCCGCCCGCAACAGCGGCACATCGGCCACGGTGACGCCGCCGATCGCCACGGCGGGCAGCGTGCTGGTGCGAACGAGCGCGGCGAACGCATCGTGGCCGAGTGGGGCGGGCGCGTCGGGCTTGGTCGTGGTAGCGTGCAGCGCTCCGACACCGACGTAGCTGGCCCCGTCCGCGGCGGCGCGCGCGAGCTGTTCGGGCGTCGACGCGCTGACCCCCAAGACGGCTCCGGTGCCGATGAGCTGCCGCACCGTGCGCGCCGGCAGGTCGGACTGGCCCACATGCACACCGGCCACCCGGGCTCCGGCCGCGCGTGCGGCCAGATACACGTCGATGCGGTCATTCACGAGCACGGTCATCCCGGGTGGCACGACCTCGCAGATGCGCAGCACCGTGGCGAGAAAGTCGCGCGCTGGGGCGTGCTTCTCGCGCACCTGCACGCAGCCGGCGCCACCGCGCGCGGCTGCGGCAACCACCTCGGCCACATCGTGCCCGGCCGCAGCCGCCACCGCGGCATCGGTCACCAGATACACCGACAGGTCGCCGTTCATGCGATCACCGCGCGCTCGTCGAGCTGCTCGGGCGTGAGGGCGGCCAGCGCGTCGAGGAACGCCACCGCGAACGAGCCCGGACCGGCGCTGCGCGCAGCGGCGAGTTCGGCCGCCACCGTGTAGACGAGAACCGCGGATGCCGCGGCCTGCAGCCGATCGGAGTCGACCGCCGCGAACGCCGCCATGACAGCACCCAGGGCGCAGCCGCCGCCGGTCACCCGGGTCAACAGCGGTGTGCCGTTGCCGATGCGGATGACGCGCTCGCCGTCGGTGATCGCGTCCACCGGCCCCGATACTGCAACCACGGCACCGGTGCGCGCAGCCAGCGTCCGTGCGGACGGCAGCGCGGCCTCGACGTCGTCGGTGGCATCGACACCGCGTCCGCCGGCGCCGTCGCCGGCCAGCGCCAGCAGCTCGGAGGCATTGCCGCGGATGATGGTGGGCCGCCGTTCGCGCAGCGCGTGAGCGAGCTCGGTGCGGATCGGCAACGCGCCGATGGCCACCGGATCGAGCACCCAGGGCACCCGCGCCTCGTCGGCGGCCGCGACAGCCTCGAGCATCGCGGTGCGCTGCTCGGCGTGCGGGGTGCCCAGGTTCACCAGCACGCCGCCGGCGATCCGCGCGAACGGCCCGGCTTCGCCGGGCAGATCGGTCATGGCGGGGGCGGCGCCCAGGGCCAGCAGCACGTTGGCCGTGAAATTCGTCACGACAGCATTTGTCAGGCACTGCACGAGCGGCGCGTGGGCGCGCACCTCGAGCAGGGCGGAACGGGCAGAAGACTGCAGAGTGCGCGTCATGCGCGACATCCCTTCGCTAGTACGAACTAGAGCAGGTTCGACGGGTGTGATCTCAGCCCCAGTGCGGGGCACCCCGTGTCACGGTGTGCGTGTCAGCTTAGCGCTGTCGCCGGCGCCCGTTCATGCCGGCACCATGTCGATCTCGCCGGTTGCCACGTCAGCGCGCTGCAGGCGCAGCTGCACAGTGGTACCGGCTGCGGCATCCAGATCGGGAACCTTCACCGACACCAGCGGACCGGTCAGCTGCACGCGCGCCCCATCGCCGCGGTGGCCGAGCACGACGCCCGTGAACACGCGGTTCTCGTGCCCGGTGAGCACGGCTGCCTCCACGCGGTCGACGGTCGCGTTCTCCAGGCGCGCGGCGCGCTGATCAGCACGACCCATGAGCTTGGGAAGCTCGGGCAGGCTCTCGCGCGCCCAGGCAGGCACATCGTGCCCGTTGGCCAGAGCTTCGCACACGACCAGCGACCAGCGGTCGACAAGGCGGCGCAGCGGAGCGGTGGTGTGCGCGTAGGGCGCCGCGATCGCCGATTGCACGGTGTCTTTCGGAGGCTCGCCGTCGAAAGCGGTGTATCCGGCTCCGCGAAACAGGCTCGCTGCGGCATCCTGCACCGCCAAGGTCGCCGGGTCATCCCCGTGCAGGGTGCGCAGGTATTCGCCATAGCCGATGTCTTCGGGCCAGTCCAGGCCCAGCGCCACGGTCTGCGCACGGAAGGCGGCCACGTCGTCGGGGTCGGCCTCGGGCATGGTGCGCAGGATGCCGATGCCGCCGTCGAGCATGATGCGAGCCGCCGCCATGCCGGTCAGCAGCGACACGTGCGCGTTCCAGTCCTCGACCGGCAGCGTGCGCCGCCGCTCGAGCCGATAGGTTCCATCGGCCGGCGAAACGTCGATCTCGGGCGAATTCAGGCTCGCCCCGCCCCGTTCCCGCTCGCGTTCGGTGCGCTGCTGTCCAAACCACGGCAGGGCCAGCAGCGAGGCGGGCCCAGAACCGTCGTCGATGGCCCGCTGCGCGTCTTCGTAGGTCCACTGTGCGCGTGAGCGCACGACGGCCCGTACCAGCGTCGTGCGCCGGGGCACCGCGCGTTCGTCGAGCTCGAACCGCCACACGAACGCGCGGCGGTCCTGCCCGGGAAGCAGCGATGCGGCGCCCTCGCTGAGCACGGCCGGGTGCAGCCGGATGTGCCCGTCGACGGCGTACAGCGTGACGCCGCGGGCGCGTGCTTCTGCGTCGAGCGCACCGGTGGGCTGCACGAAGGCGGGAACGTCGGCGATGGCATAGTGCAGCACGGCGCCGTCGGCGGTGCGCTGAAGGTGCAGCGCCTGGTCGAGGTCGCGCGAGCCTTCGGGGTCGATGGTGAGCAGCTCGACATCGCGCAGGTCGTGCACCTCGCCGCTCGGCTCGGCCCGCACGTGGTGGGCCGCGGCCTGCGCTTCGGCGAGGACGTCGGCGGGAAAACCATCGGGCAGATCCAGCTGCGTGCGCAACGCGGCCAGCGACGCCGCCAGGGCGTCGCCGGTGGCGGGGGAGACGAGATGAGGGCGACGAGCGGACACGTGGTCAGTGTACGCAGACGGGCCGCGGCATCCACCCCCGTACACTGGGGGATCGTGGTCACACGTCTGTCGAAGTTCTTCGTTCGCACCCTTCGGGAAGACCCCGCCGAGGCGGAGGTCCAGTCTCACAAGCTGCTCGTGCGCGCCGGGTACATCCGCCGCCAGGCCGCCGGCGTGTTCGCCTGGCTGCCGCTCGGTCTGCGGGTGAAGGCGAAGATCGAGCGGATCATCCGCGACGAGATGGCGGCCGCCGGCGCGCAGGAAGTGCACTTCCCCGCGCTCATGCCGCGTGACCCGTACCAGGCGACCGGCCGGTGGGACGAGTACGGCGATCTGCTGTTCCGCCTGCACGACCGCAAGGGCGCCGACTACCTGCTGGCACCCACGCACGAAGAGGCCTTCACGCTGCTGGTGAAAGACCTGTACTCGTCGTACAAGGACCTGCCGCTGACGATCTACCAGATCCAGGACAAGTACCGCGACGAGGCGCGTCCCCGTGCCGGCCTGCTGCGCGGGCGCGAGTTCACGATGAAGGACGCCTATTCGTTCGACTACACCGACGAGGGGCTGGACGCCTCGTACTTCGCCCAGCGCGACGCCTACGAGCGCATCTTCGCGCGCCTGGGTCTGGAGTACGTGATAGTGAAAGCGGATGCCGGAGCGATGGGCGGCTCGCGCAGCGAGGAGTTCCTGCACCCGACCGCGGTCGGCGAAGACACCTTCGTGCGCTCGGCGGGCGGCTACGCCGCCAACGTCGAGGCGTTCACGACGGTGGTGCCCAGCCCTCTGCCGTTCGATGAGGCGCCGGCGCCGGTCGTCTTCGACTCGCCGAACACCCCGACCATCGAGACTCTCGTCGCGCACTGCAACGCGGTGCTCGACGGCGAATACACCGCCGCCGACACGCTGAAGAACGTCGTGCTGGCCCTCACGCACCTGGACGGCACCCGCGAGCTCGTCGTCGTCGGCATCCCGGGCGACCGCGACGTCGACGACAAGCGCGCCGAGGTCGCCTTCGCCCCCGCCGAGGTCGAGGCGGCCACCCCCGAGGACTTCGCGAAGCACCCGTTGCTGACAAAGGGCTACATCGGGCCATGGTCGGCGACGGGCCCGGTGCTGGGTGAAGAGTCGGCCACCGGCATCCGGTACTTCCTCGATCCCCGCGTCGTGGACGGTACCCGCTGGATCACCGGTGCGAACATCGACCAGAAGCACGTGCACTCTCTGGTGGCCGGCCGCGACTTCGTCGGCGACGGTTTCGTCGAGGTCGCCACCGTGCGCGACGGCGACCCAGCCCCCGACGGCTCCGGTCCCGTGCATCTGGCGCGCGGCATGGAGATCGGGCACGTCTTCCAGCTCGGTCGCAAGTACGCCGAGGCTCTGGGACTGAAGGTGCTCGATGAGAACGGCAAGCTGGTGACCGTGACGATGGGCTCGTACGGCATCGGCGTCACCCGTATTCTCGCGATCATCGCCGAACTGAACAACGACGAGCGGGGCCTGGTCTGGCCCGCATCGGTGGCGCCGTTCGACGTGCACGTGGTGGCCACGGGTAAGGATGCCGCGGCGTTCGAGCTGGCCGAGCAGCTGTCGGCTCAGCTGGAGGCGGCCGGGTTCGACGTGCTCTACGACGACCGCCCCAAGGTGTCGCCGGGAGTCAAGTTCGGCGACGCCGAGCTCATCGGCGTGCCGCGCGTGCTCGTGGCCGGCCGGGGTGCGGCATCCGGCGAAGTGGAGCTGTGGAACCGGCGCACCGGCGAGCGCGAGACGCTGCGGGCCGCCGAGGCGGTGGCG
Source organism: Microbacterium protaetiae (assembly GCF_004135285.1). NCBI lineage: Bacteria > Bacillati > Actinomycetota > Actinomycetes > Micrococcales > Microbacteriaceae > Microbacterium > Microbacterium protaetiae. The sequence goes on from NZ_CP035494.1 coordinate 2,727,859, forward strand.
CGGCTGATCGCCGAACGCTGACCGTTCAGCCCTGCACCCCGGTGTGGTGCAGGTGGTCGCGGTGCTTTTCGCCCCGTGCCCGCTGGGAGATCACCCCGAGCGGGCCGGTGACCGACAGCTCGTCTTCCCAGCATTCGATGCCCCCGATGTCGGGCAGAAGGTCGCGGGTGAAGACCGGATCGCGGCCTGCGCGCCGCTGCCTGGTGTAATCCTTTATCAGCCGCACGGCGATGGGTGAGAGCAGCGTCACCGCGATCAGGTTGATGAAGGCCATGAGTCCCATCACGATGTCGGCGAGGTTCCAGATGAGATCGGCGCTGGCGATCGAGCCGAGGAACACGGCGACGATGACCAGGACGCGGAACACCGGCAGTGCGCGCGGGTGCGACGTGATGAACTGCAGATTCGATTCACCGTAGTAGTAGTTGCCCAGCACCGAGGTGAACGCCAGCAGAAAGATGATGACCGCCAGCAGAATGCCGGTCCAATCGCCCAGGGCCGAAGCCAGGGCGTTCTGGGTGAGAAAGACACCCTGCTGTGCCGTGCTCAGATCGGGCGCCGAGACCAGGATGATGAAAGCGGTGATCGAGCACACCAGCCAGGTGTCGAAGTAGACGCCGAGCGTTTGCACGAGGCCCTGCTTGACCGGGTGCGTGACAGCTGCCGTGGCCGCCGCGTTGGGCACCGAGCCCATGCCCGCCTCGTTCGAGAACATGCCCCGCCGCACGCCGTTCATGATGATGACGCCCAGCGTGGCCCCGGCCACCTGCTGTGTGCCCCAAGCCTCGGTGAAGATCGAGGCGACCGCCGACGGCAGGTTCTGCGCGTTGATTCCCACGATGATGATGCCGACCATGAGGTACGCGAACGCGACGATCGGGATGGCCGACTGTGAGACGGTGGCGATGCGGTGCACGCCGCCGAAGATCACCAGGGCGGTCAGGATCGCGACCACGGCGCCCACGACGAACGGGATCCACCAGGGGGCGTCCTCGGCTCCGCTGACCCCGACGATCGTCGCAGCCAGGGTGTTGGCCTGCAGTGAATTGAACGCGAACGGGAAGCAGAGGATGAGGAAGACCGCGAACAGGATCGCTGCCCACCGCTGTCCCAGTCCCTTCTGGATGTAGTACGCCGGACCGCCGCGGAAGGCACGACCGGGGTCGCGCACCTTGAACAATTGCGCGAGCGACGATTCGACGAGGCTGGTGGCGCCGACCACGAGCGCCATCAGCCACATCCAGAACACGGCTCCGGGTCCGCCCAAGAAGATCGCGGTGCCGACGCCGGCGATATTGCCCACCCCGACACGCGAGGCGGCCGACAGAGTGAACGCCTGGAATGCCGAGATCGACTGCGGCCTGCCGTCGTCGCCCAGCGGCGAGCGGTCGGTGACAGCACGGAACATCTCCGGGATCCAGCGGAACTGCACGATGCCCGAACGCACCGTGAGATAGAGGGCGACGAGAGCCACGAGGGGCGCGAGAACCCACGACCACATCTGATTGCTGATGTTGCCGACGGCATCGGCGATGATGTCCATGCGGTGAGTTTCCCACGCTGCGGGTCGAATCTGGTGGCATGCGCGCGACGTGCGAAGGTGGAGTCATGGCAGATTCCTCGACGAACACCGTTCCGCATGAGGTCACCGAGGCCCTGCGGCAGGCGCTGGATGCCGCCGGCATCGCCGAGCACGACGATTTGGTGGCCCGCATCCTGGCGACGGGCATCGGGCTCGGAATGGACGACACCGACCGCCTCGATCTGAAGATCACGGCCGCAGCGCTGACCGAGATGCGTTCGGCGTTCTCACTGTTCGCGCCGTACCGCGATGTGCCGAAGGTCACGGTGTTCGGATCGGCTCGCACCAAGCCCGACGACCCGCTGTACCGGCAGGCGCGCCGCGCCGCGCACACGCTCTCCGAGCACGGCTGGATGATCGTCACCGGTGCCGGGCCCGGCATCATGCAGGCCGGAGCAGAGGGCGCCGGCCCCGACCGCTCGATCGGCGTGTCGATCCGGCTGCCGTTCGAAGAGAAGCCGAACGCCCTGCTGGCCGACAGCGGCAACGTCGTGTCGATGAAGTACTTCTTCACCCGCAAGCTCATGCTCATGAAGGAATCGCACGGGTTCATCTGTCTGCCCGGTGGCTTCGGCACCATGGACGAGATGTTCGAGCTGCTGACCCTGCAGCAGACCGGCAAGGCCGAGCCGATGCCGATCGTGCTCTTGGACGAGCCGGGAGGCACCTTCTGGGGTGGGCTGCGGCGCTTCGTCGATCAGCAGCTGGTACCCGCCGGCGTCATCGACACCGATGACTTCGATCGTGTGCTGGTCACCGACTCGGTGCCGACGGCCATCGAGCACATCATGGGGTTCTGGCGCAACTACGACTCGCTGCGGTGGGTGCGCGATCGCCTGGTGCTGCGCATCCGCACGGCACCCGACGACACGCAGCTCGCTGAGTTGAACGACCGGTTCGCGCGCCTGCTGACCAGCGGCAAGATCGAGCGCAGCGAGCCGCTGCGCGCCGAGCGGCAAGACGATGACAGGCTCGAGCTGGAGCGCCTGGTGATGCATTTCAACCCGTTCCTGGTGGGCGAACTGTACCGGCTGATCGGTGCCATCAACGGGTGGGTGGAGGCGCCGTCCCGCTGAGCGCGCCCGTCCGCGGGAGGTCCGCTGCGCCGCGTGCGACCGTGCCCGACAAGTGACCTACCATGGCACGGTGGCCGAGCGCGAGGGGAGACGGTGGAGCGTTCTGCCGCGGCTCGTCGCGCAGGCGCCGCCGCGTGCCCTGATCGTCGTCGGCGGCATCGTCACAGTCCTCGGCATCCTCATCATCTCCCGGCCACTCGCGTCGCTGTTGCTGCTGGGGGTGTACGTCGGGGTGAGCGCTGTCGCCTCCGGCGTCATCGAGCTGCTGTCGGCGCACCGGTCTCCGGCGTGGTGGAACCGGGCCTTCGCGATCGTGTGGATAGCCGTGGGCCTGGTCGTTCTCATCTGGCTCGGGGCGAGTCTGAACATCCTGCCCACGGTGTTGGCGGTCCTGCTGCTGCTGGGCGGCGTCGCCTCGATCGGCGACGCCGTGGTTCCGCGCCGCTCGGGGGAGCGGGTGCGCGTGGCCGCGCGGTTGCTGGGCGCGGTGTGGGGTGGCTCGCAGGTGGTGTTCGGCATCCTGTCGTTGACGTGGCCGGATGTCACGGTGCTGGTGGTCGCGGTGGTGTTCGGCGTGCGCACCCTGGTGTTCGGAGCGACCCTGCTCTTCCGTGGCATCGCCGCGCTGCGGGCCCGGCCCGACCGCGGCGGCAGATCATTGCGCGCGCGGGCACCGCGGCCGGGTCTGGCCGATGCCGGACGCTATGCGCTGGCGGTGCTGCTGGTGGTGGTCACCGCCGGTGGGTGGTTCCTCAACGGCTGGCTCGCCGGCGGCGCCCCGGTCGTGGACGCCTTCTATGACCCGCCCGCGACGCTGCCCTCCGGTCACGGCGAGCTGATCCGCTCCGACGCCTACGGCGGAACGATTCCGGCCGGGGCCACGGTGACCCGCATTCTGTACACCACCACCGACGCGCACGGTCAGCCGGTGGCCGCCAGCGCCCTGGTGATCCTGCCCGACGTCGACATTCAGCTCACCCCGCATCCGGTCATCCTGTGGAATCACGGCACCACCGGCGTTGCCCGCGGCTGTGCGCCCAGCCTCACCGACACCGCGGCGACCCGCTGGGCGATCCCGGCGTTGGATGAGGCCATCTCCCGAGGCTGGATGGTGGTCGCCCCCGACTACACGGGCCAGGGGGCACCGGGCGTCTTCCCCTATCTCATCGGGCAGGGCGAGGCGCGATCGGCGCTGGATGCCGTCGAAGCGGCCGGACGCCTGCCGCAGGTGTGGGCTTCCGACGAGGTGGTGGTCTGGGGGCACTCGCAAGGCGGTCATGCCGCGCTGTGGGCGAGTCGCATCGCGGCCAAGTACACGCCCGACCTGACAGTGCTCGGCACCGCCGCACTCGCGCCCGCCGGCGATCCGCTGGCGTTGGCCCGCGACCTGACGGCCGGCTTCGCCAGCCCCCAGTTGACGGTGCTGACGGCCTGGGTGCTCTCGCCCTACTCGGAGACCTACCCCGATGTGCGCATTCAGGACTATGTGTCGCCGGGTACCCGGGCGATCGTCCACGAGCTCGCTCAGCGCTGCCCGACCGAACCGGGACTGATGGTCTCGGTGCTGGCGGCCCTCGGCATCTCGGAGCGACAGACGCTGTATCTCGGCGATCTGACCGCGGGGACCCTGGGCCGCCGGCTCGGCGAGAACGCGGCGATGGGCACCTGGACCAGCCCGCTGCTGATCATGTGGGGGCAGAACGACGACGTGATCCCGCGCAGCCAGCAGGTCGCCTATGTCGACAGGCTCTGCAAGGCCGACAACAGCGTCGAATGGGTGGAGTACCCCGTCACCGGGCACCAAGACATCCTGCAGCCCGGCTCGCAGGCGCTGCCCAAGCTGATGGACTGGACCGCGGGGCTGTTCGTGCACCGTGATCCGCCCGCGTCGCGCTGTGCGTGACAGGCATCCTCACAGAATCGGCGGGTGCGGCATCCGGTAACGTTGTAGGGATGCCGGCGCGTCAGCGCGCCTGCGAAAGCTTAAGAGGGAGGCCGCCATGGATATCGACCTGGGACTGCTGCGAACGGTCGAGCGCGAGAAGGAGATCCCCTTCGACGAGCTCGTGCACATCATCGAGCAGGCGATCCTGACCGCCTACGCCAAGAACACCTCGACGACCGGCACGCTGCCCGACGGCGCCCGCGCACAGCTGGACCGCAAGACCGGCCACGTCGCAGTGTTCATCCCGCTGCTCGACGACGAGGGCGCGGTGATCGGCGAAGAAGAGAGCACCCCCGACGACTTCGGCCGAATCGCGGCCTTCGCCGCGAAGCAGGTGATCAGCCAGCGACTGCGCGACATCGCCGACGACGCTGTTCTCGGCGAATTCCGCGGCAAGGAGGGCGACATCGTCGCCGGCGTCGTGCAGCAGGGCCCGAACCCCCGAATGGTGCACGTCGATCTGGGCACCGTCGAGGCCATCCTGCCCCCCGAAGAGCAGGTGCCCGGTGAGGACTACGCGCACGGTGCTCGCCTGCGCGTCTACGTCACGAGCGTCTCGAAGGGTGTGAAGGGACCGTCGATCACTGTCTCGCGCACGCACCCCGGGCTTGTGCGCAAGCTGTTCGCGCTGGAGGTGCCCGAGATCGCCAGCGGCCTTGTCGAGATCATCTCGTTGGCGCGCGAAGCCGGTCACCGCACCAAGATCGCGGTGAAGGCGAACGACCCCGCCGTCAACGCCAAGGGTGCGTGCATCGGCGAACTGGGCCGGCGTGTGCGCGCGGTCACCGACGAGCTGGGCGGCGAGAAGATCGACATCGTCGACTACGACCCCGAGCTGGCCAAGTTCGTGGCCAACGCCCTGTCGCCGGCCAAGGTGAGCTCGAGCTTCGTCCTCGACGCGAACACGAAGGCCGTGCGCGCGCTCGTTCCCGACTACCAGTTGTCACTGGCCATCGGCAAGGAGGGGCAGAACGCCCGCCTGGCCGCCAAGCTCACCGGCGCGAAGATCGACATCCAGCCAGACTCGATCTTGGAAGACGCGTAACAGGGTAAGATGGAACCCGTACGAACGTGTGTCGGATGCCGGCAGCGTTCCGCCCGGTCCGCCCTCCTTCGAGTGGTGGCCATCGATTCTCACCTTGTCCCCGATGAGCGTGCGACGATGCCCGGGCGGGGCGCGTGGGTGCACGACACATATCCGTGTCTGGATGCCGCGCTGCGGCGCCGGGCGTTCGTACGAGCATTGCGTGTGTCAGGCCCGCTTGACGCGCAGACCATCGAGAAACGGCTGAACGGCTATGGAAACAAAGTGAACGGCTCGAAATGAGACCCGTCCGCAAATAACGGTCTGCCCTGTCTGGGGGAGGCCTCAGACAGGAGAATTGTGGCAAAACCACGCGTGCACGAGATCGCTTCCGAGCTCGGCGTCGACAGCAAGGTCGCCCTTGCGAAACTCAAGGAGCTCGGCGAATTCGTCAAGAGCCCCTCATCGACCATCGAACCCCCGGTGGCCCGTAAACTTCGTGCTGCCCTTTCCGCCGACGGTGGAAAGCCGGCCGGCGACGCCGCGCCGGCCAAGACGTCAGCACAGCCTGCCGGCCGCCCCGGTCCGGTCAAGCCCGCAGGCCCCAAGCCGCCGCAGGCGGCTCGCCCAGCGGCCACGCCCGCACCTGCGCCCGCCGCAGCTGCGGCACCCGTCGCAGAAACCCCTCAGCCCGCGGCCCCGGCAGCGCCGGCAGCCGAGGCTCCCGCTGCTGCGGCATCCGAGACGACTCAGTCGGCACCCAAGCCGGGCGCACCCACGCCCGGACCGCGCACGTCGAACCCGCGTCCGGGCAACAACCCGTTCTCGTCGTCGCAGGGGATGGGCCAGCGTCCTGCCGGTCCGCGTCCGGGCAACAACCCCTTCGCTCCGGCGCAGGGGATGGGCCAGCGCCCGAACCCCGGTAACATCCCGCGTCCCCAGGCCCCCCGCCCGGGTGCTCCGCGTCCGGGCGCCCCGCGCCCCGGCGGCGCCCGTCCGGCTCGTCCGGGCGGCGGCGCTGGTGCCGGTCGTCCGGGTCGTCCCGGCGGCGGCGCTCCGTTCCAGCAGCGACCGGGTCGTCCCGGCGCCGGTGGCGGTGCGGGCGCCGGTGGCGGCTTCCCGGCTCGTCCGGGCGGCGGCTTCGCCGGTCGTCCCGGCGGCGGCGGTCGCGGTCGTGGCGGCGGCACAGCCGGCGCGTTCGGCAAGGGCGGCGGCAAGTCGAAGCAGCGCAAGTCGAGGCGTGCGAAGCGGCAAGAGTTCGAGATGCGGTCGGCGCCGGTCGTCGGCGGCGTTAACGTGCAGAAGGGCAACGGCGAGATCATTCGCCTGCGCCGCGGTGCGTCGATCTCTGACTTCGCCGACAAGCTCGAGGCGCTGAAGGGCTACACCGTTCAGCCCGGAACGCTCGTGACGATCCTGTTCAACCTCGGCGAGATGGCCACGGCGACCGAGTCGCTCGACGAAGCCACGTTCGAGGTGCTCGGCGAAGAGCTCGGCTACAAGGTGCAGATGGTCTCGCCCGAAGACGAGGACAAAGAGCTGCTCGAAGGCTTCGGTCTCGACCTCGAGCAGGAGCTGGCCGAAGAGGACGACGCCGACCTTGAGATCCGTCCCCCGGTGGTCACGGTCATGGGTCACGTCGACCATGGCAAGACCCGTCTGCTCGATGCCATCCGGCAGACGAACGTCGTGGCAGGCGAGGCCGGCGGTATCACCCAGCACATCGGTGCCTACCAGATCTGGACCGAGCACGACGGCAACGAGCGGGCCATCACGTTCATCGACACCCCGGGCCACGAGGCGTTCACCGCCATGCGTGCCCGTGGTGCCCAGGTCACCGACATCGCCATCCTCGTGGTCGCCGCCGACGACGGCATCATGCCGCAGACGGTCGAGGCGCTCAACCACGCCCAAGCGGCAGGGGTTCCGATCGTGGTGGCGGTGAACAAGATCGACAAGCCTGACGCCAACCCCGCCAAGGTGCGCCAGCAGCTCACCGAGTATGGTCTGGTCGCCGAGGAGTACGGCGGCGACGTCATGTTCGTCGATGTCTCGGCGCGCGAGAACATCGGCATCCAGGAGCTCTTGGACGCCGTGCTGCTCACCGCCGATGCAGGGCTGGACCTGCGCGCGAACCCCGACAAGGCCGCCCGTGGTATCGCCATCGAAGCCAAGCTCGACAAGGGCCGGGGGTCGGTGGCCACGGTGCTGATCCAGTCCGGAACGCTGCACGTCGGCGACGCTATCGTCGCCGGGACCGCCTATGGGCGCGTGCGCGCCATGGTCGACGAGAACGGCGACGCGGTCGACGAGGCCGCCCCGTCGCGTCCGGTGCAGGTGCAGGGTCTGAACTCGGTGCCGCGCGCCGGTGACACCTTCATCGTCACCGAAGAAGACCGCATGGCACGCCAGATCGCCGAGAAGCGTGAGGCCGCCGAGCGCAACGCCCAGCTGGCAAAGGCACGCAAGCGCATTTCGCTCGAAGACTTCACCAAGGCTCTGCAAGAGGGCAAGGTCGAGTCGCTCAACCTCATCATCAAGGGTGACGTGTCCGGTGCCGTCGAGGCGCTGGAAGAGTCGCTGCTGAAGATCGAGGTCGACGACTCGGTGCAGCTGCGCATCCTGCACCGCGGTGTGGGTGCGATCACCGAGTCGGATGTGGATCTCGCGACGATCGACAACGCGATCATCGTCGGCTTCAACGTGCGCCCCGACCAGAAGGCTCGAGCCCGCGCGCAGCGCGAGGGCGTGGACATCCGGTTCTACTCGGTGATCTACGCCGCGCTCGAAGACATCGAGAACTCGCTGAAGGGCATGCTCAAGCCCGAGTACGAAGAGGTCCAGTCCGGTGTCGCCGAGATCCGCGAGGTGTTCCGTTCCTCGAAGTTCGGCAACATCGCCGGGGTCATCGTGCGCTCGGGTACCATCACCCGCAACGCGAAGGCACGGGTCATCCGCGACGGCGTCGTTGTGGCCGACGGCCTGGCGATCGAATCGCTGCGCCGGTTCAAGGATGACGTCACCGAGGTGCGCACGGACTTCGAGGCCGGTATCGGTCTGGGCAAGTTCAACGACATCCAGGTCGGCGACGAGATCGAGACCACCGAGATGGTGGAAAAATCCCGCGGCTAGCTGCCGCAACCGGTCGCCCCGCGAGCCGCGCTGCTCGCGGGGCGACCGGACCTCAGGAGGAATCATGTCTTCGGAACGACAGGCACGACTGGCCGACCGCATCCGTGTGCTCATCGCGCAGCGCCTGGAGAAGGGGCTGCGCGACCCCCGGCTGGGGTTCGTCACCATCACTGACGTGAAAGTGACCGGTGACCTGCAGCACGCCTCGGTGTTCTACACCGTGCTCGGAGACGAGAAGGAGCGCGCCGACACCGCCGAAGCGTTGAAGTCGGCGACGGGCATGCTGCGCAGTGAAGTGGGGCGCCAGCTGCAGGTGCGGCTGACACCGTCGCTGGAGTTCATTGCGGATGCCATTCCCGAGAATGCGGGTCACATCGAAGATCTGCTGCGCGAGGCGCGCGAGCGCGACGAGCAGGTGGCCGGTCTGGCCTCGGGCGCGGCGTACGCGGGCGAGGCCGACCCGTACGTGAAGCCGCGCGAACTCGACGAGGCCGACTGAGACTCACTGCGGCAGCCGCAGCATCCCGTCGACGGTCTCTGCCAGGCCGTCGACGATCAATGAGTCGATGGCCCGGTCGCGCTGCGCCGGGTCGGGCCAGTCGGCGATCACCTCGTCGATTGCCACAGTGTGGCCGGCGGCATCCCGCAGCGATCTGAGAGCGGCGCCGCGCGCGTGCCGGTCGCTGCCCTCATACCGTGCCTGCTTGCGGCGAAGATCGCCCGTGTCGGGATAGCCACGGGCGCGCCAGCGGCACAGCTGTGCGATCGGGCAGCTGTCGCAGCGCGGGGCCCGCGCGGTGCACACGACGGCGCCGAGTTCCATGGTCGCCGCGTTCATCACCGCCGCGTCGGCGTCGTCGGCCGGGAGAACGGCGCACATGCGTGCGAGGTCGCGGCGCGACGGCGGCCCCGGCTGCGCCCGCCCGTCGAGGGATCGGGCCAGCACCCGTCGCGTATTCGTGTCGACGACCGGATGCCGCTGCCCGTACGAGAACACCGCCACCGCCCGCGCGGTGTAGTCGCCGATTCCGGTCAAGGCCAGCAGGGCATCGACATCGGCGGGCACGATGCCGCCGTGCCGGTCACGCAGCTGCACGGCCGCCCGGTGCAGCCACAGCGCACGGCGCGGATATCCCAGATTCGCCCACTGCCGCACGGCGGCGGCGGGTGGCTCGGCGGCGAGATCGGCCGGCGTCGGCCAGCGGGCCAGCCACGCGTCGAGGTGCCCGATGACGCGGGTGGTGGGCGTCTGCTGCAGCATGAACTCGCTGACCAACACACCCCATCCGCCGTACCGCTCGTGGAACTCGGCGCGACGCCACGGCAGGTCGCGGGCGTGCTCCCGGTACCACGCGACCAGCGGGGTCGCGAGATCGGGGGAGCGGTCGGGCACCGCCCCAGCCTAAGCGCACCGATCGCTCACGAGAGGTCAGCTCGACCCCTGCGGCGGCCGAATAAGCTGGACTCATGCGCCTGCCCGTCACCCCCGAGAACTCGCTGCTGCGCGAGCTGCGCGCCCAGCTGCGGCAGCATCACGCCGGCGGCCGGCTGCTGGTCGCCGTCGATGCGCTGCCCTCCACCCCGACGGCGGGCTTCGCCGACAAGCTGGCCGCGATCCTCGGTGAAGACGGGACCGATGTCTTTCGCGCATCGGCCGACGGTTTTCTCGTGCCGCGCAGCCAGCGCCGCACCACCGAGCGCGAGCCGGGCTGGTTCGACGAAGAGACGTTCCGCCGCGTGCTCGTCGACCCTTTCCGCAACGGTGCGCACACGTCATCGGCGACCGGGTTTCAGCTGCAGGCATGGGACGAACGACGCGACCAGGCCGCCGAAGCGCGCTGGCTCACCACCGGAGACGACGCGATCATCGTCGTCGACGGGCCGTTCCTGAACACTCCTTCATTGCGTGGCATCTGGCACTTCTCGGTCTGGCTCGAGATCGCCGAGCAGGTGCTCGCGGCGCGCCCGGCCCGCTCGATGGAGGCCCCCTACACCCGCGTGGAGCTCTCTTACCTGCGTGAGCAGCCGGTGCAGCAGGCATCCGCGATCGTCGACGTCACCGACCCCGCACGCCCGGCGCAGGTGTATCGGGATTCGTGCTGATGGCAGCACACAGCGGCATCCTGCTCGTCGACAAGCCGGGCGGGATCACGAGCCATGATGTCGTGGGCCGAGCCCGCAAAGCGCTGAACACGCGCAAGATCGGGCATGCCGGCACGCTCGATCCGATGGCCACCGGCCTGCTCATCCTCGGTATCGGACCGGCCACGCGTCTGTTGACCTACCTCGTCGGCCTCGACAAGACCTACATGGCCACGATCCGCCTCGGCCAGTCCACCGACTCCGACGACGCCGACTCAGAGATCACCGCCCGTGCCCCCGTTGCGGCGGTCGCCGCGGTGACCTCCGAGCGTCTCTCGGCCGCCCTCGCGCGTCTGACCGGGCCGATCTCGCAGGTGCCCAGCCGCGTCTCGGCGATAAAGGTGGGCGGCCGGCGTGCCTACGATCTTGCGCGCGAGGGCACCGAGGTCGCCCTGGCTGCCCGCGATGTCGTGGTCTCGCGCTTCGACGTGCTCGCGATGCGTGAGAGTGAGGGATGCCGCGACCTTGACGTCGTCGTGGACTGCTCGAGCGGCACCTATGTGCGGGCGCTCGCGCGCGACCTCGGCGCCGATCTCGGGGTGGGCGGGCACCTGACGGCACTGCGGCGCACGCGCGTCGGGCCGTTCGATGTGGCGGATGCGGCATCCGTCGACGCCATCGCCACGGCGCGGCTGCTCTCGCCGGCGGGCACCGCCGCGCAGATCATGCCCGTGGTGCATGCCGACGCCGATCAGGCCCGCGATCTGCGGCATGGCAAGCGCGTGGCCGGTCTGGAGGTCACCGGCGCGCATGCGGCGGCCATCGACGGCGACGGTGCGCTCATCGGCATCGTTCAGCGCCGCGGCGACGAGATCAAGAGCGTCATGAACATGCCCGAGGAGCAGCGCGAATGATCCTGTGGTTCACCATCGTCACCCTGGTCGTCGCCGTCGCCGGCGGTGCGCTGGGCGTGGTTCTCGGGCTGGCCGGGCGCCGACCCAGCGACCTCACCGTCGGGGCGCTGGCTCTGCTGGAGGCGCTGCTGATCGCCCAGGTGGTGATAGCGATCATCGCGCCGCTGGCCGGCAACCCGCCCACCGGCAGCCTTCTCGAGTTCTGGGTGTACCTGGTCTCTACCGTGCTTCTGCCGCCGGCCGCGGTGGTGTGGGCGCTCGTGGAGCGCAGCCGGTGGAGCACCGTCATCCTCGGCATCGCCGGGCTGGCCGTTGCGGTGATGGTCTGGCGCATGCAGGTGATCTGGAGCGTGCAGGGGGCCTGAGCCGCCGGCCGCCCGCGCGAACCGGTCCGGGCCGCGTCTTAGACTTGAGGCGCCATGTCATCCAGCCAAACCCCGCGACGAATGACCGGAATCGGTCGCGTCCTCGTCGTCGTCTACGCCATCCTCGCACTGGGCGCCACCGGGCGCTCGGTCGTACAGATCATCGAGCGCTTTCACGATGCGCCGCTTGCCTTCACCCTGTCGGGCGTCTCGGCGGTGGTCTACATCCTCGCCACGCTCGCCCTGATCTTCTCGGCCTCGCGCGCCTGGTACCGCATCGCGTGGGTCGCCATCTGCTTCGAGCTGGTGGGCGTGCTCTCGATCGGCACACTGAGCCTCGTACGCCCCGAGCTGTTCCCCGAGGCGACCGTGTGGTCGTTCTTCGGCATCGGGTACGTCTTCATTCCCCTCGTGCTTCCGTTCCTGGGGCTGTGGTGGCTGCGCACGCATCGCCCCGCGACGGTGGTGGCAGCCGAGGCCGTGGAGGCGGCCTGATGCTGGTCTTCCGTGACCCCGCCGAGGTTCCGGCGGGCTTCGGACCGTCGGTGGTCGCGATCGGCAAGTTCGACGGCGTGCACGCCGGGCACCGGGCAGTGCTCGAGCGGGCGAAGGTGGATGCCGCGGCCGGCGCCGCGAAGGTCGTGGCGGTCACTTTCGACCGCAATCCGCTGGCCACGCTGCGGCCCGAGATCTGTCCCGAAGACGTCATCGGCCTGCACCAGAAGCTGCAGCTGCTGGCCGAGACCGGGATCGATGCGACGCTCGTGCTGCGCTTCGACGCCGAGATGGCGGCCCAGCCGGCCGAGCAGTTCGTCGATGAGATCCTCGTCGGCGCGCTCGGTGTGCAGACCGTCATGGTCGGACGCGACTTCCGGTTCGGGCGCGGGGGAGCGGGCAGCCCGGAGCTTCTCGCGCGGCTCGGGGAGGGGTACGGGTACCGCGTCGACGTGATCGACGATGTGCGGGCCATCACCTCTGAGCGCCGGGTCTCTTCGACGTGGATCCGCGAAGTGCTCACCGCCGGCGACGTGGAGACGGCCGCGCGGCTGCTCGGGCGCCCGCATGCCGTGTGGGGTGAGGTCGTGCACGGCCTCAAGCGCGGGCGCGAGCTCGGCTTTCCCACCGCCAATCTCTCGCCGCAGATGGAAGGCTTCGTCCCGGCCGACGGCGTCTATGCCGGGTGGCTCGTCGATGAAGCGCCCGGGGGCGCGCTGCGGCGCGGCATCCGGTATCCCGCAGCCATCAGTGTGGGAACGAATCCGACCTTCGACGATGTGCCGCAGCGGGTCGTCGAGGCGTATGTGCTCGACGAGACCGCGCTGGATCTGTACGGGCACCACGTCGAGATCGAGTTCACGAGCCGCGTGCGCGGAATGATCGCCTTCGACGGCGTCGACGCGCTCAAGGCGCAGATGGCCGATGACGTGCAGCAGGTGCGCACGCTGCTCAGCTGATGTGCACCCGGTCACGGCCAGCTTGCTCATATGTGCATTCAATGCACGGATGCTGGGAGTGGGCGTAGTCTCGTCAACGAGGGGGACCCGTGGACGACGAGCTGCTGTCGGTGCGCGTGGCCGAGCTCTATTACGACGCCGGTAAGACGCAGGATGAGATCGGCGCGCTCCTGGACATCTCCCGATTCAAGGTCGGGCGACTGCTCACCCGTGCACGCGAGGCGGGCATAGTGCGCATCGAGATCGTGCATCCCAGCGCCCGGCGGCTCGGGCTCGAGCGTGAGCTGGTGCAGCGGTATGCACGGCTGACCGAGGCGATAGTGGTCCCGTCGGGCGGCGACGACGATCTCACCGGCCGGGTCGCGCAGGCGGCGGCCGATCACCTGCGTGCGCTGCGCCCCGTGCCCCGCACGCTCGGTGTGAGCTGGGGCCGCACACTGACCGCCGTGGCCGCGCACCTGCCCGATCGGTGGGCACACGGCGTGACGGTCGTGCAGATCAACGGCGGTGTGAGTGTGAACCGGCGTCCCGGGGGCGCCGCGCACCTGGCCGCGACGATCGCCGAGCGCGCCGGCGGTGAGGCGGTGCTGCTGCCCAGCCCGGCGATCCTCGAACAGGAGCAGACGGCCCGCGCCATCCAAAGCGACCGCACCGTTGCGGCGGTGCTCGACCTTGCCGCCCGCGCGCAGGCCTATGTGTTCTCGGCCGGAGTCTGCGACACGACCTCGGCCCACGTCGAGAACGGCTATCTCGATGAGAACGGCATCCGTGCCCTGGCACAGCGCGGCGCCGTCGGCGACGTGCTGGGCCGCTACATCGACGCCGAGGGGAACATCGTCGACCCCGCCCTCGACGCCCGCACGGTCGGGATGCCGCTGCAGCGCCTGCGCAGCTCGGATCGGGCGATCTTCGTCACGGCCGGATCGGCCAAACACGACCTCGCACGTACCGTGGTGGGCACCGGGCTGTGTACGGTGATCGTGACCGACGAGGCCACCGCCCGAGCACTTGTGGAGGACGCATGACCACTCTCACCCCTGCTCCCGTCTCGCACCTGCGCCGCGCGGTGGTCAGTGTGATCATCGTCGCCTTCGCGCTCGCCGCCATCGGCGGCATCGTCGTGCTGCTGGGCGCAGAGCTCGGCGAGACGGCCTTGCGCGTGATCGGCACCACCGCCGTCGTCGGCGCCTTCAGCGTCGCGGTGCTGTGCTGTGCGGCGCTGCTCGGTCGACGGCTGCAGACGATCGGCGTCGTGGGCACCGTCGTCTCGGTCGTCGCGGCCGCTCTCGTGGTCTGGACGGTCTGGTACCAGGGAGATGACGGTTCGGTCTGGGAGGTGGTCAGCAAGGTCACCGGCACCGCCGCCACGCTGTCGGCCGCTCTGGCACTGGCCAGCCTGCTCCTGCTGCTGGCCGATCGTCGTCGTGCAGCCGTGAGGAGAGGACTGATCGTCACCCTCGGCCTGTTCGCCGTGGTCACCGCCCTGATCCTCGTCCTGATCTGGGCCCCTGACGCCGTGGACGACCGGGTCTTTCCCCGCGTGCTCGGAATCGCCGGCATCCTGGCCGCGCTGGGCGCCGTCGTGGTGCCGGTGCTGTCGTTGCTGATGCCCGACAACCGGCCGGGCACCCTCTCGCCCATCGCCGTGGCCCGGCTCGAAGACGAGGCTCACCGCCGGGGTCTGACTCCCGACGCCCTCGTCGACACGTTGCTGGCGGCATCGGCCGCCCCGCCATCACAGGAGGAACGATGACCACTCGAGAACTCAGCCGGCGCTCGGCCGTCGACGTGCTGGGCGGCGCGCCCGACAACGGCACGCTGCGCCGCTTTCTGCACGGGTTGCCCGGCGTCGACGCCGTCGGGCTCGAACAGCGCGCAGCATCCCTGGGCACCCGCTCGATCAAGACCACCTCGAAGGCCTGGGCCCTCGACCGCATCATCTCTCTCATCGACCTGACGACCCTGGAGGGTGCGGACACCCCGGGAAAGGTGCGCTCGCTGGTGGCCAAGGCGCAGCATCCGGATGCCGGTGACCCGACATGTCCGCCGGTGGCGGCCGTGTGCGTGTACGGCGACATGGTGCCGTACGCGATCGATGCGTTGGGCGCGCGGCACGGCGACCCCGACGACGGGCTCGTCTCGGTCGCGGCGGTGGCGACCGCCTTTCCAAGCGGTCGCGCCTCGCTCGCCGTCAAGCTGGCCGACACCCGGGATGCCGTCGAGGCGGGCGCCGACGAGATCGACATGGTCATCGACCGGGGCGCCTTCCTGGCGGGCTCCTATTCGAAGGTGTTCGATCAGATCGTGCAGGTGAAAGAGGCCTGCCGCCGCGACGACGGCACCTCGGCGGCGCTGAAGGTGATCCTCGAGACCGGCGAATTGAACACCTACGACAACGTCAAGCGCGCCTCGTGGCTGGGCATTCTCGCCGGCGGCGATTTCATCAAGACCTCCACGGGCAAAGTCCAGCCCGCCGCGACGCTGCCGGTGACGCTGCTCATGCTCGAGGTCGTGCGCGATTGGCACCGCCTCACCGGCGAGCGCATCGGGGTGAAGCCGGCCGGCGGCATCCGCACCTCCAAAGACGCCGTCAAGTACCTGGTGACCGTGGCCGAGACCGCCGGTGAGGAGTGGCTCGCGCCGCACTTGTTCCGCTTCGGCGCATCGAGCCTGCTGGGCGACGTGCTGCTGCAACGACAGAAGATGGCGACCGGACGCTACTCCGGCCCCGATTACGTGACCGTGGACTGAGAAGGACATCATGGGATTCCTCGAATACGCTCCCGCGCCCGAGTCGCGCGGCATCCTGCATCTGAAAGACCGGTACGGGCTGTTCATCGACGGCGAGTTCGTCGACGGCACCGGCGACGGATTCACCACCATCTCGCCCGCCGACGAGTCGCGCATCGCCGACGTGGCCTCGGCCTCTGATGCCGATGTGGATGCCGCCGTGGCCGCGGCCCGCCGCGCACACACCAAGGTGTGGGCGAAGATGAGCGGGCGCGACCGCGGCAAGTACCTTTTCCGCATCGCCCGGCTCGTGCAGGAGCGAGCCCGCGAGCTGGCGGTGGCCGAGAGCCTCGACAACGGCAAGCCGATCAAAGAGAGCCGCGACGTCGACGTGCCGTTGGTGGCCGCATGGTTCTTCTACTACGCAGGCTGGGCCGACAAGCTCGACTATGCGGGGCTGGGCGCCGATCCGCGATCGCTGGGGGTGGCCGGCCAGATCATTCCGTGGAACTTCCCGCTGCTGATGCTCGCCTGGAAGATCGCTCCGGCACTGGCCAGCGGCAACACCGTGGTGCTCAAGCCTGCCGAGACCACGCCGCTGTCGGCGCTGATCTTCGCCGAGATCCTGCAGCAGGCCGACCTGCCGCCGGGCGTCGTGAACATCGTGACCGGGGCCGGTGCCACCGGTGCCACCCTGGTGCGGCATCCCGACGTCGACAAGCTCGCGTTCACCGGATCGACCGCTGTGGGCCGTGACATAGCGCGCACGGTCGCCGGCACCGGCACGTCGCTCACGCTCGAGCTCGGCGGCAAGGCCGCGAACATCGTGTTCGACGACGCGCCCATCGATCAGGCGATCGAGGGGATCGTCAACGGGATCTTCTTCAACCAGGGGCACGTGTGCTGCGCCGGCAGCCGGCTGCTGGTGCAGGAGTCGATCCACGACGAGGTGATCGACCGCTTGAAGAACCGACTGTCGACGCTGCGGATGGGCGACCCGCTCGACAAGAACACCGACATCGGCGCCATCAACTCCGCCGAGCAGCTCGAGCGCATCCGCGCGCTCAGCGACATCGGGGAGCAAGAGGGCGCACAGCGCTGGAGCGCCGACTGCGTCATCCCCGACAAGGGATTCTGGTTCGCCCCCACGGTGTTCACCGGGGTCGAGACATCCCACCGCATCGCTCGCGAAGAGGTGTTCGGACCCGTGCTGTCGGTACTGACCTTCCGCACCCCCGCCGAGGCGATCGCCAAGGCGAACAACACGCCGTACGGGCTGTCTGCCGGCATCTGGAGCGACAAGGGATCGCGCATTCTCGCCGTGGCCGACAAGCTGCGCGCCGGCGTGGTGTGGGCGAACACCTTCAACCGGTTCGATCCCGCTTCGCCGTTCGGCGGCTACAAGGAGTCGGGATACGGCCGCGAGGGCGGCCGGCACGGCCTGACCGCGTATCTGCGGCCGGCCGGGGTCGCCGAGCGGGCGAAGCCCGCGGTCGCGGCGAAGCCGGCGGTCGCCCAGCGAGCGAAGCGAGTCGAAACGACGTCGACGAAGGAGGCCACCCGATGAGCGCTCGCCTTGCCGTTCCGAAGACCTACAAGCTCGCCATCGGCGGTAAGTTCCCGCGCAGTGAGTCGGGGCGCACCTATGAGGTGCTCTCGGCGACCGGAGCCTTCCTCGCCAACGCGGCGCTGGCCTCTCGAAAGGATGCCCGCGATGCCGTGCGTGCCGCGCGCGGCGCGCAGGGCGGCTGGGCCGGCGCGACCGCGTACAACCGCGGCCAGGTGCTGTACCGGGTCGCCGAGATTCTCGAGGGGCGGCGTGCGCAGTTCGTCGACGAGATCGTCGCGCAAGAGGGCGTGACGGCGGCGGTTGCCGGCGCGCAGGTGGATGCCGCGACCGACCTGTGGGTCTGGTACGCCGGCTGGTGCGACAAGTACGCACAGGTCGCCGGCGGCCTGAACCCGGTCGCAGGTGCGTACTTCAACATCTCCGCGCCCGAGCCCACCGGCGTCGTGGCGATCGTCGCGCCGCAGGACTCGGCGTTGCTCGGCTTGACGGCAGCGGTCGCGCCGGCGCTGGTGGCCGGAAACGCGGTCGTGGTGATCGCCAGCGGGCGGTACCCGCTGTCGGCGATCAGCCTCGCCGAGGTGTTCGCGACCAGCGACGTGCCGGGAGGAGTGATAAACGTGCTCACCGGATCGCCCGCCGAACTCGCCCCCTGGCTGGCCGATCACGCCGATGTCAATGCGCTCGATCTGGCCGGCGCCGGCGAGCTCGACTGGGTCGACCTGCAGATCCGTGCGGCCGAGACGCTCAAGCGCGTTCTGGTGCCGGGCGACCCGGTGCCCTCGCCGCAGCGGATCGCCGCGTTCACCGAGGTGAAGACGGTCTGGCACCCCAAGAGCATGCTCTAGCCCCGCCCCATTCGCCGCCGAGTTGTCCTCGGGTTGCCCGAGTTGTCCCCGGGTTGTGCGAGTTGTCCTCGGGTTGCCCGAGTTGTCCTTGGGTTGCGTGAGTTGTCCTCGGGTTGCGTGAGTTGTCCTTGGGTTGCCCGAGTTGTCCTCGGGTTGTGCGAGTTGTCCTCGGGTTGCCCGAGTTGTCCTCGGGTTGCCCGAGTTGTCCCCGGGTTGCTCGAGTTGTCCTCGGGTTGCCCGAGTTGTCTTCGGATTGCTCGAGTTGTCCTTGGGTTGCGTGAGTTGTCCTCGGGTTGCCCCTGGTGGTGAGGGACAAGTCACGCAACAGAGGGACAAGTCGCGCAACACAGGGTCAAGTCGCGCAACGAAGGGACAACTCGCGGGGAGGGGAGGGGAAGACGGGGAGGGGAGGGCGGGGAGGACCGGGATGAGGGGGTGAGTGGGAGGGGCGTCAGGAGGCGGCGGGCGGGTTGCGGATGCCGAGGAACGAGATCACGCCGCCGACGGCAAGCAGCACCGCCGTCACGATCGCCGAACGATGAAACCCGTCGAGATTGAGCGCGCCACCGGCGATGACCCCGAGTGTGGCGACGGCGATGAGTCCGGCGACCCGTGCGACGGCGTTGTTGACCGCCGAGGCGATGCCCGACCGGGCGGGGTCGATCGATCCGAGGATCGCCGAGGTCAGCGGTGCGACCGTGATCGTCAGTCCGATGCCGAACAGCACCACCGAAGGCAGCACCTGGGTCCAGTAGTTGAAGTCGTCCGACACCGTCAGCAGCAGCGCAACGCCCACCGCCATGATCAGCGGACCGACGGTCATGAAAAGTCGCGGCCCGATCTTGCCGGCCCAGGTTCCCACGCGCGAGCTGAAGAGGATCATGATCACCGTCGAGGGCAGGCTCGCCAACCCCGCCAGCGTGGCCGGAAGCCCGGCTCCCTGCTGCAGATACACGCCGAGCACCAGCCCGTTCAGCCCCAGCGCACCATACACGAACCAGGTGGCGAGATTGCCCGCCGAAAAGTTGCGTACCCGGAACAGCCCGAGCGGCATCATCGGGCTGGCGGCGACGCGCTGGCGCATCACGAAACCGGCAAGGCACAGGATGCCGCCGGCCAGCGGCCCCCAGATCGCCGGTGACGACCATCCGAGCCGCTCCTGCTCGATGAGCGCGAAGACCGTGCCGCCCAAGCCCGCCGTGCACAGCACGGCACCGATCCAGTCGACCGTCGCGGCGGGATCGCGCTGATCGCGGTGATGCAGGATCGTCAGCAGCCACAGCGTGGCGGCGATCGGCAGCACGTTGATCAGGAACACCAGCCGCCACGAGACGAGGTCGACGAAGACGCCGCCCAGCACGGGGCCGACCAGCATGGCGGCGGTGGTGGCGCCCGTCCAGGTGCCGATCGCGCGCGCCTGTGCCGGCCCGCGGAACGTCGAGGTGATCAGCGCGAGCGAGCTGGGCACCAGCAGCGCGCCGGCGATGCCCTGGACGCCGCGTGCCACGACGAGGAAGAGCGGGTCGGGGGCTGCGGCGATGGCGAGGGATGCCGCGGCGAAGCCGATTAGCCCCGCGCGCAACACCACGATGCGCCCGAAGACGTCGCTGAGTGAACCCGCGACGAGAATGAGCGCACCCAGCGTGATGAGGTACCCGTCCACGACCCACTGCTGGGTGACCAGTCCTCCGCCGAGCTCGCGCTGAATCGCCGGGAGGGCGACATTGACGACCGTGCCGTCGAGAAATGAGACGAACGACGCCAGGATCGCGATCAACAGCACCAAGCGTTGACTGCGAGCTGCGGCATCCGTCATCGACTCGTCCATCGTCCACACGGTAGACCTTGGAATACCCCTAGGGGGTATATTGTTGGTGCCATCGACGAGCACGAATTCGGAGGAACCATGAGCACCACCACCTACCGCGTCAACGGCATGACCTGCGCTCACTGCGTGCAGGCGGTCACGCGCGAGGTGTCCGCGCTCGACGGTGTGGACGACGCCGTCGTCGATCTTCAGGCTGGAACGGTCGCCGTCACCGGCGCCGCATCCGAGACGGATGTCGCGGCAGCGGTCGCTGAGGCCGGCTACGCGCTGGCCGGCACAGCGTCATGACCGAGGTGCGCGAAGCCACGCTCGACATCGAGGGGATGACCTGCGCCAGCTGCGTCGCGCGCGTCGAGAAGCGTCTGCAGAGCGTCGAGGGCGTGACGGCGGCGGTGAATCTGGCGACCGAGTCGGCGCGGGTGAGCTATCCCGAAGACCTCGACCAGCATCGGCTGATCGAGGCGGTGCGTCAGGCGGGCTATGACGCGACGGTGCGCGCGTCGGCCGTTCCCGACCATGACGTGCACGACGAGGGCGGCCACGGTCACGACGCGGGCGGCCATGTGCACGACGTCGAAGATGCCCCCGGCGGCATCGCCCTGCGCACGCGGTTGATCGTCAGCGCGATCCTGGCTGTGCCCGTGGTCGCACTGGGCATGGTGCCGGCCTGGCAGTTTCCGGGCTGGCAGTGGGCCAGCCTGGTGCTGGCAACGCCCCTCGTACTGTGGGGTGGGTGGCCGTTCCACCGCGCGACGCTCGCGAACCTGCGTCACGGTGCGGCGACGATGGACACTCTCATCACCCTGGGCACCGGTGCCGCGTACCTGTGGAGCGTGTGGGCCCTCGTCTTCGGCGAAGCCGGCATGATCGGCATGCGCCACGGCTTCTCGCTGCTCCCCGACGGCACGCCCGCGGGCGCGATGATCTACTTCGAGGTGGCCTCGGCCGTCACGGTGTTCCTGCTGCTGGGACGGTTCATCGAGCAGCGCTCCAAGCGACGCGCCGGCAGCGCGCTGCACTCCCTGATGGCGCTCGGGGCCAAAGACGTCGAATTGGTCGACGGCACGCGGGTGCCGGTGGAACGGCTTCGGGTCAGCGATGTGTTCGTCACCCGTCCGGGCGAGACGATCGCCACCGACGGCGTGGTGCGCCAGGGTGAGGCATCCGTCGATCAGAGCATGCTGACCGGCGAGTCCATTCCCGTCGACGTCGCCCGGTCTGATGCGGTCACCGGCGGCACCATCGTCGCCGACGGCCGGCTCGTGATCGAGGCGACCTCGGTGGGTGCGCAGACCCGGCTCGCACGCATTGCGCGGCTCGTCGAAGACGCGCAGAGCGGCAAGAGCCGGGTACAGCGACTTGCCGACCGTATCTCGGCCGTGTTCGTGCCGGTGGTCATCGTGCTGGCCGTGCTCACCCTCGTCGGCTGGCTCGTGGAGGGTCAGCCGGTGGCCGCCGGATTCACCGCCGCGGTTGCGGTGCTGATCATCGCGTGCCCCTGTGCGCTGGGGCTGGCCACGCCGATAGCGATTCTCGTGGGCACCGGGCGCGGCGCCCAGCTGGGCATCCTCATCACCGGGCCCGAGGCGCTCGAGCAGGCCGAGAAGATCGACACCGTTGTGCTCGACAAGACCGGCACGGTCACGAGCGGGCAGATGGCGCTGAGCTCGGTGTTCACGGGCGACGACACGGATTCGGCACGCGCGTTTCAGCTGGTGGGTGCACTCGAAGCGGCATCCGAGCATCCGATCGCCCGCGCGATCACCGCGCACTCCGACGCGACGGGACGTGTCGAGGCGTTCCGCAATCATGCCGGGCGCGGCGTGACCGGCATCGTGGAGGGCGTCGAGGTGTTCGCCGGACGCCCCGGGTTCGCCGCCTCGCGCGGCGTGGAGATCCCCGCGGCGTTCGTCGAGGCAGTGGATGCCGCAGAGCGGCGGGGCACTGCGGTCGTGGCCGGGTGGGCCGAGGCCGGCGAGACCGCGCGGGTGCGGGCGGTGTTCACCGTGGCAGACACGGTGCGGCCAGAGGGTGCCGATGCCGTGGCCGCGCTGCACGCGCTCGGGCTGCGCACCGTGCTGCTCACCGGAGACAACCCCGCTATCGCGCGGTCGGTGGCTGCCGAGGTCGGCATCGACGATGTGGTCGCCGGGGTTCTGCCCGAGCAGAAGGTCGACGAGATAGCCCGGCTGCGCGCGGCCGGACACGCAGTGGCGATGATCGGCGACGGGGTCAACGACGCCGCGGCGCTGGCCACTGCCGACCTCGGCATCGCGATGGGCGGGGGCACCGACGCGGCAATGCACGCGAGCGACATCACGCTGGTGCGCAGCGATCTGCGCGCGGCTGTGGATGCCGTGCGGCTGAGCCGACGCACGATGGGTGTCATCCGCGGCAACCTGTTCTGGGCGTTCGCATACAACGTCGCGGCGATTCCGCTCGCGGCGCTGGGGCTGCTCAACCCGATGATTTCCGGCGCGGCGATGGCGTTCTCGAGCGTGTTCGTCGTGCTGAACAGCCTGCGGCTGCGCCGCGCCCCCTGACCCCGAGTTGTCCCCGCGTTGCGCGAGTTGTCCTCGCGTTGCTCGAGTTGTCCTCGGGTTGCTCGAGTTGTCCTCGGGTTGCTCGAGTTGTCCTCGGGTTGCTCGAGTTGTCCTCGGCCCAAAGGGCAAACTCGCGCCACGAGAGGACAACTCGCGAGAGAGGAGCGAAAGGCTCGATGCGCGCGGGATGCCGCGGTGCACAAGAATCCCGTGCGGATGCCGTAGAATACCCAGCGGGGGAGCGGCACGCGCAGAAGCGTGATGTTCGCCGCCGCCCCGCCGCCTCAGTCCCGAAGCCGTGCGCCTTCCCGCCGCGGGGCATCGCACGACACACCGGTCACCGGCGTCTTCGGACCAGCCGGTCACTCACGCTCAGGAGGAGCATGCCGACCACGGCACCAGCGCAAACGCGCCGCCGCTCGTCGTCCGCACGTCGCGACGACGAAGCACCCATCATCCCCATCCTCGCGCGCAAGGTTCGCGAGGTCGAAGCCAAGGCCCAGCGCGGCAAGCTCGGCCCGACCAACCGCGTGAAGTTCCAGGTCATCGCGTTCCTGGTGCGCGAGGAGCGCGCCCGGGTCAAGGCCGATGCCGAACTCACCGATTCCACGCGCGCCGAACTGCTCAAGCGCCTTGACGGGGTCGCCACGATCCTGGCCAAGACGGCGGCGCGTGACACCTCGCTGATCCAGCTGCTCGAAGTCGACCAGGCGACGTCGCCGGTGGCCAAGCGCATGCGTCGCGATTGGCTGCTCGAATCGGGTGCCGAACTCGCTCCCGACGAGCTCATCATCACCGATGTCGCGCCGGCCATCCAGGCGGCGCCGATCGTGCCTGCGGCGCTCGCCGAGCGTCAGGTCGTGCCGCCGCAGATCGAGGCACGGCGTGAGGCGAACCCGTTCCTGGCACCCGATCTGCTGCTGCACGCTCCCAGCACCACGCCGCGTCGGCGTCTGGACAGCTGGGAGCTCATGGGTCCGCTGTACAAGGCGTTCGAGTCAGGCGCCGGCGGGGGAGCAGCCACCATGGAGCTGCCTCCGGTCCCCGAGTTCGACCGGCTCTCGCCCAAGGGGCGCGAGATCATGCCGCACCAGTCCCGTTTCCTCGAGGCGGTGCGCGCCGGTCACCGTACTTTCCTGCTCGCCGACGAGCCGGGTCTGGGCAAGACCGCAGAGTCGCTGCTGGCGGCATCCGTGGCCGATGCCTATCCGCTCCTGGCCGTCGTCCCGAACGTCGTGAAGATGAACTGGGCGCGCGAGGTCGAGCGGTGGACCCCGCACCGGCGCGCCACCGTCATCTCCGGCGACGGCGAAGACGTGGATGCCTTTGCCGACGTGTTCATCATCAACTACGAGATCCTCGACCGGCACCTGTCCTGGCTGAGCACACTCGGGCTGCGCGGCCTCGTCGTCGACGAGGCGCACTTCATCAAGAACCTCACGTCGCAGCGCTCGCAGAACGTGCTGGCCCTGGCCGCCGGCATCCGTGAGCAGGTGCGCGATCCGCTGCTGCTGGCCTTGACCGGAACGCCGCTGATCAACGACGTCGAGGACTTCGACGCCATTTGGCGCTTCCTCGGCTGGACCAACGGCTCCAAGCCGGGCCCCGAGTTGATGGAGAAGCTCGACACGACCGGGCTGACCCCCGCCGACAAGGCGTTCTATCCCGAGGCGCGCGACGCGGTCATCTCGATGGGCATCGTGCGGCGCAAGAAGAAGGATGTCGCCGCCGACCTGCCCGACAAGCTCATCGCCGACCTGCCCGTCGAGCTCGACGACGAGTTCGGTCGGTCGATCCGGCAGGCCGAGCAGGAGCTCGGCGCACGCCTGGCGGCCCGCTACCGGCGCATCATCGAGGCGCGCGGAGATCGCGGGCTCGCTCCCGGCGAGATCGACGACGACATCGTGCGCCTGGTGGCCCAGAACGAGCTCGACGAGTCGAAGGCCGCCGGCACCGGTGCCGAGAACGTGTTCACCATGGTGCGCAAGATCGGCCAGGCCAAGGCCCAGCTCGCGGCCGACTACGCCGTGCAGCTGCATCGTTCGGTGGGCAAGGTGGTCTTCTTCGCCAAGCACATCGATGTGATGGATGCCGCAGAGGCGCACTTCGCGGCATCCGGTGTGAAATACGTCTCGGTGCGTGGCGAGCAGTCCACTCCGGCGCGTCAGGAGGCTATCGATGCCTTCAACAGTGATCCGGATGTCGGCTTCGCCGTCTGTTCGCTGACCGCGGCCGGCGTCGGCTTGAACATGCAGGCGGCCTCGAACGTCGTGCTCGCCGAGCTCAGCTGGACCGCGGCCGAGCAGACGCAGGCCATCGACCGCGTGCACCGCATCGGGCAGGACGAGCCGGTCACGGCGTGGCGGATCATCGCCGCCCACACGATCGACACGAAGATCGCCGAACTCATCGACTCGAAGCAGGGCTTGGCGGCCCGCGCGCTCGACGGCCAGACGGTCGAAGCAGGTTCGAGCGATTCGGTGCAGCTGTCGGCGCTCATGCATGTGACCCGGCAGGCGCTGGGCGGGGAGTGAGCTGATCCGGGCCGTGTGGCAGGGCGCGGCATCCGGCAGTAATGTCGAGGGTGGCGACGTTGCCGGTACCCCATTCCCGAAGCAAGGACCCTGACGTATGAAGATCGGCATCCTGACCAGCGGCGGCGATTGCCCCGGGCTGAACGCGGTGATCCGTGGCGTGGTGCTGAAGGGCACGACGACCTACGACATGGAATTCGTGGGCATTCGGGACGGCTGGCGCGGCGTGGTCGACGCCGACTTCTTTCCGCTGACCCGGCACGAGGTCAAGGGGCTGTCGAAGGTCGGCGGAACGATTCTGGGCACGAGTCGCACGAACCCCTATGAGGGGCCGCGCGGCGGCGCCGAGAACATCTCCAAGACGCTCTACGGGCACCGCATCGACGGAATCATCGCTATCGGCGGTGAAGGAACGCTCGCCGCCGCCAATCGTCTGGCGAACGACGGCCTCAACGTGCTGGGTGTGCCCAAGACGATCGACAATGATCTGCGCGCCACCGACTACTCGTTCGGGTTCGACACCGCCGTGAACATCGCCACCGATGCCATGGACCGGTTGCGCACCACCGGCGACTCGCACCAGCGGTGCATGGTCGCCGAGGTGATGGGCCGGCACGTCGGCTGGATCGCCCTGCACGCGGGAATGGCCGCCGGCGCACACGCCATCTGCATTCCCGAGGTGCCGATGTCGATCGACGACATCTGCGATCTGGTCAGCAGAGCCCACGACCGCGGACGCGCACCGCTGGTGGTCGTCTCGGAGGGGTTCACCCTCACCGGCATGAGCGAGGCCTACAGCGACAAGGGTCTGGACGCCTTCAACCGTCCCCGCCTGGGGGGCATCGGCGATGTGCTCGCACCCGAGATCGAGCGGATCACCGGCATCGAGACCCGTGCGACGGTGCTCGGCCACATCCAACGTGGCGGATCGCCCTCGGGCTTCGACCGGGTGCTGGCCACTCGGCTGGGCCTGCACGCCGCCGATGCGATCGTCGACGGCGACTGGGGCAAGATGGTGGCGCTGCGTGGCATCGACATCGTGCGCGTCCCGTTCGCCGAGGCGCTCGGCGAACTGAACACCGTGCCGCGCTATCGCTACGACGAGGCCGCCGCGCTCTTCGGCTGACGCCGCGCTCGTACTGCCACTCTTCGCCGAAACAAGGGATTCCTCCCGAGCCAAGGGGCGGCGCCCTTGGTTTCGAGAAGAATCCCTTGTCTCGCGAGTGCGAGGCGGTCGGGCGCGGGCGCGGCGCACGCGGTCGGGCGCAGGCCCGGCGCGAGCGCGCGGCGCAGGCGTGGCGTTTCCTCCCCAGGAAGGGGCGGGCGTCGAGTTCTCCACAGATCGAGCCCGCGAGCCCTCTGGCCGGCGCCGAGCGATGATGCTGGAGGGATGCCGCGACCGGATGCTGCACCCAAGGCCACGTTGCTCTTTGCACGGGAGCAACCCCACGACATCGCACGATTGAACCGTGACCGATCACTTCTGCGGGTACGTCCGGGTGTGTATGTGCGTCGCGACGAGTGGGCGTCTCTCAAGCCGTGGGAGTGCTACGAGCTTCGCGTGGAGGCGGTCGCGAGCACGTGGTCGTCCCCGGTTTTCTGCTTGGAATCGGCGGCGCCCTCGCTCGAGCTCCCGGTGTTCGGCGAACCGCGGTTCATCCATCTGCTGTCGTCAGGCCCCCACTCGTGGCGCGAGGGTGACGTCATCGTGCATGGCACCCGAGACCAGCGAGAGATCGTCGTGGTGGACGGGATGTCTGTGGTCGGCCTGCGAGACACCGCGGTCGATCTGTGTCGCGTGCTTCCACCCGCGTTCGCGCTCGGGGTGGCCGACGTCGCCCTTCGCCTGCTGCGCCACAGCGACGAGACACTTGACTTCGGTGCATTCGGTCGCGCTCAGGCGAATCGGCGTGGCATCAGGCAACTGGACTGGATTGAGAGTCATGCCGATCCGCTGGCCGAATCGACCGGCGAGTCGCTGAGCCGGGCCGTCATCGAGTGGCTGGGATATGAAGAACCCGAGCTTCAGGTCGTCTTCCACTACGAAGGCGTCGAGGATCGCAGCGACTTCTATTGGCGGCGTCAACGCAAGATCGGCGAGTCGGACGGATACGGCAAGTACGATGCCTCCAACCCCGCGGCGATGAAGGAGCATTTCGTCCGAGAGAAGAAACGCGAAGACAGGTTGCGACGGCACGAGGATGGGGTCATCCGCTGGGATTGGCCCGATTCGATCCGATGGAAGCCCTTGGACCGCAAGCTGGCGGTCGGCGGGCTCGAGCGTGTGCGTCCGATGCAGATGTCGATGCTCTCGACCCTGGCGCAGCATCCCCGGTCGTTCACCGCCAAGGAGCGTGCCGAGCGGTGGGCCGCGAGCACGGCGAAGTATCGAGACAAGGGAATCCGCCCGAAATCAGGGGCGACGCCACTTGTTTCGGTATGAATCCCCTGTCTCGGCGAGGGAGAGGGCGGGGGATGCCGCGGCGGGGGCGAGGGCGGGGGATGCCGCGGCGAGGCAGACCGGATGCCGCGGCGCGGCATCCTCCGCCGGCTACGCGGCCTCGGCCAGGCCGAGCACGTCCAGCAGCCAGGCCAGCTCGTACGCCCGCTCGCGCCACGCGTTGTAGCGTCCGCTCACGCCGCCGTGCCCAGCGACCATCTCGCACTTCAGCAGCGCATCGGCACCGGCCTCGCGCAGCGCCGCGACCCACTTGGCCGGTTCGACGTACAGCACGCGCGTGTCGTTGAGTGAGGTCACCGCGAGAATCGGCGGGTAGGCGGCATCCGCCCGCACATTCTCGTATGGCGTGTACGACTTCATGTACGCGTACACGGCGGGGCTGCGCAGCGGGTCGCCCCACTCGTCCCACTCGATCACCGTCAGCGGCAGCGACGGGTCCAGAATCGAGGTGAGGGCATCGACGAAGGGCACGTCGGCGAGAATTCCGGCGAACAGCTCGGGCCGCATGTTCGCAATGGCGCCCATCAGCAGTCCGCCCGCAGAACCGCCCTCGGCCACCATGCGCGACGCCGAGGTGTACCCACCCGCGATGAGGTGTTCGGCGCAGTCGAGAAAGTCGGTGAAGGTGTTGCGCTTGCGCATCGTCTTGCCGTCTTCGTACCACTGCCGGCCCATCTCGCCGCCGCCGCGCACATGCGCGACCGCGAAGACCACGCCGCGGTCAAGCTCCGAGAGTCGGGCGACCGAGAAACCGGGGTCGATCGAGTGCTCGTACGATCCGTAGCCGTACAGGTGCAGCGGACGCTCGTTCTCACCGGGCGTGCCGAACGAGCGCTTCCACACCAGCGAGATCGGCACCCGCACGCCGTCATGCGCGGTGGCCCACACCCGCGCCTGGTCGTAGTCGGCGGGGTCATAACCGCCCAGCACCGGCTGCCGCTTGCGCAGCAGCTTCTCGCCGGTGGCCACGACGTAGTCGTACACGGTGCTCGGGGTGACGAACGACGTGTACCCGAGTCGCAGCACCGGCGGTGCCCACTCCGGGTTGCCGCCCAGTCCGGCGGCGTACAGCGGCTCGTCGAAGGTCAGTTCGTCCACGGCGCTGGTGGTGTAGTCGAAAAGGCCCAGACGTGCCAGCGAGTCGCGTCGATACGCCAGCACGCCGAAGTCACGGAACGTCGACAGGCCGAGCAGGCGCCGACCCGGCTCATGTGCGACGACCACGGTCGGCGAGGAGGTGGGGTCGGATGCCGCGACCCGCACGAGCTCGAAGTCGAGAGCGTCTCGGTTGTGCAGGATGTACAGCACGTCTTCGCCGTCGACGACGGCGTGGTCGCTGTCGTATTCGACGCCTTCGACCCGGGGCCAGACCACACGCGGCGCCGCACGCAGGTCGGCGGCATCCACCAGCCATTCCTCGCTGGTGATCGATGAACCCACCCCGATCACCAGGTAGCGATCGCTGCGGGTGAAGCCCGCCCCGACCCAGTAACGTTCGTCGGGCTCGTGGAACAGTTGCACGTCGTCGGCAACCGGAGTGCCCAGTTCGTGCAACCAGACGGTGTCGGGGCGCCACGCCTCATCGACGGTCAGATAGACGACGAAGCGGCCGTCGGGGGAGAAGGATGCCCCGGCCGAGGTGTTCGGAATCTCGTCGGGCAGATTCTGCCCGGTGGCCAGGTCGCGCACCTTGAGCGTGTAGCGCTCGTCGCCTTCGACGTCGACGCCGTACAGCAGCATCCCGCCGTCTTTGGACACCTCGAAGCTGCCCAGCGAGAAGAATTCCTGACCCTCGGCCTCGATGTTGGCATCGAGCAGCACCTGCTCGCCGGGCACCGCGACCTCGGGCGTCAGCTCGGGCGGGGTCCAGTCATCGGGTGAACCCAGCGGCGCACGGCACTGGATGCCGTATTGCTTGCCGGCGACGGTGCGGCCGTAGTA
Organism: Microbacterium protaetiae; assembly: GCF_004135285.1. NCBI lineage: Bacteria > Bacillati > Actinomycetota > Actinomycetes > Micrococcales > Microbacteriaceae > Microbacterium > Microbacterium protaetiae. The sequence goes on from NZ_CP035494.1 coordinate 2,757,885, forward strand.
CCACCAGTCGCCCTGGCGGCTGGGCACAGACAGATCGGTCTCTTGAGTACGTCCTTTGATTTCGCTGAAGATCGTCTCGCGCAGCGAGGCGAGGTGCGCGGTGCGCGCCTCGGTGTAGGCGTTCTCTGCCTCGAGATGCGCGATGACCTGGGGATCGTCCTTCTGCCGGAGCCACTCGTACGGATCCAGAAAGGTGTCGCCGTGGTGGGTGCGCGCGGTCTCGCGGCGCTGTGCGACGGGGATGGATGCTGCGTCTGGGGTGCGTACGTCGGTCACAGACCCACGTTAGCCGCCGCATCTGAGAGCGGTGGTTCACACGGATGACGTGCTCATGAGAGGATTTCCTCGGACCCGGGCAGCCGGGAACGATCTCCAGGTGAACTCTTCGTTCGCGCCGCCGGCTTCGTCGGCATCCCTCGATCCTACGAATTTCGGAAAGCGAACGGTGGAAACCGCAGCCTTGATCGTCGTGCTGGTCATCGCGCTGGCACTCTTCTTCGACTTCACCAACGGCTTCCACGACACCGCGAACGCGATGGCGACGCCGATCGCGACGGGGGCGCTCAAGCCGAAGGTCGCGGTGGGACTGGCGGCCGGTCTCAACCTCGTGGGCGCCTTTCTGTCCACCGAGGTGTCCAAGACCGTCTCGCACGGCATCATCCGTGAAGACCAGATAAGTCATCAGGCGTTTCTGCCCCTGATCTTCGCCGGCCTCATCGGTGCGGTGGTCTGGAACATGCTCACCTGGTTGCTGGGCCTGCCCTCCAGCTCGTCGCACGCGCTGTTCGGCGGCCTGATCGGCGCGACACTTGTCGGCTTCGGGGTGATCGGGGTCGACTTCGGCGTGGTGCTGAGCAAGATCATCCTTCCCGCGCTGCTCTCGCCGCTGACGGCCGGGATCATCGCGTTCCTGGTGACGCGGATGGCCTATGCGCTCACCCGCCGTTACGACGGCAAGCCCGACGGGCGCAGCGGCTTCCGCTGGGGGCAGATCTTCACCTCGTCGATGGTGGCGCTCGCGCACGGCACGAACGACGCGCAGAAGACCATGGGCATCATCACGCTCGCGCTGATCATGGCGGGCCTGCAGGATCCCGCCCACGCCGATCCGCACATCTGGGTGATCTTCGCCTGCGCGTTCACGATCGCCCTGGGCACGTATCTGGGCGGCTGGCGCATCATCCGCACCCTCGGCAAGGGGCTCACCGATGTCAAGCCGGCGCAGGGCTTCTCGGCCGAGACATCCACCGCCGCCACGATCCTCGCCTCCAGCGCCCTCGGATTCGCGCTGTCGACGACGCAGGTCGCATCGGGATCGGTGATCGGCTCGGGGCTCGGCCGCCGCGGCTCCAAGGTGCGGTGGGGTACGGCGGGCAAGATCGCCATCGGCTGGCTGCTGACCCTGCCGGCGGCAGGCCTTGTCGGAGCGCTCGCAGCGCTTGTCGTGCAGTGGCTGGGCACGTGGGGCGTTCTGGTCGACGCGCTGCTGGCGCTGGTGGTCATCATCGGCCTGTTCCTGCGTTCGCGCCGCGATGCGGTGACCTCCGCCAACGCGATGAGCGACGTCGCCGAATCGGGCCGTGCGGTCAAGGTGAAGAAGAACCCGCCGCCCACGCGCCGCCAGCGCGCCATCATCCGCGAGCAAGAGCGTCTGAAGGCCGAAGAGAAGGCGCGGCGCAAGGCACAGGAGCGCGAGCGTGAGCGTCGCCGGCTCGAAGAAGAGGCCCGGGCGCGCGCTGAGAAGAAGGCCAAGGCCAAGGCCGAGGCGAAGAAGAGCTCCGAGGCGAAGAAGAAATCCGACGCCAAGAAGAAGTCCGACGCCAAGAAGAAGCCGGGCAAAAAGAAGGATGCCGCGCACGAGGACGAGAAACGCGACGGCAAGAAGAAGGCATCGAGCGGAAAGGGCCGGAAATGAGCATCGACATCGATTGGCTGGCCTTCGTGCGCGTGTTCGTCGTGGCCCTGATCGGCGCCGTCGTGGTGGTCGGCGCCTACGCGACCGGGCTGCGTCTTCTCGTGCGTGCCGGTCGCGTGCCCGTGGTGGCCCCGGCCGAGTTCACCGACGCCATCACCGTGATAAGCCCGAAGCAGGCGGCCCGTGCCGAGAAGGCGGCGGCGAAGGCGGCGCGCAAAAGCCCGCTTTCGCCCGGGCAGAAGATGCTGGCGCGGATCGGCGCGTACGCGTCGTTCGCGCTGTGCGCGGTGGCGGTGGCCGCCGGCATCCTGCTCATCGTCGTGCACTGACCGTTCGCCGCTGCGGCGGGGGAGGGTGTCGTTAGGGTGAAGGGCATGGATGCCGCTTCTGTTCGATTCGGAGCGCACGAGCCCGCCCAGCGCGTCATCGTGCACGTCAGCGACACGCACTTTCTCGACGGCAACCGGCCGCTGGGGGGAACCTACGATACGGCCTCGAACTTGCAGCGCACGCTTGCCGCCATCGAGAACCTCGCGGTGCGGCCCGATGCGCTGGTGTTCACCGGCGACCTCACCGATCTGGGCGAGCCGGCGGCCTATGCCGCGCTGAAGGCGGCGGTCGAGCCGTTGGCCGAGCGCCTGGGTGCGCAGGTGGTCTGGGTGGCCGGCAATCATGACGAGCGTCCCGAACTGCACCGCAGCCTGCTCGGCGAAGCGCCCACCCAGGCGCCGGTCACCGGTGTGCACGATCTGCGCGGGCTGCGCCTTATCGCCCTCGACACCTCGGTGCCCGGCTGGCATCACGGCGATCTCGACGACGCACAGGTGGAGTGGTTGCGCGAGGTGCTGGCCGAGCCGGCGCCGCACGGCACGCTGCTGGCGATGCATCATCCGCCACTGCCCAGTCATCTTCCGCTGTTCGACATTCTCGAACTGCGCCATCAGCAGGCCTTGGCCGACGCCATCCGCGACACCGATGTGCGCGGCATCCTCGCCGGCCACCTGCACTATTCCACGCACGGCATGTTCGCCGGCGTCGAGGTGAGTGTGGCGGCAGCCACCTGCTACACGATGAACCTGGCGCGCCCGGCCGTGCAGGTCAACGGCATGGATGCCGGGCAGTCGTTCCATCTCGTGCACGTGTACGACGACACCATCACGCACGCGGTCGTGCCGGTCGTCGACGCCCCGACGGGTGACTTCTTCAATGAGGAGTGGGTCGCGCGCATGGCAGCGCTGACGCCCGCGCAGCGGCTCGAGGCGTTCTCACGCAAGCCGCCGCGGTGATTTCTGGCCTCGGCGGCATATCCGCGCATCTGAATCGACGCGGTGTACAGCGGCGTCGTCGAAGCGGGTGGGTAGGCTCGAGGCATCCCATTCGCCCGTGACCCACAAGGACGCACCATGGCACAGGACGCAACGTCGCGCACCCGCACCGAAGCCGACTCGCTCGGCTCCCTCGAAATCCCCGCCGATGCCTATTGGGGCATCCACACCGCGCGGGCCCTGGAGAACTTTCCGATCGCGAAGCGGCCGATCTCGGTCTACAGCGATTTCGTTCGCGCGCTGGCGATGGTCAAGCAGGCCTCGGCACGCGCCAATCTCGAGATCGGTGTGTTGTCGGCGCAGAAGGCCGACCTCATCGACCGTGCCGCGCAGCTGGTCATCGACGGCAAGTATCACGACCAGTTCGTGGTCGGTGTCATCCAGGGCGGGGCGGGCACCTCGACGAACATGAACGTCAACGAGGTGATCACCAACATCGCCCTCGAGCTCGCCGGTCGTGAGAAGGGCGACTATGCGTTCCTGGCGCCGATCGACGACACGAACCGCAGCCAGTCGACGAATGACGTGTATCCGACCGCCATCAAGATCGGACTGTCGCTGCAACTGCGCAGCCTTCTCGAAGAGCTCGATCTGCTGCGCAAGAGCTTCTTGGCCAAGGCGGTCGAGTTCCATGATGTACTCAAGGTCGGGCGCACGCAGCTGCAAGACGCCGTGCCGATGACGCTCGGGCAGGAGTTCCACGGTTTCGCCACGACCCTGGGCGAAGACCTGCAGCGGCTCACCGAGAACGCAAGCCTGCTGACCGAGATAAACATGGGCGCCACCGCCATCGGAACCGGCATCACCACGCACCCCGGCTATGCGCCGGCCGTGCTGCACCATCTGTGCGAGATCTCGGGCCTGGAGCTGTCGACGGCCACCGACCTGGTCGAGGCCACCAGTGACACCGGCTCGTTCATGTCGTTCTCCTCGTCGCTCAAACGCAGCGCCATCAAGCTGTCGAAGGTGTGCAACGACCTGCGCCTGCTCTCCAGCGGTCCGCAGGCGGGCTTGGGCGAGATAAACCTGCCGGCCCGCGCTGCCGGATCGTCGATCATGCCCGGCAAGGTCAACCCGATCATCCCCGAGGTCGTCAACCAGGTCGCCTTCTCGGTGGCCGGCGCCGACCTGACGGTCACGATGGCCGCCGAAGCCGGTCAGCTGCAGCTGAACGCCTTCGAGCCGGTGATCGCCCACTCGATCTTCCAGTCGATCACCTGGATGCGTCAGGGAATGTGGACGCTGCGGGTCAACTGCATCGACGGCATCACGGCGAACCGCGAGCGGCTGGGGGCGATGGTGGGCTCGTCGGTGGGGGTCGTCACCGCACTGACCCCGTTCATCGGCTACGCCGCGTCGGCGGCGCTGGCCAAGACCGCGCTGCTGACCGGACACAACATCGCCGACCTCGTCGTCGAGGCAGGGCTGATGACCCGTGAAGACGTCACCAAGCAGCTCTCGCCGGCGCGGTTGTCGGGTTTGGAGAGCGTGACATCGGCGATCCCGATCGTGCAGGCCGCCGAGAATGTGGTCGTCGACGAGCGCGCCTGAGTACGACACAGCGCAGCACCGGGTGTCATCGGCGCGCCGGGACCGCTAGCGTGGGATGCCGGAACGTGTCCCATACCGGAGGTATCCCATGACCGACGTCCCCACCCCAGAGAACCCGCAGCAGTCGACACCCCCGGAGCAGCCCGCCGTTCCCGATCAACCGCAGACCCCGCCGCAGCCCCCGGCTCCCGCCTACGCCCAGACCCCGCCCTATGGCGAGGCGCCGGCTTACGGCCAGGCGCCGGCGTACGGACAGCAGGGATACCCGCAGGCGCCGGTCTACGGCCAGCCCGCTCCCTCCACCACCTACCCGGGCAAGACGCTCGGCCTCGTGGCGTTCATCTGCTCGCTGGCGGGCCTGGTCACCGGCATCAGCACGCTCGTCGGCCTGATCCTGGGCATCGTCGCTCTCGTACAAAGCAAGAAGGCCGGCCAGAAGAACGGCTTCGCGCTGGCCGCAATCATCATCGGCGGCATCCTGCTGGTGCTCGGCATCATCCTGCTCATCATTGTGATCATCGCGCTGGTGGCCGTCGGCGGCCACTTGGCCGATATCTGCCAGCAGTACGGCAGCGGCGTTCACGAGGTCGGTGGTGTGACCTACACCTGCCCGTGAGCTTGTGCGCAAGGGCGGCGGAATCTTCCGCCGCCCTTCTGCATGCGCCCGAGAAGTCAGTCAATGATGCGGCAGTGCGTGGTCAGCTCGCCGATCGCGTCGATTCCGACGGTGACCGTCGAACGATCGCGCAGAAAGATCTGCGGTTCGCGCGAGTAGCCGGCCCCACCGGGAGAACCGGTCGAGATGAGGGTGCCCGGCAACAGCGTCACCGACTGCGACAAATGGGCCACCAGCGTGCTCACCGGCCGGATCATCTGACCCGTGGAGGCATCCTGCACGCGGTGCCCGTCCACGACGGTCCAGATGTGCAGAGCCTGCGGGTCGGGGATCTCGTCGGCGGTCACCACGAACGGGCCGGTCGGCGTGAAGCCGTCGAACGACTTGCAGCGGCACCACTGGGCCTCGGAGAACTGGATGTCGCGTGCGGTGATGTCGTTGACCACGGTGTATCCCCACACGTGGTCGAGAGCCCGGTCGGCAGCGACATCCCGTGCCGGACGGCCGATGATGACCCCCAGCTCGGCTTCGTAGTCGATCGATTCGCTCAGCGATCGCGGCCACGATGTCGTCGCCTCGTGCCCCGACAGCGAATTCGGCCACAGCGTGAAAACCGTCGGCGCGGTGTCGGCCTTCAGCGCGAGTTCGCTCGCGTGTGCGGCGTAGTTCAGACCGATCGCCAACACGACCGGTGGGGCCAGCACGGCCGAGGCATACGAGAGGTCGTCAAGCGGATGCCCCGCGCCCGCGCTGCCTGCGGCATCCCGCACGCGCGCCAGCAGTTCGTCGCCTCCGGCAATCAGCTGCTCGAGCGTCGCCGGGCCGTCGGGTACCAGCTCGGGTACCAGTTGCGCTCCGTCGGCGGTGATCGCCGCCAGCGTCGGATCGGTGCGACCGGGGACCAGGACATGGGCGAAGCGCATCCTTCGAGGCTACCGCGCGCAGTGATGAGGCCGTTGCGCACCGGGACGATGACATGCATCGGGCCGCCCGTATGCTGATCGACATGTCTTTCCCCTCCCCGCTCGCGCGCGGCTACGACGGGTCGCCGGCCCCGAGCGCCGCCGCGCCCGCGCCGGCGCCGTCGTCGCTGCCCTCGCTGCCGGCGCTGCCGGCGAAGGGGCGCCGCGGCGCACCATGGCTGTTCGGGATTCTTGTGGTCATCCTGTTGGGAGTGGCCGCCTATTTTCTCGAGGCCCTTGGGCCGGTGGCATCCCTCGTCGGCCTTTTCATCGCCCTGGTGCCGCTGACCGCCGTGCTGGTCGCCGTGCATGTCGTCGACCGGTGGGAACCCGAGCCCAAGAGCCTGGTGGTGCTGGCGGTGGCGTGGGGTGCGATTGCGGCCGTGGCCATCGCGCTGGGAGTGGATCTGCTGCTGCGGCTCGTCTTCGGCGTGGCCGAGACACCGGCACGCGAGGCGGTGCAGTCGGTGATTCAGGCGCCGGTCGTCGAGGAGTTCGCAAAGGGCCTGGGCGTGCTGCTGGTCTTCCTCACGGCGCGCCGCGCATTCGACGGGCCGGTCGACGGCGTGGTGTACGGCGCCCTGGTGGCGGCCGGCTTCGCGTTCACCGAGAACATCCAGTACTTCGCCGTCAGCATGATCGAGGGCGGCACCGCTCAGCTGACCATGACGTTCTTTCTGCGCGGCATCCTTTCACCCTTCGCCCACGTCATGTTCACGAGCGTCACCGGATTCGCGCTGGGGTTGGCCGCCCGCCGCGGGGCCCCCGCGCGTGCGGCGATCGGACCGTGGATTGCCGGCATGGTCGGTGCTGCGCTGCTGCACGCCCTCTGGAACGCCTCGGCGCAGTTCTTCGACTTCTTCGCTCTGTACGCCACGCTGCAGGTGCCGTTGTTCGTGCTGTTCATCATCGGCATCGTGATGCTGCGTCGCGAGGAACGTCGGCTGACCGCGGAGCGGCTGGGCGAGTATGCGGCCGCGGGATGGTTCACCCCGCAAGAGGTCACGATGCTGGCCACCGGCCATGGCCGGCGCTCGGCTCTGCAATGGGCGCGCACGTTGCGTGGCGACCGCACGGCGGTGATGAAGGGGTTCATCGCGGATGCCACGACCTTGGCCGCCGTGCGCCAGCGCATGGTCACCGGGCGTGATCAGAGCGCGGCATCCGACGAGAGCGCGCTGCTGGCACGCACGGTCGCCGCCCGTCGCGCGCTGTTCGCACCATGATGCTTGACGGTGCCGTGAGCCCGTGTCATCCTGGTTTCAGGTCAACTCAGCGCTCGGTAGACACGCAGGCATCGCCGCGGCACCGGGCGCTGAGTCTTGTCACTCGCGTTGACCCGCTTGGTCGTGTCGGGTTGGATGGAACCATGACTGACAACCGCACGAAGCCCGAGATCGACGCTCCCGAGGGGCCGGCACCGTCCGACCTCGTCATCCGTGACGTCATCGTCGGTGACGGCGACCAGGCCAAGGCCGGCGACACCGTCACCGTGCACTACCTCGGAGTCGAATACGAGACCGGCGAAGAGTTCGACTCCTCGTGGAACCGTGGTGAATCCATCCAGTTTCCGCTGCGCGGACTCATCCAGGGCTGGCAAGACGGGATTCCGGGTATGAAGGTCGGCGGTCGGCGTGAACTGGTCATTCCGCCGCACCTGGCCTACGGCCCTGCCGGCGGTCACTTCCTGGGCGGTAAGACCCTGATCTTCGTCATCGACCTCATCGCCGTCGCCTGACATCCTTTCCGCGAAGCGGATGCCTCTCGCCGAGGCATCCGCTTCTTTTTTCATTCGCGGGAATAGATCTCAGCACGCGGAGGTTTGATCCAGACGTATGCGCCCCGTGCGGGGCTCCGTGCCCATCGACCAGAAGGACCGAGAATGACCGACACCACGACCACCGCCCCCTCCATCGCCGGCTACAAGGCAGGCACCTGGGTGCTCGACGCCGCACACAGCGACGTGCAGTTCACCGTTCGCCACATGATGATCTCGAAGGTGCGTGGCACCTTCGGCGTGAAGAGCGCCACCATCATCGCGCCGGAGAACCCGCTCGAGGCCAAGATCGAGGCGACCGTCGACGTGAGCTCGGTGAACACCCGTGACGAGGGCCGTGACGCGCATCTGCGCTCGGCCGACTTCTTCGACGCCGAGACGTTCCCCACGATGGAGTTCCACTCGACCGGCGTGCGCCTCGAAGGCGACGAGTTCCTCGTCGACGGCGAGCTGACCCTGCACGGCGTCACCAAGCCGGTCACGTTCGACGTCGACTTCGGCGGCTTCGGCACCGACCCGTACGGCAACTACAAGGCCGGCGCGACCGCGAAGGCCGTCATCAACCGCGAGGACTTCGGCCTGACCTGGAACGCGGCCCTCGAGACCGGCGGCGTGCTCGTCGGCAAGGATGTCACCATCGAGCTCGACCTGCAGGGCGCCCTGCAGGCCTGATCCGCTCTCCCGTCGACCCCGCCCGCGGTGCTTCCCGGGCGGGGTCGATCTGTGCGTGTGGGACGCGCATCCTCGGCCGAGCCGAGGATTTCGGCCGAGCCGAGGACCGGATGCCGCCGGAAGACCCTCGCGTCGGCCATTCTCCTCGGCCGAGCCGAGGGGGTGGGATGCCGCGGCGCGCGCGGGCGCGGCATCCCAGCTTCTACGGCTCAGGATGCAGAGCGTCGTACGCGCGAAAGCGCGGGTGCAGGCGCACCAGCACCGACACCAGGCCGATGATGATGAATCCGCCCAGCAGAGGCGGCAGCCACAGCGCGGTGAGCGTCGCGAGGGCGCCGGCATAGAGCGCGCCGATGCGCGGGCCGCCGGTGACCACCACGATGAACACTCCCTGCAGCCTGCCGCGGATGGTGTCGGGCACCGCCGCCTGCATCATCGTGGAACGATAGATGGCGCTGATGTTGTCGGCGCCGCCGGCGACGGCGAGCATCAGGCCGCCCACGCCGATCAGCACGAGGTTCGGTGTGTGTTCGCCGACGTGTGCGGGGGCGAACCACCCCAGCGCGGCCGCGCCCAGCACGATGCCGAACGCGGCGATTGCCGCGCCATACACGATCACGGCGCGCTCGATGCCGAGGCCGTGCCGGCGCACGCGCCCGATCGGGCCCGAGAACAGGCTCGACAAGAAGGCGCCCACCGCGAACGCCGCAGTCAGCACGCCGGTGGTGACCGCGCCGCCGCCCAGCAGCACCGCACCGATCGCGGGAAACAGCGTCAGCGGCTGCCCGAACGTCATCGCCGTGATGTCGACGAGATATTGCACGCGGATGTTCGAGGCGCGCCGCAAGAACCGCCAGCCGTCTTTGAGCGATTCCAGCCCCGGCCGCACGATGGTGCCCTCGGGGCGCACCGGGGGCAGCGTCCACAGGCCGAGGAACAGCGAGGTCATCAAGATGACATCGATCGTGTAGGTCCAGCCGTAGCCCGAGACGGCCACGAGAACCCCCGCCAGTGCGGGGCCCGCCATGATGGTCAGGCCACTGGAGATGCCGCTGAGAGCAGATGCCGCCGGCAGCTGCTCGATGGGGATCAGTCGCGGCACAATCGCGAAACGTGCTGCCTGCACGATCGAGTTGGCTGCGGAGTTGACGATGCTCAGCCCGTACAGCCACCACTGCGTCTCCCAGCCGCCCCAGGTGAGCACGGCCAGCAGCAGGGTCGAGGCGAAGGTGATGGATGCCGCAAGCAAGGCGACTTTGCGACGGTCGAAGGCGTCGGCGAGCATGCCGCCGTAGAGCCCGGCGATGACCATCGGAACCAGTCCGGCGACCGCGATCATCGAGACCGCGAAAGTGTCGTGGGTGATGGCGTACATCTGCAGCATCACGGCGACGATGGTGAGCTGGCCGCCCAGCCCCGACAGCGTGGAGCCGGCCCACAGCCGGGCGAACGCGGGGGAGGTGCGCAGCGGCCGCAGGTCGATGAAGTTCGCCCGAGACAGTCTTGCCATCACCGGGGCATCCGGAACGCACGTCGCACGACAAGAGGCTATCGGGTCGCGCCGTCGTCGATCTCGACGCGCTTGATTCGCGAGGTGTGACCGCGCACGATCCGCACCTCGCGAGGGGCGACGCCGAAGTGGGCGGCCAGCACGCGCTCCGCTGCGGCGTTCGCCGCGCCGTCGACCGCGCGTTCCCGCACGTATACGACCAGGCCGTCGGGGGAGTCCTCCACCAGCGGCCCCTTGCGGCTGCCGGGCTTGACCCGCACCGTGATCACCACCATCCGAGCGTAGCGACTCGTGCCTGACGAGTACCTTTCATCCCGGGTGCGGTCGTCTCGATCTTCGAGAGATGAGTGCTTTCCGTCGCAGAAGAGGTCGATGGTCGTATGTCGCAATTCGCGTGTAAAACCAAGGGAAGTGGACGTTGTAATACGTATGAATATACGATACTGTGGAGCTATCCGATCGAAGAGTCCACAGAGGAGGTCGCCGATGTCAGCGTTGACCGACGTGTCTCCCGTCCACTCCGACCTGGATGAGTTGCTCGACGATCTTGTGCAGTCGCGATCCTTGGCCGGTCGTGCGTTCGCGGCGGAGATGTTCTTCTTCGCACGCGTGGCAGATCTGGTCGATCGCCGCGAAGCCGAGCGCGCTGCCCGCGAGGGAAGAGACGCCATCACGCATTCGACGCAATTGGGAATGCGCGAGGTGTACGCCGAGATCGGCGCCGAACTGTACATCAGCGAGTGGCAGGTGGCGCGCAAGGTGTCGTTGGCCTCGACGATGCTGGGGTCGTTCTACGAGACGCTGTGCGAGGCCAGCTGTGGACAGATCTCCGGGGACCATGCGACGTTGATCGCAGATTCGGGGATCGTGATCGATGACGGCGCCGTGCGAATGGAGTACGAGGCGGTCGCGCTCGACATGGCGCGTGAGATGACACCGGCGCAGTTGAAGTCGGCGCTCGACGGCCTCGTGGGGCGCCTTGATCCGGAGGGGACGCAGGCTCGCGTGCGTGAGGCCGCCCAGCGCCGAAAGGTGACGGTGCGGACGCTTGAGCCGGGGCTGGTGCGGGTCACCGCCGATGTGCCGACCGTGCCGGGCGTGGGCAGCGTGAATCGTCTGCGGCAGGCAGCCGTCACGCTGTTCGACCAGAACGCAGCGGAGAGTGAGGCGGCCGGTGACGGCGACCTCGAAGCGGCTGGGCAGTCCGTGGTCGATGATCGGACTGTCGCGCAGATCATGGCAGACATGTTCTGCGATCTGCTGCTGACTGCGGAGTTTTCCGGCCACGGCACCACCGACGAAGCGCGGGACGCATTGTCGATGATCCGGCCGAGCGTGCAGGTCACGATCCCGGCGGCCACGGTCACCGGCGCGCGCGTCGGAGGTGCTGTCGTGGACGGCTTCGGGCCGATCGACGACCAGGCGGCACAGCAACTGGCGGGGAATGCGCCGGCGTGGACGCGCGTGTTCACCGACCCGTGCACGGGCGTGCCGGTGTGCGTGGACCGGTATCGGCCGTCGAAGAAGCAGAGGCGGTATCTGCAGGCCAGAGACCAGCAGTGCCGGTTTCCCGGGTGTCGACGTCGCGCCCAGAAGTGCGACATCGACCACACCGTGGCTCATGCAGAGGGCGGGGCCACCTGCCTCTGCAATCTCGAGCACCTCTGCAAACGTCACCACACGGTCAAACACGACACGGCCTGGCGGGTGCGCCAGCTGTCCGGTGGCATTCTGATCTGGACAGCGCCCACCGGTCGCTCCCATCCGAGTCGACCACCGGGCACGGTCAGATTTGATCCGATCGGGCTCATAGACCCCGATCCCCACTTTCGCGACGGCCTCGCCGCGCACGATCCCGCACCCTTCTGAGCAGCGGGTACGCCGTGCTCGATGCTGTAGACTGATTCGGTTGCCGTTCGATCGGCCGCGGATGAAGAGAGCTCACGCATCAGGCGTCGGGCACCGCGCAACGACGAGAAAGGGGATCACCTATGGCACTGGATGCAGACGTCAAGAAGGCGATCATCGAAGAGTACGCGACGCACCCCGGTGACACCGGATCCCCCGAGGTGCAGGTCGCGATGCTGACGCAGCGCATCAAGGACCTCACCGAGCACCTGAAAGAGCACAAGCACGACCACCACTCGCGTCGTGGCCTCTTTCTGCTCGTCGGTCAGCGCCGCCGTCTGCTCGGCTACCTCCAGGACATCGACATCGCGCGTTACCGCTCGCTGATCGAGCGTCTCGGACTTCGCCGCTAGTCGCGAACCAGCGTTCAATCGCACCAAACATTCTTGTGAGGGCCGCCCCCGGTGGGGCGGCCCTCTTCGCATGGGTGCTCAACGAGCAGGCGCCACCAAGTCGGCGTGCCAGCGGGCGGCGACGTCGGGGTGTGCGCGCAGCCGCGACTTGAGCGCGTTCTCGCCATAGAGCGCATGGATCGGGTTCGTCGGATCCTGCGTGACGCCGGTCGCCTGCGCGGCCAGCTCCGCGGGCAGATCGATGAGCGGCAGAGAGCGATCCAGCTGCGGATTGAAGAAGAACGGCACCGAGATGCGGTCATCGGGCAGCTTCGGCGAGATGACGCGATGATTGGTCGCCTTCAGGTATCCCTGCGTGGCGTACTCGAGCTGTTCGCCGATGTTCACCACGAAAGCACCCGGCACGGGCGGAGCATCCACCCACTCGCCCTCGCGCTCGACCTGCAGGCCGCCCTTGCCCGGTTCGACCCACAGCAGGGTCAGAACTCCCGAGTCCTTGTGCGCACCCACGCCCTGACTCGGGTCCTCCTTGCCGGGGTAGCGCACGATCTTGGTGAGCGTCGAGGGTTCTCCGAAGTGCGCGTCGAAGTACGACTGATCCGCCCCCAATGCGACAGCCCAGGCCCGCAGCAGCTTGCGTGAGACGCCGCGCAGGTGGTCCTCCCACTCGGTGACGACCTCGCGCAGTTCGGGCAGGGCGTCCGGCCACAGATTCGGGCCGATGAGCCGCGCGTAGCCCGGCGCGTCGGCCCAGTCCACGGCTTTCCGCTCGGGGCCGATGTCGATCTGCTCCCGCCAGTCGATCTTCCCCTGCGTGCGCTCGCCGCCCACGCGCGTGTAGCCGCGGAAATGCGGGCTGTTCACGTTCTCGATCGCGAGCTTGTCTGCTTCGGGCAGTGCAAAGAACGCGCGCGCGGTCTCGTGCAGTCGGGTTTCGAGTGCGGGGGAGACCCCCGTTCCGGTCAGATAGAAGAAGCCGACGTCGTGGGTGGCAGCACGCAGCTCGTCGCGAAAGCGCCGCGCGGCGCCCTCGCCGGCATCGAGCTGTGACAGGTCGAGGATCGGCAGGTTGGTCTCGCTCATGGCACGACGGTAGACGGATGCCGCGCCCTCTCGCTCGCGTGTTGCCGTGCGTTACTCCCGGATGTCGCCGCGTTACCGGCGTGCGCCAGGGCGCGGGGAATAGTCTGGCGGCGCACGCGTTTCACCAGATACATTCAGTTGCATAGAAACGGGTGCCACGAGCATCCGGGAAGTGAGCAGAAAACGTGAGCGAGACCACCGCCGTGTCGCAGATGCAGTTCGGGCTCTTCTCGGTGAGCGACGTCACGCAGGATCCGACCACCGGCATCACGCCCAGTGAGGCCGAGCGCATCCAGGCGACTCTGACGATCGCCAAGCACGCCGAAGAGGTGGGGCTGGATGTCTTCGCCATCGGCGAGCATCACAACCCGCCGTTCTGGTCGTCGTCGCCGACCACCACCCTCGCCTACATCGCCGCACAGACGAAGAACCTCATCGTCTCGACGGCGACGACGCTGATCACCACGAACGACCCGGTGAAGATCGCCGAGGACTTCGCCGTGCTGCAGCACGTGTCGGGCGGCCGCGCCGACCTCATGCTCGGCCGCGGCAACACCGGTCCCGTCTATCCGTGGTTCGGAAAGGACATCCGACAGGGCCTGCCCCTCGCCATCGAAAATTACGCGTTGCTGCACAAGCTGTGGCGAGAGGACGTCGTGGACTGGGAGGGCAAGTTCCGCACACCGCTGCAGGGCTTCACCTCGACCCCGCGACCGCTCGACGGCGTGCCGCCGTTCGTGTGGCATGGGTCGATCCGCACCCCCGAGATCGCCGAGCAGGCCGCGTACTACGGCGACGGCTTCTTCGCCAACAACATCTTCTGGCCCGCCGAGCACTATCAGCGACTCATCGAGCTGTATCGGCAGCGCTGGGCGCACTATGGGCACGGCGCCCCCGAGACGGCCATCGTCGGCTTGGGTGGACAGGCGTTCATGCGCAAGAACTCGCAGGATGCGGTGGACGAGTTCCGTCCCTACTTCGACAACGCGCCGGTGTACGGCCACGGGCCGTCGATGGAGGACTTCACGAAGATGACGCCGTTGACGGTCGGTTCGCCACAGCAGGTGATCGACCGCTACGCCGGCATGCGCGACCTGTTCGGCGACTATCAGCGTCAGCTGTTCCTGATGGATCACTCCGGACTCCCGCTGAAGACGGTGCTCGAGCAGATCGACATCCTGGGCGGCGAGGTCGTTCCGGTGCTGCGCAAGGAGCTCGCCAAGGACCGCCCGGCGACGGTTCCGGATGCCCCCACTCATGCCTCGCTCGTGAAGGCGGCGTACGGCGACGGCCCGGTGCGCCAGCCGCGCCCCAACGCGAACCGCGGCGACAACGTCACCGGTGGCTCGCCCTACCAGGACACGCCCGCGCCGCAGGGTGCGGCATTCGGCCTGGGCGGTGCACGATGACGGCCCCGCGGCGCATTGCGGTCGTCTCCGCCGGACTGTCGACCCCGTCATCGACGCGGATGCTGGCCGACCGGCTGGCCATCGCGGCGGTGAAGCACCTCGACGAACGGGGGATTGCGGCATCCATCGACACCTTCGAATTGCGTGACTTCGCGCACGACATCACGAACAACCTGCTCACCGGCTTCGCGCCGGCCGAGCTCGAGTCGATGATCAACGCTGTGGTTTCGGCTGACGCGCTCATCGTGGTGACGCCGATCTTCTCGACAAGCTACTCGGGCCTGTTCAAGTCGTTCATCGACGTGCTCGACAAAGACTCGCTGATCGGCAAGCCCGTGCTCATCGGCGCTACGGCCGGCACGCCGAGGCATTCGCTGGCCATTGACTACGCCATCCGCCCGCTGTTTGCGTACCTGCATTCCGACGCCGTCTCGACGGGTGTGTTCGCGGCAAGCGAGGACTGGGGTGGGACCGGCGATCAGGTGGCGCCTCTGGCCGCGCGAGTCGAGAAGGGCGCGGGCGAACTCGCCGACGCGATCTCGCGCCGTGATCCGGCGACCAGCTTCAATCCGTTCGATCCGGCCAACTACCTCAAGGGCGGCAGCTCATTCGACCACCTGCTCGGCGGTTTCGCGGGGGAGTAGCCTCAGCCCTCGAAGCCGCCCTCGAACTCGTCGAGGACCTCGTCCGTCTCGCCGAGCTCGATGCGCTCCTCGGGATCGACGGTGGGCGGCGGCGGGTCATACTCGGCCTCGTCTTCGAGCGGGACCTCCCGCTCGTCGTCCGGGTTGATGGGGACATCATCCTGCATGACAGCGCTCCTTCATCCCTGTGCGCGGCCGGTGGTGCTCACCCGCTCTTGCGGCGGAACTCCCGCTTGTGGCCGGCCCGGCCGTGCGGCTCGTGCACGGCACCCTGACCGTCGAGGTGCGACTGTCCGTCGCGCTGCTGGGTGCTCTTCTTCTCGAGCGCTTCGCGGAACTTGCGCTTCATCTCGTCGGATGCCGCGTCGGTGGGGGTCTCGTCGTCGCTCATGTCCCCACGATAGGCCACCCGGCGCGGTGTCGCCACGGGAATCAGGGTTGATCGAACAAGCCCTGGTAGGCTCGTAAAGGTTGCCATGCGGCATCCGCTCAAATGAATACCGAGCTCATGGA
Organism: Microbacterium protaetiae; assembly: GCF_004135285.1. Taxonomy (NCBI): domain Bacteria; kingdom Bacillati; phylum Actinomycetota; class Actinomycetes; order Micrococcales; family Microbacteriaceae; genus Microbacterium; species Microbacterium protaetiae. The sequence goes on from NZ_CP035494.1 coordinate 2,774,123, forward strand.
GCAGGCGGGCAGGAAGCTGGTCCCCTGTGGTGGGTTCCTCTCCTTCGGAGAGTGATCTTCTACTGGTGACCAGCGCAAGCGGCCCACGCGACGGCTGTGCCCTCGCGCGCTCATATCTGCCTGCTTCCTCCTTCGCACCTACTCGCCCGCGAGACGCGCGGACGAGTCTAAACAAAGAAGGAGAGACCTCTTGGAAGGTCCTGAAATCACTGCCGCCGAGGCCGTCTTGGATAACGGCCGCTTCGGCACCCGCACCGTCCGGTTCGAGACCGGGCGACTCGCCCAGCAGGCGCAGGGCGCCGTTGCTGCCTACCTCGACAACGACACGATGCTGCTGTCGGCCACCAGCGCCGGCAAGCACCCTCGTGAAGGGTTCGACTTCTTCCCGCTGACCGTCGATGTCGAAGAGCGTTCCTACGCCGCCGGCAAGATCCCCGGTTCGTTCTTCCGACGCGAGGGCCGGCCGTCCACCGACGCCATCCTGGTGTGCCGTCTGATCGACCGTCCGCTGCGTCCGTCGTTCGTCGACGGCCTGCGCAACGAGGTCCAGATCGTCATCACCGTGCTCTCGATCGCTCCGGGCGAGTTCTACGACGCCCTGGCGATCAACGCGGCTTCGGCCTCGACGCAGATCTCGGGTCTGCCCTTCTCAGGGCCGATCGCCGGTGTGCGCCTGGCGCTGATTCCGGGTCACAGCGAGCACCCCGACCAGTGGGTCGCGTTCCCGAGCGCGAAGCTGCTCGAAGAGGCCGTGTTCGACCTCGTCGTGGCCGGCCGTGTGCTCGACGACGGTGACGTCGCGATCATGATGGTCGAGGCTGAGGCCACCGAGCACAGCTGGAACCTCATCAAGGGTGGCGCCACCAAGCCGAGCGAAGAGGTTGTGGCCGGCGGGCTGGAAGCGGCCAAGCCGTTCATCAAGCAGCTCGTTCAGGCGCAGGCCGAGATGGCGGCCAAGACCGCCAAGGAGCCGGGTGTGTACCCGGTGTTCCTGCCCTACTCGCAGGAGACCTACGACTTCGTCGCGCAGCGCGCCTACGACGAACTGGCCGGTGTCTACCAGATCGCCGACAAGATCGAGCGGCAGAACGCCGACGACGCCCTCAAGGAGCGCGTCAAGGGTGAGCTGACCGCCGCTGTCGCCGCCGGGGAACTGCCCGAGATCGCCGCCACCGAGTTCTCGGGTGCCTACAAGGCCGTCACGAAGAAGATCGTCCGCGGTCGCATCCTCTCCGAGGGCGTACGCATCGACGGCCGTGGCCTTGCCGACATCCGTCCGCTCGACGCCGAGGTGCAGGTCATCCCGCGCGTGCACGGCTCGGCCATCTTCCAGCGTGGTGAGACCCAGATCCTGGGCGTGACCACGCTGAACATGCTGAAGATGGAGCAGCAGATCGACTCGCTGTCGCCGGTCACGCACAAGCGCTACATCCACCACTACAACTTCCCGCCGTACTCGACGGGTGAGACCGGTCGAGTGGGCAGCCCGAAGCGGCGCGAGATCGGCCACGGCTTCTTGGCCGAGCGCGCGCTCGTGCCCGTGCTGCCGGGCCGCGAGGAGTTCCCGTACGCGATCCGTCAGGTCTCCGAGGCACTGGGCTCGAACGGCTCGACGTCGATGGGGTCGGTGTGCGCCTCGACGCTGTCGCTGCTGAACGCCGGTGTGCCGCTGCGCGCGCCGGTTGCCGGCATCGCGATGGGTCTGGTCTCTGACACGGTCGATGGCGAGACCCGCTACGCGGCGCTGACCGACATCCTGGGAGCCGAGGACGCCCTGGGCGACATGGACTTCAAGGTCGCCGGCACGAGCGAGTTCGTCACCGCCATCCAGCTGGACACGAAGCTCGACGGCATCCCGTCGTCGGTGCTCTCGGCCGCGCTGCAGCAGGCGCACGACGCCCGCATCACGATCCTGAACGTGCTGAACTCGGCGATCGACGCGCCCGACGAGATGGCACCGACCGCGCCCCGCGTGATCAGTGTGCAGATCCCGACCGACAAGATCGGCGAGCTGATCGGCCCGAAGGGCAAGACGATCAACGCGATCCAGGATGAGACCGGCGCCGACATCTCCATCGAGGAGGACGGCACCGTCTACATCGGCGCGGTCGACGGTCCGTCGGCCGAGGCCGCGCGTGCCCAGGTCAACGCCATCGCCAACCCGACCAACCCCGAGGTCGGCGAGCAGTTCTTGGGCACGGTCGTGAAGATCGCGGCGTTCGGCGCGTTCATCTCACTGCTGCCGGGCAAGGACGGACTGCTGCACATCAGTGAGGTCCGCAAGCTCACCGGTGGCAAGCGTGTCGAGAATGTCGATGACGTGCTGAGCGTCGGCCAGAAGCTGCTCGTGCGCATCACGAAGATCGACGATCGCGGCAAGCTGTCGCTCGAGCCGGTTCTCGAAGAGGCCGCCGACCAGGAAGGGCGCGACGCCGCCAGCGCCGGCCCCGAGGCCCCGGCCGAAGGCTGAGTCCGCATCACCTGGATGCCCGTCCCCGATCGGGGGCGGGCATCCTGTTTTCCCGGATCACGGCGGGTTTGTCCGCCGAACGGCGGACAAATCACAGCGATGTCGCCAAAGCGTTACGGAATGTTTATCGGCTGGCCCTTCAGTGGTCCTGATCCTTCGCGTGTGTGTCTTACCCTCGAAGTACGCGCCGGGGGGCGCGCACAGTGAACACGCGGATCGCAACGATTCGTGAGGGGGTGGGCGATGAGTCGTGTCGACTCCGAGGCGGCGCAGTCGCACTCGACCGACGAGGTGCGGCACGCTCTCGTGCGCACCTCGCCCGTCTCGTTGCCCGCACATCCCTCCGCGCCGATCCCCGTGCAGGGCGCACCGGTGGGCTCCGCCGTGCGCACGCGTCTCGGTGAGACCGGCATCGACGTCTTTCCGCTCATGCTCGGCGGCGCCGAGTTCGGCTGGAACGTCGATCTCGAAGCCAGCCACGCGATCCTGGACACCTATGCCGAGCTCGGGGGCAATGCGCTGCACACGGCAGACAGCTTCAGCGGCGGTCGCAGCGAGCACATCATCGGCGAATGGCTGCGCACCCGTGGCCTGCGCGATGATGTCGCGCTGGCCGTGCGCGTGGGCGGTCACCCCGACAACCCGGGAACCGACCCGGTCAACCTCGTGCGCGCGGTCGAGGCATCCCTCACCCGCCTGGGCACCGACCGCATCGATGTGCTGTACGTGGATGCCACGGCCGGAGTGGCCGTCATGGAAGACACCCTCGCCACCGCCGAGTGGCTGGTCGAGTCGGGCAAGGCGCGCAGCATCGGCGCGTACGGATTCACTGCCGAGCAGCTCGTCGAGGCGCGCATCCTCGCCTCGGCGGGGTATCCGCGGTTCACCGTGATCGACGTGCCGTTCAATGTGCTGCGCCGCCGCGATTTCGATGACGACCTGCGGCTGGTGGTGGGCGCACAGGGCATCGCCGTGACCCCATCGCATGCTCTGGAGCACGGCTTTCTCTCGGGGCGGCACCGCTCGCGTGGCGATGTGAGCCGCTCGGTTCGCGGCGCACAGCTGGCCGGCAGCATGAATCGGCGCGGCACGCGCACGCTGCGCGTGCTCGACGCCATCGGCACCGAGCTGGGCGTGCCTCCCGCGGCGGTGGCGGTGGCGTGGCTGCTGGCCCAACGGGCGATCGCCGCTCCGATCGTCAACGCGTACGCGCCCGGCCACGTCGAAGAGCTCGTGCAGGGCGTCGGAGTCCGGCTCAGCAGGGCGCAGCTTGCCGACATCGCCCGCGCCGCCGACTGAGCCGCAGGCGCCCGACCCCTCTTTCGGTCGCTTAGGGTGGAATGCGGGCCTCGGCCCGACCCTCCCGCGATGAAGAGAGAGAACTTGTGACGCATTACATCTACCTCGTGCGGCACGGTGAGCACCAGGATGCGGACCAGGGGGTGGTCGACGGCCCGTTGTCGCCGCGCGGCCGCCGCCAGGCCGAGGCGCTCGCCGACCGGCTGTCGGGCCTGCCGCTGACGGCCGTCTGGCACTCGCCGCTGGAACGCGCGGCCGAGACCGCACGAGCCGTCGCCGGCCGCCTGCCCTCGGTCGACCCGCAGCCTTCTGCGCTGCTGTTCGACTGCGTGCCCACGGGGATGACCGACGAGACGCCGGCCGTCTACGAGCCGTTCTTCGGATCGGTCACCGACGACGAGATCGAGGCCGGTCGGGCGCAGATGAACGATGCCATCAACGCTTTTCTGGTGCGCAAGCCCGGCGATGTGCACGAGGTGCTCATCACCCACAACTTCGTGATCGGCTGGTTCGTGCGCGAGGTGCTGCAGATGCCTGAGTGGCGATGGATGACACTGAACCAGGCGCATTGCGGGCTGACCGTCATCGCGCAGAAGCAGGGGCGGCCGTGGACGCTGCTCACCCACAACGACCTCGCGCACCTGCCGTTCGAACTGCAGACCGGGCTGCCCGAGCCGCTGCCGGTGTAGTCAGAGGGTCTTGCCGTACCACCGCGTCGCGTTCGGGTTGTCATTGTAGGGAGCTATCTCGACGAACCCGGATGACGCATACAGGCCGCCGGCGGCGGTCAGGGTGTGGTGCGTGTCGAGCACCAGCTGGGCGGCGTTCCACTCGCGGGCGTAGCGTTCCAGCTCGACCAGCAGCATCCGCCCCCAGCCGCGCCCGCGCGTCGCGGGTGTGAGGAACACATGCTTGACCTCGTAGCGGATGCCCACCTCGCCGTCGGGCAGACGTCGGATGCCGCCGCACCCGACCGGCACACCCTCGTCGTCGTACACGACGAGGAACACCCCCGCCGGCGGCTCGAACATCTCGCGCGGTGGACGTGCCGGCGTGTATTGACCGGGGAACCCCTCGGCGCGCATCGCGACGTAGTCGGCGAGCAGGCCGCGGGCTATCGGATCATCGACGGGAATGGGCTGAACAGACGCCATGGATCGAGGGTAACCGTGCATCCGGCGCGGGCCGCGCACCGTAGGCTGGAGACATGACGACACGCGTGGCGATCGTGGGGGGCACCGGCAAGCTCGGCGGCATCATCCACTCCGTCGTCGAGGCAGAACCCGGCTTTGAGGTACACGCGACGCTCTCGTCACGCGATGCCATCGCTCTCATCGACGGCGCCGATCTGGTGGTGGATGCCTCGGTCCCGGCCGTGTCGGTCGATGTCGTGCGCGCCGCGGTCGAGCGGGGCATCAACATCGTCGTCGGCACCTCAGGCTGGTCTGCCGAGCGCATAGCGCTCGTGCGTCCTCTGGTCGAGGCCGCCGGCACCGGGGCGGTGTTCATCCCGAACTTCTCGCTGGGCTCGGTGCTCGGTTCGGCGCTGGCCGCGGCGGCCGCACCCTTCTTCGCCTCTGCCGAGATCATCGAGGCGCACCGCGACACGAAGGTCGATTCCCCCAGCGGCACCGCCGTGCGCACGGCCGAGCTGATCGCCGCCGCACGCACCGCGCAGGGGCCGGTGTCGGCCCCACACGTCGACCAGCGTGCACGCGGCCAGCAGGTCGCCTCGGTCCCCGTGCACTCCCTGCGCCGTCCCGGCGTGGTGGCGCGCCAAGAGGTCATCCTGTCGGGTCCGGGGGAGTCGCTCTCGATCGTGCACGACACAGTCGAGCCCGCAGCCGCCTATGCCCCCGGCATCCGGCTGGCTCTTCAGCATGCGGTGGCCGCACGTGGCGTTGTCGTCGGCCTCGACAGCTTTCTCGACATCGGCATCGGGCCCGCGCGCGCATGAAGACCCGCATCGTCATCGCGGTGATCACCGTTGTGCTGGTGGTCTATCTTGTGGTCATCGCCAAGTCCGCCTGGTTGATGCTTGTCACCGGCCGGCCCGTCGCGATAGTGATGGGCGTGTGCCTGGTCGTGCTGCCGATCATCGCCGCCTGGGCGATAGCGCGCGAGTTGTGGTTCGGCGTGCGTGCCGAGCGTGCCGGCCGCCGGCTGGAAGCCGAGGGCGGCCTGCCCGACGACGATGTGGCCGTGTATGCGAGCGGCCGCGTGGTGCGCGACGACGCCGATGCCGTGTTCCCGCGTTACCGCGACGAGGTGCGTGAGCACCCTGATGACTGGCGTGCCTGGTATCGGCTCGGCCTGGCCTACGACGCTGCCGGTGACCGCAAGCGCGCCCGCGGCGCCATCCGTCAGTCGCTCAAGCTGGAGGCGTCTGAGAAGGCGTGAGCGGGCACCGCGTCGGCGATGGCCTCGTCGACGGTGGTGTGTGTGAAGCGAAAACCGGATGCCTCGAGCACGGCCGGAATCACGTGCGCGTCGGTCAGCAGCACGGCGTCGGCGGCCTGCCGGCTCAGCGCCAGTCGCATCGCCCAGCGCGGCGCGCGGAAGACGTACGGCTTGTTCATGCGTACGGCAAGCGCGAAGCCCAGGTCGTTGGCGGTTGCTCGTGTCGGTCCGGTCAGATTCGCCGGGCCGTCGATCTCGGCGTCGAGGATGTGCCGGATCGCCCGGACCTCGTCGGTGAGTGAGATCCACGGCCACACCTGGGTGCCGCGGCCGATCGGGCCCCCGGCACCCAGCCGGGTGAGGGTCAGCAGTGGCTTGAGCACTCCCTCGGCGTGGATGACGGGTGCGGTGCGCAACAGTGCGATGCGAGTCTGCGAGCCCGCGCTCAGCGCCGAGGCCTCCCACTCGGCGCACAAGCGTGCCAGGAACGTGTCGCCGGGTGCGGCATCCTCACGCAGATCCGCCCCGGGGGCACTCCCGTAGTAGCCGACCGCCGACGCGCTGACCAGCGCGGGCGCATCGGAGCCGAGCGCACGGATGGCGGTGGCGAGGGTGCGGGTGGGGGTCAGCCGCGACCACAGCAGCGTGCTGCGGTACCGCGCCGTCCACGGCATGCGCCCGATGCTCGCGCCGTTCAGACCCACGACGGCGTCGGCGCCGGCCAGGATGTCAGGATCGAGCACGCTGCTGTCCAGCAGCCAGGGCACCTCATCGGGCGACTGGGCCGGTCGGCGCACCAGCCGGGTGACACGCACACCGTCGCCGCGCAGCGAGGCGACCAGTGCCCGGCCGATGAGGCCGGATGCCCCGGCCACGACGACGTGGCCGAGGGCGGGTGCAGCGTCAGCCAAGCGACGCCTCAAGGGTGATCTCGATGCCCGCGAGCGCCTGAGAGACGGGGCATCCTGCCTTCGCCTCTTCGGCGACGCGTTCGAAATCGGCCTCATCGATGCCAGGAACGACCGCCGACACGTTCAGGTGACTGCCGGTGATCCCGGTGCCGGGCGTGAAGGTGACGGATGCCGATGCCTCGAGGCTCTGCGGTGGCGTGCCGTGCTGGGTCAGAGCGTTGGCCAGCGCCATGCTGAAACACGAGGCGTGGGCGGCGGCGATGAGCTCTTCGGGAGTGGTCACCGAGTCTGACCCCTCGCTGCGTGCCTTCCAGTTCACCGGGTACGGGCCCTGGCCCGAACTCGTCAGGCTCACCTGCCCCGAGCCCTCGAAAAGTGTGCCCTTCCATTGGGCGGTGGCTTCGCTGGTCACGCTCATGGGATCCTCCATCGGTCGGCGTGACGCCCAGCCTACGCGGCGGCGCGGCGCCCGACGAGTCCCCATCGTGCCAGCAGGAGATACAGCTGGCAGCCCAGGCAGAACCCGAACGCGGCGTTGAGGAATGCCGCGACGAAGGCGGCCGCGGCGGCGATCGGCAGCGCCCACGGCACGCCGAGCAGCTGCAGCACGAGGCCCACGACGCTCACCAGCAGACCGACACCCTGCGCGAAGCGCGGCGGGCGTGGGTCTTCGAGCTCACGCGGGGGCTTCAGACGTGGCTGCACGACCTTGCGGAACAGCACGCCCCACACAGCCGTGCGCGGCGAGATCACGCCCCACAGGAACAACAGGGCCACGGCCAGCAGCAGGAGGAACGCCGGGTCGAGGATGCGGGACCCGATCGGCGCGGTGACGAGCCGGAACGCGGCCGGGAAGAACGCCTGGTCGGTCAGCGGCTGATAGGCGAACCAGCCGAAGCTCGCGGCGCCCTGTGCTGTTGACAGCCCGGTCAGCCCGAGCAGCACGACGACGAGCAGCAGCAGCGAGGTGATCGCGGCGCCGAAGCGCGGGCCGCGCGGGTCGATTCCGGCGGGGGTGTCAGACATGGGCGGGGTCTCCTATGACACGGTCGAGTTCTGCGGCGACGGCATCCCGGCGCGGCGCGCCTGCGAACCGCGACCTCACGGCACCGGTCGCGTCCAGCACGAACACGGTCGGCGTCTGCAGGATGTGCAGCCGGGCTGCCAGTTCGGCGCGGTGAGTCAGGTCCACCTCGGCGACGGCGACGCCGTCGGAGCCATCGACGATCTCGCGCAGCATCCGTCGTACCTGCGGGCATCGTGTGCACACCTCGGTGCTGAACTGCACCAGGGTCGCGCGCTCGCCGCGCTCGTCGGCGGCGAGCCACTCGAGGTCGGCGACACCTGCGTTGCGCGGGCGGTTCTCGCGCCGGCGCAGCGCCCAGCCGACGATCACAGTGAGCACGACGAGCCCGGCGACGGCGAGCACGGCGATCCAGAGGGGCATGGACCAAACGTTAGCCGCGCCGCGCCGGAACGCGGCCAGGATGACGGACTGTGTCAGCGGTATCGTGGCGGGTGTGAGCATCCCGACGCCGTACGAGGACCTGCTGCGCGACGTGCTCGCGCACGGCACGCACAAGAGTGATCGCACCGGAACCGGCACGACGAGCGTGTTCGGCCGCCAGATCCGGTTCGACCTGGCCGGGTCGTTCCCGCTGATCACGACCAAGCGCGTGCACTTCAAGTCACTCGCTTATGAGCTGCTGTGGTTCCTGCGTGGTGAGTCCAACGTGCGCTGGCTGCAAGAGCGCGGCGTGACCATCTGGGACGAATGGGCGGATGCCGCCGGTGAACTGGGCCCGGTGTACGGCGTGCAGTGGCGGTCCTGGCCGACACCTACGGGCGAGCACATCGATCAGATCTCGCAGGTGATCTCGCAGATCCGCGAGACCCCCGATTCACGGCGGCTGATCGTCTCGGCATGGAACGTGGGTGAGATCCCGCAGATGGCGCTGGCGCCGTGTCACGCGCTGTTCCAGTTCTACGTCGCCGACGGCAAGCTGTCGTGCCAGCTGTATCAGCGCAGCGCAGATCTCTTCCTCGGTGTGCCGTTCAATATCGCCTCGTACGCGCTGCTGACCCTCATGGTCGCTCAGCAGACCGGGCTGGAGCCCGGTGAGTTCGTGTGGACCGGCGGCGACTGCCACATCTACGACAATCACCGCGAACAGGTGGCCGAGCAGCTCTCGCGCGACCCATACCCGTACCCGACTCTGCGGTTCGCGCGCAAGCCGTCGTCGATCTTCGACTACGAATTCGACGACATCATCATCGAGAACTATCAGCACCATCCCACGATCCGCGCTGCCGTCGCCGTCTGACATGGCCGTCGGCATGATCTGGGCGCAGGCCCGGGGCGGGGTGATCGGCGCGGGCGGCGGCATGCCCTGGCATGTGCCCGAAGACATGGCCCACTTCAGAGATGTCACCATGGGCTGCCCGGTGGTGATGGGTCGGCGCACGTGGGAGTCGTTCCCGGCCCGCTTTCGCCCGCTGCCGGGGCGTCGCAACATCGTCGTCACCCGCAATGACGACTGGCATGCCGCAGGTGCACAGCGGGCAGCGTCGGTGGATGCCGCGCTCGCGCTGGTCGCGCAGGAGCCGTGGACGTGGATCATCGGCGGGGGACAGGTGTACCGCGAGGCCCTCGCGCGCGCCGACCGTCTTGAGGTGACTGAGCTCGACCTCGATGTCGATGGTGATACCACCGCACCCGACATCACGGGCTGGGCCGTTGCGGCATCCGACCCCGCCCAGGGCTGGCATTCTTCGCGCAGCGGCGTACGTTACCGTTTCGTGCGCTACGAGCGCGGCGCGGCGCTGTGACGTCTGCCGCCGCGCGGCGGCAGGCGCTAGCGTGTCAGCCATGGTGACGGCGCTGGTGACCGGGGCGAGTTCGGGGCTGGGCGCGCAGTATGCGCGAGAACTGGCGGCGCGCGGTGCCGACATCGTGCTCGTCGGTCGAAACCGTGCGGCGCTGGAATCCGTTGCAACGCAGGTGCGTGAGCGCGGGCGCGAGGCACAGGTGCTCGTGGCCGATCTCCTCGATCCTGTCGCGCTCGCCGCTGTCGCCTCGCGCGTGGCCGACGCGCAGCATCCCATCGAGATCCTGGTCAACAACGCCGGAATCGGAATGTCGCTGGCCTTCGAGCGCAACGATGTCGAGGCAGAAGTGGCGCATCTGCGACTGCACGACGAGGTGCCGCTGCGCCTCATGCACGCGGCACTGCCGGCGATGCTCGAGCGCGGCCACGGCCGCATCCTCAACGTCGCCTCGATCGCCGCATTCCTGCCGCGCTCGACATATGGCGCTGTGAAGCAGTGGCTCGTCTCGTTCAGCCGCTGGGCGAACGTCAGATACGCACCGCGGGGAGTGACCGTCACGGCCGTCTGCCCGGGCTTCGTGCACACCAACTTCCACGAACGACTCGGTCTGCCGCCCGGTCAGGAGGGCATCCCGGGGTGGATGTGGCTGGATGCCTCCACTGTGGTGCGGCAGTCGCTGCGCGACCTCGCCCGTGGACGAGCCGTGTCGGTGCCCTCGCTGCGCTACAAGCTCGTACGGCGCGTCCTGCCGCTGCTTCCCGACCGGCTGCTGGCCGGCCTCGGTGAGCGCGGCCGCACATAGCGTCCATCGCGTTCCTCCGGTTGCGTGGTGTGCGGCCATTGCGCGGTTCGAAGCGCTTCGATATTGTCTCGACTGGTCGACGTCGACCGACGAAGGCGCAGACGAACACACAGAGGAGTGCATATCGTGCGATCAACCAGAGCGGCCATCGCGCTTGCGGTGGCTGCGACCACCGCGGGAGTGCTGGCCATCGCCCCGCCCGCCCAGGCGGCGGGCGGCGGCGATCAATCCGCAACGCCAGAAGTCCCGCAGTACTCGTGGTCGAACGTGGCGATTTCGGGCGGCGGCTACGTTCCCGGCATCATCTACAACGACACCGAGCCCGGTCTGGTCTATGCCCGTACCGACATCGGTGGTGCATACCGGCTTGACCGCGACACCGATACGTGGATCCCGCTTCTGGACGGCGTGGGGTGGGACGACTGGAACCGCCTGGGTGTGCTGAGTCTGGCCACCGACCCGGTGCACACCTCGCGCGTGTATGCGGCGGTCGGCTCGTATACGAACGAGTGGGACCCGAACAACGGCGCCATTCTGCGCTCGTCCGACTACGGCACGAGCTGGAAGGCCACCGAGCTCCCCTTCAAGGTCGGCGGCAACATGCCCGGCCGAGGGATCGGCGAGCGGCTGCAGATCGATCCCAACGATGACGACATCCTCTATTACGGCGCCGAGCAGGGCGAGGGGCTCTGGCGCTCCGACGATGCCGGTGTGACGTTCGAAAAGGTGGACGCGTTCCCCAACGCCGGCGACTTCGTGCCCGACGCCGGATCGGGCAACTCGTACCTGATGTCGAATCTCGGAGTGCTGTGGACGGCGTTCGATCAGGCATCCTCATCGCCAGGCAGCGCCACGAAGACGATCTTCACCGCGGTCGCCGACACCGACGACATCCTGTATCGCTCCGATGACGCGGGCACGACCTGGACGGCCGTGAAGGGGGCGCCCACCGGATTCCTTCCGCAGCACGGCGTCATCGACGAGACCGGCCGGTTCCTGTACCTCACGACCACCGACACCAGCGGCCCGTACGACGGGGCCGACGGGGCGGTGTGGCGCTACGGCATCGACGACGGCACCTGGACCGACATCACGCCCACGCAGCGGCCCACCGGCGGTGATTTCGGCTTCTCGGGCCTGACGATCGACGCGCAGCATCCCGGTACCGTCATGGTCGCGTCGCAGATTCAGTGGTGGCCCGACACCCTGATCTTCCGCAGCACCGACAGCGGGGCGACCTGGAGCCCGATGTGGGACTACGCGTACGACGCCGCCGGCAACGCGACCGTCGCGGCCAAGTACACGCAATCGATCGACGAGGTGCCCTGGCTGGCGTTCGGCAAGACCGTGGGCGATCCGACGCCCTGGACCGAGCCCACACCCAAGGTCGGCTGGATGGTCTCGGCACTGGCCATCGACCCGTTCGACTCGAACGAACTCCTGTACGGCACAGGGGCGACGATCTATCGGTCCGAGGACCTGACGAAGTGGGACGACGACGGTGGCGTCATCCATCTGCAGCCGGCGACCGACGGCATCGAAGAGACCGCGATCCAAGACGTGGTCGCACCGGTGGGCGATGTCGACCTCGTCTCGGCGATGCTCGACCTCGGCGGGTTCGTCCACGACGACATCGACGAGGTGACCAACACGTTCCAGGATCCCTACTTCGGCGGGGCGACGAGCGTGGATGCCGCGGGCCGTGATGGTGCCACGATAGTGCGGGCCGGCACCGACGGCACAGGGGCCATCGAGACCGCGGTCTCGCACGACGGCGGTGACACTTGGACGAGTTCACCGGCGGCCGACGGCGCAACGGGCAGCGGCACCGTCACGGTGAACGCCGACGGCACCGGGGTGGTCTGGGCGCCCGACGGGGCCCCCGCGCAGCATTCGGCCGACGGCGGCCGCACATGGGGCGCAACCACCGGGCTGCCCGAGGGCGCCCGGGTGGAAAGCGACCGGGTCGACACGACGCTGGTCTACGGCTTCTCGGGCGGGGTGTTCTACCGGTCGACGGATGCCGGAGCGAGCTTCACTGCGGTGAGCACGAGCACACTGCCGGCCGAGGGGTCGGTGCGTTTCGGCGCCATGCCGGGCGCCATCGGCGAGCTGTGGCTGGCCGGCGGCGAGGACGACGGCGTCTACGGCATGTGGCGCTCCGATGACGCCGGGGCGAGCTGGACGCGCGCGCCGGGCTTCGACGAGGCCGACACCGTCGGCTTCGGCAAGGCCGCACCGGGCGCTGTCAGCGCGACGATCTACACGGCGGCCCGGCGTGACGGCGTGCGCGGCGTGTACCGCTCGACGAACGACGGTGCCACCTGGACCCGGATCAACGACGATGACCATCAGTGGGGCGCGATCGGCGCCGACATCGAGGGCGATCCCGACCTGTTCGGCCGCGTGTACATCGCCACGAACGGGCGCGGCATCGTCGTCGGCGACGACGCCGAGGCGGCACCCGACCCGTGGAGCGCCTCGGCGCGCTACGACACCGGCGACGTCGTGAGCTGTGACGGATCGTTCTGGGTGGCGTCTTGGTGGACGAGCGGCCAGAAGCCCGGCGATGTGAACGGCCCGTGGCAGCAGATCGTCACCGCCGACACCGGTGTGGCCACATGGACCGCCTCGCGCATCTTCGACACCGGCGATGTCGTCACCCACAACGGCGCGCTGTGGCGGGCGAAGTGGTGGACGCGCGATCAAGAGCCCGGTGCGACGACGTGGGGCCCGTGGGAGCGCGTCGACTGAGGGCACAAGGCGGAGCAGGCGGACCCGACCGCCTGCTCCGCCCCGTAGGGCGCGCAGAGCGATGCAACGAACCGATACCCTGAACACATGACGCACGCGGGCAATCCCTTCGGACAGGTACTAGTGGCCCTCGTCACGCCGATGACGGCGGACGGAGAAGTCGACTGGCCTGCGGTGGAGAAGCACCTCGACGACGTCGTGTCTGCGGGAGCGGACGGCATCGTCGTCACGGGCACCACCGGCGAGACCAGCACGCTCACCGATGCCGAGAAGCTCAAGCTGGTCGAGGTCGGCAAAGACGTCGCCGCCGGCCGCGCGAAGATCATCACCGGTGGGGGATCGAACGAGACCGCGCACGCGATCCAGCTCTACAAGGCCAGCGAGAAGGCCGGTGCCGACGGCATCCTCGTCGTGACCCCGTACTACAACAAGCCGACACAGGCGGGCATCCTCACCCACTTCCGGCTCATCGCCGACTCCACCGACCTGCCGATGATGCTCTACGACATCCCCGGCCGCACCGGTGTGCCGATCGCCTACGAGACGATCCTGCGCCTGGCGAAGCATCCCAACATCCTTGCCATCAAAGACGCCAAGGGAAACTTCAGCGAGGTCTCGCGGGTGCTCAACCAGACCGATCTGATGTACTTCTCGGGTGATGACACCAACGTGCTGCCACACCTGTCGATCGGGGCCACCGGTCTGGTCGGCGTGACGGCGAACATCGCCGCCCAGCCGTATCGCACGATAGTGGATGCTGTGAACCGGGGCGACCTCGCCGCGGCGACCGCCGCCCACAAGAAGCTCGAGCCGCTGGTGCGTGCGGTCATGACACATGTGCCGGGCACCGTCTCGGCCAAATACATCCTGCATGGGCTGGGGCGCATCTCCAGCCCCCGCGTGCGACTGCCCCTGGTGGGCCCCGAAGAATGGGAAGCAGCGATCATCGAAGACGAACTGGCACTTGTCACCGAGGTCGAGGGCGTCGACTTCTCGAACTTCCGCCCCGACCGCAACGCCGCCGCCGGCGGAGCGCTGCCGAAGGTCTCGGGGACCACCCGATGAGCTTCGCCGAGGTGTTCGCCCCGCCCGCACTCGAAGCCGGCACGCTGCGCATCACCCCGCTCGGCGGGCTGGGCGAGGTGGGCCGCAACATGACAGTGTTCGAGCTCGACGGTCGGCTGCTCATCGTCGACTGCGGCGTGCTCTTCCCCGAAGAGAACCAGCCCGGCGTCGACCTCATCCTTCCCGATTTCGCGCCGATCAAAGACCGCCTCGGCGAGGTCGACGGCATCGTGCTCACGCACGGCCACGAAGACCACATCGGTGCGGTGCCCTATCTGCTGAAGGAGCGGCCCGACATCCCCCTGATCGGCTCGGGGCTGACTCTGGCCCTCGTCGAGGCCAAGCTCAAGGAACACCGGCTGAAGGCCTTCACCCTCACCGTCACCGAGGGGCAGCGCGAAAAGGTCGGACCGTTCGACCTCGAGTTCGTGGCGGTCAACCACTCCATTCCCGACGCGCTCGCCGTCGCTATCCGCACACCCGCCGGCACCGTGCTGGCCACGGGCGACTTCAAGATGGACCAGCTGCCGTTGGATGGCCGCCTCACCGACCTGCGCGCCTTCGCGCGGCTCGGCGAAGAAGGGGTCGATCTGTTCATGGTCGACTCCACCAACGCCGATGTGCCCGGGTTCACGGCCCTGGAACGCTCGATCGGGCCGGTCCTGGACCAGGTGATAGCAAAGGCCCCGCGCCGGGTGATCGTGGCCAGCTTCTCCAGTCACATCCACCGGGTGCAGCAGGTGCTGGATGCCGCAGCCGCCCACGGCCGGCGGCTCGCGTTCCTCGGCCGCAGCATGGTGCGCAACATGACCATCGCCGAGCAGTTGGGGTACCTGCAGGTGCCCGAGGGCGTGCTCATCGACTACAAGAAGGCCAAAGACCTTCCCGACGACAAGATCGTCTACATGTCCACCGGCTCTCAGGGCGAGCCGATGGCCGTGCTCAGCCGCATGGCCAATCTCGACCACGCGATCGAGCCTGGTCCCGGCGACACCGTGATCCTGGCATCCAGTCTCATTCCCGGCAACGAGAACGCCGTCTACCGCGTGATCGACGGGCTCACCAAGCTGGGCGCCAACGTCGTGCACAAGGGCAACGCGAAGGTGCACGTGTCGGGCCATGCGGCCGCCGGTGAGCTGCTGTACTGCTACAACATCGTGGGGCCGCGCAACGTCATGCCGATCCACGGCGAGCACCGCCACCTGCACGCGAACGCCCGCCTGGCGCAAGACACCGGAGTGCCTGCCGAGCGCACGATCCTCGGCGAGAACGGCACCGTCGTCGACCTGCGCGACGGCGTCGCCAAGGTCGTCGGTCAGCTCGACCTGGGCTTCGTGTACGTCGACGGCTCCACGGTCGGCGAGATCACCGACGCCGATCTGAAAGACCGCCGCATCCTCGGCGAAGAGGGCTTCATCTCGGTGATCGTCGTGGTCGACTCCGCCACCGGCAAGATCATCTCCGGGCCTGAGGTGCACGCCCGCGGCTTCGCCGAAGACGACGCCGTGTTCGAAGACGTGAAGCCCAAGATCGCCGCGGCACTGACCGAGGCCGCACGCTCGGGTGTGCGCGACAGCCATGCGCTGTCGCAGGTGGTGCGGCGCACCATCGGTCGCTGGGTGAACCAGTCGCTGCGCCGTCGTCCGATGATCGTGCCCCTGGTGATCGAGGCCTGACCCGCGTCGTTCCGCGGAAAGGTCGGCCGGCCGCGGTACCGTGGAGCAATGCCCAAGAGCACCACGAGCAGTCGCACACCCGCCAAGGGCTCCTCGACGCGTGCCAAAAAGCCTGCCCCCGCCCCCAAGCGTTACGTCGGTGAGTCGGAGAAGCCCCCCGTTCTGGTGCGCGCCTGGCTGGGGCTTGCTCATGTGGTGGGCGGACTGTTCCGTGCCTTCGGACCCGAGACGCTCGAGAAGGATCAGCGGCGCGACGGCTTCCCGTTCCTGATCGTGTTGCTGGCGATCGCCGGCGCGGTCGTGGAGTGGTTCCTCATCGGCTCGGCCGCTTCGGTGAACATCAGCGCCTATTCGGTCGGGGGCCTGGTCGGGCGTACCGCTTTCATCCTGCCGGTGCTGCTGGTGCTTCTGGCGGGCTGGCTGTTCCGCCATCCGTCCTCGGTGCACGACAACGGCCGCATCGGCATCGGCTTCGCGCTGCTGATCTTGTCGATCGCGGGCTTCTGTCACCTCTACGGCGGGCGCCCCAACCCCAGCGACGGGCTGCCGACGCTCAGTGCCGCCGGCGGCCTGTTCGGCTGGATGCTGGGCGCTCCGCTGGGCTACCTCACGGTGCCGGGCGCCACCATCGTGCTCGCGCTGCTGGCGGGGCTCAGCGTGCTCATCATCACCCGCACGCCGCCGAACCGCATCGGACAGCGGCTGGGCGAGCTGTATGCGTGGATGTTCGGCGCCGAGCGGGTCGAGAAGACCGACCAGACCACCGGCAAGACCGAGGTGCTCCCCGACTCCGACACCGACGACGACAAGCTGCCGTGGTGGCGGCGCAACAAGACGGGCCGCGAGAAAGACGTCGACGGCTCGCTGGGCGCCGACGACCTGACCGCGCTGTTGAGCCCCGACGACGGTCATAGCGGGTTCGAGCAGGCGCTGGCTCCCGACCCTTCGCCGATCGTCTCGCCCGATGCCGCCACCGAGATCATCGACCCGAAGGTGCTGGCCGGTGCCCAGCGCGCTCTCGCCGGCTCGGCGGCGACGGGGCTGGCCGACGACAGCGACACCGGTCCGATCGACGGTCAACTGCCCGGTTTCTCGGGCATCGGGGGCACCGGCAACGGGGCGCCCCCCTCGGCACCGTACCGGCTGCCCTCGGTGCAGGCGCTGGCGGCCGGAGAGCCGGGCAAGACACGGTCCGAGGCCAACGACAAGGTCGTGCAGGCGGTGACCAACGTGCTGCGCGAGTTCAAGGTCGACGCACGGGTCACCGGGTTCTCGCGCGGTCCGACCGTCACCCAGTACGAGATCGAGCTCGGGCCGGGCGTGAAGGTCGAGCGGATCACCGCCCTCACCAACAACATCGCCTACGCCGTGGCATCCAATGAAGTGCGCATCCTGGCGCCGATCCCCGGCAAGAAGGCCATCGGCGTCGAGATCCCCAACACCGACCGTGAGATCGTGACGCTCGGCGATGTGCTGCGCTCGCAGGCCGCACAGAACTCGACGCATCCGATGACGATCGGCGTCGGCAAAGACGTCGGCGGCGGCTACGTCGTGGCCAACCTCGCGAAGATGCCCCACCTGCTGGTGGCCGGTTCCACGGGATCGGGGAAGTCGAGTTTCGTGAACTCGATGATCACGAGTCTTCTCATGCGCGCCAAGCCCAGCGAAGTGCGCATGGTGCTCATCGACCCGAAGCGCGTCGAGCTGACCAGCTACGCCGGCGTCCCCCACCTGATCACGCCCATCATCACCAACCCCAAGAAGGCCGCCGAGGCGCTGCAGTGGGTCGTCAAAGAGATGGACATGCGCTACGACGACCTGGCGTCGTTCGGATTCCGCCACATCGACGATTTCAACAAGGCCGTCGTCGCCGACGAGATCCAGCTGCCCCCGGGCAGCGAGCGGGTGCTCAAGCCCTATCCGTACCTGCTCGTGGTCGTCGATGAGCTTGCCGATCTCATGATGGTCGCCCCGCGCGACGTCGAAGACTCCATCGTGCGCATCACGCAGCTCGCGCGGGCCAGCGGCATCCATCTCGTGTTGGCCACGCAGCGTCCGAGCGTCGACGTTGTCACCGGCCTGATCAAGGCGAACGTGCCCTCCCGACTCGCGTTCGCGGTGACGAGCGTCACCGACTCGCGGGTGATCCTCGACCAGCCCGGCGCCGACCGGCTGATCGGGCAGGGTGACGCGCTGTTCCTGCCGATGGGTGCGTCCAAGACCCTGCGTGTGCAGGGGGCATGGGTCAGCGAGCCCGAGATCGAGCGCGTGGTCAAGCACGTGACGAACCAGGCCAAGCCCGAATATCGGCCCGATGTACAGGCTGTCGTGCAGCGCAAAGAGGTCGACGCCGACATCGGCGACGACCTCGAGTTGCTGCTGGCGGCGGCCGAGCAGATTGTGTCCACCCAGTTCGGATCGACCTCGATGCTGCAGCGCAAGCTGCGGGTCGGGTTCGCCAAGGCGGGGCGCCTGATGGACCTGCTCGAATCGCGCGAGATCGTCGGCCCCTCTGAGGGGTCCAAGGCCCGCGACGTGTTGGTCACCCCCGACCAGCTGCCCGAGGTTCTGGCACGTCTGCGCGGCGACGAGCCGCCGGCTGCGGCGGCCTCGCCGAACCCGCCGGAGCCGTACAGCGGCGACCCCATCGAAGCGCAGTTCGACGGCCTGCCCGTGGTCGACGCCGATGGCGACGAAGATGCCTGGGGGCTCACCGGCCGTGAGTGACCCTGCGATACTGAGACCGTGACAGTACCGCGCCAGCTGCCCAATGCGATCACCATCGTGCGCATCCTGTGCGCTCCGATCTTTCTCTGGATGCTGCTGGCCGACGGCGGTGCCGATGGGCCGCTGCGCTGGTGGGCGGCCGTGCTGTTCATCGTGGCCATCGCCACCGATGGCATCGATGGGGCGATAGCACGCCGCAACGGGATCGTGACCGATCTGGGCAAGATCCTCGACCCGATCGCCGACAAGGCGCTGACCGGTTGTGCGTTCGTCGGTCTGTCGATCCTCGGCGAGCTGTGGTGGTGGGTGACCATCCTGGTGCTGGTGCGCGAGATCGGCATCACCGTGTACCGCTTCATCGTGGTGGGCGATCACGTTCTCGCCGCGGCCTGGATGGGCAAGCTGAAGACCGTCGCGCAGGCGGTGGCGCTTGGCCTGGCGCTGGTGCCGCTGTGGACGGTGGTGGGGGAGTGGATCCTCTGGGTGAACGGGGTGCTGATGGCCGTGGCCGTGATCCTCACCGTCGCCAGCGGCATCGACTATCTCGTCAGCGAAGTACGCGCGGCGCGCGCCAAGGGCACACGATGACCGCGCTGCCCGAAGCCGAGCGGCTGCTGCGGCGGCTTGGGGAGCGCGGGTGGACGATCGGCGTCGCCGAATCGCTGACCGGGGGCCTGGTCGCGGCATCCCTCGTCGACGTGCCGGGGGCATCGGCCTGGCTGCGCGGGGCCGTGGTCGCCTACGCGACCGACCTCAAGCAGGCGATCCTGGGGGTGGATGCCGCGCTCCTTGCCGCGCACGGGCCGGTGGATCCCGAGGTCGCGCGACAGATGGCCGACGGCATCCGCACGGTGACCGGCCGCCACGGCGTGCGCACCGACGTGGGGGTCTCCACCACCGGAATCGCGGGTCCCGAGTCGCCTGACGGGCAGCCGGTGGGCACCGTGCACATCGGGGTCTCGACGCCCGACGGCACGCATGCGGTCTCGATCGTCCTCGACGGCGACCGCGGCGCTATCCGGCACGAGGCTGTCCGGCGTGCGCTGGCGGCCGTGATCGACGCATTATGAGAGGTCGGGAACACGCGGCGTCACGGTTGCGTTTCATTCGGCGATTCCCAACTATTCCACAGCGCGTGGGATTAGTCTGGCCCGCACAGGTGTTGTACTCTTGTGCACCCAGACAGCGAGGAAGTCACGGTAAGGAGGGGGCCTGAAATGATCCTGGTTCGTCAAGAGATCGGCGAAGTGCTTCGCGACTTCCGCCAGCAGAAGGGCCACACCCTCCGTCAGGTGGCCGGTCGCGCCAGTGTCGCGCTCGGGTACCTCAGCGAAGTGGAGCGTGGGCAGAAAGAGGCCTCGAGCGAGATCCTCGCTTCGGTGGCTGACGCGCTCGATGTTCCGATCTCCACCATCATGCGTGAGGTCGGCGACCGCATCTCGGTGCTGGAGGGTCTGCAGACCTTCCCCGACGTGGTCCCCGACGACCTGGTGGCCGAGGTCGGACCCGAACTCTCGCTGCGCTGACGCGTGCGGCGCAGCGAATTCCAGCGCGCGGTCGCCGATGAGTTCGGCACCCGTGGAGCGGCACTGGTGGCCGATCTGTCTCTTCCTGCCGTGGGCGGACGCACCGCGGCAGAGGCGATGGATGCCGGCATCCCGCCGCGGGAGGTCTGGCTGGCCCTGTGCGAAGAGATGGATGTGCCGCCGTCGCACCGACACGGCGTGGGCAGGATGGAGCCGCGTCGACGCTGAGTCGATCCGCGCCATCCGCGTCGGCGTGTCGTCGAAGATAGCTTCGAGAAGAGCGTAGGCTCCTGCACAGTGGAGTCGCGAAGGCTCCTGTCCCCAGAACAGCGAGTGACGGCATCGGATGTCGGAGCCCGCCCGTACCGTGGACAGCGTCGAACGACACCTACGCCTTGTCGCAGCATCCGGCCCCTCCGGGACTGGGCGCGACAGCCTACAGGCGACGGAACACGAGTGCACAAGGAGCACGTCATGCCCACACCAGCAGACCGCGAAAAGGCCCTGGAATCGGCCCTCGCACAGATCGACCGGCAGTTCGGAAAGGGCTCGGTCATGCGACTGGGCAGCGACGAGCGCGCCCCGGTCGAGGTCATCCCCACCGGCTCGATCGCCCTCGACGTCGCCCTCGGCGTGGGCGGACTTCCCCGCGGGCGCATCATCGAGATCTACGGCCCCGAGTCGTCGGGTAAGACGACGCTCACGCTGCACGCGATCGCCAACGTGCAGAAGGCGGGCGGCATCGCCGCGTTCGTCGACGCCGAGCACGCGCTCGATCCCGACTACGCGAAGAAGCTCGGCGTCGACATCGACCAGCTGCTCGTGTCTCAGCCCGACACCGGTGAGCAGGCGCTCGAGATCGCCGACATGCTGATCCGCTCGGGCGCCATCGACCTGGTCGTGATCGACTCCGTGGCCGCCCTTGTGCCGCGCGCCGAGATCGAGGGAGAGATGGGTGACTCGCATGTGGGCCTGCAGGCCCGGCTGATGTCGCAGGCGCTGCGCAAGCTGACCGGTGGGCTGAACCAGACCAAGACCACCGCGATCTTCATCAACCAGTTGCGTGAGAAGATCGGCGTGTTCTTCGGCTCGCCCGAGACCACCGCGGGCGGCAAAGCGTTGAAGTTCTACGCGTCGGTGCGCCTGGACATCCGTCGCATCGAGACGCTGAAAGACGGTTCCGAGGCAGTCGGAAACCGCACCCGTGTGAAGGTCGTCAAGAACAAGATGGCGCCGCCGTTCAAGCAGGCGGAGTTCGACATCCTCTACGGAATCGGCATCTCGCGCGAGGGCAGCCTCATCGACTTCGGCGTCGAGCACGGCATCGTCAAGAAGTCCGGCGCCTGGTACACCTACGAGGGTGAACAGCTCGGTCAGGGTAAAGAGAACGCGCGCAACTTCCTGATCAAGAACGCCGACATGGCGGCAGAGATCGAGAGCAAGATCAAGACGAAGCTCGGCATCGGTGTTCCCAAGGCAGTCGAGGAGATCGCCGAAGACGAGCTGGCGCAGCGCCGGCCCGCCTGATCATGGCTGAGGACCGCGGGGGCGAGAGCAACGACCAGCTCGCCCCCGTCATCCCGCTCTTCGGGAGCAGTGCACCCGCCTGGCGCTCCACGTGGGAGGACGAGCCTGGCGACGACGATGCCACCGCCGCGCAGATCGACGAGGCGGCCCGGGGCGAGCGCGAGGCCGCCGAGCATGGTCTCACCCGAAAGCTGCGCACCCGCCAGCTGTCGGTGGCCGAGGCGCGGGCGGTGGTGGCTGAGAAAGACCTCGATGCCTCAATGGTCGACGTTGTCATCCAGACGTTCCTCCGGCGCGGCTACCTCGACGATCAGGCGCTGGCCGGGCAACTCGTGCGCTCGGCCGTCGAGCGCAAGGGGCAGGGACGCACGGTCATCGCACGCACGCTCGCCGGGCGCGGCATCCCTCGTGACGTGGTCGACGCCGCGCTGGCCGAACTGCCCGACGACGATGCCGAGCGGGCTCTCGAGTTCGCCAGGCAGAAGGTGCGTTCGATGCGCGGCCTTGCGCACGACGTGGCGCTGCGCCGGCTGGTCGGGCAACTCGCCAGACGTGGATACGGCTCGGCGGCACTGGATGCCGCGCGCCGTGCCCTCGACGACGTCGAGGAATGACGCGTCAGGCTGCATCCAGCTCGTGCTCGAGGCGTGCGACACTCTCGGCGTCGCACAGTGCGGTGCCCGGCAGGGCGGCGGTGGCGGCCCCTGCGGCGACGGCGGTGCGGAAGGCCTCGGCGACGGCGTGGCCCTGTGCCAGGCGCAGGACCAGACCGGCGAGGAACGCATCCCCGGCGCCCACGGTGCTGCGCACCGTCACCGCGGCAGCCGGCAGTCGTACCACCGCTTCGGATGACACCATCACGGCGCCCGCGCCGCCGAGCGTGAGTGCGACCAGCGAGCTGCGGCCGTCGGCGATGAGCTGCTGAGCTGCGCCGATCTGCGCATCCAGGTCATCGAGGTCAGCGCTCACGAGCTCGGCGAGCTCGCGCCGACTCGGCGCCACCAGGTGCACCCCCTCGTCGAGCGCGGCGCGCAAGGAGGCACCCGAGGAGTCGATGATGGCATGCGCATCCCGGCTCGCCGCCAGATGCGCTATCCGAGCATAGAAGTCTGCCGGGACGCCCGGTGGAATACTGCCGCTGGCCACCACGTAGCCGCCGTGCGGCAGTTCTTCTTCGACGGCGGTCAGCAGCGCACGCCATTCCTGCTCGGCGAACTGCGGGCCTTGCAGAACGAAGCGGAACTGTTCGCCGGTGGAGAGCTCGTCCACCGTGAAGCTCTCGCGGGTGCTCTCGGCGATGCGGATGGCGCGGGCGGTGATGCCGTCTTGTTCGAGCAGTTGGCGGTACGCCTGCCCGGTCGGCCCGCCCGCCGTGTAGAGCGCCGTCGAGATGCCGCCCAGGTTGCGGATGGCGCGGGAGACGTTGATCCCGCCGCCACCCGGGTCGAGCCGCGTCGAGCCGCAGCGCATCTTGTGCTCGGCCACGACGCGGTCGACCGAGGTGGTCACATCCAGCGCGGGGTTCACGGTGACGGTCAGGATCGGGGCGTGTCCGGCAGCATCCGACATGCGGTCAGCGTACCGGGCGCAGCGCGCGCGATCGAGAGGTCAGCCGGCCGGCGGGGCGCCCTGCCCCCCACTGAACCCGCCACCGGTGAATCCACCGCCGGTGAACCCGCCGCGCGAGCTCCGAGATCCGCTGAGACCGGTCAGCCCGTTCGAGCTGGTGGTGTCAGAGGTCGAGGCGATCTGTTCATCCAGGTCGGCGAGTACGACCGTCTGCCCAGCGCTGATCCCCTTCGTGATCTCTATCCGCTCGGTACCTGTGGCGCCGACCTCGACCGACGTCTGTTGGGGTGTGCCGTCCTTGAGCAGAACGACCGACGCCTGTGAGCCCGAGAGCGTCACGGCCGAACTGGGCACCGTGAGCACGTCATGTGCGGTCGAGAGGGTGACCGTGGCGCGGGCCGTCGCGCCGATGCGCACGTCGTCGTCGCCCGCGTCGATTGCTATCGTCACGGAGTACGTGGGTGTGGAGGTCTCGGAGACGTTCTGCACGCCGATGGACGCGACCGTTCCGGTGTACGTCTTGGCGAATGCGGGTAGCGCCACTGATGCGGACTGGCCCGCGGCGACCTTCGCGATCTTTGCGAGCGCGACCGTGGAGGTCACGATGTAGCCGCCCTCGCCCTGCACCGTGATCACGGCGGTGGTCGAGGCGGCCGACACCTCATCACCGGCGGCCAGTGCCACGGAGACGACCGTGCCCGAGATCGGGCTGCTCAGTGTTGCGAAACCGAGGTTCTGCTCGGCGACCGACACCTGGGACTGGGCGAGATCGATCTGCGCCCGGTCAGCGAGGATCTGCTCCGCGGTGATGGTCTTCGAATTCGTGGACGTGGGACTGCCCGAGCCGCCTCCCGACCCTGCCGATGAACCGGCCCCTCCCGATGAGCCGGCCCCTGCCGATGAGCCGGTGGTGCCCGAAGAGCCGGCACCCGATGGTTCTGACGAAGGGGCGGTGCCCGACGAGCCGGGTGCACTCGACGAACCTGATCCGGTCGCGGCATTCGACGATCCCGTCGACGGCTTCTGCGTGCTGCCGGTGGTCGGCGCGCTCGTCTTCGACGGCGACGGGACATCACCCGTAGTCGTCTGCGTGTCGTTGTCCAGGGCCTTCAGCAGGGCCGCGACCGCGTCGTCGAGCTTCTGGGCGGCATCCTGCAGCGCTGACTGCGCAGCAGCCGTGGCCTTCTGCTTGTCGAGGGTGTCGGAGATCGACGACTGGCAATCCTGCAAGAGGGCCTGCGCGTTGCCGAGCTGATCGGAGCTGTCATCGGCGGCGTCACCCGTCGTCGCGGCGTCCGTCGTCGGGTCCGCGGTCGGGTCGGCCGTCGGGTCGGTTGTCGGGTCGTCGTCGGCGGGTGCCGTCGGTGTCGGATCGCTGGTCGGCGTGTCAGCGGACGTGTCCGTGTCGGCGGGGGTCAGGGTTCCGTCGGCGTCGACCTTCGCGTCGAGGAACGGTGCACAGACCTTCTGCGCATCTGTCGTCGCGGCCGCAGACGCGGTCTGGGCGGCGGTTGCCACCTCGTACTCATCGAGGAGCGCCTGCTGTGCGCTGGTGACCTTCTTCTTGGCCGCCGTGACTGCGGCGCTCTCGGTCGCCGCTGCCGGCTCCGTGCCGGTGGTCGGCGCAGCAGACGGGCTGCGCTGTGCGGCCGCGGCGGTCGAGGAGGACGCCGGGTCTGAGTCGACTGTCGTCCGGGGCGTCGTCGACGGCGCGGGGGTGCGGGATGCCGACGACGCTTCGCCTGCCGATGCGGCAGCCACCCCACCGGAGAGGGCAGACTCCGACGAGGTCTGTGCGGATGCCGCTGATGATGTCGAAGACGTTGTGCCGGTGCTCTGCGCGTCGAGATCGTCTTCGAGCTGCTGCTGATCCTTGGCGAGCGTGTCTTGGGCGGAGGTGACGGCGTTCTTCAGCGACGTGGTGTCGAGAGTGGCCAGCTTCTGACCGGCCGCGACCTCGTCGCCGAGCTTGACCAGCACCGTGCCGACGGTGCCCGACACCTGGAAGGCCGCGGCCGCGCTGTCGGCCGAGGAGACTTGCCCGGTCAGCGCGAGGGTCTCGGTGACGTCGGCCTTCTCGGCCGTTGCGGTGCGATACCGCCCGTCATCGCCGCGCGTGGCCGCGAGAGCGACGCCTGTTCCGCCACCGACCACCAGCACCGCCACCGTTGCGCTGGCGAGCAGCTTTCGACGCCGCGTTGCGAACAGCGTGCCCAGCCCGCGCCGCGGCTGTGCCCGGTCGATCCCGTCAGTCATCGGAGCTCTCCGCGTCAGAACCCGGCCCACCCGAACCCGGCCGCTGACCGCGTCCACCGAACCCGGCGCCGGTCGTGCACGTGCCGTCGGACGAGGCGTCTGAGAGCACCAGAGCCGTGGCGTCGTAGCCGCCCTTGTCATCGGCCGTGCCGGTGGCGCGTACGCACAGCCCCTCGGCGATGTCCGAGCTGGAGGCATCCTTGGTCGCCGTCACCGTGGTCTCGGCCGAAAGCGACACCTTCTCGCTCGACGAGGATCCGTTCTGGGACGTGGTCTTGACGGTGAGCGAGTCGGCGCTGACCGCCGTCACCTCACCCGATGTGAACTGGCCGAAGCCGCCCGCGCCGCTCTGGCCGGGAGTGGGCGCGCCGGATGGCGCGGTGCCGTCCTGCGGCATCCCCGAGCCCATCGTGCCGCGCGAGCCGTCCTGTGGCATCCCGGTCGGAGCACCGGTGGGGCGCGCGCCCCCGCCGCCGAACCCGCCGCCGCCGAATCCGCTTGTGCAGCTGCCGTCATCAGAGGCCGCGGTGACGGTGATCGTCGTCGCAGCGTCGGAGTCTGGACCGGTGACGGCCAGGACGCAGTCGCCCACGGCGATGTCAGAGGCAGTCACGGTGCGGGTGCGTTGGATGCTGGTGTCGTCGGTGTAGCGCACCGCGGTCTGTTCGTCGTCGCCCTGCACCTGCAGCACGCCGTCCTGTATCGCGGCGATGAGGCCCGAGACGCCGCCGCGGTCCTGGGCGTTCTGACCGGGCTGGCCGCCGCCCGCCGCGGCGGCGGGTGATGCCGAGGCATCGGCGGCGCCGGCCGCGGTCGAGGAGCAACCCGCGAGGGCGAGCAGCACCGCGGCGCCGCCCGCCACGGCGGCGGCAACGACGGGACGGCGACGGTTCAGGGGGATGTTGCGCATGAGTCTGCCTTCTTTCACTCGCTGCGAAGCGCGTCGATGGGGGTGAGGCGCGCGGCACGGGCGGCCGGATACACGCCGAAGACGAGGCCGATCGCGACGGCGACCACCAGAGCGAGGACCATGGTGGGAACCGAGGCGATCACCGAACTGCCGATCAGCGGTGGCAGCACCCAGGTGGCGACCACGCCGACGAGCACACCGAGCACACCGCCGCCCAGGCCCAGAATGGCCGCCTCGATGAGGAACTGGCGGCGGATGGCTCCTGGGGGAGCACCGAGCGCCTTGCGCAGACCGATCTCGCGCGTGCGCTCGGTCACCGACACCAGCATGATGTTCATGACGCCGATTCCACCCACCAGCAGTGACAGCGCCGCGATACCGGTCAGCAGCACCGTGAGGGTCCGGTAGATCGAGGTGGCCGTCTCGACGAGGGCGTCTTGGCTGGACACCGTGAAGTCCGCGTCGTCGGCCGAGGTGATGCCGTGCACGTTCAAGAGGATCGCGGTGGCCTCTTGGTAGGCGGCCGACAGCACGGTGTCCGAGGCCGCCTTCACGTAGATCGTCGAGACGCTGTCGGCAGTCGTGCCGCCCATGACAGTGTCGGCCGCGGTCGAGAGCGGGATCACGGCCACATCGTCGAGATTGGTCGACGAGCTCGATCCGGCTGCGGCGAGCACGCCGATGATCTGAAAGTCGGTGCTGTCGATGGTGACGGTCTGGCCGACCACGGCTGTCGTGCCGAAGAGTTCATCGGCGGTCTCCGAGCCGATCACCGCGACGTGGGCCTCGGTCTCGTACTGCTCCTGGGTGAAGAACGAGCCCACTTCGAGCGTGCGCGAGCGTACCGTCGGCCACGACGTGGTCGTGCCGGTGACGGTCGTGGTCCAGTTCGTGGTGCCCGCGGTCAGCGACAGCGACGAGGTCTTCTCCGGTGCGACAGAGTTGATGTCGGGCGCCGCGACAGCGGATGTCAGAGCATCGGCATCCGACGCCTTCAGCGTCGCGGCCGAACCGAAGCCTCCGCGCATGCCGCTGGAATCGGTGCTCGAGCCGGGGGAGACGATGAGCAGGTTGCTGCCCAGCGAGCTGATCTGCGCGCTGACATCCTTCTGGGTGCCCAGGCCCAGCCCGACGGTCACCACCACGGCGGCGATGCCGACGAGAATGCCGAGAACAGTCAGCAGTGATCGCAATGCGTGCGTGCGGATCGCGTGCCACGAGGTGGCGAGGGTCTCCGACCAGTTCATGCGGCCGCCTCCTGGGTGGCGCCGTCCGAGACGATCAGACCGTCGCGCACCGTCACCATGCGGCGGGCGCGGCGGGCGACATCGTGCTCATGGGTGATCAGCACGATGGTCCGCCCCGCCGCGTGCAGCTCGTCGAACAGCCCGAGCACGTCGTCCGTCGAGGCGGAGTCGAGGTTTCCGGTGGGCTCGTCGGCGAGGATCATGGTCGGATCGCCCGCCAGCGCGCGCGCCACTGCCACTCGCTGCTGCTGTCCGCCCGACAGCTCGCCCGGGCGATTGTTCAGCCGGTCGCTGAGACCGACACGTTCCAGTGCCGCGGCCGCACGTTCGCGCCGCTCGGTCTTCTCGACCCGCCCGTAGACCATCGGCAGCTCGACGTTCCGCAACGCCGACAGGCTGGGCAGCAGATGGAACTGCTGGAAGACGAATCCGATCTGCCGGTTGCGCACGCGCGCCAGCGCGACCTCGCTGAGCCTTTCGACGTCTTCGCCGCCGAGTCGGTACGAACCGCTGGTGAGCACGTCGAGGCATCCGAGGATGTTCATCAGGGTCGACTTGCCCGACCCCGACGGACCGACGATGGCCACATACTCGCCCTCGGTGACGCTCAGGTCGATGCCGGACAATGCCTCGAACTCGATCTGACCGCTGCGGTAGGTCTTGCGGGCACCGGCCATCTCGATGACCGGCGGCGGCAGTGCACTCATCGGTTTCCGCCCTGACCGCCCTGACCGCCCTGGCCGCCCTGGCCGCCGGGGAACTCGCCGCCGCCCGGCAATTCGCCGCCACCGGGGAACGACCCGCCGCTCGGGAAGCGACCGTTCTGGTTCTGGCTGTTCTGCGAACCGCTGCCTGAGGTCGCCGACGGGGTGAACGATGTCATCAGCACCACGGCGCCTTCGTCCAGACCCGAGGTGATCTCGGTGTACTGCCCCGAGGTCTCACCCACCTCGACCGGGGTGGGGGTCTGCGTGCCGTCGGAGCCGACAACCGTGACGGTGCTCTTGCCGTCAGTGGTGGTCACGGCCATCGAGGGGACCACCAGCACATCGGTGCGACGCTCGTAGACGATTGAGACGTCGACGGACACGCCGTCGAACAGGCCCTTGCCGTCACCGGTGATAGCGACCGACACCGGGTACTGTGCCGAGCCCGACGAGGTCGACGGCAGCAGCCCGACCTGCGTCACGGTGCCGTAGTACTTCCCCTCGTCGTCGGTGGTCAACTCCACCTGATCGCCCTTGGCCACGTGGGCGATGTCGGTCTCACCGATCGAGACGTCGACGGTCCACGCGTTGGTGCTCACAATGGTGAACGCCGCCGACGACGTGCTGGCAGAGCTGGCAGTGGACGACGAGCCGGATGCCGCTGACGGCGCGGCTGCGGAGCCTGCGCCAGATGCCCCGCTCGAAGACCCGCCCGAGGAGGACCCGCCCGAGATCTTGTCGCCGACCGCGATGTTCACGGCGGTCACCAGTCCCGCGGAGGGAGCGACGAGCGTCGCGTCGTCCATCGCGTCTTCGGCGTCATCGACCGAAGCCTGCGCCACATCGACGGCGGCTTGGGCAGCCGAGACCTGGGCGGTGGCTGCGCTGGTGCCGTCGTTCGCATCCTCAGCCGAAGCCAGCGTCGCCTTCGCGTCGGCGAGATCAGCCTTCGCCTGCAGCAGCGACGCCTTCAGCTGCAGCGTGTCGACCTTTGCCAGCGCCTGTCCCTTCTTCACGGTGTCGCCGGCGGCGACCGAGACAGCGGTGACCGTCCCCGAGACCTCGAAGCTCACCTCATCGTCGATCGCCGGGGCGACCGTTCCGGTGGTGGAGACCGACTTCTCCATCGTCTGCAGCTCGGCGGTCGCCGTGCGCGTGACTGTCGTGGCGGCGGTGGGCTGACCGGGGATCACGAAGCCGAAGGCCCAGACCGAAAGTCCGGCGGCAACGACAACCGCCACGCCGGCGGTCAGCCACGCCGGTCGCGGGACGCTTTTCAGAAAGGTACGCACTGCCATGCGGCTGGCTCCTCGGGCTCACAGAACAAGACGACGGTGACGTTACGCGGCGTGATGATGGAGGTCGTTATGACCGGTGATGAAATCGCTATGGACCCGACGCCGTTGCCCAGCCTTTGCGGTGGTATCGGCTCGTAGAATGGCAAGATCATGACTCCTGTGTCTTCCGCCGTCTCTTCTGAGCCGACGCTCATCGCACCGTCACCCGCAGCCGTCGACGTCGACGGCCATACCCGCACCTACGAGGTGCGCACGTTCGGCTGTCAGATGAACGTGCACGACTCCGAACGGCTGGCGGGCTCCCTCGAGAGCGCCGGCTATGTTCCCGCCGCCGACGATCAAGACCCCGACGTCGTCGTCATCAACACCTGCGCAGTGCGCGACAACGCCGCCGGCAAGCTGTACGGCACGCTGGGGCATCTCAAGTCGAAGAAAGATGCCCACGCGGGCATGCAGATCGCCGTCGGTGGATGCCTCGCCCAGATGGACAAGCAGGCCGTGCTCGACAAAGCCCCCTGGGTCGATGTCGTCTTCGGCACGCACAACATGGGATCGCTGCCGGGGCTGCTCGAGCGCGCGCGCCACAACGGTGAGGCCGAACTCGAGATTCTCGAGGCGCTGGAAGTGTTCCCCTCGACGTTGCCGACCAAGCGCGACAGCGCCTACAGCGGCTGGGTGTCGATCTCGGTCGGCTGCAACAACACCTGCACGTTCTGCATCGTGCCGAGTCTGCGCGGCAAAGAGAAAGATCGCCGCCCCGGCGACATCCTGAACGAGATCCGTCTTCTCGTCGACGACGGCGCCGTCGAAGTCACGCTTCTCGGGCAGAACGTCAACTCTTACGGTGTGGAGTTCGGCGACAGGCAGGCATTCGCGAAGCTGCTGCGCGCGACCGGTGATATCGAGGGGCTCGAGCGCGTGCGCTTCACGAGCCCGCACCCCGCGATGTTCACCGACGACGTCATCGATGCCATGGCCGAGACCCCGAATGTCATGCCGCAGCTGCACATGCCGCTGCAGTCGGGCAGCGACCGGGTGCTCAAGGCCATGCGTCGCTCGTATCGCAGCACGCGCTTCCTCGGCATCCTCGACCGGGTGCGAGAGAAGATGCCCGACGCCGCGATCACCACCGACATCATCGTGGGTTTCCCCGGCGAGACCGACGAAGACTTCGAAGACACGATGCGCGTGGTCGAGCAGGCGCGGTTCTCTTCTGCCTTCACCTTCCAGTACTCCATTCGCGAGGGCACACCGGCGGCGACAATGGCCGATCAGGTGCCCAAGGCTGTCGTGCAGGAGCGCTATGAGCGCCTTCTCGCCCTGCAAGAGCGCATCTCGCTCGAAGAGAACGAGAAGCAGGTCGGGCGCCAGGTCGAGTTGCTCGTCGCCACCGGCGAGGGCCGTAAAGATGCCGCCACCCACCGCCTCACCGGACGCGCGCGCGACAACCGCCTTGTGCACTTCGAGGTGCCGGCCGGCTCTGAGCTGCCGCGCCCCGGCGACATGGTGACGGCGACGATCACGCATGCGGCTCCCTTCCATCTGCTCGCCGACGCGCCCGACGGTGCGCCGCTGCGGATTCGCCGCACGCGCGCCGGCGACGCATGGGAGCGGGGTCAGTCCGACTCGTGTGCCGTACCCGCCCACGGTGGCGCGGCCGGCGGTGCGGTCTCGCTCGGCATGCCGACCATCGGCCTGCGCGCCCCCGGGCGTTGAGCGAGCGCAGCCTCTGGGCCATCGTCGGCGCCACCGGCACCGGCAAGACCGCCCTCTCGCTCGAGGTCGCCGAAGCGCTCGCCGCCGGCGGGCGCCCGGCCGAGATCGTCAATGCCGACGCCATGCAGCTGTATCGCGGCATGGACATCGGCACGGCAAAACTGCCGGAATCGGCGCGGCGCGGCATCCCCCACCATCTGCTCGACGTGCTCGAGGTGACCGACGAGGCGGCCGTGGCCTGGTATCAGGATGCCGCGCGCGCTGCGATTTCGGCGATCTTCGCCCGCGGTGCCGATGCGATCCTGGTCGGTGGCTCGGGCCTGTACGTGTCCAGCGTGCTGTACGACTTCCGCTTTCCGCCGCGTGACGACGCCCTGCGTGCCGAGCTTGAGGAAGAGCTCGCCGCAGCGGGCCCCGCGGTGCTGTATGCACGGCTGCGCGCGCAGGATCCGGCGACGGCGGCGAAGATGGACCCGCGCAACGGGCGCCGCATCGTGCGGGCACTCGAAGTGCTCGCCCAGGGGAAGGCGACGCACGGGGCCGCTCTTCCGGACGAGCCCGTGCCGTGGCATCCCGACACCCGCATCATCGGCACCCACGTCGAGCGTGCCGAGCTGGTGCCCCGACTCGACGAGCGCGTGGCGCAGATGTGGCGCGACGGCCTGCTCGACGAGGTCGTACGGCTGCGTGCGGCGGGCCTCGAGCGCGGCACGACCGCCCCCCGCGCGATCGGCTACGCGCAGGCGCTCGCACAGCTGAAGGGCGAGAAGACCGAAGCCGACGCGATCGCCGAGACCCAGGCGCTCACGCGCCGCTATGCGCGTCGGCAGGTGTCGTGGTTCAAGCGCTATGCGGGGCTGCGGTGGGTGGAGCCGGGAGTGGATGCCGCGGCTTTGGCAGACTGGACGGCGTGAGCTTCACGATCCGCGCGTTTCGCACATCCGACACTGAGCCCGTCGTCGCGCTCTGGCAGGAGGCGGGGCTCACACGTCCCTGGAACGACCCGCGTAAAGACATCGAGCGCAAGCTCGCCGTGCAGCCCGAGCTGTTTCTCGTGGCCGTTGACGGGGAAGCGATCGTCGGCAGTGTCATGGCCGGATACGACGGTCATCGCGGGTGGTTGTACTATCTGGCGTCGGCGCGGCGCCGTGAGGGCATCGGGCGCGCGCTCGTGGCTGAGGGCGAGCGCCTGCTGCAGGCGATGGGCTGTCCGAAGGTGCAGCTCATGGTCCGGCCCGAGAACACCGCGGCCCGCGGCTTCTACGATGCGCTGGGTTACGAGGCGTTCGACACGTGGGCGACGGGGAAGCGGTTGATCGCCGACGGGTGAGGATGTCGGAGCCACCCGCCATGCTGGGGGAATGACCACGCACTACTACACCGCGTCGAGTCTGGACGGATTCCTCGCGACGCCGGATCATTCCTTGCATTGGCTGCTCGAGCAGGACATCGACGAGCACGGCCCGATGAACTACGACGCATTCATCGAGGGCGTCGGGGCCGTGGCGATGGGGGCCACCACCTACGAGTGGGTGCTCGAGTACGGCGGCCCGTGGCCGTACAGCCTGCCGGCATGGGTGTTCACGCACCGCACGTTGCCGACCCCGCCCGGCGCAGATGTGCGGTTCGCACAGGGAGACGTGCGCGACGTGCACGCCGCGATGATCCAGGCCGCCGGTGGGCGCGACGTCTGGATCGTCGGTGGGGGAGAGCTCGTGGGGCAGTTCGCCGACGCCGGCCTGCTCGATGAGCTGTGGGTGCAGTACGCGCCGGTCACACTCGGCGCCGGAGCTCCCCTGCTGCCGCGCGCGCTCGACCTCGAACTCATCGATGTGGCGCGCAACCGCGCATTCCTGTGCGGTCACTACCGCGTGCGCGGACCGCTGCCACCGGCGTCGGAGGCATGACCTGGCCCGTAGGATTGTCGCGATGACCTCCACGATCTCCTTCACCAAGGGCCACGGCACCGGCAACGACTTCGTGATCGTGCCCGACCCCGACGGGGCCCTCGATCTGTCCGCGACGCAGGTCGCTGCGTTGTGCGACCGCCATTTCGGCATCGGCGGCGACGGGATGCTGCGGGTCGTCCGCTCGACGGCGACCTCTGCCGGTGCCGACGCGGCCGCGGCCGGCGCGGAATGGTTCATGGACTACCGCAACGCCGACGGCTCGATCGCCGAGATGTGCGGCAACGGCATCCGCGTCTTCCTGCACTACCTGCTGCAGACAGGTCTCGCGCAGCTGCCGGACGGTGATGAGATCGTGATCGGCACGCGCAACGGTCCGCTGCGGATGACCCGCAGCGACCTCGGCTACGAGGTCGACCTGGGCGCGTTCCGCATCGAGTCCGGCGACGTGCTCGTGCGTGCGCGCGGCCTGGATGTCCCCCGTCCGGGACTCGGCGTCGATGTCGGCAACCCGCATGTGGTCGTGGCACTGTCGACGGCCGAAGAGTTGGCGGGGCTTGATCTCACGGCCATCCCGATCCTCGACCCCGA
Organism: Microbacterium protaetiae; assembly: GCF_004135285.1. Taxonomy (NCBI): domain Bacteria; kingdom Bacillati; phylum Actinomycetota; class Actinomycetes; order Micrococcales; family Microbacteriaceae; genus Microbacterium; species Microbacterium protaetiae. Next base: position 2,808,310 of record NZ_CP035494.1, read on the forward strand.
GCCGGCGGCCGGGGCGAACGTCGAGTTCGTGGTTCCCTCCGATCCGCTCGTGGTCGACGGCGTCGGCCGCGTGCGTATGCGCGTGTTCGAGCGCGGCGTGGGCGAGACGCTCAGCTGCGGCACCGGGGTGTGTGCCACCGCTCTGGCGGTGCGCGACTGGGCCGGGGCATCCGCCCCCGACAACTGGAGGGTCGATGTGCCCGGCGGCACGCTGGGCGTGCGCATCGTCGGCGATCACGTGCTGCTCTCCGGTCCCGCGCAGCTCGTGTTCTCGGGGGAGATCGCGCTGGCCTGATCTCGCGTCCCCGGCATTCATGGCCTGCACAGGGTGATTTCATAGGCTGAGCGCCACGACCGACGCGATCGGAGGCATGCGATGCTGACGGACAAACCACGGCTGCTATGGGCAGGGCTCATCGTGGCGGGAGTCACGGTGATGAGCGGCTGCGAGGCGAACAGCGCGCCTGAGGCCACGCAGACGGACGACGGCGGGGCGGCCGCGGCATCCACCGCTCCCGTCCCACAGCCCGAGAAGAGCACGCCCACCGCGGAGGGGTCGGCACAGACGTCGGCCGCACTCACCGCGATCGACACGGCCGAGGGTGCCGTCGCAGGCGGACAGGTGTTCGACCTTGAGCTCGACACCGACGACGGCGTGACGCTGTGGGAGGTCAAGGTCGCGGGCTCGGGCGGCAGGCAGTTCGACCTCGAGTTGTCTCAGGACGGCACGACGGTGCAGCGCAAGGAGCAAGACACGACGCCCGACGACGATGTCGCGAAGCTGGCGGAGGCCACGCTCAAGGTTCGGGATGCCATCGCCGCCGCAGCCGACCACGCGGACGGCGTCACGGGTGTCTCGGCAGTCGAGATCGACAGCGAGCGCGACGGCACGATCACGTGGGAGGTCACGTTCGGCGGCGATGACGGCATCACCGTCGTGCTCGACGCAGCCGATGGGCGCGTGATCCGATCGGGTCCCGACGCGGGCTGACCGAGCGCTACGGCAGCTCGATGGGCTCGGTCATCGGCGTGCCGTGGCGGCGGACCTTCAGAACGCGATACCCGCGTCCGGTCGCCGCGCGATGCACGCTGAACGTATGGTCGAGCGTGGCAGCCAGCCAGCGCTGCAGCGAGTCCGACCCGAGGTTGCGCTGCACCACGAGCCACGCGTCGCTGCTCTCGTCCAGCCGCGGCAGCCAGTGCAGCAGCATGTCGTGCAGCACGTTCTTGCCGACCCGGATGGGCGGGTTCGAGCGGATGCCGCGAAAGGCGATGTCATCGGGAACACCGTCGGGTGTGGTGGCGTTGATGTTGTCGAGGCCGAGGGATGCCGCGTTGCGGCGCACGAGGTCGAGAGAGCGCTCGTTGACGTCGACCGCCCAGACCGTCGCGTGCGGAGACTGGAGCGCGATGCTCAGCGAGATCGGGCCCCAGCCGCAGCCGAGATCGAGGATGTTCCCACCGGGCGGAGGCGGTGGGGTGTTCGCCAGCAGCACCTGGGTGCCGGGGTCGATGCGCTCAGGACTGAACACGCCGCCAGCGGTGGTCACCTCGACGTCGCGACCGGCCAGGTGGATCGTGATCGTGCGGAGATTCTCGGCACTGGCAGGGGACGCGCTGAAGTAGTGGTCACTGCCCATGACGTTTCAGCGTAGTGGAAGGAAGGGCCATGCCGGAGACTAGAGTTGATCGAATGGATGAGACCACGCCCGACCCCGTCGATCGCGTGCTCGCGCGCGCCGACGCGCACTCCGGCGTGCGTGTGTTCGGTGCCGCGCAGGCGTTGCAAGATGCCGGGACCGCGGCGGGCGGCGATACCGACGGCGAGCAGTGGGACCGCGAGGAACGGGCCGCACTGCGCCGGGTTCCCGGGCTGTCGACCGAGCTCGAAGACGTCACCGAGGTCGAGTATCGCCAGTTGCGTCTGGAGAACGTGGTTCTGGTCGGTGTGCACCTGCAGGGTGCGACCGAAGACGCCGAGAACTCGCTGCGCGAGCTCGCTGCGCTCGCCGAGACGGCCGGCGCGGTCGTGCTGGATGGAATGCTGCAGCGCCGTCCGCATCCCGACCCGGCCACCTACGTCGGCCGCGGCAAGGCGCAGGAACTGCGCGATGTCGTGGCAGCCCTGGGCGCTGATACCGTGATCGCCGACACCGAGCTGGCACCCAGCCAGCGTCGTGCCCTCGAAGACGTCGTCAAAGTCAAGGTGATCGACCGGACCACCGTCATCCTCGACATCTTCAGCCAGCATGCGAAGAGCCGTGAGGGCAAGGCGCAGGTCGAACTCGCACAGCTCGAATACCTGCTGCCACGCCTGCGCGGGTGGGGTGATTCGATGAGCCGCCAGGCCGGTGGCCAGGTCGGTGCCGGCGGAGCGGGCATGGGCTCGCGCGGACCGGGTGAGACCAAGATCGAGCTCGACCGACGCCGCATCCGCACCCGCATGGCTCAGCTGCGTCGCCAGATCAAGGAGTTCGGGCCCGCGCGCGAAGCCAAGCGTGCCGAGCGCAAGCGCAACACCGTGCCGTCGGTGGCGATCGCCGGATACACCAACGCCGGCAAGTCTTCGCTGCTGAATCGACTGACCAGCGCCGGCGTGCTCGTTGAGAACGCGTTGTTCGCGACCCTGGATGCCACGGTGCGCCGATCGCAGGCCTCCGACGGTCGCGTCTACACGCTCACCGATACGGTCGGGTTCGTGCGGAACCTGCCTCATCAGCTGGTTGAGGCGTTCCGCTCGACGCTCGAAGAGGTCGCCGATGCCGATGTCATCCTGCACGTCGTCGACGCGTCGCATCCTGACCCGGCTGCCCAGCTGGCGACAGTGCGCGATGTCATCGGAGATGTCGGCGGGCGTGACATCCCCGAGATCGTGGTGTTCAACAAGGCCGATCTCATCGACGACGACGCCCGCTTGCTGCTGCGCGGACTCGAGCCGCGGGCGCTGTTCGTCTCAAGCCGCACGGGAGCCGGCATCGATGAGCTGCGTGCCGCGGTCGAAGCGGCCCTGCCGTTGCCGGCCGCAGAGGTGACAGCGCTGGTGCCGTACGACCGCGGCGACCTCATCTCGGCCGCGCACGAGACCGGCATCATCCTCGAGCAGGCGCATGAGGAAGGCGGCACGTTCCTGCACGCGCGCGTGGGCGCGCATCTGGCCGCCCAGCTCGCCCCCTACCTCGTCTCCCGCTGACCCGCCCCTTCGCCGAGTTGTCCCCGCGTTGCCCGAGTTGTCCTCGGGTTGCCCGAGTTGTCCTCGGGTTGCGCGAGTTGTCCTCGGGTTGCGCGAGCTGACCTCGGGTTGCGTGAGTTGTCCTCGGGTTGCGTGAGTTGTCCTCGGGTTGCGTGAGTTGTCCTCGGGTTGCGTGAGTTGTCCTCGGGTTGCGCGACCTGTCCTCTGACGTGAGTGGACAACTCGGGCAACAAAGGGACAACTCGGGCAACAGAGGGACAACTCGGGCAACAGAGGGACAACTCGGGCAACCCGAGGGACAACTCGCGGGAGGAGGGGGATGAGAGGGGGAGGAGGGGGAGGAGGGGTCAGGAGAGGGGGAGCGGCGGGACGTCGGCCGGGGTGAAGCCGAACACCGCGCCGAGGAACGCCAGCTCGGTGCGCAGCACATCGATCACCGTCTCGGTACGGCGGAAGCCGTGCGCCTCGCCCTCATACAAGACCGAAGCGTGCGGGATGCCGCGCTCGGCCAGCGCCGCACGAATGGCCTCTGCCTGGCTCGGCGGCACGACTGCATCGTCGGCGCCCTGCAGCAGCAGCACCGGCACGCGAAACCGCTCGGGATGCGACAACGGCGAACGTTCCAGGTACACGTTCTCGGCCTCGGGCAGCGGCCCGATCAGCCCGTCGAGATAGCGCGACTCGAAATCATGCGTGTCGGTGGCCAGCGCCCGCGCATCCCCGACGCCGTAGCGGGAGATCCCCGCCGCGAACACGTCGGTGTTCACCAGGGCAGCCAGCACCGTCCAGCCGCCGGCCGACCCTCCCTCGATCGCCAGGCGCGCGGCATCCGCCCGCCCTTCGGCGGCCAGGCCCTCGGCGGCAGAGGCGACGTCGTCGACATCCACGATGCCCCACTGTCCGCGCAGCCGCTCGCGATACGCGCGACCGTACCCCGTCGACCCGCCGTAATTGACATCGAGCACCCCGATGCCGCGGCTGGTGAAGTAGGCGATCTTGGCGGATGCCGCAGGCGCCGTGTGCGAGGTGGGTCCGCCGTGCACGAACACGAGGTACGGCGGACGTTCGCCTGCGAGGCCGGTCGTATCCGGGTTGGTGGGCGGGTAGTCGAAGGCGTGCACCACGCCGTGCGGCCCGTCGAACGTCGCCTCGCGCGGTCGGGGCGTCCACTCCGCTCCCCACGCCACACCGCCGCCCGCAATGCGCTGTGCCACGCCGGGGTCGTCGATGTCGATGAGCCACACCGACGGCGGGCCCTTAACGCCCGCACCGGTCACCAGCACCTTCGACCCCTGCACGTCTTCGACGGAGGCGTTGGCGGTCACATCGACGAGAAGAGGGGATGCCGCACCCGTGGCCGCATCGATGACGACGAGTTCGTCACCCCCGTTCGTTCGCACGGCCACGATGCGTCCGCCTGCCACCGGCTGGAACCACCGGGTGCCCAGCACCCAGATCGGGCCGCCCGTGTCGGCGTCGGCGGGTGCGACCGGTCGCCGCTCAAGGTCTGCCGAGACCTGCACGCGCCAGAGGTTCCAGCGACCGTCGACGTCGTCGGCGTACAGCAGCGCGTCGGGATCGACCCAGACCGGCTGCACCGGCGAGCTGTCCCCGCCGGCCACGGTCACCGCGTCGGCCACGCCGGTCGGATCAAGCCGCCCCACCCGCAGCTGCGCGCTGTCCCACGGCATGTCGGGGTGGTCCCACGCTATCCACGCCAGCCGCAGCCCGTCGGCAGACAGTGCCGGATGCGCGACGAAGTCACTGCCGCGCGTCAGCGCGAGCACAGACCCGTCGCCGACAATCTCGACGATGTCATGGGTGACCGACCCGTCACGATGTGTCTCGCGCACCGCGAGCAGCCGCCCGTGCTGCCAGGTCAGACCGCCGTAGCGCTCGCCGCGATCGGGCTCGGTGAGCCGGCGAGGTGATCCGCCGAGCGCGTACTCCCATACGCACTGGTCGCTCTTCTCGACGAAGAACAGCCGCCCGTCGGGGCTTGCCGTCCACGCGCCGCCGCCGTACTCGTGCACCCGTGAGGCCACGTTCCAGGGCGCCGGCAGCAGAACCCCGTGGCGGCGCGACAGCACCGTCATCCGGCCACCCTCGGCCGGCACCGACTGCCCCCACCACACATCGTCGCCGACGAAGCGCGCGCCCTCCAGACGCGGGGCGGAAGACGCCGCCAATTCGGCGGTGATCGGTGACGGCCACGTGCCGTAGGGGAGCGCAGAAGACATGGTTCCACGCTAGTCTGCGGCATCCCGCTACAGGCCCTGAAACCGTCCCTCTGGCCATATACCTCTGTCGATATGGACCTCGCAACAGTGCGTCATACCGCGTGACGAGCGGGGCGGATGCCTCTACGGTGGACCCATCGTCGCCCGGGGTTCGCCCGGGCAGGAGCGACAGCCGAGCCCGGCACCCGCCCGCACACTCCGCGCACTCGTGCGCGGTCGCGGCCGCCTGGCCTTTCGCCCTTGCCCATCGAACAGGAAACCCCATGACCCTCGCCGACGATCTGCAGCGCACCTCGCCGATCGTGCCGTTCTCGTTCGAGGTGTACCCGCCTCGCACGCCGGCGTCGACGCTCGCGTTGCACGACACGCTCACGCGGCTGGCCGAGGCCGGGCCCCGGTTCATCTCCGTGACCTACGGCGCCGGTGGCTCGACCGGAGGTGCCTCGCTGGAGGTCCTGCGGTACTTGCGCACGCACACCGAGGTCGAGCCTCTGGCGCACCTGACGTGCGTGGGCAACACTTATACGGGAGCGGCCGGACTTATCCGGGAGTTCCTGGATGCCGGCATCCGGAGTTTTCTCGCCCTGCGTGGCGACCCGCCCGTCGGTGCCGAAGAGGGCGACAGTTTTCTCGGCGACCTGGAATCGGCCGCGCAGCTCGTGCAGCTCATCGATCGGGTGCAGGCCGAGCGCGCGCCATATGCCGAAGCCGGCATCAACGGTCTGCCTCGCGCGGCCCGGGTTGTTCCCGGTGAGCCTGTCGAGATCGCCGTGGCCGCCTTTCCGAACGGCCATCCGCGCTCACGCCACCCGCGCGAGCACATCGATGCGCTGCTGGCCAAGCAGGCGGCCGGCGCCACCTTCGCCATCACGCAGCTGTTCTTCCACGCCGACGATTACCTCGGCTTCGTCGATCGCTGTCGCGCCGCCGGCGTGACGATCCCCATCCTGCCCGGCATCATGCCCGTCACCTCGCCGGCGCGGCTGGCCCGCGTGCTGGCGCTGACCGGTCACGAGGTGCCCGCCGAGCTGTCCATCGATCTGCAGATCGAGCCCGATCCGGCACGGCAGCGGGCTATCGGTGTCGCCTACGCCGCCCGCCTGGCCGCCGAGGTCGTGGCCGGCGGCGCCCCCGGCGTGCACCTGTATGCATTCAACAGCCATGAAACCGTCCTCGCCGTCTTGAGCGAGGCCGGAATCCCGACCACCATCCAGAAGGAGACCGCACGATGACCGCATTCCCCGCCGGGACGATCCTCGGCTACCCCCGCATCGGCCGCCGCCGCGAGCTCAAGCGTGCCGTGGAGGCGCACTGGGCCGGCACCCTCGACGAAGCCGCGCTCGAGACGACGGCCGCTGATCTACGCAGGGCCACCCGCGAGCGTCTGGCCGAGCTTGGCCTCGGCAAGGACGACTCGTCGATCCCTGAGTCGTTCTCCTACTACGACCAGGTGCTCGACGCGGCGGTGGCTGTCGGGGCGTTGCCCGACCGCTTCGCCGACGTGCGCGAGAGCGACGGCTCGATCGGTCTGCGCGCGTACTTCGCCGCCGCGCGCGGCGACAGCGCGCACGCGCCGCTGGAGATGACGAAGTGGTTCGACACGAACTACCACTACCTCGTTCCCGAGATCGCCCCCGATACCGTGTTCGCGCGCTCGGGCGATCGGTTCGTGCGGCAGGTCGCCGAGGCGCGTGCCGAGGGATTCACCACGCGTCCTGTCGTGGTCGGCCCGGTCACGCTGCTCGCGCTGGCAAAGCCCGCCGAGGGCGCGCCCGACGGCTTCTCGCCGCTGGACCGTCTCGACGACCTGCTGCCGGTCTACGTCGAGCTGCTGAGCGCTCTGCGCGCCGCGGGGGCGGAGTGGGTGCAGCTGGACGAGCCCGCGCTGGTCAGCGAGACGCTCGATACGACCTCGGCTGACCTGGCGCGTGCCGCCGAGCGCGCGTATGCGGTACTCGGGGGTGCGACCGACCGCCCCCAGGTGCTGGTGGCGTCCGGGTATGCGCAGCTGTCGAACGAGAGCTGGCGTGCGCTGGCGGCGGCACCGATCGAGGCCATCGCCGTCGACCTCACCCGTGGCGGCGTGCCCGAACCGCTGCCGGGACTTCAGGCGAAGACGCTCGTGGGCGGTGTGATCGAGGGGCGCAACATCTGGCGCGGCGACCTCGAGCGCGCGTGGACGACGCTCGAGCGTCTGGGCGGTCTGGGGGCGGCAGGGGTCGCCGTGGGCACGTCGACGTCGCTGCAGCATGTTCCGCACGACGTGGCCGACGAGCCCGACCTCGACCCGCGTCTGGCGTCGTGGCTCGCATTCGCCGATCAGAAGGTGGATCAGGTTGCGATCCTCGCCCGGGGGCTTGTCACCGACCGTACGCAGATCGAGAACGAGCTGAACGCCGCCACGGCGGCACTGGCCGACCGCACCGCCGCCGACGGGGTGCGCGATGGAGCGGTGCGACCGCGCGCGGCCGCCCTCGACGCTACCGCGTTCACCCGCGGCCCGCAGGAGGAACGGGATGCCGCACAAGAGGCCCTGGGGCTGCCGCTGCTGCCGACCACCACGATCGGTTCGTTCCCGCAGACCGGCGAGATCCGTCGCGCCCGTGCCGCCCACGACCGCGGCGAGCTGTCCGCGGCCGATTACGAGGATGTGCTGCGTCTGGAGATCACCTCGGTGATCGGGCTTCAGGAGGAACTGGGGCTGGATGTCCTCGTGCACGGCGAGCCCGAGCGCAACGACATGGTGCAGTACTTCGCCGAGAACCTCGATGGGTTCGCGGTGACGCGCAACGGGTGGGTGCAGTCGTACGGGTCGCGTGCGACGCGTCCGTCGATCCTCTGGGGTGACGTGTCGCGACCGGCGCCGATCACTGTGCGTTGGTCGCAGTTCGCCCAGGACCTGAGCGAGAAGCCGGTCAAGGGCATGCTCACCGGCCCGGTCACCATCCTCGCCTGGTCGTTCGTGCGCGACGACCAGCCGCTGGCCACGACCGCCAACCAGGTCGCACTGGCCCTGCGCGATGAGATCGCCGACCTCGAGGCGGCGGGCATCCGCATCATCCAGGTCGACGAGCCGGCATTGCGCGAACTGCTGCCGCTGAAGAAGTCCGACCAGCCCGCGTATCTCGACTGGTCGGTCGCATCGTTCCGCCTGGCCACGGCGGGGGCGGATGCTGCGACCCAGGTGCACACGCATCTGTGTTACTCGGAGTTCGGCGTGGTCATCGACGCCATCTCGGCTCTGGATGCCGATGTCACCTCGATCGAGGCGGCCCGCAGCCGTGGCGAGGTCATCGCCGACATCGCCGAGTCGGGCTTCGCGCGGGGGATCGGGCCCGGCGTGTACGACATCCACTCTCCGCGTGTGCCGCAGGTCGATGAGATCGTCGATCTGCTCGAGCAGGCCGTCGCCGCACTCCCGGTGCGCCGGGTGTGGGTCAACCCCGACTGCGGTCTGAAGACGCGTGCCTACCCCGAGACGGTGGCGGCGCTGGGCAACCTCGTCGCCGCCGCCGAGCGAGTGCGTGAGGGGCGCCTCGTGCAGGTGTAATCGTGTGATCGACGCGAAGGGGCCCGGGCATTGTGCCCGGGCCCCTTCGCATGCCTGTCTCAGATGGCGCGCAGTACCGCCACGACCTTGCCCAGCACCACGGCGTCGTCGCCGAGGATCGGCTCGAAAGCCGAGTTGCGGGGGAGGAGCCAGGTGTGCCCATCGCGCTGCCGGAAGGTCTTCACCGTCGCCTCGCCATCGAGCATCGCGGCGACGATGTCGCCGTTCTCTGCCGTGTTCTGCGAGCGGACGACGACCCAGTCGCCCGAGCAGATGGCCGCGTCGATCATCGACTCGCCCTGCACCTTGAGCATGAAGAGGTCACCCTTGCCCACGAGTTGACGCGGCAGGGGGAAGATCTCTTCGATCTGCTGCTCGGCGGTGATCGGCACGCCCGCCGCGATCTGGCCCACCAGAGGCACCAGCGCCGCGTCGCCGACGGCGGGAACGGTGTCGGCGGGGTTCTCGGTCGACGCGCCGGGAAGGTCGATGAGGATCTCCATCGCGCGCGTCTTCCCCGCGTCGCGGCGCAGGTAACCGCTCAACTCGAGTTGGTTGAGCTGGTGGGTCACGCTCGACAGCGACTTCAGCCCGACCGCATCGCCGATCTCACGCATGCTCGGCGGATACCCATGCCGGGTGATGGAGCGCTGGATCACCTCGAGAATGGCCATCTGCTTGTCGCTCAGGCTCTTGCGCCGCCGCGTCTGCCGCCGTGGCTTGTTCTCGCGTGACGCCACCGCCGCGGCGTCCTGAGATGCATCGCCCATGTCAATTCCCGTCCCGCCGCTCGCGCAGCTTCTTCGAATGTCGGAGGTCGGTGATGAGGTGTCCTCATCGAAACGGTATCCCGTTCCGGACCCGGATCGTCGTCAGCACGCGGGCGTGTCGCCTTCGAGTCGATTCGGAACCGGATGCCACTTGACAGTCTATAACATCGAATGTACATTCGGAACAGAGATTCGGTACGGGGGTTCCCGGCCGAACCCTCGCACCGAATCTCTCCACAGCATCAGGAGGAGTCATGGTCACCATCGCCCCGACGGCACCGACCGCCACTCGACTGCGGGTCACACGCCGCGGCCGTCGCGTTCTCGCCGCACTCGTCGCCCTCCCGGTCGCGGCCGCCATCGCGGCGGCGGCGATCAGCTCGGGGTCGGCTTTGGCCTCTCGCGACGCGGGTGCCCCGTCGGGCACGTTCACGACCGTGACGGTGTCGGCGGGCGATTCGCTGTGGGGCATCGCCCAGCGCATCGCCCCTGAGGCAGACCCGCGCGACGTGGTCGATGCGATAGTGCGGTTGAACGCACTCGACGGTGTGTCGATCACCCCAGGCGAGCAGTTGTCCGTTCCGCAGGAATACGCGCCCGCGCGGTGATGGTGCCATCCGGCTCTACGATGGAGCGGTGAGCCCTCGATTAGAAGACTTGCCCCTTCGAGACGATCTGCGTGGCATGAGCCCCTACGGCGCGCCGCAGGCGCGTGTGCCGGTGGCGCTGAACGTGAACGAGAACACGCATCCGGTTCCCAAAGAGGTCGCCGACGACATCCTCGATGCCGTGGCGCTCGCGCTGCGGGATGTGAACCGCTATCCCGACCGCGAGTTCACCCAGCTGCGCGAGGCGTTCGCCGAATACTTGGGGCATGGGTTGACCCGCGAGCAGCTGTGGGCCGCCAACGGGTCGAATGAGGTTCTGCAGCAGGTTCTGCAGGCCTTCGCGGGACCGGGCCGCACGGTCTTCGGCTTCGCGCCGACGTACTCGATGTACCCGCTGCTGGCCCGCGGCATCGGCAGCCGGTGGGTGGCGGGGGAGCGCGGCGTCGATTTCACACTCGATGCCGACTCGGCCGCTGCGCAGGTGGCCGAGGCGCACCCCGACGTGGTGTTGCTGTGCTCACCGAACAATCCGACCGGCACCCCGATGCCCATCGACGTGATCGAGCGCGTGTACGAGTCCACCGACGGCATCGTTGTGGTCGACGAGGCGTACTGGGAGTTCGCGCCGCGCGACGAGCGCTCGGCACTGACGCTGTTGCCTGGCCGAGAGCGGTTGGTCGTCTCGCGCACGATGAGCAAGGCGTTCGCCTTCGCCGGGGCGCGCGTGGGCTATCTGGCGGCCGATCCGACCGTCGCCGACGCACTGCGCTTGGTCCGGCTGCCGTATCACCTCAGCGCGCTGACACAGGCGGCGGCAGTGGCGGCGCTGGCGCACGCGCCGACGATGCTCGCCACGGTCGATGACATCGTCGCCCAGCGCGACCGCATCTCGGCGACCCTCGAGGCGCTGGGCTACAAACCGTTCGAGTCATGGACGAACTTCGTGCTCTTCGGAGGTGTCGAAGACCCGGCTGCCACCTGGCAGGGGCTCTACGAGCGCGGCGTGCTGGTGCGCGACGTCGGCCTGCCGCGCACGCTGCGGGTCAGTGCCGGAACCGAGGAGGAGACCAGCGCGTTCCTGGACGCATTGGCCTCGATAGACTCGGCCTCATGAGCAGCGCCCACCCTCGCACCGCATCGCACACCCGCAGTACGAGTGAATCGACGGTCGAGCTGCAGCTCGACCTCGACGGCACCGGAGCCGGCAGCATCGACACCAGCGTGCCGTTCTTCGACCATCTGCTCACGGCGTTCGCCAAGCACTCGCTGACAGACCTGACCGTGCGCGCCTCGGGCGACACCGACATCGACGTGCACCACACCGTCGAAGATGTCTCTATCGTGCTGGGCCAGGCCATCGGCGAGGCGCTCGGCGACAAGAGCGGTATCTCCCGCTTCGGCGACGCCCTCGTTCCGCTCGACGAGGCTCTGGCCCAAGCTGTCGTCGACATCAGCGGGCGTCCCTTCCTGGTCCACGACGGTGAACCTGCCGGTTTCGAGCTGCACCTCATCGGTGGCCATTTCACGGGTTCGCTCGTGCGGCACTCCTTCGAGGCGATCACTTTCCACGCCGCCCTGACCACGCACGTGCGCGTGCTGTCCGGTCGTGATCCGCATCACATCGCCGAGGCGGAGTTCAAGGCGTTCGCCCGCGCGTTCCGGCAGGCCAAGGCGCTCGATCCTCAGGTACGCGGCATCCCCAGTACGAAGGGCGCGTTGTGAGCGACAGGCCGCTGGTTGCCGTCCTCGACTACGGATCGGGCAATGTCCACTCGGCGGTGAAAGCCCTCGAGACCGCCGGTGCCGACGCGCGACTGACAGCCGACCGGCACCTCGTGCAAGATGCCGACGGCCTGGTCGTCCCCGGGGTGGGGGCCTTCGCCGCGGTGATGGACGCCCTGCGCGCTATCCGCGGCGATGAACTCATCGACCGGCGGCTGGCCGGTGGCCGGCCGGTGTTGGGCATCTGCGTCGGGATGCAGGTGCTGTTCGGGCGCGGGGTCGAGCGTGGGGTCGACACCGAGGGGCTCGGGGAGTGGCCGGGTGTGGTCACCGAGCTCGACGCGCCGCTGCTGCCGCACATGGGCTGGAACACCGTGCGACCGGATGCCGGCAGCCGCCTTTTCGCGGGCATCGAGAACGAGCGCTTCTATTTCGTGCACTCATATGGCGCTTCCGCATGGAACCTGCAGACGCAGCCGCCGTTCCCCGCGCCCGTGCTGACGTGGTGCGATTACGGCGCGACGCCGTTCCTGGCGGCCGTCGAGAACGGGCCGCTTGCCGCGACGCAGTTCCACCCCGAGAAATCGGGTGAGGCCGGCATCCGGCTTCTCACGAATTGGATCGACGGCCTGGCCCGGGCTACTGTGTGACCTCGTGCCCAGTGATTTTGCCGCCACACCCGAACTGATCCTCCTCCCCGCCGTCGACGTGGCAGACGGCAAGGCCGTCCGCCTCACCCAGGGCGAAGCGGGAAGTGAGACCGACTACGGTGACCCCGTCGACGCCGCGCTGGCCTGGGCACACCAGGGGGCGAAGTGGGTGCACCTGGTCGACCTCGATGCCGCATTCGGTCGTGGCAGCAACGCGGGAGTCCTGCGCAAGGTGATCCGTCAGCTCAAGGGCGTGCAGGTCGAGCTGTCCGGCGGCATCCGCGACGACGCGTCGCTCGAGGCCGCCCTCGAGTCCGGCGCCGCCCGGATCAATCTCGGAACCGCTGCTCTGGAGAACCCGGAGTGGGCGGCCGATGTGATCGGCCGCTACGGCGACGCGATCGCGGTCGGGCTCGACGTGCGTGGCACGACGCTGGCCGCCCGTGGGTGGACGCGCGAGGGCGGCGACCTGTGGACCGTTCTCGACCGGCTCGAAGACGCCGGGTGCAGCCGCTACGTCGTCACCGATGTCACCAAGGACGGCACACTGCGCGGTCCCAACCTCGACCTGCTGCGCCGGTTGACCGAGCGCACGCCGAAACCGGTCGTCGCCTCCGGCGGCGTCTCCAGCCTCGACGACATCGCCGCCCTGCGCGAGCTCGTGCCGCTGGGCGTCGAGGGCGCGATCATCGGGAAGGCGCTCTACACCGGGGCCTTCACGCTCGCTGAGGCGCTGGATGTCGCACGCGACTGACGACGGGTGCGCCCACGACCCGCACACCACTGATTCGGCGGGAGTTCCCTGGGCGGGGCGCGCGTTCCGTGCCAATGCCCATGCGGGTGATGACGGGTCGGCCGATCCCGCGCTACTGGCGGCACTGACCGCCTTCCACGACGGCACCGGCGATCCGGTGGAGGTGGTCGATGCTTATCGCACAGCCCGCCTGCTGATTCCGCTGGTCGCCGAGAAGGGCGATGAGGGCACCGGTCCCACGGGGCTGCCGGTGGACAAGACGCAGGAATTGTCCATCGTCACCGTGGCTGCCCCCGACGGCCGCCGCGTGCTGCCGGTGTTCACGTCGGTGCAGGCCATGGGACGGTGGGATGCCGCGGCCCGTCCGGTCCCCGTCGAGGCTCTCCGCACGGCGCTGGCCGCCGTCGACGACGACACCGATCTGATCGTCATCGACCCCGGCTCGCCGACCGAGTTCGTTCTGCGCAGGCCCGCGGTGTGGGCGATTGGACAGCAGATCCCTTGGGAACCGGGATACCGCAGCGCCGAGGTGTACACGGGGCTGCAGGAGAGTGTCGCCCGAGAGCTGACAGTTCTCGATCTCGCCGTCGCCGACGGCGACCCACACGCCCGTCTGCGCGGCCCCGAGGTCGTGGTGCGGCTCACCCTTGTCGACGGCCTGGATCGTCAACAGCTGGATGCGGTCCTGGCTCGCCTGGCCAAGCGCTGGGCCGCCGACGACCGCATAGCAACGCTCGTCGATTCGCTGAGCGTCAAGCTCACCCGCTGACGGCGGGGCCGGTCCCGCGAACCGGCGCGGCCGGCGCGGGACTGGCAGCGAGACCCGTCAAGAGACCGGGCCGGTCCATTTCTCGCCGGGAGCCTGTCCGATCGGGTCGGGCACCACCGACGCCTCGCGGAAGGCGAGCTGCAACGAGCGCAGGCCGTCGCGCAGGGGCGCCGCGTGGGCACTGCTGATCTCGGGGGAGCCCGCCGTGATAAGGCCCGCGAGGGCGTTGATGAGCTTGCGTGCCTCGTCGAGATCCAGCTGTGCCTCGGGGTCGTCGGCAAGGCCCAGCTTCACGGCAGCCGCGCTCATCAGATGCACCGCGGCGGTGGTGATGATCTCCACCGCCGGCACGTCCGCAATATCACGAGTGGCCGCCGTCGCGCGCTGCTCCTGCTCTTCCCATCGCGCCTGCCGCGCGGCATCGTCGTCCAAAGGGGCACCAGTCGTGTTCACGTCGCTCTCTCTGCTAAACTAGGTGGGTTCCGGGCACTGCGCCCGGTGCGAAAGAGGATCACATCCCACCCGCGCATGCCGTTCCAGGCTACCGGGTCGTTGCACTCCGCCGCGTTCGCGCGGCAGCCAGGGTGCGGAGCCGGTGCCCACGCACCGTGCGGGTGGAGTGGCGCCTCTGCCCGTGACGCATCCCGCGTCGCGGCATCCACCGCACGAAGAGGAGTTCCGCATCAGCGATCCCCGCACCAACGAGCGCATCCGCGTCCCCGAGGTCCGACTCGTCGGTCCCAACGGCGAGCAGGTCGGCGTCGTCGCCATCCAGGTTGCGCAGCGTCTGGCTCAGGAGGCAGATCTCGACCTCGTCGAGGTTGCGCCCAACTCGAAGCCGCCCGTGGTCAAGATCATGGACTACGGAAAGTTCAAGTACGAGGCCGCGCAGAAGGCCAAGGAAGCGCGTCGCAATCAGGCCAACACCGTGCTGAAAGAGGTCCGGTTCCGCCTGAAGATCGAGGCGCACGACTACACGACCAAGCTCAAGCGCGCCGAGGGCTTCTTGCAGACCGGCGACAAGGTCAAGGCGATGATCCTTTTCCGCGGTCGTGAGCAGCAGCGCCCCGAGCTCGGTGTGCGCCTGCTCAAGAAGTTCGCCGAAGACGTGGCCGAGTTCGGCGCTGTGGAGTCCAATCCGCGCATCGACGGTCGCAACATGGTGATGGTGATCGCGCCGCACAAGAACAAGTCCGAGGTCAAGACCGAGCAGAACGCCCAGCGCGCCGCGAACAAGCAAGCGGCACGGCAGGCCAAGGCCGGCGCCTCGAACGCCCCGGCGGACACGGCCGAATAGGCCCCCCACGCTCCCGTCTGAAGCGGGATACCCCTTCCCGCCCCGGCGGGATGCACACACGAAGGAAGAGATATGCCGAAGCAGAAGACGAACTCCGGCGCCAAGAAGCGCTTCAAGGTCACCGGCAGCGGAAAGATCATGAAGCAGCAGTCGGGCATGCGCCACAACCTCGAGGTCAAGTCCAGCCGTCGCACGCGGCGGCTGAACAAGGACGAGACGATCGCGCCGGCGAACGCGAAGAACGTCAAGAAGCTCCTCGGGCGCTGAGAGCCCCGACCGCACGTTAGGAACGAAACGAAATGGCTAGAGTCAAGCGGGCCGTCAACGCCCACAAGAAGCGTCGCGTCATCCTCGAGCGCGCCTCCGGTTACCGGGGACAGCGCTCGCGCCTGTACCGCAAGGCGAAGGAGCAGGTCACCCACTCGCTCGTCTACGCGTACCGTGACCGCCGTAAGCGCAAGGGCGACTTCCGCCGCCTGTGGATCCAGCGCATCAACGCCGCCAGCCGCCAGAACGGCCTGACCTACAACCGCTTCATGCAGGGACTGCGCCTTGCTGAGGTGCAGGTCGACCGTCGCATGCTGGCCGATCTCGCCGTCAACGACCAGGCCGCCTTCGGCGTGCTCGTCGAGGCCGCAAAGAAGGCGCTGCCCGAGAATGTGAACGCCCCCAAGGCGTGAGCTGATCTTCCCGAGCGGGCGTCCCTCTTCCGAGGGGCGCCCGTTTCTCATGTCCCGCCCGCCCCGCGCGCCGCGCGCGCCCGCGCCGCGCCCCGACCCCGCGCCCCGTTTCGCCGAGACAGGGGATTCCTGCCGAGACCCAGGGCGACGCCCCCTGTTTCGGCAGGAATGCCTTGTCTCGGCGACTGGCCTGCCGGCATGGTCGGCGTCGGCCGGGGAGCCGCGCCCGTCCGCCGGGGAACGCGCCCGCGCCGCGCCCCGCCCCGCCCCGCGCCCCGCGCCCATTTCGCCGAAACAGGGGATTCCTGCCGAGACCCAGGGCGACGCCCCCCGTTTCGGCAGGAATGCCTTGTCTCGGTGACTGGTCTGTCGGCATGGTCGGCACCGGCCGGGGAGCCGCGCCCGTCGGCCGGGGAGTCGCGCCCGCGCCGCGCCCCATTTCGCCGAAACAGGGGATTCCTGCCGAGACCCAGGGCGACGCCCCCTGTTTCGGCAGGATTCCCTTGTCTCGGTGACTGGTCTGTCGGCATGGTCGGCACCGGCCGGGGAGCCGCGCCCGTCGGCCGGGGGTTGCGCGTTTCGCCGAAACAGGGGATTCCTGCCGAGACCCAGGGCGACGCCCCCTGTTTCGGCAGGATTCCCTTGTCTCGGTGACTGGCCTGCCGGCATGGTCGGCACCAGCCGGGGAGCCGCGACGGCCGCGGGGCCGCGTCGGCCGGGGAGCGGCGACGGTGGGGGAGCGCGCCCGACGGGCGGGGTGCGCCGCCCGTAGACTGGGCGGGTGCTCGAGAATCCCCGATCCGCGCGCGTGCGCACCGTGGCCAAGCTCGCCAAGAGACGCACTCGCGACGAGACGGGGCTCTTTCTGCTCGAGGGGCCGCAGGCCGTGCGCGAAGCGCTCCGGTACCGGCCCGAGGGAATCGTCGAACTGTATGTCACGCCCACGGCCGCCCAGAAGCATCCCGATCTGAGCGAGCGTGCGGGCGAGGCGGATCTCGAACTCGTCTATACGACCGAGCAGGTGCTCGACTCCATGGCCGACACCGTGACCCCACAGGGGGTGATCGCGGTCGCGCGGCAGTTTCCGGTGCGCATGCGCGACGTGTTCGCGGCATCCCCGCGTCTTGTCGCCATCTGCGAACAGGTGCGCGATCCGGGAAACCTCGGGACCATCATCCGCGCCGCCGATGCGGCCGGCGCCGACGCTGTGATCCTCACCGGGCGCACGGTCGATCCGTTCCACCCGAAGGTGGTGCGCGCCACCACCGGTTCGCTGTTCCACGTGCCGCTGGCTCTCGGCGGCGAAGTGGGGGATGCCGTCACCGCTGCCCGCGCGGCGAGTCTGCGTGTGATCGCCGCCGATGTGAAGGGCGACGATCTGCTCGCGGCGCGCGAGAGTGGTGTGCTGGCACCGCCGACGGCGTGGCTGTTCGGCAATGAGGCGCGCGGGCTCGACGACGATGCGCTCGGTCTGGCCGACATCGCTTTGCGACTGCCCATCTACGGCCGCGCCGAATCGCTGAATCTGGCCACAGCCGCCAGCGTGTGCCTGTACGAGACGGCCTTCGCGCAGCGCGCCTCGGTTACGGAACGGTAAATCTGCCGCGCCCTTGTCGCGAATCAGCTGTGTGGTTCCCTAGTGTGGACTGCATGACGATTCCCGAAGACGCGGCTCCGAAGACGTCGAACATCAGTGTTCGTCGTGGCGACCCGCTGGTTGTGGTCTCGGATGTCCAAAAGCACTACGGCGACTTCCAGGCGCTGAAAGACATCAACCTCACGGTCAATCGCGGCGAAGTCGTCGTCGTGATCGGACCTTCCGGTTCGGGCAAGTCGACGCTGTGCCGCACCATCAATCGGCTCGAGACGATCACCAGCGGCACCATCACCATCGACGGAAACGAGCTTCCCAAAGAGGGGAAGGGCCTGGCGCAGCTGCGCAGCGACGTCGGCATGGTGTTCCAGTCGTTCAACCTGTTCTCGCATCTGACCATCCTCGACAACGTCACGCTCGGACCGATCAAGGTGCGAAAGATGAAGAAGACGGATGCTGAAGCCCAAGCACGCACGCTGCTGGAGAGGGTCGGGGTCGCACAGCAGGCAGAGAAGCTGCCCGGCCAGCTCTCGGGTGGTCAGCAGCAGCGCGTGGCCATCGCGCGGGCGCTGGCGATGAACCCCAAGGTGATGCTGTTCGACGAACCCACGAGCGCTCTCGATCCGGAGATGATCAACGAAGTGCTCGACGTCATGGTCGAGCTTGCCCAAGAGGGCATGACGATGATCGTCGTCACGCACGAGATGGGCTTCGCCCGCAAGGCCGCCGATCGCGTCGTGTTCATGGCCGACGGCCAGATCGTCGAAGAGGCGACCCCCGAGGAGTTCTTCACCCATCCGACCTCGGACCGGGCCAAGGATTTCCTCTCCAAGCTGCTCACGCACTGACCTGCACCCCCCTCACAAAGGAGAGACACATGCGCAAGACACGCATCATGGCGAGCCTGAGCCTCGTCGCGGCGGCGGCGATAGCCCTCACCGCGTGCAACAGCGGCACGCCCGGCACGACCGGAGACGGCGGCAACGGCGGCGACGGTGGCGGCAGCACGCCGTGGACGGTTGCCACCGATGTCGACCTCACTGGCAGCCCGACCTTCGATCGCATCCAGAAGGCCGGCAAGGTCGTCATCGGCGTCAAGGAGGATCAGCCGGGGCTCGGCTACCTCGACACCACAACGGGAATCCGCAGCGGTTTCGACATCGACATCGCACGCTGGATGGCGGCCTCGCTCGGCTATGACGAAGAGAAGATCGACTTCAAGCCGATCGCCTCGGCGAACCGTGAGCAGTCCATCGTGAACGGCGACATCGACTTCTATGTCGGCACGTACTCGATCACCGACAAGCGCAAGGAACTGATCTCCTTCGCCGGGCCGTACTTCATCACGGGCCAGGGTCTGCTGGTGGCAAAGGACAACGACAAGATCACGGGCAAGGACTCCCTGACCAAGGACGACGTGGTGTGCTCGGCCACCGGCTCGACCTCGATCCAGCAGATCAAGTCGCTGACCCCCGCACAGACCAAGGAGTACGACACCTACTCCACCTGCGTGCAGGCGCTGCTGCAGGGCCAGGTCGACGCGGTCACGACGGATGAGGCGATTCTGCTCGGCTATGCCGCACAGGACCCCGACAACCTGAAGACAGTCGGTGACGTGTTCACCGAGGAGCGCTACGGCATCGGCCTGACCAAGGGCGACACCGCGTTGCAGACGTTCTTCAACAACACTCTGACCGACGGTAACGACGTGTGGCAGAAGATCTTCGACAACAACCTCGGCAAGTCCGGCGTGACGGCCGAGCAGCCGAAGGTCGACCCGGTCGGCTGAGCTGATTAGCCGGGCGGCGACCCCGTGGTCGCCGCCCGGCATCCACTGGTCACGACGGGAGGAGAGACGGCATGGGCGGCGTCAGTCAGCTGTGGTTGCAGGCCATTGAAGGAACGTTGATCCTGTTCTTCGCGGGCGGGGCGATCGCCCTCGTCTTGGGCGTCATCGTCGGGGCCATGCGCGTGTCGCCGGTGCCCATCGCCCGCGCGGTGGGCACGGTGTACGTGAACTGGATCCGGAACACTCCTCTCACGCTGGTGATGTTCTTCTTCGCCTTCTGCATCCCGATCCTTCTCGCGCAGCGGTTCAATGCGCTTCTGCCGGCCACGATCGCACTGGGGATCTATACGGCGACGTACGTCGCCGAGACATTCCGGTCGGGCGTGAACACGGTCCCTGTGGGGCAGGCCGAAGCGGCCCGCGCTCTGGGGCTCACTTTCGGCCAGGTGATGAGCCAGGTCGTCATGCCGCAGGCGTTCCGTTCTGTGGTCCCTCCCATGATGAGCGTGCTCATCGCGCTGCTGAAGAACACGACGGTAGCGGCCGGCTTCTCGGTGTTGAACCTGGGGTCGGTCACGGCATATCTCAGCGAGCACCGTGAGGCCACCGCCGGTGGGAACATCTTCATCGCGATGTTCACCGGCGAGAACCAGTTGATGACCCTGATCCTGATTGCCGCGATCTTCGTGGTTCTCGTGCTGCTGCTGGCCTGGTTGCAACGCGTGCTCGAGCGGAAGTGGAGGGTCGAGCGATGAGTTCCGTCCTGTATGACGTGCCCGGCCCCAGGGCCGTGCTGCGCAACCGCATCCTCGGGATCGTGACGATCCTCGTGGTGCTCGCCCTCATCGGGTTGACCATCTGGCGACTTGTCGCGACGGGCCAATTCACCGCCCAGAAGTGGTCGATCTTCAGCTACACCCGCATCTGGACGCTCTTGCTGGAGGGGCTCTGGCATACGCTCTCGGCGTTCATCGTCGCAGCCATCGGTGCGCTGGCGCTGGGATTCATCCTCGCGGTCGGCCGGATATCGGATCACGCCTGGTTGCGAGTGCCGGTCGGCTGGATCGTCGAGATCCTCCGGGCCATCCCGGTGCTGATCTTCATGATGCTGATGTACTTCGGCCTTCCGGTGGTGGGGGTCAGGGTCACTCCGTATGTCGCGGTGGTCGTCGCCCTCATCGCCTACAACGGCTCGGTCCTGGCCGAGGCGCTGCGCGCCGGTGTGGAATCCCTCCCGCGGGGACAGAAGGAAGCCGGCTACGCCATCGGGCTGCGCAAGAACGGTGTCGTGCGGCTGATTCTGCTTCCTCAGGCAGTAAGGGCCATGATGCCGGTGATCATCTCGCAGCTGGTCGTGGCGTTGAAAGACACTGCCCTCGGGTTCATCATCACGTTCCCCGAGTTGCTGTATGTCATCAAACTTCTGGGCAACCAGGTGCCCTTCGGGTCTCCGCTCGTGCCTGCGGCGATCGTCGGCGGCTCGATCTACATCGCGTTGTGTCTGCTGCTCTCGTACGTCGCGTACCTGGTCGAGAAGCGCACGCGTCGCTCGCCGAAGCTGCGTCAGCCTCCTCGTCCTCTCGCGGGCGCCGGCGGCGACGCAGCCACGATGACCGAACGCATCGCCGTGCAGCGGGGCACCGGAAAGCACGACGCCACTTCGCTCTGACCGGCCGTCGCCGCGCGCCCCGGTAGACTCGACTCTCGTGTCCGACGAGGTTTCTGAGATCACCCCTGAGGCGGTGGATGCCGCGGTCGACGCCGCGCTGGAAGCCATCGCCGCTGCCACCGATACCGCCGCGCTGAAGGCCGCGCGCGCCGCGCATTCTGCCGAGGGCTCGCCGCTGGCCAGGCTCAACGCACGCATGCGCGAGGTGCCGCCCGAGCGCAAGGCCGAGTTCGGCAAGCTCATCGGGCAGGCCCGCGCCCGCGTCAACCAGGCCTTCGTGGCCCGCGAGGCAGAGCTGGAAGCGGCCGAGACCGCCGCGAGGCTGGAAGCCGAACGCGTGGATGTCACGGCACTGGCTTCGCGCGCGCGCGTCGGGGCGCGGCATCCTCTCACTCTGCTGCAGGAGGAGATCGGCGACATCTTCATCGGCATGGGCTGGGAGGTGGCCGAAGGACCCGAGCTCGAACACGAGTGGTACAACTTCGACGCGTTGAACCTCGACCCTGACCACCCGGCGCGGCAGATGCAGGACACCTTCTACGTCGACCCGCCCGAGCGGCATCTCGTGATGCGCACGCAGACCAGTCCGGTGCAGATGCGCTCGATGCTCACGCGCGAGCTGCCGATCTACATCGTCTCGCCCGGCCGTGTGTTCCGCACTGACGAGTACGACGCCACCCACCTGCCGGTGTTCACGCAGGTGGAGGGTCTGGTCGTGGACAAAGGCATCACGATGGCGCACCTGAAGGGCACCCTCGACCACCTCGCCCGGCAGCTGTTCGGCGCCGAGGCCAAGACCCGCCTGCGCACGAACTACTTCCCGTTCACCGAGCCTTCCGCTGAGTTCGACCTGTGGCATCCCACCTTCAAGGGCGGCGCGCGCTGGATCGAATGGGGCGGCTGCGGCATGGTCAACCCGAACGTGCTGCGTGCGGCGGGCATCGACCCCGAGGTCTACAGCGGCTTCGCGTTCGGCATCGGCGTCGAACGCGCGCTCATGTTCCGCAGCGACGTGCAGGACATGCGCGACATGGCCGAGGGCGATATCCGTTTCAGCGAGCAGTTCGGGATGGTGGTGTGATGCGCGTCCCGCTTTCGTGGCTGCGTGAATATGTCGATGTGGCCCCGGATGCCACGCCGGAGGACGTGCTGGCCTCCCTGGTGAACGTCGGCTTCGAAGAAGAGGACGTGCACCGTTTCGAGGTGTCGGGCCCGGTCGTGGTCGGCCAGGTGCTCTCGCTCGAGCCCGAGCCGCAGAGCAACGGCAAGACCATCAACTGGTGCCAGGTCGACGTCGGTGAGCAGGGCGGCGGCGTGCGCGGCATTGTGTGCGGTGCGCACAACTTCGGTGTCGGCGACAAGGTCGTGGTGACACTGCCCGGTGCCGTGCTGCCAGGGCCCTTCCCGATCGCGGCACGCAAGACCTACGGGCACGTCTCCGACGGCATGATCGCCTCGGCGCGCGAGCTGGGTCTGGGCGATGAGCACAGCGGTATTCTGCGGCTGGCCGATCTCGGCATCGACGCACCGGTGGGCGCCGACGCGATAGCGCTGCTCGGGCTCGACGACGTTGCCGTCGAGATAAACGTCACCCCCGACCGCGGTTATGCGCTGAGTCTGCGCGGCGTCGCTCGTGAATACGCGCACGCCACCGGCGGCGCATTCCGCGACCCGGGCGACCGGCCGTGGCACGAGCTGGCGCAGCCCGAGGGAGGCTTCCCGGTCGCCGTCGTCGACGATGCGCCCATCCGCGGCAAGGTCGGGGCCACCGAGTTCGTCGCACGCGTGGTGCGCGGGGTGGATGCCGCAGCCCCGACACCACCCTGGATGATCGCGCGCCTGGTCCTGGCCGGCATCCGCTCGATCTCGGTGCTCGTCGACATCACCAACTACGTGATGCTCGAGCTGGGCAACCCCATCCACGGGTACGACCTCGACAAGCTGACCGACGGCATCACGGTGCGCCGCGCCCGGCCGGGCGAGAAGCTGGTCACCCTCGACGACCAGGTGCGCGAACTGCACCCCGAAGACCTTCTCATCACCGACGGCTCCGGTCCCATCGGCCTGGCCGGCGTCATGGGCGGGGCCGCGACCGAGATGGGCCCGCAGACGCAGAACGTCCTCATCGAGGCGGCCGTCTTCGACCCGGTCACCATCGCGCGCACGGCGCGGCGGCACAAGCTGCCCAGCGAGGCCTCCCGCCGGTTCGAGCGCGGCGTCGACCCGCTCATCCCGTTCATCGCCGCCCGGCGCGTGGCCGACCTGATGGTGGAGCTTGCCGGCGGCACGCTCGATGTCGAGGTCGGCGGTGCGCTGTTCGCGCCATACGAACGCGAGTCTGTGGCACTGCCGAAGCCGTTCGTGCCGGGTCTGATCGGTGTGGACTACCGCGACGACGAGATCACCTCTGCCTTGGAGATGGTCGGTTGCGAGGTGTACGACGCCGGCGACGGGCAGTGGCTGGTCACCCCGCCCTCGTGGCGGCCCGACCTGACCGACACCTGGACGCTGGCCGAAGAGGTCGCGCGCATCCACGGTCTGGACCGAGTGCCCTCGGTTCTGCCCACCCCGCCGGCCGGACGCGGGTGGACCGAGAACCAGAAAGCTCGTCGACGCATCGCCAACGCCCTGGCGGCTGCCGGTTTCGTCGAGACACCCTCGTTTCCGTTCACGACGGCTGCGCAGAACGATCTGCACTCCTCGGCCACGGGCGAGCACCTGCCCAGCGTCACTCTCGCCAACCCGCTCGACGGGCACGCCCCAGCGCTGCGCCGCTCGCTGGTTCCGGGACTGCTGCAGGTCGCGCACCGCAACCTGTCGCGCGGCTTCACCGATCTCGCGCTGTTCGAGCTGGGTGCTGTCTTCCTGCCCGAGCCGGGGGTCGACTACGGCACCGCCACGGTTCCCCCACTCGCCCAGCGGCCCGATGACGCGACGCTTGCCGCCCTCGACGCGGCGTTGCCCGCCCAGCCGCGCCACGCCGCTCTGCTGCTGACGGGCAACCGGGTGGCCAAGCAGCCTGGTCAGGTCGCCGAGCAGGTCGCGTTGTCTGACGCGCTGGATGCGGTGCGGGTCATCGCCGCGGCCGCCGGCGTGCAGATCGACGTCGCCCAGGCACAGCGTGCCGCGCTTCATCCTGGCCGCACGGGGGCGCTCATCGCCGGCGATCGCGAGATCGGTTACGTCGGAGAACTGCTGCCCGGAGTGGCCGCCGACGCCGACCTCGGCGGACGGGTGTACGTCGCCGAACTCGACCTGGACGCACTGCTGGCAGCAGCCGGTGCCCCGGTGGCCGCGGCATCCCTCTCGACCCACACCGCCGCGACGCAGGATGTCTCGCTCGTCGTGCCGATCGAGGTGTCGGCCGGGCAGGTGCGCCAGGCGCTGGTCGACGGGTGCGGAGCGCTGCTGGAGTCGGTGCGGCTGGTCGACGACTATCGGGGACCGGGAGTGGCGCAGGGCACGAAGAGCCTGACGTTCGCCCTGCTTTTCCGTGCTGCCGACCGCACCCTGACCTCGGCCGAGGCGAGCCAGGCGAAACTGCAGGGCGTCGAGGTGGCCGCCGAGCGATTCGGAGCCAAGATCCGGGACTGACCCGCACGGGCCGCCACTATGCTCGGGGTCGTGACTGATGCACCCGCGCTGCAGTTGAGTGGACTCGTCAAGCGTTTCGGTGACAAGGTCGCCGTCGCCGGCATCGACCTGCAGGTGCCCGTCGGCTCGTTCTTCGGGTTGGTCGGACCCAACGGTGCCGGCAAGACGACCACCTTGTCGATGGCCACGGGGCTGCTGCGTCCCGATGCCGGAAGTGCGGCTGCGCACGGCATCGACGTGTGGCAAGACCCCGTCGGTGCCAAACGCATCATCGGCAACCTCGCCGACGGCGTGCGATTGTTCGACCGGCTCACCGGCGAACAGCTTCTCACCTACACGGCGATGATGTTCGGCATCCCTCGGGCCGAGATCGGGCCGCGGGTGGACGATCTGCTCACGATGATGGATCTGCGCGCAGCGGCCGGCACGATCGTCGCCGACTATTCGGCCGGAATGACCAAGAAGATCGCCCTGGCGTGTGCGCTGGTGCATGCCCCTCGTCTGCTCGTGCTCGACGAGCCGTTCGAATCGGTCGACCCGGTCTCGGCCGCCAACATCGAAGACGTGCTGCGCGGCTACACCGCCTCGGGCGGGTCGGTCATCGTCTCGAGCCACTCGATGGACCTCGTGCAGCGCATGTGCGATCACGTCGCCATCATCGCGGGCGGCCGGGTGCTGGCCGCGGGCACCATCGACCAGGTGCGCGACGGCGAGAGCCTGCAAGACCGCTTCGTCGCCCTCGTCGGCGGCCGACACACCACACAGGGGCCCGCGTGGTTGCGACAGTCCTGAGGCTGCGATACCGAGTGCTGGCCAATACCCTCAGCCGCAATCCGTGGCAGCTGGTCGGATTCGTGTTCGGCATGCTGTGGGCGGCCGGGGCCCTTCTGCTGCTGGTGATCGGTCTTGTGGCGCTGGCCATCTGGCAGGGGCCCGAACAGGCGCGCGTGGTGGCGGTTCTGGGCGGGTCGCTCTTGGTGCTGGGCTGGGTGGTGGGGCCGGTGATCATCGCAGGTGCCGACACGAGTGTGGATGCCGCGCGGCTGGCGCCGTTCCCGCTCACCATGCGCCAACTCATGCTCGCGCTGGCAGGCACCGGCCTGACCGGTATTCCCGGGATCGCCACCACGGTGGCCGCGCTGGCTGCGATGGTGCTCTGGGTGCGTCGTCCGGCTGCGGCCGTGGTGGCCGTCGTGTGCGCGGCGATCGGCGTGCTGATCTGCGTGCTGGCGAGCAGGCTGGTGACCACCCTGGCCAGCGGGCTCGGTGCCGGGCGGCGCGGCCGAGAACTCGTGGGCACCGTGGTGCTGGCGCTGGTGATCCTGAGCGGACCGATCATCACCGGCGCCATGGCGCTGCTCGACGCGGGTGACGCACCCCTGCAGCGGCTCTGGCAGGCGGCGGGAATCCTGGGCTGGACGCCGTTGGGCGTCGCGTGGGCCGTTCCCGCCGACGTGGCGGCAGGGGCGTGGCTGGCGGCAGCGGTCAAGCTGGTGATCGCCGTGGCCTCCATCGTCCTGCTGTGGATCGCCTGGGGCGCGGCACTGCGCGCGTCGGTGAGCGCGCCACCGCGCCGCTCCACCCGTGCGGCGAAGGCGGGCGCGTTGGGCCTGTTCGGCCGCATGCCCACCGGCGGTGTCGGAGCCACCTGGGCGCGCTCCCTGACCGCGTGGCTGCGCGATCCCCGCTATCTGCGGCAGCTGATCCTGGTTCCGCTGATGCCGATCGTTTTCGCCTTCACCGGCGGTGTGGGCAGCACTCTTTTCGCCGCATCGGGCGCGGTGGTCGCCTTCCTGGTCTCGATCGTCGGTTACACCGACGTCTCCTACGACGGCACCGCGTTCGCGACCGTCCTGGCCAGCGGTGTGCGGGGGCGGCACGATCGGCTGGGCCGACTGCTCGGCGCGGCGTGCGTCGGAGTTCCCGCCATCCTCGTGGTGGCGTTCGTCACGGTGGCAGTCAGCGGAGCCTGGCAGCTGCTGCCGGCGGTGCTCGGCGCCTCTGTGGCCCTCATGCTGAGCGGCTACGCGGTGTCGGCGGTCTCGTCGGCCCTGATCGTCTCTCCGGTGGCAGCTCCCGGCGACAGCCCGTTCAAGACGGTGCCGGGCCAGACGTTCGTCAACGGTCTTCTGGTGTTCGTCGTGATGGCGGGGGTGGTCGTGCTCGCAGCGCCTGCGGTGGTGCTGGCGCTGATCGGAGCGATCGCGGGCCAGACGCTGCTGGCATGGCTCTCGCTGCCGGTGGCCGTCGTGGTGGGGGTGGCCGCGATGATCGCGGGCGTGGTGATCGGTGGGCGCATCCTGGATCGCACCGGTCCCGATCTGCTGCAGCGCATCAAGGCGTTCCCGGTCGGATGACCGGTCGGGCGTACGGTGGGGATATGCCCGAGACGATGACGCTCCACGCTCCCGATGGGGAGCCCTTCGCCGCCTACCTCGCACGTCCTGCCCAGCAGCCCCGCGGCGGACTGGTGCTCATCCACGAGATCTGGGGGCTCACCGATCACATCATCGACGTGGCCGACCGGTTCGCCGCCGAGGGATACGTCGTGATAGCCCCCGACATCCTCAGTCATGCCGGCGTCGAGCCGGCACTGGGCCAGGAGCTTTTCGCACTGATGAACTCGAAGGACGAGGGGGCGCGCACGGCCGGTCAGCCGCGCATGCGCGAAGCGCTGGCAGCCAGCCATGCGCCCGAATACGCTGCCTGGGCGACCGGCGCACTGACCGCCGCCGTCGACCACCTCGACGAGCAGCCGGGCGTGGACGGACGGATCGGTGCGGTCGGCTATTGCTTCGGCGGCACCTACGCCTTCCTGCTCGCCGCGGCCGATGCACGCGTGCGCGCTGTCGTCCCGTTCTACGGCACGGCGCCCGACGCCGAACGCATCCAGAACATTCAGGCCGCCGTCCTCGCCTTCTACGGCGGCACCGACACGGCCCTCATGCAGGCGCTGCCTGTCGTCCGCCAGGACATGACGGCCTCCGGTGTCGATTTCACCCCGGTGGTCTACGACCGCGCGGCGCACGCGTTCTTCAACGACACCGGGGCGCGTTACGACGCCGACGCTGCCGCCGATGCGTGGCAGCGGACGATGGCGTTCCTCGCGCTTCATCTGTGACACGCGATTTGCGGATGCCGCATCCCGGCCGCTATCGTCGGGCCATGCCTTCGGCCGCGAACCTCGAGCTGCTCCCCGTGAGCCTCGGTCGCGCGCGCCGACGTCTGGGCGACCGCCGACTGTAGGCGACCCCGCACTCCGCTCCGGCGGGTGAGGTGTCGCCGCTATCGGCCCGTGCCGGCTCAGTCCGGCGGAACCCAGAAACTAAGGTAGAAGAATGACCTATTCGGTCGCCGTCTCCGGCGCCTCCGGCTATGCGGGGGGAGAGATCCTCCGCATCCTCGCCGCACATCCTGACATCGAGATCCGCACGGTCACCGCGCACGCGAACGCGGGCCAGCCGCTCGTGCAGCATCAGCCGCACCTGCGGTCACTGGCACACCTGACCTTGCAAGAGACCACGCCCGAGATCCTCTCCGGGCACGACATCGTCTTCCTCGCCCTGCCGCACGGGCAGTCGGGCCAGTACACCGACGCACTCACCGACGTGTCGCTGGTGATCGACGCCGGCGCCGACCACCGCCTGAGCTCCTCGGCCGACTGGAACGCCTTCTACGGCGGCGACTTCCATGAGCCCTGGGCCTACGGCGTGCCCGAGCTGCCCACGCAAGCCGGAAAGCAGCGTGCGAACCTCGTTGGCGCGACCCGCATCGCCGCGCCCGGATGCAACGCCTCCACGGTGAGCCTGAGTATCGCACCCGGTATCGCCGCCGGTGTCATCGACCCCACCGACCTGGTCAGCGTGCTCGCGGTCGGCCCCTCCGGCGCCGGCAAGAGCCTGAAGCCGCACTTGCTGGGCAGCGAGATCCTCGGCTCGGCGAATCCATACGCTGTCGGGGGTGTGCATCGGCATATCCCCGAGGTCAAGCAGGCGTTGCGTGCCGCGGGCGCGGCCGAGGTGCATCTCTCTTTCACCCCTGTGATCGTTCCGATGGCCCGCGGCATCCTCGCCACCAGCTCTGCGCCGATCACGCCGGGCGCCTCCGACGCCGACATCCGCGCGGCGTGGGAGCACGCGTACGGGGAGGAGCGTTTCGTGCAGTTGCTGCCCGAGGGAACCTACCCGCGCACCGCCGACGTGATCGGCGCGAACACGGCTCTTCTGGGGCTGCACATCGATCGCGACGTGAATCGTGTCACGATCGTCGCCGCCGTCGACAACCTTGTGAAGGGCACCGCCGGTGCCGCAGTGCAGTCCATGAACATCGCGTTGGGCCTCGACGAAGGCCGCGCTCTCACCGTGAACGGAGTCGCCCCGTGACCGTCACCGCAGCGAAGGGGTTCGAGGCGGCCGGCGTCGTCGCGGGCCTGAAATCCACCGGCAAGCCCGATGTGGCCGTCGTCGTCAACCGGGGTCCCGCCAAGGTCGGCGCCGCCGTGTTCACGAGCAATCGCGCCAAGGCCAACCCGATCCTGTGGTCGCAGCAGGCCGTCTCTGACGGCGTCGTCGAAGCCGTTGTTCTCAACTCGGGCGGGGCGAACTGCTTCACCGGAACGTTCGGCTTCCAGACCACTCATCAGACCGCTGAGAAGGCCGCCGAGCTGCTGGGCGTGAGCTCCGGCGACATCCTGGTGTGCTCGACGGGCCTCATCGGCACCGGCGACGAGATCTTTCGTGCGAAGGTGCTCGACGGTGTCGAAAAGGGAGTCGCGGCATTGTCCGCCGACGGCGGCGCGGCTGCGGCATCCGCGATCATGACCACCGACACCGTCAGCAAGACAGCCGTGCGAGAGCGCGACGGCTGGACGATCGGCGGCATGGCGAAAGGTGCCGGGATGCTGGCGCCGGGCCTGGCCACGATGCTGGTGGTCATCACCACCGACGCCGTACTGGATGCCGCCGACGCCGACGCGCATCTGCGCCACGCGACGCACGTGAGCTTCGACCGGCTCGACTCCGACGGATGCATGTCGACGAACGACCAGGTGACGCTGCTGGCCAGCGGGGCCAGTGGGGTGGTTCCCGATCCCGAGGCCTTCCGCGCCGCGCTGACCGCCGTGTGCATCGAGCTCGCTGAAAAGCTGCAGGGCGACGCCGAGGGAGCCAGCCACGACATCACTATCGAGGTGCGGCATGCGGCATCCGAATCCGATGCCGTCGAGGTGGGGCGCTCGGTCGCCCGCAACAACCTCTTCAAGGCGGCGATCTTCGGCAACGACCCGAACTGGGGCCGTGTGCTGGCGGCGATCGGCACGACCCAGGCCGACTTCGACCCGTACGAGGTCGACGTGTGGATGAACGGCGTGCGGGTGTGCACCGACGGGGGCCCGGACGCCCCGCGCGAAGACGTCGATCTGACCCCGCGTGCGACGCACGTCGTGATCGATCTGAAGTCGGGCGAGGCCACGGTGCGGATCCTCACGAATGACCTCACCCACGATTACGTCCACGAGAACAGCGCGTACTCCTCATGACAGACATCGATCTGCAAGACACCGACCCCGACGAAGCGTCGGCCAGAGCGCTGACTCTCATCGAGTCGCTGCCCTGGCTGCGCCGGTTTCGTGACCAGATCATCGTGATCAAGTACGGCGGAAACGCCATGGTCTCCGATGAGTTGCAAGATGCCTTCGCCGCTGACATCGCCTATCTGCGCTATGTCGGGGTACAGCCGGTCGTCGTGCACGGCGGCGGGCCGCAGATCTCCTCGATGCTCGACCGGCTCGCCATTCCCAGCGAGTTCAAGGGCGGGTACCGGGTGACCTCCACCGAGGCGATCTCGGTGGTGCGCATGGTGCTCACCGGCCAGATAAACCCGCAGCTGGTCGCGAAGATCAACGCACATGGGCCGCTGGCCACGGGCCTGTCGGGCGAAGACGCCGGACTTTTCGGCGGTCGCCGGCGCGGGGTCGTCATCGACGGCGTCGAACACGATCTGGGCCGGGTGGGCGATGTCGTGCAGGTCGACCCGCAACCCATCCATGACCATCTGGCCGCCGGCCGGATTCCTGTGGTTTCCTCGATTGCGCCCGATCTCGACAACCCCGGGCACTCCCTGAACGTGAACGCCGACACCGCCGCGGCGGCTCTGGCCATCGCCCTGGGAGCGGCCAAACTCGTCATCCTCACCGATGTGGCGGGCCTGTACGCCGACTGGCCCCGCCGCGACTCGTTGGTCTCGCACCTGACCGCTTCCGAACTGCGCGCCATGCTGCCGCGTCTGGAATCCGGCATGATCCCGAAGATGCGCGCGTGTCTGGACGCCGTCGACGCCGGCGTCGAGACCGCGGCCATCATCGACGGGCGAGTACCGCACTCGGTGCTCGTCGAACTCTTCACTGAAAAAGGCATCGGCACGGAGGTGGCCGCACAATGACGACCTGGCAGGATGAGGCATCCCGCGATCTTTTGAACCTCGGCGGTCGGCTCGCACTTCTCGTGCGCGGTGAGGGCTCACACGTCTGGGATGCCGACGGTGTGCGCTACCTCGACTTTCTCGGCGGCATCGCCGTCAACGCGCTCGGCCATGCGCACCCCGTCTTCGTCGACGCGGCCGCGAAGCAGGCGGCCACCCTTGCGCACGTGTCGAACTACTTCGCCACGCCGCAGCAGCTCGAGCTGGCCGCGCGTCTGAAGCGGCTGGCGGGAGCCGGCCAGAGCGGTCACGTCTTCTTCGCGAATTCGGGGTCTGAGGCGAACGAGACAGCGATCAAGCTCGCGCGACTGCACGCCCACAAGACCGGCAAGAAGACGATCCTGAGCCTTGCCGGCGCGTTCCACGGGCGCACGATGGGTTCGCTCTCGCTCACGCCGAAGCCGGCGTACCAAGACCCCTTCCGGCCGCTGCTGCCCGATGTCGCGCACATCGAGGTGACGGTGGAGGCGCTGGAGCGGGCACTGGCCGACGACACGGTCGCGGCCCTTTTCGTCGAGCCGATTCAGGGTGAAGCCGGCGTCGTGCCGCTGCCTGATGGCTTCTTGCGCCGCGCGCGGGAGCTGACCACCGAGCACGGGGCGCTCCTCATCGTCGACGAGGTGCAGACCGGAGTGGGGCGTACGGGGGAGTGGTTCGCTTTTCAGCGCGAGGGCATCATCCCTGATGCGATGAGCCTGGCCAAGGGCATCGCGGCCGGCTTCCCCCTGGGCGCTCTGGTCACTTTCGGCGAGAACGACCTGTTCTACCCGGGTACGCACAACTCGACCTTCGGTGGCAACCCGCTGGCCACCGCCGTCGGCAACGCGGTGCTCGCCGAGATCGAGAACACCGATCTGCTGGCCAACGTCACCACGCGCGGCACCCAGCTGCGCAACGCCGTCCGCGGGGTGCCGTTGGTGACCGGCACCCGCGGGGCAGGACTGCTGATCGGTATCACGCTGTCTGCGCCGGTGGCGGCAGATGTGCGGGATGCCGCGCAGCGGCGTGGTCTCATCGTCAACGCGCCCACCGCCGACGTGATCCGCATCGCCCCCGCATACACGATCGGCGACGCCGAAGTCGATGAGTTCACCACCCTTTTCACCGCCGCGCTCGCCGAGGTCGCGGCATCCCACCCGAAGGAGTCGAAGTGACCCGCCACCTGCTGCGCGACGACGATCTGACCACGGCCGAGCAAGCCGAGATCCTCGACCTGGCGATCGAACTGAAGAAAGACCGCTGGTCGAACAAGGCCCTCGCCGGCCCCCAGACGGTCGCGGTGATCTTCGACAAGTCCTCCACCCGCACTCGCGTGTCGTTCGCGGTCGGCATCGCCGACCTGGGCGGCTCGCCGCTGATCATCTCGACGGCCAACAGCCAGCTCGGCGGCAAAGAGACACCCTCCGACACGGCGCGCGTCCTGGAGCGCCAGGTTGCCGCCATCGTGTGGCGTACCTACGCGCAGGCCGGCCTCGAAGAAATGGCACGGGGCACGCGCGTGCCGGTGGTCAATGCGTTGTCCGACGACTTCCACCCCTGCCAGCTGTTGGCCGACCTGCTCACCATCCGCGAGCACAAGGGCGACCTTGCCGGACTGACTCTCGCCTTCTTCGGCGACGGAAAGTCGAACATGGCGCACTCCTACGTGCTGGCCGGCGTCACCGCGGGTATGCACGTGCGCGTGGCCTCGCCGGCCGATTATGCGCCGCGCGCTGACGTCGTCGCCGATGCCGACCGCCGCGCCGCCGAGACGGGTGGTTCGGTCGCCCTGTACACCGACGCGAACGAGGCCGCCGCCGGCGCCGACATCATCGTCACCGACACCTGGGTGTCGATGGGCAAAGAAGAAGAGAAGCTCGAGCGCATCCGCGATTTGGGCGGCTACAAGGTCACGACCGAGCTCATGGCTTTGGCCAAAGACGACGCCATCTTCATCCACTGCCTGCCCGCCGACCGCGGCTACGAGGTCGACGCCGAGGTCATCGACGGCCCGCAGTCGGTGGTCTGGGACGAAGCCGAGAACCGGCTGCATGCACAGAAGGCGATGCTCGTCTGGCTGCTGCGGCAGAACGGCACCTCGACGGAGGATGCCGCAGCCTGAGCTGCGGCTCACCGCACAGGCGGTTGCCGTCGCGGTGTCGCGTGGTCGGTCGCGGTGTCGCGTGGTCGGTCGCGGTGTCGCGTGGTTGGTCGCGGTGTCGCGTGGTTGGTCGCGGTGTCGCGTGGTTGGTCGCGGTGTCGCGTGGTCGCGGTGTCGCGTAGTCGCGTTGCCGTCTGCGGGCTGCGCTCGCGCGTAGGGTGACACTCCCGATCGCGGTGTAGCGGTGTCGCTGTGTCGCGTGGTCGGTCGCGGTGTCGCGTGGTCGGTCACGGTGTCGCGTGGTTGGTCGCGGTGTCGCGTTGCCGTCCCGTTTCGCCCCTTCCCGTCGGTGAAGCGGTCGTTTGGGACGGCATCGCCCCTCCCGCTGGTGTGTGCCGTCCTGGTTGGTCGCTTGGTTGGTGTGAAGCGACGATGTGGGACGGCATCCCGGGGGAGCAACGGAGGTTCGGAGCGGGATCACCCCTCCCCGCTGGTGTGTGCCGTCCTGGTTGGTCGCTTGGTTGGTGTGAAGCGACGATGTGGGACGGCGTTGGCGTTCTTATTGGGCGTTTGCCGTCCTTTTCCGTCGCTTGGTCGCTGTGAAGCGACGATGTGGGACGGCGTCCCGGGGGAGAAACGGAGGTTCGGAGCGGGATCGCCCCTTCCGGCTGGCATGTGCCGTCCTGGTTGGTCGCTTGGTTGGTGTGAAGCGACGATGTGGGACGGCGTTGGCGTTCTTGTTGGCGTGTGCCGTCCTTTTCCGTCGCTTGGTCGGTGTGAAGCGACGATGTGGGACGGCGTCCCGTGGGAGCAACGGAGGTTCGGGGCGGGATCGCCCCTCCCCGCTGATGTGTGCCGTCCTGCTTGGTCGCTTGGTCGCTATGAAGCGACGATGTGGGACGGCATCACTGGGCGACCGAGCGCGGGCGTGCTTCGACTGACGTTCAGCCGCTCCATCCCGCACGTCTCAGCGCTGCGGTGATGCGTTCGACGGCCGGTCCCGTCGACGGGTAGACATGCGTCGAAACAAGTCTCAGGACACGCCACCCGGCATCCTCGCACGCGGTGTGCTTGTCGATGTCGCGGTACCACTGAGCGCGGTCGGTCCGATGGTGGTCGCCTTCGCCTTCGATGAGCAAGCGTTGGTCGGGGAACGCGATCTCGGTGAAGCCGATGGGCGTGCCGTCCGCTGCGATCACGTCGTAGTCGAGTTCTGGCTCGGGCAAGCCCGCTCGCACGCATGCGATGCGGACGCGGGTCTCAAAGGGTGAGGCCGCGCCCACCCGGATCAGCTCGAGCGCCTCCAGGAGCTTCGCCCGGTTCCTCCGCCGCGGGGCAAGAGCCGCCGCGCGCAGCTGCTCGATCGTCGCGTGTGCATCTTCGGCCGTCCCGCGCTCCATGCCGTGACGCCGCGGGATGTAGACGATCGCATCACCCATCTCGATGAGTTCGTCAACAGTCAGTTCGTCGGCCAGGGTCGCCCATGTGGAGGCTGAGCTTAACACACGCATGCCGTCGACGGTTCGTACGGTCGTCTGAGTCGGCGTCAGCTCGTGCCCGCGCACGCCTCTCGCCTTCGATGCGCGCCGGCGACCCAGCACGGCGACGTCGATGCCGCGCGCCGGAACAAGGTGGCCATGGCGGCGCACCTGCCGTATCGCCGCTCGCAGGAGGCGGATCGGCACAGGAAACCCCCAGATCACCGCGGCCGTCACGTGCGAGAAGAATGCCCAATCCGGCATGATGCACGCGTACGCGCGTGCCAGCTGAAGGATCTCGGCAGTCAGGGTGCGCGCCTCGCGGCCGAAAGCACTTTCGTCGTTGTCCGGTTGCTTCACGACGGGAGCGCCGAGCATGCGCACACCGTGAAACGGGGACTCCAATCGCGGATGCCGCAAGCGGCGGGCGGAGACTCCGGCGCGCTGAGCATCGCGCACGCTGAACTCGCGACCTAATTCATTGGGCAGAGTACTGAGTGGTGTGGGCATCTTTCGATCTTCGAAGATGCGGCGACCGGTACGCGGCGCGGGATGCTGATCTGTGGAAAGCCCGTCGCGCGCCGCCAAGCCTCTCGCCCTGTGGAGGAAACGACGTGCCTCGCGATTCGGTCGGGAAGCGGCATCCCGGGCTCAGCAGCCCCCGGTCCTGATGTGTCGCTTGCGGTGGCTGAAGCGACACTTCGGGCCGGTCGTCCCTGCGCGATGGAGGTGGTAGCGTGCCGGGTGCCTGGCGGCGTTGCCGTCTGGATGTGTCGCGTCGGGGTGCGGATGTGCGGCATTTTGGGACGGCGTGCGGGGTGCCTGGCGGCGTTGCCGTCTGGATGTGTCGCGTCGGGGTGCGGATGTGCGGCATTTTGGGACGGCGTGCGGGGTGCCTGGCGGCGGTGCCGTCTGGATATGTCGCGTTGGGGGTGCGGATGTGCGGCATTTTGGGACGGCGTGCGGGGTGCCTGGCGGCGGTGCCGTCCGGATGTGGCGCTTGCGGTGGCTGAAGCGACAATCCAGGACGGGGCGGTACCGGTGGGATGACGGTGTGTGGGATGCCTGACGGAGGTGCCGTCCGGATGTGTCGCATCGAGGTGGCTGACGCGACAACGCGGGACGGCGAGCTGCGGGCTGGCGTGCCGCTGCGCCGCGCGCCGCGCAGCGGCGCCGATAGGCTGGAACTCGTGAGCGACGACAGCCCGACCACTGAAAAGCACGGCACGAACGAGGGGGCCCTCTGGGGCGCCCGATTCGCCTCCGGCCCCTCTGCCGAGTTGGCGGCGCTGAGCAAGTCGACGCACTTCGACTGGGCGCTGGCGCCCTATGACATCGCCGGGTCGCGGGCGCACGCCGTGGCGCTGCACGCGGCCGGCTACCTGAGCGACCAACAGCTCGCGGGCATGCGCGATGCGCTCGACCGGCTCGCCGCCGACGTCGCCTCGGGCGCGTTCGCCGCCGCCGACAGCGACGAAGACGTGCACGGCGCCTTGGAGCGCGGTCTCATCGAACGTGCGGGCACCGACCTGGGCGGGCGCTTGCGGGCCGGGCGCAGCCGCAACGACCAGATCGCCACCCTCGTGCGGCTGTATCTGCTCGACCATGCCAAGACCATCGCCCACGGCATCCTGCGTCTGATCGACGCCATCGTCGCGCAAGCCGAAGAACACCCCGACGCGATCATGCCGGGGCGCACACACCTGCAGCACGCGCAGCCGATTCTGCTCGCGCACCACCTGCAGGCGCACGGTTGGCCTCTGGTGCGCGATCTCGAGCGCTTGCGCGACTGGGCGTCCCGCGCTCGGGTGAGCCCGTACGGCGGGGGAGCGCTGGCCGGTTCCAGCCTCGGGCTCGACCCGGCCCTGGTCGCGCGCGAGCTCGGGCTGGATCGTCCGGCCGAGAACTCCCTCGACGGCACCGCAGCGCGCGACGTCGTCGCCGAGTTCGCCTTCATCGCCGCGCAGATCGGCATCGACCTCTCCCGCTTCGCCGAAGACGTCATCCTCTGGAACACCCGCGAGTTCGGCTTCGTCACGCTCGACGACGGCTACTCGACCGGCTCGAGCATCATGCCGCAGAAGAAGAACCCCGACATCGCCGAGCTCGCCCGTGGAAAGGCCGGCCGGGTGGTCGGCAACCTCACCGGGCTGCTCACCACGCTGAAGGGGCTGCCCATCGCCTACAACCGCGACTTGCAAGAGGACAAAGAGCCCGTCTTCGACTCGGTCGACACCCTCGAGCTTCTGCTGCCCGCTTTCGCCGGCATGGTCGCGACGATGCGGTTCGACACCGTGCGGATGGCTCAGCTGGCCCCGGAGGGCTTTTCGCTCACGACGGATGTCGCGGACTGGCTCGTGCGGCAGGGGGTGCCTTTCCGCGACGCCCACGAGATCTCGGGGGCGCTCGTCCAGGCGTGTGAGCAGCGCGGGATCGGACTGCAGGATGCCGCCGACGAGCTGCTCGCTGAGGTCTCGCCGCACTTGACCCCGGCCGTGCGCGACGTGCTCACCATCGAAGGGTCGGTGGCCAGCCGCGACGGCGTCGGCGGAACGGCCCCCGTACGCGTCGCCGAGCAGCGCGCCGAACTCATCGCGCGGGCTCAGGCGGCCGCGCACACACTGGGTCTCTAGGCGCCGGCCTGCGCGTCGGCGGCTGCGAGCACCCGCACGAGTGCGGGAACCGCCTGCTCCTCTACGCGTAGCCCGGCAGCTCTGGCACGCAGGCTGACCGCGGCCGCACTGATGCGCAGCCGCTGGGCGACCTCCTGCTGACTGAGCCCCTCGGCGAGAGCGTCGCTGACCTGCCAGCCTTTGTCGGTGCGCCGGTCGCGCACATCGATGAGCAGTCGCACGAGGGCCTCGGCGTCGGTGGCGCCCGGCCCGCCGCTGATCGCCACCCGTGTCGGGTCGCTCTTGGCGCGGTCCACGGCCGCCCGCGCATGGATGAACGCCGGCCCGCGCCCCGAGCGGATCGATGCGGGCAACGGCGTCTCCACCTCGCCCAGTCCGACCCCGGTGCTCCAGTGCTGAGTTCGGGTGGCGTGCAGGATGATGCGCAGCGCCGTGCCGGCATCGTCGGTGGCCAGTTGCAGCTCATCGCCGACAGTGCGCTCGGGGCCCGCAGTGATGTGTGCGGGTGCGAGCCGTGCGAACTCAGCGAGTGCGTCGGGGATGAGATCGCTTCCCGTGCGGCTTGCCTTCTGATCGATCGTCAGGATGAACATTGAATAAGCATACAGGCTAAATATGTCAGGTATAAGAGTACAGGCTTAATAGTTCACCAGATGGCAAGGCGCAGCAGCGCGCCCACAGCGCACGCCCACACCAGGCTCGCCAGCGTGCCGACGATGAACCGCTCTCGGGCTTCGGGTTCGCTCAGCTCCGAGAACCGGCCGATGCCCTTGATGGCGACGACCACCGCGATCGCCTCGGGATATCC
Organism: Microbacterium protaetiae; assembly: GCF_004135285.1. NCBI lineage: Bacteria > Bacillati > Actinomycetota > Actinomycetes > Micrococcales > Microbacteriaceae > Microbacterium > Microbacterium protaetiae. Next base: position 2,846,662 of record NZ_CP035494.1, read on the forward strand.
CACAACGATGGCGATGACTGCCGCCAGCCGTTCCAGGTACCCGATCACCGTTCCGCCCCGCATGAGGGTGCGCGGCCCGGTCGAGGCGGCATCCTGCTCCTGTGCCACGACGACGATGCCGCCGTCTGCGGTCTCGCGCACGCGTGAGCCGGCGGCGATGTCGAGCAGCCGTCGGGCGACCGGGTTGCCACCGATGACGGCGACCGCCACGCCCAGCAGGGTCAGGATGATGCCCATGATCGCCGGCACGTTCACCGCCGAGATCGCCACCACCAGCAGTGCGACGACCACCAGTATCCCGGCGACCAGCAGGAGATAGGACGAAGGATGCCGCAGCGCGATGATGATCAACACCAGTGCCGCGCACAGCGCGAGGAACAGGAAGATCGACAGCGCCGCTGTCAGCAGAACATCCGCACCGGGGAACAGAGCCATGCCGTCAGTCTGGCATGCGGGTGCAGAAGACGCCGCCGACCCGGGGGGGAAGGGCCGACGGCGTCGTGGGGACTGCCCGGGGTCGAGCCCGGAGGGCGACGCAGCACGGGCAGCGCGTCCCTGTCGTCGACTGGGAGACCGTGGGGGCGGTCGTTATCGCCGACACATCAAGTAAACCACATGTGGTCAGACCACAGAATGTGCTCACAGGCGACCCTCAGGTCGTGTTCGCTCTGAGCGAAATCCGTCCCAGCGACGCTGATACTCTGATGCGCGTGTCAACACCCGCTCCCCGCGCCCTCGCGCCGGCCAACGACCCGACGTTCGACAACGTCTGGGACGAACTCGTCTGGCGCGGCCTGGTGCATGTCTCCACGGATGCCGAGGCGCTGCGCGCCGCGTTGGGCGGAGACCCGATCACGTATTACTGCGGCTTCGATCCGACAGCGCCCAGCCTGCACCTGGGCAACCTGGTGCAGTTGCTGGTGCTGCGACGCTTGCAACTGGCCGGTCACAAGCCGCTGGGCCTGGTGGGGGGCTCCACCGGCCTCATCGGCGATCCGCGGCCGACCGCCGAGCGCACGCTGAACACGAAAGAGACGGTCGCGGAGTGGGTGGGCAGACTGCGCGCCCAGGTCGAGCGGTACCTGAGCTTCGAGGGCGAGAACGCCGCGCAGCTGGTGAACAACCTCGATTGGACCGCCCCGCTGTCGGCCATCGATTTCCTGCGCGAGATCGGCAAGCACTACCGCGTCGGCACGATGCTGAAGAAAGACGCCGTCAGTGCACGGCTGAACTCCGAGGCCGGCATCAGCTACACCGAGTTCAGCTACCAGATCCTGCAGGGGCTCGACTACCTCGAGCTCTACCGGCAGTACGGCTGCATCTTGCAGACCGGCGGGTCTGACCAATGGGGAAACCTCACCAGCGGCGTCGATCTCATCCATCGTGTCGAAGGGGTGGCCGTCCATGCGATCGGCACTCCGCTGATCACGAACGGAGACGGCACCAAGTTCGGCAAGAGCGAGGGCAATGCCATCTGGCTGGATGCCGACATGTGCAGCCCGTACCGGATGTACCAGTTCTGGCTCAACACGCTCGACGCCGACGTCATCGACCGGCTCAAGGTCTTCACCTTCCTCAGCCGCGCCGAGATCGACGAGTACGCGCGCCTGGTCGAGACCGAGCCGTTCCGCCGTGCCGCACAGAAGCGTCTGGCCACCGAGGTCGTCACGACGGTGCACGGGCTGGATGCCGCAACCGCTGTGGCCGCGGCATCCGAAGCCCTCTTCGGCACCGGCGATCTGACTTCCCTTGACCCTGACACCCTGCGCAGTGCGCTGCACGAGCTGCCGCACACCGACGGCACTGCCTCCACGACGGTGGTCCAGGCGCTCGTCGAGACCGGACTGGTCGCGAGCCTCGGAGAGGCACGACGGGCGATAACACAGGGCGGAGTCTCGGTCGACGGCGTGCGCGTCGAAGATGAGGGCGCTCTGGTCACCGGCGCGCTCCCCGGTGGGGTGTCGGTGCTCAGGCGCGGGAAGAAGACTCTGGCCGGAGTGTTCGTCACCGCCTGAGCCATGCCGTTCACGCCGAGTCACGCGATAGTGGCGCTCCCGTTCGTGCGCACTCCGCTGCCGGCGGCCGCTATCGCGATCGGGGCCATGACGCCTGACCTGCCGCTGTTTCTGCGGGGAACTCCGATCGACTACAAGTGGACCCATGACCCTGTCTGGCTGCCCGCGACCGTCGTGCTCGCCTTCGTGCTTCTGGTGCTGTGGCGATGTGTGCTGCGCCCGGCCGCCAGCGAACTCGTTCCGGCGGCGATAGCACGCAGGCTGCCTGTCGCGTGGGACCTCGGTGCCGGCGCCGCATTCAAAGAGACGCTTGCGCCCCGGGCGCGGCCATGGCAGGCAGGGATGCTGCTGCTGATCGTCGCGCTCGCGCTGGGGGTACTCAGCCACCTCGCCTGGGACGCGTTCAGTCACGAGGGACGAGCAGGAGTGCTGCTCATCCCGGCGCTCGCTTCGGCATGGGGGCCGCTACCCGGGTACAAGTGGGTGCAGCACGGGTCGAGCATCGTCGGGGTCGTCGTGCTGGCGGTGTGGTCGCTGCTCTGGTTCCGGCGTACGGGCGCAGGCACGCTGCACCGTGTTCTGCCTGCATGGATGCCGGGGGTCTGGCTCGCTGCTCTTCCGGCGTCCCTGCTTGTGGCCTGGGGAATCGGGCTGGGCGTCTACGGACCGCTCACCGCCGATTTCACGGCGCAGCACCTCGCCTACCGCGTCTTGCCTCCCGCATGCGCCGCGTGGGGCCTGCTCACGGTCGCTGTCGCCGTCATCGTGCAGGCTCGACGGGCGGCAGCACAAAGCAAACGTGTGGGCGACACGTCCAGTGACACGGGGGAGTGAATGCCTGAGGCATCGGGGAGGGGCCAGTCGGGCAGAGGGCAGGCAGTCTGGTGCAAAAATCGGCCCTCATCGGGGCGACACGCCCGGGGTGCAGCAGCGATTCGTGCAGAGTGCCAACCTCGCGTACAGTATTACTTGTTCGCCCCAAAGGGTTGAGCGAAGAGCCGAAAGGCCACCGCCCCCCTCAAGCAGCGAACGCCTCCCATCTTCTCCACGCCGACGGTGTTCAACCAGTTGGTCTGGTGATACGATGGGATGTCCCAGCCCGAGAGCGGCGTGTCGATTCGACAACCGGCTCGGGGTGGGTATGATTGTGAAGTTGCCCTGTGTGTTGGCCTTGGTTGGTTGGTGTGTGGGTGCGTCCGATCCTTGAGAACTCAACAGCGTGCACTTGTCAAATGCCAAATAACCTCGTCCTGACCTTTTTGGTTGGGTGAGATTCCTTTGGATCAATTTATGGATTGTCAGTGATGGCATCCTTTTTGGTCATGGTTGAACTCGCTGCAGCTTTCACTTTTTTCCGGTGTGGTTGTGGCTTCTGTTTTTTTACGGAGAGTTTGATCCTGGCTCAGGATGAACGCTGGCGGCGTGCTTAACACATGCAAGTCGAACGATGAACCTGGTGCTTGCACTGGGGGATTAGTGGCGAACGGGTGAGTAACACGTGAGCAACCTGCCCTGGACTCTGGGATAAGCGCTGGAAACGGTGTCTAATACTGGATATGAGATGTGACCGCATGGTCGTGTTTGGAAAGATTTTTCGGTCTGGGATGGGCTCGCGGCCTATCAGCTTGTTGGTGAGGTAATGGCTCACCAAGGCGTCGACGGGTAGCCGGCCTGAGAGGGTGACCGGCCACACTGGGACTGAGACACGGCCCAGACTCCTACGGGAGGCAGCAGTGGGGAATATTGCACAATGGGCGCAAGCCTGATGCAGCAACGCCGCGTGGGGGATGACGGCCTTCGGGTTGTAAACCTCTTTTGGTAGGGAAGAAGCCTTTGGGTGACGGTACCTGCAGAAAAAGCACCGGCTAACTACGTGCCAGCAGCCGCGGTAATACGTAGGGTGCAAGCGTTATCCGGAATTATTGGGCGTAAAGAGCTCGTAGGCGGTTTGTCGCGTCTGCTGTGAAATCCCGGGGCTCAACTTCGGGCGTGCAGTGGGTACGGGCAGACTAGAGTGCGGTAGGGGAGATTGGAATTCCTGGTGTAGCGGTGGAATGCGCAGATATCAGGAGGAACACCGATGGCGAAGGCAGATCTCTGGGCCGTAACTGACGCTGAGGAGCGAAAGGGTGGGGAGCAAACAGGCTTAGATACCCTGGTAGTCCACCCCGTAAACGGTGGGAACTAGTTGTGGGGTCCTTTCCACGGATTCCGTGACGCAGCTAACGCATTAAGTTCCCCGCCTGGGGAGTACGGCCGCAAGGCTAAAACTCAAAGGAATTGACGGGGACCCGCACAAGCGGCGGAGCATGCGGATTAATTCGATGCAACGCGAAGAACCTTACCAAGGCTTGACATGCACCGGTAACGGCCAGAGATGGTCGCCCCTTTATGGTCGGTGCACAGGTGGTGCATGGTTGTCGTCAGCTCGTGTCGTGAGATGTTGGGTTAAGTCCCGCAACGAGCGCAACCCTCGTTCTCTGTTGCCAGCACGTTATGGTGGGAACTCAGGGGATACTGCCGGGGTCAACTCGGAGGAAGGTGGGGATGACGTCAAATCATCATGCCCCTTATGTCTTGGGCTTCACGCATGCTACAATGGCCGGTACAAAGGGCTGCGATACCGTGAGGTGGAGCGAATCCCAAAAAGCCGGTCCCAGTTCGGATCGTAGTCTGCAACTCGACTACGTGAAGTCGGAGTCGCTAGTAATCGCAGATCAGCAACGCTGCGGTGAATACGTTCCCGGGTCTTGTACACACCGCCCGTCAAGTCATGAAAGTCGGTAACACCTGAAGCCGGTGGCCCAACCCTTGTGGAGGGAGCCGTCGAAGGTGGGATCGGTAATTAGGACTAAGTCGTAACAAGGTAGCCGTACCGGAAGGTGCGGCTGGATCACCTCCTTTCTAAGGAGCTACTGAGCTGCTGGGTTCGCCTGGTGGTTTTAGTGCCCGGTTCCACACCGAATGTGTGTGGTCGGGGCTCATGGGTGGAACGTTTGACATGGCATCTGGTTGGTTGGCTCTCGTTAGTACGCCGTTTTTGGACGGTGGGAAGGTGGGGGTTGGTTGGCGGGGTGTCTGCACGCTGTTGGGTCCTGAGGGACCGGGTGTCCTTCCCTTTTGGGGGAGGGTGGCTGAACCTCTGGGCCTTTTCTGTTTGCTGGTGTTGTGCTGGCAGGTGGGGGAGGTTCCGCCCGTACTTTGAGAACTACACAGTGGACGCGAGCATCTTTGAATCAGTCTTTTTGGCTGGTTCTTGATGATCTTAAAGATCATTTTTTGTCAGCATTGTGCCGGGTTTTGCCTGGTGTGGTGTTGGTGATGAAACTCATGTGATTTCAAGTCTTTAAGAGCAAACGGTGGATGCCTTGGCATCTGGAGCCGAAGAAGGACGTGGCAATCTGCGATAAGCCTCGGGGAACTGGTAAGCGAGTTTTGATCCGAGGATTTCCGAATGGGGAAACCCCGCCAGGCGGCGTGCTGACCTGGTGACTCCCGCCTGAATGTATAGGGCGGGTAGAGGGAACGTGGGGAAGTGAAACATCTCAGTACCCACAGGAAGAGAAAACAATAGTGATTCCGTGAGTAGTGGCGAGCGAAACCGGAAGAGGCTAAACCTAGTGTGTGTGAGAGCCGGCGGGCGTTGCATGCTGGGGGTTGTGGGACTTTCTTGACTGTTCTGCCGGACAGTCGGCGTGACAAGAGCGTATAGGCGAATCGTCTGGGAAGGCGGGCCGTAGCAGGTGATAGCCCTGTAGCCGAAATGCGTGTTCTTGGCGTGGAGAGTATCCCGAGTAGCACGGGGCCCGAGAAATCCCGTGTGAATCTGTCAGGACCACCTGATAAGCCTGAATACTCCCAGATGACCGATAGCGGACAAGTACCGTGAGGGAAAGGTGAAAAGTACCCCGGGAGGGGAGTGAAATAGTACCTGAAACCGTTTGCTTACAAACCGTTGGAGCCTCCTTAGTAGGGGTGACAGCGTGCCTTTTGAAGAATGAGCCTGCGAGTTAGTGATACGTGGCGAGGTTAACCCGTGTGGGGGAGCCGTAGCGAAAGCGAGTCTGAACAGGGCGTTCAGTCGCGTGTCCTAGACCCGAAGCGAAGTGATCTATCCATGGCCAGGCTGAAGCGACGGTAAGACGTCGTGGAGGGCCGAACCCACTTAGGTTGAAAACTGAGGGGATGAGCTGTGGATAGGGGTGAAAGGCCAATCAAACTTCGTGATAGCTGGTTCTCTCCGAAATGCATTTAGGTGCAGCGTTGCGTGTTTCTTGCCGGAGGTAGAGCTACTGGATGGCCGATGGGCCCGACCAGGTTACTGACGTCAGCCAAACTCCGAATGCCGGTAAGTGAGAGCGCAGCAGTGAGACGGTGGGGGATAAGCTTCATCGTCGAGAGGGAAACAACCCAGACCACCATCTAAGGTCCCTAAGCGCGTGCTAAGTGGGAAAGGATGTGGAGTTGCCTTGACAACCAGGAGGTTGGCTTAGAAGCAGCCACCCTTGAAAGAGTGCGTAATAGCTCACTGGTCAAGTGATTCCGCGCCGACAATGTAACGGGGCTCAAGCACGCCACCGAAGATGTGGCATTCACACTTGCGATAGGCCTTTGTGGTCCAGTCGTGTGGATGGGTAGGAGAGCGTCGTGTGCCGGGTGAAGCGGCGGGGTGACCCAGCCGTGGACGGCACACGAGTGAGAATGCAGGCATGAGTAGCGAAAGACGTGTGAGAAACACGTCCTCCGGAAGACCAAGGGTTCCAGGGTCAAGCTCATCTTCCCTGGGTAAGTCGGGACCTAAGGCGAGGCCGACAGGCGTAGTCGATGGACAACGGGTTGATATTCCCGTACCGGCGAAGAACCGCCCCAGTCAATCCAGTGGTGCTAAGAGTCCTAGCCAGGACGTGCCGGATCCCTTCGGGGTGATGGTGTTTTGGTGAACGCTCGACCCCATGCTGGTGCGGCTAGCGTATTAACAGGTGTGACGCAGGAAGGTAGCCCAAGCCAGGCGATGGTTGTCCTGGTGCAAGTGCGTAGCCCGACTCCTAGGCAAATCCGGGAGTCATTCAGGGTGAGACACGATGCGGATGAAAAGTGGGTGATCCTCTGCTGCCAAGAAAAGCATCGACGCGAGGTTCTAGCCGCCCGTACCCCAAACCGACTCAGGTGGTCAGGTAGAGAATACCAAGGAGATCGAGAGAATCGTGGTTAAGGAACTCGGCAAAATGCCCCCGTAACTTCGGGAGAAGGGGGGCCATCCACTTATTAGGTTTTACACCGAAAGGGTGTGGTGGCCGCAGAGACCAGTGGGTAGCGACTGTTTACTAAAAACACAGGTCCGTGCTAAGTCGCAAGACGATGTATACGGACTGACGCCTGCCCGGTGCTGGAAGGTTAAGAGGAGCGGTCAGCCTTTGGGCGAAGCTGCGAATTTAAGCCCCAGTAAACGGCGGTGGTAACTATAACCATCCTAAGGTAGCGAAATTCCTTGTCGGGTAAGTTCCGACCTGCACGAATGGCGTAACGACTTCCCAACTGTCTCAACCGCGAACTCGGCGAAATTGCATTACGAGTAAAGATGCTCGTTACGCGCAGCAGGACGGAAAGACCCCGTGACCTTTACTATAGCTTGGTATTGGTATTCGGTGTGGCTTGTGTAGGATAGGTGGGAGACTGTGAAGCCCGGACGCCAGTTCGGGTGGAGTCATTGTTGAAATACCACTCTGGTCACTCTGGATGCCTAACTTCGGACCGTAATCCGGTTCAGGGACAGTGCCTGGTGGGTAGTTTAACTGGGGCGGTTGCCTCCCAAAGAGTAACGGAGGCGCCCAAAGGTTCCCTCAACCTGGTTGGCAATCAGGTGGCGAGTGTAAGTGCACAAGGGAGCTTGACTGTGAGACTGACAGGTCGAGCAGGGACGAAAGTCGGGACTAGTGATCCGGCAGTGGCTTGTGGAAGCGCTGTCGCTCAACGGATAAAAGGTACCTCGGGGATAACAGGCTGATCTTGCCCAAGAGTCCATATCGACGGCATGGTTTGGCACCTCGATGTCGGCTCGTCGCATCCTGGGGCTGGAGTAGGTCCCAAGGGTTGGGCTGTTCGCCCATTAAAGCGGTACGCGAGCTGGGTTTAGAACGTCGTGAGACAGTTCGGTCCCTATCCGCTGCGCGCGTAGGAAGTTTGAGAGGATCTGACCCTAGTACGAGAGGACCGGGTTGGACGAACCTCTGGTGTGTCAGTTGTTCCGCCAGGAGCACCGCTGATTAGCTACGTTCGGGATGGATAACCGCTGAAAGCATCTAAGCGGGAAGCCGGCCTCGAGATGAGACTTCCATCCCCGTGAGGGGGAGAGGCTCCCAGCCAGATTACTGGGTTGATAGGCCGGATGTGGAAGCACGGTAACGTGTGGAGCTGACCGGTACTAATAAGCCGATGACTTGATAACACTTCAACGTTTTTGATGTACGCGTCCACTTTGTGGTTCTCGATGTGCGGTCGGGAATCTGATTGACATATCCATATTGTTTCGGCGGCCATAGCGAGAGGGAAACGCCCGGTGACATTCCGAACCCGGAAGCTAAGCCTCTCAGCGCCGATGGTACTGCAGGGGGGACCCTGTGGGAGAGTAGGACACCGCCGAACACTTTTCACCAGAAATGGCCACCCTCGAGGTGGCCATTTCTGTTTTTGCGGCAGAATCGGCAAGGTGAGGTATCGACGTGGCTGAAGACGAAGAACGTCCGGGCGAAAGCCGTGGACGGGGTCAGGATCGGCGACGGTCGAGCGAGCCGCCGCGATCTCAGAAGGACGGCGCGCCGCGTGGCCGCGGCGCGGGCGATCGGGCTGATCGCAAGCCGTACGGCGATCGCAAGCCGTACGGGGATCGCAAGCCGTACGGCGATCGCAAGCCGTACGGGGATCGGAAGCCGTATGGTGATCGGCCGGCTCGTCCGGCGTCCGGGGATCGTGCTGATCGCAAGCCGTACGGTGACCGCAAGCCGTATGGAGATCGTGCCGATCGCAAGCCGTACGGTGACCGCAAGCCGTATGGTGATCGTGCCGATCGCAAGCCGTACGGTGACCGCAAGCCGTATGGTGATCGTGCCGATCGCAAGCCCTACGGTGATCGCACGCCTACGGGCCGCGGCGCGGAGCGCGGCGGCCGGCCGGCATACGATCGGAAGCCCCGAGTCGAGGGGCGGGACGACCGGCGGACGACGCGTCCGCCTCAGAGCGAACGGGCCGACCGTCCGCTGGATCCGGCGCTGCCCGACGACATCACGCCGCGCGATCTGCATCCCGCCGCGCGCAATGAGCTGAAGACATTGAGCAAGGAGAACGCCGAGCAGGTGGCGCGGCATCTGGCGATGGCCGCGCGTCTTATCGATGACGATCCGGCACGGGCGCATGAGCATGCGCTGGCGGCCTCTCGGCATGCCGGGAGGATCCCGGTGGCACGTGAGACCGTGGCGATCACCGCGTACGCCATCGGCGATTTCGCACTCGCCCTGCGGGAGCTGCGCACGTATCGGCGGCTCACCGGGCGCGATGACCAGGTGGCGCTGCTGGTGGACAGCGAGCGCGGCATGGGACGGCCTGAGCGTGCTCTCGAGGAAGGGCGCGGCGTGGACCGGGCGGCACTTCCCACAGAGGTACGGGTGGGCCTGGCCATCGCGATGTCGGGCGCCTGGCTCGACCTGGGCAATGCCGAGCGTGCGCTGCAGGAGCTGGAGATCCCGGAGGCCGATCCCGCCCGCGCGTTCGAATGGAGCCCCGCTCTGTTCGCCGCGCGCGCGACGGTGTTCGAAGAGCTGGGACGAGACGCCGAGGCGGCGCGTTGGCAGAAGCTGGCCGACGTGGCCGCGCAGGCTCTGGATGAGGCATCCGGAGTCGACGAGAGCGAGGTCGTGGTCATCGAAGAGCTCGACGAGGAGGAACCGCGCAGCTCGACAGACACGCCTGCGGGCAGCGACGCCGCGTCTGAGTCGGTGAGCGAAGACGCCGCGCCCGGGGAAGGCGAGGCCTGATGCCGCTGTTCGGCCGCTCACCCCGCACGCCCACGCCCGCTCCCACGCCCACGCCCATGGACGGGGTCGACACTGTCTTGGCTGACCTGGACGGCGTCATCTACGCGGGCTCCGGGGCGCTTCCCCACGCTGTGGCGAGCCTGACCCGCGCGGCCGACGACGGAGCGCGGCTGGGCTACATCACCAACAATGCGTCGCGCACCGACGCGAACGTCGCCGCGCACCTGCGTGAACTCGGGCTCGCGCGCACGGTGCCCGAAGACGTCGTGACCAGTCCGCAGGCCGCGGTCCGGCTGCTGAAGACGATGGTGCCCGCTCCCGCGGTGATCCTCGTGGTGGGCGGCGAGGGCCTGACCTCCGAGGTCACCCGGGCCGGTTACACGGTCACCGGCAGCGCCGACGACGAGCCGGCCGCTGTCGTGCAGGGGTTCTCGCCCGACATCGTATGGACCCAGCTGGCCGAAGCCGCCTTCGCCCTGAAGGTTCCCGAAGAAGAGGGCGGCATCCCGTGGATCGCCACCAACACCGACTGGACCCTGCCGCAGGCGCGCGGCATCGCACCGGGAAACGGCACGCTGGTCTCGGCCGTGCACACGGCGGTCGGCCGGCTGGCCACTGTCGCCGGCAAACCCGAACCCGCGATCTTCCGCGAGGCGGTGGCGCGGTTCGGTGCGCGTCATCCCCTTTTCATCGGCGACCGGCTCGACACCGACATTGCGGGCGCGCAGGCCGCCGGCATCCCCTCGGTACTGGTCCTGACCGGTGTCGACCGGCCCAAGCACGTGCTGGCGGCGCCGCCGACAAGCCGGCCCGATTTCATCCTCGAAGACCTGCGGCAGCTGTTCGAGCCGTACCCGGCCACGCAGACCGACGGCGACACGACCCGGGTGGGCGACGCGGTGGTACGCATCGACGGCGCCGATCTGCGGGTGCTGGATGCCGGATCCCGGCCGATCGACCTGGTTCGGGCGGGATCCGCCGCGGTGTGGAACTCGGGCCGCGCGATCTTCGGATTCCGCGTCGAGGACGCTTTGTACGCCGACCCGTTCGTGCGGCCCTGAGGCTTCCCAAGGCAGAGCGTGGTCCGGGGATAGCATGGGGACATGGAGCAGGACGAGCGCGACGAGCTGATCAGCAGGCTGCGGGTGATCGAGGAACAGCCCCTCGCTGAACGTGCCGACGCCTACGCGCAGCTGCATGACGCCCTCGCCCGCGAGCTCGACGCCGGCCCGGCGACGCCTCCGGCCGCATGACACAGCGCCTCGATCAGGCGATCGCCGCACGGGGACTCGCGCGGTCGCGCACTCACGCGCACGCCCTCATCGCGCAGGGCGCTGTCACTCTCGACGGACGGCCTGCCCGCAAAGGCTCCGCACCGGTCAGCGACAACGCCCGCATCGAGATCGTCAGCGCCGACCACTATGTGAGCCGCGCCGCGCACAAGCTCATCGCCGGCCTGGACGCCTTCGGGATCGAGGTGGCCGGTCGTCTCGCGCTCGACATGGGGGCCTCCACCGGCGGGTTCACGCAGGTGCTGCGTGAGCGCGGCGCCGCCCCGGTGATAGCCGTCGATGTCGGACACAACCAGCTCGCCCCCGAGATCGCGGCCGATCCCGACGTCATCGTGGTCGAGGGGTTCAACGTGCGGCACATGACGGCCGCATCGCTCGCCGGAGCGAGCGGCATCGTCGAGACCCCACGCGTGATCACCGGCGACCTGTCGTTCATCTCGCTGCGCCACGTGCTCGCTTCGGCACGCAGCGTCGCGGCACCCGACGCCGACCTGGTGCTGTTGATCAAGCCACAGTTCGAGGTCGGTCGCACCGGGGTCAAGGGCGGTGTGGTGACCGCCCCGGTACTGCGCGCGGATGCCGTGGCCGAGGTGCTCTGGGCGGCATGGGACGAAGGCCTGGGCACGTGCGGACTCATCGCCTCTCCGCTGACGGGCACCCACGGCAACCGTGAGTACGTGGTGCACCTGCGCCCGGCATCGGGTGACGATCCGTCACAATGGATGGGCACCGTGAACGAATTGGCAGGGGGCTCATGACCGACGAGCAGCGCAGTATCCTCGTCGTCGCGCACGCCTTGCGCGACGACACCGTCGAGGCGGCCACCCGGGTGATCCGCTCTCTGCACGACGCGGGAGCACAGCCGGTGCTGGCCGCCGACGACCGCGAAGAACTGGCGGTGAGCCGCAGCGAGTTCGCCGCCACGGCGGCCCTGGGCACCGATGTCACGGTCCACGACATCGAATTGGCCATCGTGCTGGGTGGTGACGGCACGATTCTGCGTGCCGCCGAGCTGGTGCGCGGGGGCACCGCCCCGATCCTGGGCATCAATATGGGACACGTCGGCTTTCTCGCCGAGATCGAGCGCGACGACATGGACGACGCGGTACGTCGGGTGATCTCGCGCGACTACCGGGTCGAGGAGCGCATGGCGTTGTCGGTACGGGTCAAAGATGCCGCAGGCCAGGTGATCTACTCGACGTGGGCGCTGAACGAGGCGACTGTCGAGAAAGCGAGCCGGGAACGGATGCTGGAGGTCGTGGTCGAGATCGACGGACGGCCGTTGTCGACCTTCGGATGCGATGGCATGGTCGTCTCCACACCGACCGGGTCGACCGCCTACAACTTCTCGGCCGGTGGCCCTGTCATCTGGCCGACCGTCGAGGCGATCGCCGTGGTGCCGCTGTCGGCGCACGCACTGTTCGCCAAGCCGCTCGTCGTCGGGCCCGAGGCATCCGTCGCCATTGAAGTACTCGAACGCACCAACGGGGTCGGCGTGCTGTGGTGCGACGGCCGACGCTCGCACGACCTGCCGCCGGGAGCACGGGTGATTGTGCGCCGCTCACTCGACCCCGTGCGACTGGCGCGACTGCACCCGGCCGCTTTCACCGACCGCCTCGTGCGCAAGTTCCGGCTGCCCGTGGAAGGATGGCGCGGCTCCGCGACGAGCGGAGCGTCGGCGTGATCGAACAGATCCACCTGCACGACCTCGGCGTGATCGCCGAGGCGACCCTGCCCCTCGGACCCGGCTTCACCGCGATCACCGGCGAGACCGGGGCGGGAAAGACCATGGTGGTCACCGGCCTGAGTCTGCTGCTCGGCCGCCGCGCAGACTCCGGTGCGGTGCGTGCCGGGGCTGCCCAGGCAGCCGTCGACGGGGTCTGGCTCGTGCCCGAGACCGGCGCGGTGGCCGACCGTGCGCGTGAGGCCGGCGGTGACCTCGAGCCGACCGGAGACGGACGCGCAGAGCTCTACCTCGGGCGCACGCTGACCACCGAGGGGCGCAGCCGCGCCACCGTCGGCGGCCGCAACGCCCCTGCGGCAGTGCTGGCTGAGCTGGCCGACGACCTGGTCGTGATGCACGGTCAATCCGATCAACTCAGGCTGCGATCGGCCAGTGCCCAGCGCGACGCGCTCGACCGGTTCGGCGGTGATCCGGTCGCCGAGGCGCTGACGGCGTATCGAAAGCGATTCACGTCATGGCAGGCCATCGACCGCGAGCTGACCGATCTCATCGCCCAGCGCGACGCCCGCGCGCGCGAGGCCGACGACCTTCGTGCCCTGATCGCCGAGATCGAGCAGACCGATCCGCAGCCGGGCGAGGACGAGCAGCTGGCGGTGCGCGCCGAGCGGTTGGCCAACATGGAAGAACTGCGCGTGATAGCGGCCACCGCTCATGCCGCGCTGTCGGCCGACGATGACCGCCCCGACGTCAGTTCGTTGATCGGCGAGGTGCGACGACAGCTCGAGCGCGCCGCCGATCCGGCACTTGAGGAGTTCGTCGACCAGGCCGCAGACATCGCATACCGCGCCGCCGACCTGGCCACCGGCCTCTCGGGGTATCTGGCAGACCTCGACGAATCCGGTCCGCAGGAGCTGGCGGCGGTGGAGGAGCGCCGTGCGCAGCTGACCGCCCTGGTGCGCCGGCACGGAGATCTGGCCACGGCTATCGATCTGCTGCAGACGGGCTCGGCGCGCCTTGTCGAGCTCGATGACGATTCCGAGCGCATCGACCGGCTTTCTGCTCAACGCGAGAGCGAGGCATCCGCCCTCGACGACGCGGCCGCCGCACTCACCGCCGCGCGCGTGGATGCAGCCGCGCGACTCGGCGCCGCGGTCACCGCCGAGCTGCAGGCCCTCGCCATGCCCGACGCCCACCTGCAGGTGACGGTGGAACCGGCACCCGGCTCGGTGTACGGGCGTGACGAGGTCGCCATTCTGCTCGCGCCGCACCCCGGTGCGCAGCTGCGTCCGGTGGCCCGCGGGGCATCGGGCGGGGAGCTCAGCCGCGTCATGCTCGCGATCGAAGTGGTCATCGCCGGCACCGACCCCGTGCCTACTTTCGTCTTCGACGAAGTGGACGCCGGGATCGGCGGGGCCGCGGCGATCGAAGTGGGTCGCCGCCTGGCACGTCTGGCCGAGTCGGCCCAGGTCATCGCCGTGACCCATTTGGCCCAGGTGGCAGCGTTCGCCGGCAACCACCTCACCGTGGTCAAGGCCAGCGACGGAACCGTGACGGCGTCGAGCGTGCGGCGGCTGGTCGGTGAGGACCGCGAGGCAGAGATGGCCCGCCTGCTGTCGGGGCTCGCCGATTCGGATGCCGCCCTCACACACGCCCGGGAACTGCTGGCGACGGCTGGCGCGCCGTCGTGAGCGACGACGCCGGTAAACCCGGGCAGGCCCCACCCGACGCCATCCGCATCGAGCGGCGGCGTCCCACCCCGCTCTACCGATGGCTCTCGAAGGTCCTGCTGCGCGTGGAGGGGTGGGTCCGCTCGCACGGATCGACGAACATGCGCTGGACGATGGGGTTCGGATGGGCCCTCATCATCGGTATCGGAGCACTGCTGCTGTTCGGGCCGGTGCTCAACAAGCCGCTCGGCTTCGACGACATCATGGGCTCGGCCCGGCACGCCGTCGACACCTGGATAGCGCGGTCGTTCAACGCCGAGTACACGCTGGCCCGCGATGCCGACGGCACACTGAGAGTCGACGTCACCGAGCGCATCACCGCTTTCTTTCCCGACGACGTCGATGAGTCGGGGCTGACACGGGTCATCCCCTCCGAGTACGAGTCGCATGACCTGCACCCGACGCTCGTGTCGGCGACCCTCGACGGGGCGACCGCGACAGTGACCACGGATGCCGCGGCCACACGCACCACGTTCGGCATCGACGGCGGCTCTCGGCTGCGCGGCGACCATGACGTGGTGCTGCGGTACACGCTGCGCGACCTGGCCTATCCCGCCGTGAACGAGTCGACCGGGCGGCAGGAGGATCTTCTCGAATGGAACGTGTTCGGTCCTGAGTTTCCGCACGGTGTCGCCGCGTCGCAGTTGACGGTCACGGTTCCGCGCGATCTCGTCGACGACTACTCGCGGCAACCGCGCGGGGGAATCGAATGGCTGCTGGCGGGCGACTCGTCGCAGCTTCATCCCGACAGCGAAACCGCCGATGCGGTCACCTACCGGGTTGCCAACGACCAGAACATGCCGCCCTACACGACGTTCTGGTTCCGCATGCCGTTCCAAGCGGGAACCTTCACGATGCCCGCACCCCCGTTCCTGTACTGGGTGCAGCTGATCGGGCCGTTCCTGCCGTTGCTGCTGCTGGCGGTCACCCTGCTTTTCTCCCTCGCCGCACGCGCCGTCGCCTGGGGCGACGCGCGAGGACGGGCGTGGTACGTGTACCGCGAGGAGCCCCCCGATGGAGTGTCGGCCCCGCTGTCGGCGCGACTGTGGCGCGCGGTGCTCGTCTCGCCGCTGGTGGATGCCCTGCACACCTACAGGTCTTCGCCGAGCCCGGCGACCCGTCGCGCGCTCATCCGCTCGGCCAATCGCACCGGTCGTCTGGGGAATCTGCTGTTGGCCGGGACGCATTATCTGCAGGCGTCGGCATGGCGTGAGCAGTTCCGTCGCCGGTACCGGCGCGTGCCACGCGGATTCGTGCGTGACTCGTTTATCGGGGCTGCACTGGCGTGGACCGTGCTGCAATGGGGCCTCGTGCGCCAGCTGTCGTACCAGCTGCCGCTGTCGGTGTACTGGTGGCCGGTGGCTATCGTCGCCGTCACGACGATCCTCGCCGTCGCGATCCTCACGATCACCCTCAGCGCACGTCCGCTGACCCGCACCGGTGCACTGGTGAAGGAACAGCTGCTGGGCATGCGGCTGTACGTGCGGCAGACCAGCGCGGACGAGCGCACCACTCTGCGCGACCCGCTGCTGCCGTTCACGGTTCTGTTCGCGCCGGCGCGTCGCGCCGGTCGGCTGGTGCGCGAACTCATCGCACGGGAGGGGCTGAAAGCCAAGGAGGCGGCGTTCGACCCCGATTTCGTCACCACCGGTCGCCTGGCGGTGCGCACGGTCGGAGTGCTGGCCGTGATGGCAGCCATCGCCGTGGCCATCTGGGTGCCGGCGAGCACGCGGCTGCCCGACGACGACATCATCTACCAGGACGAACTGCCCGGAAGCTACGGCTTCTTCGTCACCGACTTCTCGTCGGAGGCGACGCTGACCACCGCGACCGGCGGACGGGTGAACCTGGAGGTTCAGGAGGACCTCACCGGCACCGTCACCGACGGGCACCGTGACGTGCCGCAGGTGCTGCGGCAGTGGCACGACGTGGTCGACGGCCACCGCATGGGCCTGACTGTCACGTCGGTCACCGTCGACGACGCGCCGGTGCCATTCACACTGACCCGTGCGCAAGATCAGGCTCTGCTGCAGACGAAGATGCCCGACGAGTGGCCGGGGGACCACCACGTGGTCATCACCTACACCATCGACGACCCGGTCGCGCAGGTCTGGCAAGACGGCACGTGGCGGCAGCAGCTGCGCTGGACCGCGTTGAACCCGGGGTGGAGCAGCGCCTGGCGAGGCGTCGACGTGGCGCCCGAGCGCGTCACCGTCGGGCTGACGGTGCCCGCCGACCTGGTCAAGGTCGAGATCGGCGAGACGGGATGGCTGGGCGGGCAGGGCTGGCCCGACCCCGGCGTGCGCGACTTCGGTGACGCGACCACCGCGACCGGCGGCATCCATTATCACGAGGAGTTCACGCCCGACGAGTATGACCTCTGGCCGTACATCGACACCGATGACGGCTCGTTCTCGTCGGCCGACGACCCACTGGGCGCACAGTTCCAGTTCGCCGCGGGCACGTTCGCGGCGGGAGCGCGCGCGCCCTTCATCGCCGACGCTGTCGTGCGGGCTGTTCCGGTCGCCCTGCCGGTGCTGTTCGGGATGCTCGCCCTGGTCGCAGCCGTGGTGGCCATCTGGCCGCGGCGTGGCGGCAAACGCTCGCCCATCGTTCGGGATGCCGCACGGTGGCTGGCTCCCGGTGGCACGCTGGCGGCCATCATCCTTTTCGTCTGGGCGACGCTGGATCTCGAGGGCGGAGAACCCGCGTTCTTGATCCCGGCCGGCGCGGCGGTGCTGAGTCTTGTCGCGACGATCTGGGCGATCATCGCGACACGGTCGCGGAAGAAACCCGCACGCACCGCGCACCCAGGTTCGCGCTGATAGAATCGAAGCCCGTGATGCATAGTTCAGGCTCAGGCAGTTCTCGACCTCCGGCCGACACCACGGCGACAGACGACGACACCACCAAGCACATCTTCGTGACCGGCGGTGTCGTCTCCTCTTTGGGGAAGGGGCTGACGGCGGCGAGCCTCGGCAATCTGCTGACCGCGCGCGGCCTGCGGGTGGTCATGCAGAAGCTCGACCCGTATCTGAACGTCGACCCCGGCACGATGAACCCGTTCCAGCACGGTGAGGTCTTCGTCACCGACGACGGCGCCGAGACCGATCTCGACATCGGCCACTACGAGCGCTTTCTCGACGTGAACCTGAACCAGGCCGCCAACGTGACCACCGGTCAGATCTATTCTCGCGTGATAGCCCGCGAGCGGGCCGGAGAGTACCTGGGCGACACCGTGCAGGTCATTCCGCACATCACCGACGAGATCAAGCGTCGCATGCGATTGCAGGCCGATGCCGATCCGAAGCCCGACGTCATCATCACCGAGGTCGGTGGCACCATCGGCGACATCGAGTCGCAGCCGTTCATCGAGTCGGCGCGGCAGATCCGCCATGAGCTCGGCCGCGACAACGTGTTCTTCGTGCACGTGTCGCTGCTGCCCTACATGGGCGCCTCGGGCGAGCAGAAGACCAAGCCGACCCAGCACTCGGTCGCAGCCCTGCGCTCGATCGGTATTCAGCCCGACGCCCTGGTGCTGCGCAGCGACCGGCCGGTCACAGATGCGAACAAGCGCAAGATCGCGCTGATGTGCGACGTCGACGAGCGCGCGGTGGTCAACGCGGTGGACGTGCCCAGCATCTACGACATCCCTTCGATGCTGCACGAGCAGAACCTCGATGACTACATCGTGCGCGCCCTCGGCCTGACCAAGGCCGCCGAGGTCGACTGGTCGCGCTGGCAGAAGGTGCTCAGTGCGGTGCACAACCCCAAGCACGAGGTGACGATCGGGCTGGTTGGAAAATACATCGACCTGCCCGACGCCTACCTGTCGGTCACCGAGGCGCTGCGCGCCGGTGGCTTCGCGCAGGAGACGCACGTGAACATCCGATGGATTCCGTCGGATGAGTGCGAGACACCCGAGGGCGCGCAGAATGCACTGGCTGACCTGGACGGCATCGTCGTTCCCGGTGGGTTCGGCATCCGCGGTATCGAGGGCAAACTGGGCGCGCTGCGCTTCGCACGCGAGCAGGGCATTCCGACCCTCGGACTGTGTCTGGGGCTGCAGTGCATGGTCATCGAGTATGCCCGTGACGTCGCCGGCATCGCGCAGGCGTCGTCGAGCGAGTTCGACCCCGACACCGCCGACCCGGTGATCGCCACCATGGCCGAGCAGGTCGACATTCTCGCGGCAGGCGAGTTGGGCGGCACCATGCGACTGGGGCTGTACCCGGCCGATCTGGCCGACGGGTCGCTGGCCGCCGAGCTGTACGGCTCGGCGCGCGTCTCAGAGCGGCACCGCCACCGCTACGAGGTCAACAACGCGTACCGTGACCGCCTCACCGACGCCGGCCTGGTGTTTTCTGGACTCTCGCCCGACCGCAATCTCGTCGAATACGTGGAGCTGCCGCGCGAGGTGCACCCGTATTACATCGCGACGCAGGCGCACCCCGAGCTGCGCTCGCGGCCGACCGATCCGCACCCGCTGTTCCGCGGGCTGGTCGCGGCCGCGCTCGTGCGCCACCGTGCCAGCGAGCTTTTCGACGACGAAGGCGACGATGACTGAGCCGTTGCACGACGAACCGGCCGAGGTCGAGGTCACGCGCAGCGACACCGTGTATGCGGGGCGGGTCTGGAACGTCCGTCGTGATGAGTTCACCTACAACGACCAGACGATCGTGCGCGAGTACATGGATCACACCGGCGCCGTGGCGATCCTCGCCCTGGATGAGGACGACCGGATGCTGCTGATCAAGCAGTACCGGCATCCGGTGCGGGTGCGCGAGTGGGAGATCCCGGCGGGGCTGCTGGATGTGACCGGCGAAGATGCGCTGGCCGCGGCGCAGCGCGAACTCGCCGAAGAGGCAGACCTTATCGCGGCGCGCTGGGATGTGCTCGCCGAGTTCTACACGACGCCGGGCGGCAGCGACGAGGCGATTCGCATCTATCTCGCGCGTGAGCTGAGTCCGAGCGCGCAGGCGTTCGACCGCGAAGCCGAAGAAGCCGACATCGAGGTGCGCTGGGTGCCGCTCGACGAGGTCATGACCGCGGTTCTTCAGCGGCGCGTGCAGAACCCGTCGCTGGTGGTGGGGACGCTTGCCGCCCACGCCTCGCGGGCGGACGGCTGGTCGACGCTCGCCCCCGGCGACTCGCCGTGGCCGCGGCGGTCTCAGCCGGTGGGAGCCGGCGTCGCCGAGGGCTGAGCACCGTGCAGCTCGACCGTGCGGTGAACGCCTTCCTGCGGCATGTCACGGTCGAGCGCGGGCTCAGCGAGCACACCGTCGCCGCGTACCGGCGCGATCTGGCCGGGTATCTGCAGTGGATGGCGGCGCACGGGGCGGGTGACAGCGGGCAGGTGACACCTGACCTTGTGGCCGAGTTCATCGCCGAACGTTCCCGCGCGGTGCCACGGCCCGCGGCATCCAGTCTCGCGCGTCTGCAGTCATCGGTGCGCGGCCTGCACCGATATCTGCAGCGCGAACAGATCGAGGCAGACGATCCCACCGGTCGGCTGCGCCCGCCGAAGCTGCCGCAGCGGTTGCCCAAGGCTCTCACCATCGACCAGGTGGAGCGGCTGCTGGCCGCCCCCGCGCCCGATGAGCCGTTGGGCCTGCGCGACCGGGCGCTGCTCGAGCTGCTGTATGCGACCGGCGCGCGCGTCT
The DNA here is from genome assembly GCF_004135285.1 of Microbacterium protaetiae. Lineage (NCBI taxonomy): Bacteria > Bacillati > Actinomycetota > Actinomycetes > Micrococcales > Microbacteriaceae > Microbacterium > Microbacterium protaetiae. The sequence goes on from NZ_CP035494.1 coordinate 2,867,070, forward strand.
CAGAGGTGGTGCAGCTCGATGTCGACGACGTCACCCACGGCGATGTGCTGCGGGTGCGAGGCAAGGGGGCGAAGGAACGCATAGTGCCGATCGGGCAGTATGCGCGTGAAGCGCTGGATGCCTACCTCACCCGCGTGCGGCCCGAACTGTCCCGTCGGGGGCACGCCAGTCCGCGGCTGTTCCTGGGGGCGCGGGGCGGTCCGCTGTCGCGGCAGAGTGTGTGGCTGGTGATCCAGGCGGCGGCTCAGAGCGCCCAGCTGACCGCGCACGTGTCTCCGCACACCCTGCGGCACTCGTTCGCGACGCACCTGCTGCAGGGCGGGGCCGACGTGCGGGTCGTGCAAGAGCTCCTCGGACACGCCTCGGTGGCCACCACGCAGATCTACACGCACGTGAGCGTCGACGCCCTGCGCGATGTGTACGCGAGCTCGCATCCGCGGGCGCGATGAGCGGATATCCGGGATGCCGCAGACGGCCGGTCTGCGACATCCCCTCGCCGCGCGCCATGTCCACAGGCGGTCATCGCTAGAATCGACCGGAGGAGAAGACGAAGGTCAGGAGAACGGTGGCGGGTACGGCGAGCAAGACGCAGAAGTCGAAGGCCTCCGGCGACACGCCGATCGGTCCGACGGGTCGTCCGTACCACGGCTTCCCGACCCCACCCACCCTCACGGGCCATGGTCCGGCACGCATCATCGCGCTGTGCAATCAGAAGGGCGGCGTCGGCAAGACGACCACCACCATCAATCTCGCGGCGGCGCTGGCCGGCTACGGACGCAAGGTGCTCGCCGTCGACTTCGACCCGCAGGGGGCCCTGTCGGCAGGTCTGGGCATCGCTACCCACGAGATCCCCACGATCTACGATCTGCTGTTGGACGCCAAGCGCGACCCGCACGAGGTGGTCGTGCCGACCCGGGTGGAGAACCTCGACGTCATTCCCGCCAACATCGACCTGTCGGCCGCCGAGGTGCACCTGGTCAATGAGGTGGCCCGTGAGATGACGTTGGCGCGCGCGCTGCGCGGGGTCGCGAAGGAGTATGACGTCATCCTCATCGACTGCCAGCCGTCGCTCGGCCTGCTCACGGTGAACGCGCTGACGGCCAGCCACGGTGTGGTCATCCCTCTGGAGTGCGAGTTCTTCGCTCTGCGCGGGGTCGCCCTGCTCATCGAGACGATCGACAAGGTGCGCGACCGGCTGAACCCTTCGATCACCCTCGACGGTGTGCTCGCGACGATGTACGACCCGCGCACGCTGCATTCGCGTGAGGTGCTCGAGCGTGTCGTCGAGGCCTTCGGCGACGACGTGCTCGAGACGGTCATCGGGCGCACGGTGAAGTTCCCCGACGCGTCGGTGTCGGGGATGCCCATCACCGAGTTCGCCCCCGAACACGCGGCCGCACAGGCCTACCTGCGGCTCGCGCGGGAGCTGGTCGCGCGTGGCGCCGTCGCCTGAGAACACAGCGCCGTCGCCGGAGAACGAGGAGGAGCGCGCCGAAACCGGCTTTCGGGTCTCGCTGGGCGTCTTCGACGGTCCGTTCGACCTGCTGCTGAACCTGCTGGGCACCCACGAACTCGACATCACCGAGGTGGCTCTTTCGAAGGTGACCGGCGAGTTCATCGCCTACCTGCGCGAACTGCAGGCCGATGATGAGCTCGACGAGGCATCCGAATTCCTCGTGGTGGCAGCGACCCTGCTCGACATGAAGGTCGCCGGCCTTCTGCCGCAGGGCGAGTTCGTCGACGCCGAATCGGTCGCGCTGCTCGAGGCGCGCGATCTGCTTTTCGCGAGGCTGCTGCAGTACCGGGCCTTCAAAGAGGTTTCGGCGTGGTTCGCGCGCTGCCTCGTGCGCGAAGACCGACGGCATGCCCGCGCGGTGCGGCTCGACGAGAAGTATCGCACCGCGGCGCCCGAGCTCGTCTGGACGCTCTCGGCCGACGACTTCGCGGCGCTCGCCCTGCTGGCGTTCGCGCCGAAGGAGATCCCCACCGTGGGCTTGGATCACCTGCACGCGCCGCTGGTGAGCATCCGCGAGCAGGCGGCGGTGGTGGTCACCATGCTGCGTTCGGCGGGAAGCCTCACGTTCCGCGATCTGGTCACCGGGGTGACACAGCGCGGTGTCGTGATCGCGCGTTTTCTGTCGGTGTTGGAGCTGTACCGGCATGCCGCGCTGTCGTTCGAGCAGGTCGAGCCGCTGGGCGATCTGACCCTGACCTGGACCGCCGAGCGTTGGTCCGAAGAGAACCTCGCCGCCTTGGGAGCCGACTATGACCGATAGCACGCACAGCGTCGCCCGCAAGCTCGAGGCGATTCTGCTCATCGTTGAGGAGCCGCAGAGTCTCGTGGCCCTGGCCACCGCCGTCGGTGAACCGGTGCCGGCGGTGCGTCAGGCCATTGAGGGACTGGTCGCCGACTACGACGGCGAGACCGGTGGACCGCAGCGCGGATTCGAACTGCGCGAGGTGGGCGGTGGCTGGCGGCTGTACGTGCGCGAGGACTACGACGATCTGGTCAGCGAGTTCGTGAACACCCAGGCCCCGTCGCGGCTGTCGCAGGCTGCGCTGGAGACGCTCGCGGTGATCGCGTACAAGCAGCCGGTCTCGCGCGGCCAGGTCGCCTCGGTGCGCGCGGTCAACGTCGACTCCGTGGTGCGGACCCTGTTGGCTCGAGGGTTGGTCACCGAGGTCGGCAGCGACCCCGAGACCGGGGCGATTCTGTACGGCACGACCGACGCGCTGCTGGTGAACCTCGGCATCAACTCGCTCGACGAACTGCCGCCGATCTCGCCGCTCCTGGACGATGTCGACACGGTGGGCCTGGACGGCCTCGATGAACGGGGGATCCGATGACCGACACCGAAGGCGTGCGCCTGCAGAAGGCGCTGGCGAACGCGGGAGTGGCCTCGCGCCGTGTGGCCGAAGACCTGATCGTGCAGGGGCGGGTACGGGTGAACGGGGTCGTCGCCGACCAGCTCGGTTCGCGCATCGACCCCGAACACGACCTCGTCGATGTCGACGGTGTGGCCATCCAGTTCGATCAGTCGAAGCGCTATGTCGTGCTGAACAAGCCCACGGGGGTGGTCAGCTCGATGCACGACGATCGCGGACGACCCGATCTGCGACAGTTCACGCGCGAGTGGCCCGAGCGCCTGTACAACGTCGGCCGGCTGGACGCCGAGACCAGCGGTCTGCTCGTGCTCACCAACGACGGCGAGCTCGCGCATGTGCTGGCCCATCCCTCCTTCGGGGTCACGAAAGTGTACGTGGCGCGGGTGCGCGGCACCGTCACCGCCCGCACCATCTCGCGGCTCACCCGAGGTGTCGAGCTGGAAGACGGGCCGATCGCCGCCGACAAGGCGCGTCTGCTCGATCGCTCCGCGGCAACGAGCCTGGTCGAACTGACGCTGCACTCGGGCCGCAACCGCATCGTGCGGCGGATGCTGGCCGAGGTGGGGCATCCGGTCGAAGAGCTTGTGCGGCGGCAGTTCGGCCCGCTTCACCTGGGAACACTCCCGGCGGGGAAGGCCCGTGAATTGACTACAGTGGAACGCGGCGCGCTGCTGACCCTCGCGCGCCGTGAGCCGGGGGAGCCGACACCGCCGGGAGATGACCGGGAGACCCCATGAGAGCGACCACCACCGTGCCTGCGCGGGGTGCTGCCCGCACCTCGGGAACGGTGCGGATCGTGGGTGCGGGACTGCTCGGATCGAGCATCGGCCACGCGTTGTCGGCACTGGGTGTCGATGTCGCACTCGCCGACACCTCGCCCGGGCAATTGCGCCTGGCGGTCGACTACGGCGCCGGCCGCGTCGCGCGCGATGACGACCGCCCGCGTCTTATCGTGGTGGCGGTGCCCCCGGATGTCACCGCCGATGTCGTCGCGCGAGAGCTGGCGGCCTTTCCCGAGGCCGTCGTCACCGATGTCGCCAGTGTCAAGCTCGAGCCGCTGCGCGCCCTGCGCGAGCGCGGTGTCGACCTCACTCACTACATCGGCTCGCACCCGCTGGCCGGCCGCGAGCGCGGTGGGGCCATCTCGGCGCGCGCCGACATCTTCATCGGGCGCCCCTGGGTCGTCTGCCGCGACGACCAGACCAGCCCGGCCGACCTCGCCGTCGTCGAAGGGCTCGCCCTTGACGTGGGCGCGATGCCGCTAGAGATGGACCCCGTCGAGCACGACCGTTCTGTCGCACTTGTCTCGCACGTGCCGCAGCTGGTGGCCAGCCTTCTGGCCGGCCGATTCGCCGGCGCACCGGAGGGCTCGCTGCGCCTGGCCGGACAAGGCGTGCGCGACACCACCCGCATCGCGGCATCCGCCCCCGAACTGTGGGTGCAGATTCTCGGCTCGAACGCCGCGCCCGTCGTCGAGGTGCTCGACGCGCTCGCCGCCGATCTGGGCGAGGTCGCCGCCGCGCTGCGCCACCCCGATGCGCCCGGGGCGCGCCGCACTGTCGCCGACACCATCCGCCGCGGCAACGAGGGCGTCGAGCTGCTGCCGGGAAAGCACGGCCAGAACCGGCGGTTCGCGCAGCTGGTCGTCATGGTCGATGACACCCCCGGCCAGCTGGGGCGCCTGTTCGGCGAGCTCGGCGAACTCGACGTGAACGTGGAAGACCTGCGCCTGGAGCACTCGCCCGGCGCCCAGTTCGGCCTTGCCGAGATCAGTGTCGACCCGGGCGCCGTGCGGCGCGCGGAAGACGGCCTGACCGCGCGCGGCTGGAGGATTGCGAGCACCACCAATGACTGACATCGCCATCATCGCCATCGACGGCCCGGCCGGCTCGGGCAAGTCCAGCGTCTCGAAGCAGGCCGCACGAGCCCTCGGCTTCGGCTACCTCGACACCGGGGCCGCCTACCGGGCACTGGCCTGGCACGTGCTCGCGCAGGGGGCCGACACCGCCGACGACGCAGCGGTGCGCGCCGCGGCATCCGCGTTCCCCTACGCCATCTCGCTCGACCCCGACGACTACTGGGTGCGCGTCGGCGAGACCGACGTCACCGCCGCCATCCGCGAGCCGCGCGTGTCGTCGGCGGTGAGTGCGGTCGCGCGCATCCCCGAGGTGCGGGCGCAGGTGAACGAGTTGTTCCGCACGCTGGCGGCGGCATCCACCCGCCCCGGGGTCATCATCGAGGGGCGTGACATCACCACCGTGGTCGCGCCCGACGCGCCGGTGCGCATTCTGCTGACCGCGGACCCCGAAGTGCGCGCCGCGCGCCGCTCGGCCGAGTTGACCGATCAGGATGCCGCAGCCGTGGCTGCCGCCCTGCACAAGCGCGACGCGTCGGATGCGACCGTCGTCGACTTTTTGAACGCTGCGCCCGGCGTCGAGGTGGTCGATTCGACCGACCTTGACTTCGCGCAGACCGTCGATGCCGTTCTGGGCGTCGTACACGAGAAACTGGAGACCGCCCATGGGCGCTGAAGACGAGTACGAACCCGGTCAGGATCACCTGGCCGAGCGGCTTGCCGATATCGACGAGACGCTCGCCGAGCAGCGTGCCGAGGCGCTGCGCGCGTCGCTGGACGACTATGAGCTCGAAGACGAAGACGCCGCGCTGCTGGCCGGCTCGGTTCTCGGCGAAGACGGCATCGAGTACCTTCCGGCGCTGCCGGTGGTGGCGATCGTCGGGCGCCCCAACGTGGGCAAGTCGGCCCTCGTGAACCGCATTCTCGGGCGCCGCGAAGCCGTCGTCGAAGACACCCCCGGCGTCACCCGCGACCGCGTCACCTACAAGGCCGAGTGGCTGGATCGCCGGTTCACACTCGTGGACACCGGCGGGTGGGAGCCCGACGCGAAGGGCATCGACCGTTCGGTGGCCGCACAGGCCGAGGTCGCCATCGACCTGTGCGACGTGGTGCTGTTCGTCGTGGACGCACGCGTGGGCGCCACCTCGACCGACGAGCACGTCGTGCGGCTGCTGCGCAAGGCGGGCAGGCCCGTCTTTCTCGTCGCGAACAAGATCGACGACGTGCGGCAAGAGCCCGAGGCAGCCGCGCTGTGGAACCTGGGACTCGGTGAACCGCACCCGGTCTCGGCCATCCACGGTCGCGGCGTGGCCGACCTGCTCGACGAGGTCGTGAAGGTGCTGCCCGATGTCTCGGCGGTGGCCAAGCAAGAGATCGGCGGCCCGCGGCGGGTCGCGATCCTCGGCCGGCCCAATGTCGGCAAGTCGTCGCTGCTGAACAAGGCCGCCGGCGAAGAGCGCGTGGTCGTCAACGAGCTGGCCGGCACCACCCGCGACCCGGTCGACGAGATCGTCGAGCTGGGTGGCAAGATGTGGCGTTTCGTCGACACCGCCGGCATCCGCCGTCGGGTGCACCTGCAGCAGGGCGCCGACTTCTATGCGTCGCTGCGCACCTCGACGGCGCTGGAGAAGGCCGAAGTGGCCGTTGTGGTGCTGGATGTGTCGCAGCCGATCAGCGAGCAGGACATCCGCATCATCGACATGGTGCTGGAGTCGGGCCGCGCGCTCGTGCTCGCCTACAACAAGTGGGACCGCCTGTTCGACGACGACATGGAGAGCCAGGACCGCCGCCGCTACCTGGAGCGGGAGATCGAACAAGATCTCGCGCACGTGGCGTGGGCGCCGCGGGTGAACATCTCGGCGCGCACCGGGCGGCATCTCGACAGGCTCGTGCCGGCGCTGGAGACCGCGCTGGACTCGTGGGACACCCGCATCCCCACCGGCAAGTTCAACGCGTTCCTGGCCGAGCTGGTCGCCGAGCACCCGCACCCGCTGCGCGGTGGCAAGCAGCCGCGCATCCTGTTCGGCACGCAGGCGGGTACACGTCCGCCGACGTTCGTGCTGTTCACGACCGGATTCCTCGACCCCGGCTACCGGCGTTTCATCCAGCGCCGGTTGCGCGAGATCTACGGGTTCGAGGGTTCGCCGATCGTCATCAACATGCGGGTGCGCGAGAAGCGGCAGCGCTGAGCGAGCCGCAGCCTCGTCGGGCGCCCGCCGTGCCGATGGCGCGCGGCAACATGTGTCAGCTGCGTTGCGTCGGCTGCGTTGCGTCGGCTGCGTTGCGTCGTCTGCGTTGAGTCGTCGCATATGGCCCCTTCTGCTGCCGGCGAGGGGCCATTTGTGACGACTTTGCGTCATGCGCACGCGCATTGAGACATCAAGCCGCCTCGCTCGTTTCCGTGTAATGCGGCCGCGGGGGCCGGGGCCAGTCCGCTGTGCCAGGCTGGATGGGTGACGATCGAATACCCCCGTCCCGGTGAACCGCGGCGTCCGTCCGGCCCGCGCGACCCCGGCGATGCGTGGGTGATCGCCGATTCGGGGGAGCGGTACTGGGGGCGCTTCGGAGCAGCCGGGTTGCTCGCCTATGACCGCGATCGCGGGGTGCTGCTGCAGCACCGCGTCTCGTGGAGTCACCACGGCGACACCTGGGCCCTGCCCGGCGGCGCGCGGCACCAGGGCGAGTCGGCGCGTGCCGGCGCCCTGCGCGAAGCGCAGGAAGAGGCCGGCGTGCCCGACGGCGCGGTACGCGCGCGGCTGATGAGCGTACTGGACCTCGAGGTGTGGACGTATGCGACCGTGATCGCCGACGTGGTTGAGCCCTTCGAACCCGTCATCAGCGACCCCGAGAGTGTCGCGTTGGAGTGGGTACCCGCCGAGAAGATCACCGATCGGCCGTTGCATCCGGGTTTCGCCGACGCGTGGCCGCAGCTGCGGGCCGTGCTCGAGGTGCGCCCGGCGATCGTGGTCGACGCGGCCAACGTGGTCGGCTCGGTGCCCGACGGCTGGTGGCGCGACCGCGCCGGCGCCGCTGCTCGGTTGATCGATGACGTTGCACAATTGCTGAGCGCGGGGGTGGGTGCTGCGGCCCTGGGATTGCCCGAGAACACTTGGTTTCCCGAGACGAGCGTCGTGGTCGAAGGGCACGCCAAGGCCGTGGCCGACCACGATCGGGTGCGGATCGTGCGGGCCCCGGCATCCGGCGACGACACGATCGTCGATGAGGCGCGGCGTCTCGTCGACGATGGTCGCACCGTGGCCGTCGTCACCAGCGACCGCGAGCTCGCGAGCCGCTGCAGCGAGGCCGGCGCCGCGGTGCACGGCACGCGCTGGCTGCGTGACCTCCTGGCCCAGTGACCGCCGCGCTCAGCGGGCGAGCCGGCGCCAGATCGCCGTGGCGCGTTCGTGGGCACCCGATTCTTCGTAGAGTTCGGCTGCGGTGGCCCATTCGGCTCGTGCCGCGTCGGGGCCGGATTGCTCGTCGAGCACGCGAGCCTTGAGAGTGTGTGCCTCCGCAATGGTGTGCGCGGGCAGCTCAGGTGTCGCGATGGCGGCGTCGATGAGACGAATCGACGTGTCGGGTTCGGTCATCATGAGGAACTCGGCGCGTACGAGGTCGAGTTCGGCGAAGTCGTGGGCGGTGCCCACGATCGAAAGTCCTGTCTGAGCGCGTTCGAGCATCTCTTCCACGCCGGTTGTGACGCCGGCGCCCAGACGCATGGCCGCGGATGCCTTGTGGAACCGTGCCCAGGCACGCAGATCAGCCATGGGGTCGAGGAGGTCAGCAGCCTGGTCGTGTTCTTCGATTCCTTCTTCCGCGCGTCCCTGCAAAAACCGGACGTTGCCGAGTGACCAGGCGATCTCGCCCCTCAACTGACCGACGGGCACCGACGCTCTGGCGTCAGTCAGCTGCTGTGCCGCCTTGTCGAGTTCGTCCCGCTGACCGAGTTCTGCGAGCGCCGCGACCTTGGCGAGCAGCGCAGCCGCGAGGACTTCGGCGACAGATGCACTCTCCGCTGCGTCAACAGCATTGGTTGCCGCGTCAAGAGCATCCGGCAACCGTCCGGTTGCTCTCAGCGTGCGGGAGTGTAGAACAAGAACACTGGCTCGCAATGGCTGCGAGGCGAGGATCATCTCGCTGCCGAGGAGTTGTTCGACAAGGGCCAGGCCGGCGTCGTAGTCGCCACGGACGATCAAGGCTTCGGCACGCAATCTCATGGCCGCCCACCATGCGCTGGCGTCGGTCAATGAGGCTTCCGCTGCGATCGCGTCCGTCTCAGTGATCACCGCGTCGAAATCGCGGCGCAAGAGAGCGTCTTGCAGGCGAAGCTGCCCGACCGCGACCTCGACGCGCGCGGCGGTGATCGCGTCACGTGGGGGCGTAGCCAGAGAACTGGGCGGAACGCCCAGCTGATTCGCGAGGAAACTGACGACCTCTGGGGTCGGCCGTCGCCGATCGCGTTCGAGATGCGAGATGTAGCTCGCAGAGTAGCGGTTGCCGCCGATCTCGGTCTGCGAGAGCCGCCGGTCCACGCGGGCGGTCCGCAGGCGTTCCCCGAACGTCATGCGCATCCCTCCGATGGTTTTCGTCCTGCCTGCTCCATGATATGACAGTCTAAGTCACATCAACGACTGAAGGAGTCATGTTGAAGATGGGTGCTGAGGAATCTCCCGAGACCGTGACCGTCCCCCTCTCGGGCAATCGCGGATTCCGCCTGCTCATGGGCGGGCAACTCGCCAGTTCGCTCGGCACCAGCGCGGCGGCAATCGCGCTGCCGCTCGTGCTCCTCGATCTCACGGGGTCAACGGCCGCTGCCGGGAGCGTGTCGGCAATGGCCATGCTGATCACGCTGCTGCTCGGGCTCGTCGCCGGGGTGTTCGCAGATCGCTGGCCACGCCGGGGCACACTCGTGGTCGCAGCGCTTGTCGCTGCCGTCGTCTGGGCGGTCTCCGCGTTCGTTCTGCACATCGGCGCATCGTCGTTCGGCATCCTGGTAGCGGCGGCAGGTGTCTCGGCGCTGGCGATGACCTTCTTCCAACCCGCGCAGAACGGCGCGGTGCGCCACCTCGTGCCGCGCGCGCAGCTGTCGCAGGCCATAGCGATCGATCAGGCGCGCGAGACGACCGCGAGCCTTCTCGGCGCGCCGATCGGTGGTGCGCTGCTGGTGCTCGGGCCTGCCGTCGCGATCGCCGCCGACTCGGCCGGGTTTCTGATCGCTGCCGCCTGCATAGCGGTGATCGGTACCTCGCTCGGGCCGAATCGCGCCGCCGGGCAAGCGGCGGAGAAAGGCCGAGCGATCACCGGATACCTGCGGGGCCTGCTGCGCGACGCGGGCGCGGGACTGAAGCACTTGTGGAGTACTCCGGCGATCCGTACGTGTTTTCTCGCAGCGGCGGTGCTGAATCTGCCGTTCATCGGCATTCAAGTCGGCCTGGTGCTCGGGTTGCGTGCGGCGGGCACTCCCGTGTACCTCATCGGACTCGTCGAAACGTTCAGCGGTCTGGGGGCCATCGTCGGGGCCACGCTGGTCGGCCCGATGAACCGGCGCATCTCGCTGGGCCGCCAGATCGCGATCACCTCGTGGGCGATCGCAACCGGTGGGCTGTTGATTGCGCTCACATTCCCGCACATCTGGTTCGTGCTGCCGGCGTGCTTTCTGAACACACTGTTCGTTCCGGCGCTGAACGGCACGCTCATGGGACATGTCTTCGGATCGGCGCCGGAAGACCTCGCAGGTCGCCTCGGCGCCGCCGCACAGATAGCGTCTGGCCTTCTGATTCCGCTGGCACCATTGGCCGCCGGCATCCTGATCCAAGCGGCCTCGGGTCAAATCGCTTTGGTCACGTTCGCCGGCTTGCTCGTGGCGATCGCCGCCGCGCTCAGCGCAACCCCCAGCATCCGTCGCCTGACCACCTGAGCCCTCGCTACGCGGTCTTCTCTTTGCGCACGAACAGTGTCTCGGTCTGCTCCAGTTCCATGCCCTTGGTCTCGGGGATGCGCCAGAAGACGAATCCGAACGACAGCAGCGCGAAAAGCGCGTACATGCCGTAGGTGAACGGCAGCGACCACGACGACATCGCGGGGAACGACACCGTGATGAGGAAGTTCGCTATCCACTGCGCGCCCGCCGCCACGCCCAGCGCCTTGCCGCGGATGCGACTGGGGAAGATCTCGCCCAGCAGCACCCACACCAGCGGGCCCCACGACGCGCCGAAGCCCACGACGAACACGTTCGCCGCGATCAGGGCGACGGGGCCCCACGGAGCACTGAGAGAGACCTCTCCCTGGGCGTTCGTGGTGGCGAACGTGAACGACAGGGCCATGGCCGCCAACGACACGGTCATCAGTGCCGAGCCGCTGAGCAGGATCGGTTTGCGGCCTACCCGGTCGACCAGCACGATGGCGATGATGGTCACCAGCACGTTCGTGACCGATGTGATGACGCTGATCAGCGGGGCGTTGGTGAATCCCACCGAATGCCACAGCGTCGTCGAGTAGTAGAAGATCACGTTGATACCGACGAACTGCTGGAAGACCGACAGGATGATGCCGATCCACACGATCGGCTGCAGTCCGAGGGCAGGGCCGCGCAGCGAGACCCCGGCGTTCTTGCGGTCGGCCTCGATCGCCGTCGTGATCTCGTTCATCGTCTTGTCGAGGTCTACCTCTGGCACGAGCCGCGCAAAGATCTCCCGTGCCTCGTCGCCGCGCCCCTTCGAAATGAGGAACCGCGGTGATTCGGGCACCAGGAACGACAGGATGCCGTAAACGGCGGCGGGGATGGCGCCGACGATGAACATCCACCGCCACGCCTCCATGCCAAGCCACAACGCGCTATCGGCGCCGCCTGCCGACCCCGCCAGCACCGCGTCAGAGAGCAACGCGACGAAGATGCCGAGCGTGATGGCGAGCTGCTGCAGCGACGCAAGCGAACCGCGAATCTGCCGCGGTGCGATCTCGGAGATGTACGCGGGGGCCACCACCGACGCGATGCCGATGCCCAGGCCCCCGATCACGCGCCAGAAGCCGAGGTCCCACACGCTCACGCACAGGCCCGCGCCGATCGAGCTCGCGAAGAACATGACAGCGCCCAGCAGCATGACCTTCAATCGTCCCCACCGGTCGGCGAGGTTTCCGGCGATGACCGCGCCCACTGCACAGCCGAGCAGCGCGATGGCCACCACGAAGCCGGTCACGAAGGCGTTCAGACCGAAGTCGTGCTGCACGGAGTCGACGGCGCCGTTGATCACCGACGAATCGAAGCCGAACAGGAAGCCGCCCACGGCGGCGGCGATGGACAGGCCGATCGCCCGACGGCCGTAGGGGCCGCGCAGGGTGAAAGCGCCGGTGGGAACGGAGTCTGACGCGCTCATACCGGCCACCCTAGCCACGTGGCCGCCGCCGCGTCAGGGGGTGGCCGAACGGCGCGCCGGTACAGTAAGGGAATGCCCGTGACCTTGCTGGGCGCGGCCCAGATCCGCGCCCTGGCCGCCGAACTCGATGTGACCCCGACCAAGAAGCTCGGGCAGAACTTCGTCGTCGACGCCAACACGGTGCGCCGGATCGTGCAGGTCGCCGGCGTGCAAGCGGGGGAGCGGGTGGTCGAGGTCGGGCCGGGGCTGGGGTCGTTGACCCTGGCGATCCTTGAAACCGGGGCATCGGTGACGGCTGTCGAGATCGACCATCGGCTGGCGGCGCGACTGCCTGAGACCGCGGCGGCGCACGGCGTGCCCGACGCGGCGTTGACGGTGGTGGATGCCGATGCCCTGCGTATTTCCCAGCTGCCGGGCGATCCCACCGTGCTGGTGGCCAACCTGCCCTACAACGTGTCGGTGCCCGTGCTGCTGCACTTCCTCGAGACATTTCCCCGGCTGACCCGCGGCGTGGTCATGGTGCAGGCCGAGGTGGGCGAGCGGCTCGCGGCCGCACCGGGATCGAAGGTGTACGGAGTGCCCAGCGCCAAGGCCGCCTGGTACGGCCGGTGGCGGCTGGCCGGAACGGTGTCGCGACAGGTGTTCTGGCCGGTACCCAACGTCGACAGCGTGCTCGTCTCGTTCGAACGCGACGCGGTGCCCCGAGGCAGCGACACCGAGCGGCGACGCACCTTCGAGATCATCGAGGCGGCGTTCGGCCAGCGGCGCAAGATGCTGCGCCAATCACTGGCGACGGTGCTGGGCGGCTCTGCCGCTGCGGCCTCGGCGGTGCTGGAGGCGGCGGGCGTCGCCCCCACCGCGCGGGCCGAGCAGCTGAGCATCGACGACTTCGCGCGCATCGCCGCCGCCGGCTGACCGATCGCGCTAGCCTCGGAGCATGACCGACGCACCCCGCTTCCGGCCCGACGTCCGCGACATCCATCGGCCATACACGGCCGCCGCCGACCGGTATGCGCTGACCGAGTACCGTCAGGTCGGGGCATCCGGCCTGTTCCTCCCGCCGATCTCGCTCGGCCTGTGGTGGAACTTCGGCGACAACATCCCGTTCGATCGTCAGCGCGAACTGTTGCGCCACGCGTTCGACAACGGCATCACACACTTCGATCTCGCGAACAACTACGGCCCGCCGTACGGGGCGGCCGAGACGAACTTCGGCCGCATGATGCGCGAAGACTTCGCGCCCTACCGCGACGAGTTGATCATCTCGTCGAAGGCCGGATGGGACATGTGGCCCGGCCCCTATGGAGATCTGGGTAGCCGCAAATACATCCTGGCCAGTGCCGATCAGTCCCTCGCCCGCATGGGACTCGACCACGTCGACATCTTCTACTCGCACCGCCTCGACCCGCTCACCCCGCTGGAGGAGACGATCGGCGCCCTCGACAGCCTCGTGCGCGCCGGAAAGGCGCTGTATGTGGGGATCTCGTCGTACAGCGCCGAGCGCACGATCGAGGCGAAGGCCATCGCGCGCAGCCTGGGCACACCGCTGGTGATCCACCAACCCTCGTATTCGATCCTCAATCGCTGGGTCGAAGACGGCCTGACCGGGGTGTTGGAGCAGGAGGGCATGGGCGCGATAGCCTTCACACCGCTCGCGCAGGGGCTGCTGACCTCGAAGTACCTCGGCGACGGCACGGCTGAGCGTGCTCAGCAGCGCTCGTCGCTGCCCGGGGGCCGGCTCTCCGACAGCGCGCTGGCCGCGCTGCGCGGGCTCGACCTGATCGCCAAGCAACGCGGCCAGACCCTCGCCCAGCTCGCCCTGCAGTGGGTGCTGCGCGACGCAGTGGTCGCCTCTGCGCTGATCGGCGCGTCGCGCCCGGCGCAACTCGACGAGAATCTGCAGGCGCTGTCGGGCCCGGCGTTCGACACCGAAGAGCTCGAGCAGATCGACGCCCTCTCGGACGCCATCGACGTCGATCTGTGGGCGGAGTCGACGCAGCTGTGACCCAGGCCTACATCACCGAGCGCGTGCACGCGCGCGCACCTGGAAAGATCAACGTGTTCTTCCAGGTGGGTGCGCCCGGCGCCGACGGCTACCACGAGGTGGCCTCGGCGTACCAGGCGGTTTCACTCTATGAGGATGTCTGGGCGACGCCGTCTGACGAGTTCACCATCGAGGTGACCGGAACGGTGCAGTGCTCGGATGTCCCGCTCGACGAGAACAACCTCGCGGTGCGCGCCGCACGTCTGCTGGCCAGCGAGATCGGTTACGACGCCGGTGTGCACTTGCACGTGCACAAGGCTGTTCCCGTCGCGGGCGGCATGGGCGGAGGGTCTGCGGATGCCGCAGCCGCCCTGGTCGCCTGTGACGCGCTGTGGGGCGCAGGGCTGGGTACCGCCGAGCTGCAGAGGCTGGGCGCGCGGCTGGGTGCCGACGTGCCGTTCGCGCTGATGGGCGGGACAGCAGTGGGCACCGGTCGCGGTGACCAGCTCAGTCCGGCGCTGGCCCGGGGTCGCTTCGAATGGGTGCTCGTGGTCAGCGACGAGGGAATGTCGACCCCGGTGGTCTACGCCGAACTCGACGAGTACCGCTCGGGGACGGGAATCTACGTCCCGCGCGCTCCTGCGCGGCCGGCCGTGTACCCGATGGTGCTGCAGGCGCTGCGCCAGGGCGATGCGCAGGCGCTGGCCTCGGCGTCGGACAACGATCTCACCCCCGCGGTGCTGCGCCTGCGCCCGACCCTGGACGACCTGATAAACCTCGGGTTGCAAGAAGGCGCCTTGGCCGCCCTGGTGTCGGGGTCGGGCCCCACGCTCGCTTTTCTCATCGAGAACGAACAAGCCGCTCTCGAACTGCAGGTGGCGCTCAGCGCCGCCGGCCACAACGCCCTGCACGTGCACGGCCCGGTGCCGGGCGCGCGTGTGCTGCCTGACTGACTGACCGAAGGAGAACCAATGGACGACGACCTGGTCGCTCGTCAACGCGACGGCGCCGTAGACGCGGGCTCGGCCGCCCGCCTCGATGCGCGGGGACTTCAGCTGCGGCTGGTGCCGCACCAGCGGCCGGCCTTCGACGGGTGGCTGCAGGCCACCGCGCGAGGATTTCTCGACTCCGAACGCACCGAAGAACAGCTTGCGGCCTCATTCGATCGTTCGGCCTCTCACCGTCGGATCGGCGTGTACGACCCGACCGCGCCGCAGGACGACGTGCCGGTGGGCACCTTTGAGACCTGGGTTGCAGAACTCGCCCTACCCGGCGACGTCGTGGTTCCCGCGCTGGCCGTGAGCTCCGTGACGGTGTCGCCGACCCATGCCGGTCGCGGCATCGCGCGCGCCATGATGGAGGGCGAGCTTCGCCATGCCTCGCGCCTGGGCATTCCCCTGGCCGCCCTGACGGTGAGCGAATCGACCTTGTACGGCCGCTACGGATTCGGGCAGGCCGCCGCCGCGACGACGTGGACGATCGAGACCCGGCGGGCCGGCTGGATCGGCCCCGAGGTCTCTGGACGCGTCGACTACATCACCCGAGAACTGGCCCGCACCCTCGCGCCGGGGCTGCACGCGCGCATCCTGCGGTCACGACCCGGCGAGCTGGCAATGCCCGGCTCACAGTGGGGGCAGTTCACCGGAACCGAACCCGACGCCGAAAAGCCCGGTTCGGTGCGCGCCGTGCAATACGCGAACGCTGCCGGCGAGGTGCGCGGTCTGGCGCTGTACACCGTCACCGAGAACCACGACGACTATACGAAGTCGACGGCGCGCGTGCGGTACCTGCTCGCCGCCGACGACGAGGCGTACGCGGGACTGTGGCGGTTCCTCCTCTCCCTTCCGCTGATCTCCACGCTCACCGCCAGCGAGCTGTCGACCGACGAGCCGCTGCTGTGGATGATCGCCGATCAGCGTGCGGTGCGCATGAGCGTCACCGATCACCACTACGTGCGCATCCTCGACGTTCCTGCAGTGCTCGGCGCACGCCGATACCCCGGAGCGGGGCAGTTGGTACTCGAGGTCACCGATCCGCTGGGGCTGAGTGAAGGACGATGGTTGCTCGAGTCATCCGACGACGGCACCGCGGGAATCGTCGAGGCAGACGGCGTGGACACCGGCGAGGTGCCGACCATGACGCTGGGCACCACGGAGCTGTCGGCGCTGTGCCTGGGCGGCGTCTCGCCGGCCACCCTGGCGGCGGCAGGACGCATCCGCACCACCGATGCGGCTGCGTCATCCCGGCTTTTCGGATGGCATGTCAGCCCGCGACTGAGCTTCTGGTACTGACACAGCGGCCCGCGGTGTCGGGGGTCTGCACTACGCTCGTGAACACGCGCGAGGCGACATGGGAGGAACGACCATGAGAGCACGACTCGGTGAGACCACCATCGCGACGGCCGACGAGGCAGACCTCGTCCGTATCGAAGGCAATTGGTATTTTCCACCGCAAAGCGTGGATTCCCGCCTCTTGCACGAGAGCGATACGCCCTACACGTGCCCGTGGAAAGGCGTCTGTCAGTATTACTCGATAAAGATCGGCGACGAGGTCTTCGCCGATCGCGCCTGGGCGTATCCCACGCCGTATCCCGGTGCGATCGAGAAGGTCGGCCGGGATTTCTCCGGGTACATCGCGTTCGCGCCCGACGTCGAGGTGGGCGACTGAGCCCGGTGCGCGGTCGACGGAGCGCCGCATGATCGAGTTCCGCAACGTCACGAAGCAGTTCCCCGACGGCACGCGTGCCGTACGGGACTTCAACCTCGTCATCCCTGCCCACAAGACCACGGTGTTCGTCGGATCGAGCGGCTGCGGCAAGACCACTCTGCTGCGCATGATCAACCGCATGGTCGACGCGACCTCGGGGGCGATCGAGATCGACGGCGTCGACATCGCGTCGCGCCCGGCGGTGGCCCTGCGGCGCAGCATCGGGTACGTCATGCAGAACGCGGGTCTGCTGCCGCACCAGAGCGTCGAAGACAATATCGCCACGGTGCCTGTTCTGCAGGGGATCAAGAAGAGGGATGCCCGAGCCCGGGCTCGTGAACTCATGCGCACGGTCGGTCTCGACGAGTCGTTGGCCCGGCGGTATCCCGGGCAGTTGTCCGGCGGTCAGCAGCAGCGTGTCGGCGTCGCGAGAGGACTGGCCGCCGACCCGAACATCCTGCTGATGGACGAACCGTTCGGAGCGGTCGATCCGATCGTGCGGGCCGAGCTGCAGCAAGAGCTCATTCGGCTGCAGAGCGAGATCGGCAAGACGATAGTGTTCGTCACGCACGACGTCGACGAGGCGTTCCTGCTCGGCGATCAGGTCGTGATCCTCGAGGTGGGCGCCCAGATCGCGCAGGTGGGCAGTCCGAGCGAGATCATCGAGGCCCCGGCCTCCGACTTCGTGGCGACCTTCATCGGGGCCGAGCGCGGCAGCCGCGCGTTGCGACTGAAGAAGACCGCACGTGGCACCGTGGTCGTCGACGCGCAGGGCCGCACGCAGGGAGCGCTCGTGGAGGAGCCCGGGTGAGCTGGGTCGCCGACAATCTCGGACTGATCCTTGAGCTGTCGCTGCAGCATCTGCGGCACAGCCTTATTCCCATCGTGCTGGGCTTCGCGATCTCGGTTCCGCTGGGCTGGGTCGCCTGGCGGTATCGCCTCGTGCGCGGCCCGCTGCTGGTGGTGACCGGGCTGCTCTACACGATCCCGTCACTGGCGCTGCTGGCGCTGCTGCCGGTGATCCTGGGCACGAGCTACATCAGCGACGTCAATCTCATCGTGGCGCTGACGCTGTACGCCGTCGCGCTGATGGTCCGCTCCGTCGCCGACGGACTGGCCTCGGTCGACGACGATGTGCGCCTCGCATCCGTCGCCATGGGGTACGGTCCGTGGCGCCGATTCTTCACCGTGGACTTTCCACTCGCCGGTCCCGTCATCCTCGCCGGCACCCGGGTCATGGCCTCGAGCACCATAGCACTGGCCACCGTGGGCATCCTCGTCGGCGTCGAGAACCTCGGCTACCTGTTCACGAACGGGCTGCAGCGGCGCATTCTCATCGAGGTGTTCGCGGGCATCGTGGCGGTCGTCATCATCGCCGTGATCGTCGATGCCCTGCTCGTCCTGCTGGGTCGGGCGCTCATGCCCTGGGCACACCCCGCCCGTCGTCACGCTCTCGCCGTGCGCACCCGGGAGGCGATCGCATGAGTTTCATCATCGACGCCATCCGCTGGATCTTCTCCGGCGAGCTGTCGGGCACCGATCCGATTCCGGTGGCCATCGGCATCCATCTGCTGTTCACCCTGGTGTCGGTTCTCGTGGCCATCGTCATCGCCGTGCCGCTGGGGTGGCTGATCGGACACACCGGCCGGGGGAGGGATATCGCTGTGGCCGTCTCGGGCGCCGCGCGCGCGATTCCGTCGTTCGGGCTGTTCATCCTGCTTGTCTTGCTGATGGGCGTCATCCACAAGCCCGAGGCCGCCGTCGTCACGTTCGTGATCCTGGGCATCCCTTCGATCCTGGCCGGTGCCTACGCCGGCTTCGAGGCCATCGACCGGTCGGTGATCGACGCGGGGCGTGCGATGGGGATGACGCCCTGGCAGGTGCTCTGGCGCATCGAGGTGCCCCTTGGTCTTCCGCTGCTGGTCGCCGGCATCCGCTCGGCCGTGCTGCAGGTGGTGGCCACCGTGACGATCGCCGCCTATGTGGGCATCGGCGGCCTCGGCCAATACATCATCACCGGCCTTCCGCTGCGCAAGCTCGACATGGTGCTCGGCGGAGCCATCATCGTCGCCGTGCTCGCCCTCGCGCTCGACGGGCTCTTCGCCCTGGCGCAGCGGGCCTCGACCCCGCGCGCCCTGCGTGGCGGCCGGCCGCGGCATCCCGAACCTGCGCGACTCGAAGCAGTCGCCGCCTGAACCCCGAGAGAAGGAGAATCACATGCTCTCTGCACGAAAAACCCTCGCCATCGCCGCCGCCTTCGTGGGCGCGGTCGTGGCGCTGTCCGGATGCGCGTCGAACAACCCACTCGACGAGCCGACGAAAGGCACTGCGGGCGGTGACGCGGCGACGATAGTGGTCGGCTCACAGTCGTATCCCTCCAACGAGACGATTGCCGAGATCTACGCGCAGGCGCTTGAGGGCGCCGGCATGAAGGTCGACCGCAAGTTCAGCATCGGCCAGCGCGACGCCTATATGCCGGCGCTGGAAAGCGGTGAGATCCAAGTGTTCCCCGAGTACACCGGCAACCTGTTGCAGTTCCTCGACAAAGACGCCACCGCCACTGCCCCTGACGACGTGTATGCCGCGCTGAAAGACGCGTTGCCCGACTCGCTGGCCGTGCTCGACATGGCCACGGCCACCGATCAGGACTCGTACACGGTGACCAAGGCGTTCGCCGACAAGTACCAGCTGACCTCGATCGCCGACCTGGCGAACGTCACCGAGAAGCTGACCCTCGGAGGCAACCCCGAGTTGGCCGATCGGCCCTATG
Organism: Microbacterium protaetiae; assembly: GCF_004135285.1. Taxonomy (NCBI): domain Bacteria; kingdom Bacillati; phylum Actinomycetota; class Actinomycetes; order Micrococcales; family Microbacteriaceae; genus Microbacterium; species Microbacterium protaetiae. The sequence goes on from NZ_CP035494.1 coordinate 2,886,644, forward strand.
GGCCGAAGGGTCTGAAGAGTATCTACGGCATCGACATCGGCTTCAAGGGCACCGGAGACACCACCGTCGAAGACCTCGTCGCCGGCACCGTGAACGTCGCCGACGTGTATACGTCCGACCCGCGCATCCAGACCGACGACCTCGTCGTGCTGAACGACCCGAAGGGTATGATCCTGGCTTCGAATGTGGTGCCGGTGGTCAGCACGACGGTGCAGGACAAAGTCGCCGACGTACTCAATGCTGTGCAGGCCAAGCTCACGCCCGAAGCGCTCGTCGACATGAACGTGCAGAACACGGTGGACAAGAAGTCGTCAGCCGACATCGCCAAGGCGTTCCTGTCCGACAACGGTCTGAATTGAACGCATCACCCCGCCGCCGCCGTTTCGAGGGGAACACGGTTCGGCGGCAGCGGGGTGATGCGCCTGTCAACGGGCGGCGCTCAGACGGCGAGTGACCAGCCCAGCGAGAAGTTGAACGCGACGGCGACCATCAGGTACATCAGCCACAACCCCGTGACGATGTGCCAGAAGCCCAGTGCGCGTTCTGCCCACTTCATTCCGATGGCAGCGAAGAAGTCCGACAGGTAGATGAGCGCGAGGCCCAGGAACAGCAGACCCACCGGCCAGTCTCCGGCCGTGAAGAACACGACCAGGCCCACGACCGAGATGATGAAGAACGCCACGCACATTCCCGCGTTGGGGCGGGGGTCATTGCCGCGGTAGCGGTTGTAGCCGATGGCGAACCAGTGAATGCCATAGGCAGAGAACGCGAGCGCGGCCATGTACAGCGGTGCTTCGTTGAACACTTGGAACCATGACAGCCCGACGAACAGGATGATGCCTGTCACGAACTGACAGAATCCGGGCAACCAGATGCCCCAGATGCCGGTGGCGCGATCGACCCGTTCGTCTCGTGGCGGCCACCCGAACAGCTCTTGCGGGCCATAGATCAGGTAGCCGGTCCCGAGTCCGAAGAAACCGAGGGCCAGGGGCGGGAACATCGATACGGCGAATTGCATGATGAACCTTCTTCGATGAGAGTCCCCTCATGCACATGGTGACCCCGTCCGCGGTGAAGTTCAAGGGACCACGCGGGGCGTGTCAGCTTTCCAGCGCCTCCGAAAGCTCCAGCCAGCGCTCTTCGAGCGTGGCGCTTTCGCCGGTGAGTGCTTCGCGCTGCCGCTGCAGGCTGATCAACGCGTCGTAGTCATCGTGCGCGGTGGCAAGACGTTCGTCGACCGCGGCGATCTCGCCCTCAAGCTTGTGCAGCCGCCGATCGATCGAGGCGACCTCCTTCTCGGCGGTGCGTCGGTCGGCGCCGGTCAGACCGAGTGCCGGCGCAGCGGCATCCTGCCTTGTCACCGGCGCCGGACGTGACCGCTGATCGGCACGCAACCGCAGGTACTCGTCTACGCCCCCCGGAAGATGACGGAAACGACCGTCGAGAATTCCATACTGCTGGTCGGTCACCCGCTCGAGGAAGTACCGGTCGTGCGAGACGACCAGAAGCGTGCCCGGCCACGAGTCGAGAAGTTCTTCCATCGCCGCGAGCATGTCGGTGTCGAGGTCGTTTGTGGGCTCGTCGAGGATCAGCACGTTCGGCTGGCTCAGCAGCACGAGCAGCAGCTGCAGCCGACGCTTCTGGCCACCCGAGAGATCCTTGACCGGGGTGGACAGCTGGGCGCTGGAGAACCCCATGCGCTCCAGCAGCTGACCCGGCGTGAGCTCGGCCGCCTTCGACCCCGTGCCGAACGTGTAGGTGGTGCGCAAGGCCTCGAGCACCAGCCGCACCGGCTTGTGCAGATGCTCGTCGAGCTCGTCCATGCGTTGCGAGAGGGCGGCCACCTGTACGGTCCTGCCGTGCTTGACGCGCCCCGAGGTGGGCGCGACCCGGCCGTCGACGAGCCCGAGCAGCGTGGACTTTCCGGCGCCGTTGACACCGAGGATGCCGGTGCGCTCGCCCGGTGCGATGCGCCACTGCACATCGTGCAGCACTTCGCGCGGCGCACCGGTGTCGGGGTCGGGGTAGCTCACCGACGCTCCGAGCAGATCGACGACGTCCTTTCCGAGCCGCGCGGTGGCCAGGGCCTGCAACGCCACGTTGTCGCGCAGCGGCGGCACGTCGGCGATGAGGGCGTTGGCCGCGTCGATGTGGAACTTGGGCTTCGAGGTGCGCGCGGGCGCTCCGCGGCGCAGCCAGGCGAGCTCGCGGCGGGCGAGGTTCTGCCGGCGCTGCTCGATGGTGGCAGCCTGACGGTCGCGCTCGACGCGCTGCAGGATGTATGCGGCATAGCCGCCCTCGAACGGCTCGACGGTGCGGTCGTGGACCTCCCAGGTGGCCGTGCACACCTCGTCGAGGAACCACCGGTCGTGGGTGACGACCAGCAGCGCACCGGCGTGTGCCGGCCAGCGCGAGCGCATGTGCGTCGCGAGCCAGGAGATGCCCTCGACATCGAGGTGGTTGGTCGGCTCGTCGAGGGCTATCACGTCGAGATCCTGCGCCAGAAGCGCGGCCAGCGCGACACGCCGGCGCTGGCCGCCCGACAGTATCCCGATTCGTCCATCCCACGGCAGATCGGCCACCAGACCCGCGATGATGTCGCGCACCCGTGCGTCACCGGCCCATTCGTGCTCGGCGAGATCGCCGACGATTGCGTGCCCCACCGTCTCGTCATCGCTGAGGGTGTCCTGCTGCTCGAGAACCCCGATGCGCACGCCGCCGCGCACGGTGACCCGGCCGCCGTCGGGTTCGACGTGCCCGGTGAGCATCCCCAACAGCGACGACTTGCCGTCGCCGTTGCGACCGACGATGCCGATACGGTCGCCCTCGTCGACGCCGAGGCTGATCGAATCGAAGACGACCCGGGTGGGGTATTCCAGATGCAGGGATTCGCCCCCGAGAAGATGTGCCATATCGTTCTCAGGCTAGGGCACCCGGCTGTGCCGATCCTTCAGACGACGGGTTCGATCGCCATTCGCACTGTCTCGCCCAGGTCCACGCCCTCGCGCCGGCGAATCGCCTGCTTGATCGCGAGCACGTAGGTGCCGTCGGATTCGGGAAAGATCGATGTCTGCCAGCGCGACGAGCCGAGCGAAGCGGTGATCTTCACCGAGTCGAAGCCGCCGCGTGGCAGCGGCATGTCGTGGATCTCTTCAGAGATCTCGGGCGGCACGCGGGCGAACACCCACAGTTCACGCCGTGCCGCCCAGCGGAACAGCGTGCACTCGAACTCGTACCGGATTCCGGCCATTCGCCCACTGTAGCCAGAACGGCTCAGTCGCCCTCGCGCCGGGTGCCGCCGCACCGCCAGCACGCGGTGCCCGGTGCTCCCTCGATCATCGCCCCGCACTCGGCGCACAGCGCGGGCAGCCAGCACGCGGCATCCCCGCCTTCAGGCTCCATGATCAGCGGCTCGTGCCGCATCCGCTCGTCATCGCCCATGTGTTCATCATGCGCCGTCATACCGGGCCGCGGGCGGGCGCACCGCTGATATTTTCGCATCATGACCGCCGACCCCTCCGCCGACCCCTCCGCTGCCACCTCCATCGAGACGCACATCGTCGCGCACCCGCACGTGCTCTACGTGGGCACGCCCGCCTACCTCATCGCGTCGACGAACTCGGATGGCACTCCCAACCTGGCGGCGGCATCGTCGCATTGGGCCCTGGGCGACATGCTGTGCCTGGGTCTGGAGGCCGCAGGACAGACGGCGCAGAACATCGCCGATCGCCCCGGGATCACGGTCAACTTCCCCTCTGCGCCGCTGTGGCCTGCTCTTGTGCGACTGTCGCACCTGACCGGGCGCCATCCGGTTCCGGCGGACAAGAGCAAGCGTTACCGGTTCGAGAAGGACAAGTTCGGCGCCGCCCAGCTCACGCCGCAGGCCTCAGAGCTCGTCGACGCGCCCCGCGTGCAGGAATGCGCGCTGCAGTTCGAAGCGACCGTGCGCCGCATGACGCCCGGACTGGACGGCGGATACTTCATGGTCGAGGCGCAGGTGCTGCGCGTGCATGCCGACCCCGCCCTCGTGCCGGAGGGCACAGGCGAGATCGATCCGAGGGTGTGGCATCCGCTCATCTACGCTTTTCGGCACTTCTTCGATCGCGGCCCGGAGGCGGGCTGGCTGGACTCGAGCCGCTGGGCCCCGCCGCCGGTCATCGACTGATCAGGTGTCAAAGCCGAGGCTGAGCTTGCGCAGCAGTGCGGCGAGCCGGTCACGGTCGGTGCGTGAGAGTCGTGCGAGCAGCACGGCCTCGGCGTCGACGAGCCGTGTGATGGCGGCATCCACGCGGATCTTCCCGTCGGGGGTGAGCACGACCAGAATGCTGCGTCCGTCGGCAGGATCGGCCTCGCGGTGCACCAGCCGCCGGCCCACGAGCCGGTCGATCCGGTTGGTCATGGTGCCTGACGAGACGAGTGTCTGCTGCAGCAGCTGCTTGGGTGTGAGCTGGAACGGCTCGCCGGCGCGGCGCAGTGCCGAGAGCACGTCCCACTCCCACGGTTCCAGCTCGCTGCGGCGAAAGGCATCGCGGCGCGCGTGGTCGAGGTGCCGAGAGAGCCGGTCGACCCGAGAGAGAACTTCGAGCGGAGAGAAGTCGAGATCGGGCCGTTGCCGGTTCCATGCCTCCACGATCCGATCGACCTCGTCGCTGAGCTGCGCCATGGTTCCATTCTCACCTAGCAAGCGTGACGTTTCTGATCTGGCAGACTTGATGAGGCCGCAGTCGCGGCGGTCCGCCGTGGTGTAATGGCAGCACGACAGCCTTTGGAGCTGTGAGGTCTAGGTTCGAATCCTGGCGGCGGAGCATGGAGAACACCGATCAGGACCTCGCCGTCGTCATCCTGGCAGCCGGTCAGGGCACGCGGATGAAATCGTCGCTGCCGAAGGTGCTGCATCCCATCGGCGGACGGCCGCTGGTGGGCCACGTGCTTCAGACCGCACGTGCGCTGGGCGCGGCCGAGGTGCTCGTGGTCGTGCGGCATGAGCGCGATCTGGTGGCGGCATCCATCGCCGAACAGGCTCCCGAGGCTCGGGTCGTCGACCAGGACGAGATCCCCGGCACCGGGCGTGCCGTCGAGGTCGCCCTCGCGCAGCTGCCCGATTTCGCGGGCGACGTGCTGGTGCTCTCGGGCGACGTTCCGCTGCTGGATGCCGCGACCCTGGCCGACTTCGTCGCAGGTCACCGCTCCGCCGGCGCGGCCGTCACGCTGATGACGGCGGTCGTGGACGATCCGCGTGGTTACGGGCGTGTGATCCGGGATGCCGAGGGTGGTGTCGAGCGCATCGTGGAGCAGAAGGATGCCACGGCCGACGAAGCCGCCGTCGATGAGATCAACGCCGGGGTCTACGTCTTTCGTGCCGAGGCACTGCGCGCGCAGCTGCCGCGCGTGGGCACCGACAACGCCCAGGCAGAGAAGTACCTCACCGATGTCGCCGGGCTGCTGCGTCGCGCCGGCGAACACGTCGCGGCATCCGTCGTCGACGATGTGACCCTCACTTACGGCGTGAACGACCGCGCCCAGCTCGCCGAGGTCGGCCGACTTCTCAACGCCCGCACGGTGCGCCGGTGGCAGATGGAGGGGGCCACCATCGTGGATCCTGCCACGACCTGGATCGACGTGACTTCGACCCTGACCCCCGACGTCACCGTGCTGCCGAACACGCATATCGAACGAGCCACGACGATAGCCACCGGGGCCACCGTCGGCCCCGACACGACCCTGATCGACTGCGAGGTCGGCGAGCAGGCCGTGGTGCGCCGGGTGGACGCGAATCTCGCCGTGATCGGTGACCGGGTCAGCGTCGGCCCGTTCACGCACCTGCGTCCGGGAACGGTGCTGTCGGCAGATGTGAAGGTGGGCTCGTTCGTCGAGACCAAGAACGCGCAGGTCGGAGTGGGCACCAAGGTGCCCCATTTCATCTACCTGGGCGATGCGACCGTGGGCGAGGGCACCAACCTCGGCGCGGGAACCATCACTGCCAACTACGACGATGTGCACAAGCACCACACCGAGATCGGAGACCAGGTGCACACCGGCTCACACACGGTCTTGGTCGCGCCCATTAGGCTGGGGGATGGCGCGAAGACCGGCGCCGGCGCCGTCGTCCGCAAGGACGTGCCCGCCGGTGCCCTGGCGATCAGCGTGGCACCCCAGCGCAACATCGAGGGGTGGGTCGAGAAGAACCGACCGGGCACGGCGGCGGCGGATGTCGCAACCCGGTCCGCACAGAAGGCGGGCGATGGGCCACAAGGACAAGAAGGTTGATCTCGATCGTGAGCGTGGCATAGCGCCGGGACTGGTCGCCAAGACGAAGAAGCGCCTGGTGGTCGCCTCGGGGCGCTCGCACCGCGCGCTCGCCGACGAAGTCGCCAAGGCGCTGGGCACCGAGATCGTGCCCACCGAGTACCGCACGTTCGCCTCGGGCGAGATCCTCACGCGCTTCGAAGTGTCGGTGCGCGGTTGCGACGTGTTTCTGGTGCAGTCGTTCGGCCCACCGGTCAACGAGTGGCTCATGGAGCTGCTGATCATGCTCGACGCCGCCAAACGCGCCTCTGCGAAACGCATCACCGTCGTCGCGCCGTACTATCCCTACTCGCGCCAAGACAAGAAGGGTCGCGGGCGCGAGCCCATCAGCGCCCGGCTGGTCGCCGATCTGCTGAAGACCGCCGGCGCCGACCGGGTGATGAGCGTCGACCTGCACGCGGCGCAGATCCAGGGATTCTTCGACGGTCCGGTCGACCACCTGTTCGCCAAGCCGGTGCTGCTCGACTACTTCCAGCGCACGCTCAGCCCCGCTGATCGAGAGAACCTCACCGTGGTCTCGCCTGACACCGGTCGGGTGCGCGTGGCCGACCAGTGGTCCGACTCGCTGGATGCCCCCTTGGCGATCATCCACAAGCGGCGCGACCCGAACGTGGCCAACCAGGTCACCGTCAACGAGATCGTCGGTCGTGTGCGCGGCCGGGTGTGTCTGTTGGTCGACGACATGATCGACACCGGCGGCACGATCCTCAAGGCCGCCGAAGCCCTGAAGGCGAACGGCGCCGAGCGGGTCATCGTCGCGGCGACCCACCCCGTCTTCAGCGACCCGGCTGTCGAGCGGCTGCAGGACCCCCTCATCGACCAGGTCGTGGTCACCGACACGATTCCGTTGCCCGACGAGAAGCGGTTCCCCTCGTTGACGGTTCTGCCGATCGCGCCGTTGCTGGCGCGGGCCATCCACGAGGTGTTCGTCGACGGGTCGGTCACCAGCATGTTCAACGGCGAGGCGTGATCGGCGCCGCAGCCTGAGAGGAAACGGGCAGATGGTGGTCACGAACCAGGGAGTATCGGTCACGCATCCGTTCGCGTCGTCGGTCGACGACGTCACCGCGGCGCTGGGTACCGACACCGCGGGGCTCACGACCGTTCAGGCGGGCGAGCGATTGGCCGAGGTCGGCGTGAACGTGCTGCCCGAGCCGCCGCGCAAACCCGCTCTCGTGCGGTTCCTGCTGCACTTCAACGACACGCTCATCTACATTCTGCTGGGCGCCGCCGCCATCAAGGCGATCATGGCCGACTGGCTCGATTTCTGGGTCATCGTGGCCGTCGCCGTGATAAACGCGGTGATCGGGTATGTGCAGGAAGGGCGGGCCGAGAAGGCGCTGGCGGGCATCCGTGGGATGCTGTCGGCGGATGCCTCGGTGCGACGCGATGGCGGATGGCAGACAGTGCCCGCGGCTGACCTTGTGCCCGGTGACGTCGTGCGATTGGCGCCCGGTGACCGGGTGCCGGCCGATGTGCGTCTCTTTCAGACCTTTCAGCTGCGCGTGGATGAGTCGGCGCTGACCGGCGAGTCCGTGCCATCGTCGAAGAACATCGCGCCGGTGGCCGCCGACGCGGGCGTGGGTGACCGCACCTCGATGGCTTTCTCGGGAACGATAGTGTCGGCGGGGCAGGGGCGCGGCATCGTCACCGGAACCGGCATGCACACCGAGATCGGCACGATTCAGGCGCTCGTCGGCGACGCCGGTTCGCTGGACACCCCCCTGACCAAGCAGCTCGACGACTTCGGTCGCAAGCTGACCCTGGTCATCCTGGGCATGGCCGCGATCATGCTCGCGATCGGCCGGTTCGTTCATCAGATGCCGTTCGGCGATCTCATCTCGGCAACGATCGGCTTCGCCGTCGCGGCGATCCCCGAGGGCCTGCCGGCGCTGGTGACGATCACGCTGGCCATCGGGGTGCAGCAGATGGCGCGCCGCAAGGCCATCACCCGCAAGCTTCCCGCTGTCGAGACGCTCGGTTCGGTGACCACCGTGTGCTCGGACAAGACCGGTACCCTGACCCGCAACGAGATGACGGTGCGCCGCATCATCACGCCGGTCGCCGAGTATGAGGTCAGCGGCCTGGGCTACGCCCCCGAAGGCTCGATCACCCGCGTCGACACCACTGGTGACGCGGGTGGCGACCTTGCGGCGATCCTCGCTGTGGCCACGCTGTGCAACGACGCCCACATCGTGCCGGCGTCGGAAGGTCCCGAGCAATTCAGTCTCGTCGGCGAACCCACCGAGGGGGCGCTGAAGGTCGTCGCGATGAAGGGCGGCGCATCGGCCGACGGTGCCTCACGGGTCGCCGTGGTGCCCTTCGACTCGGCGCACAAGCTCATGGCCACGCTGAATCAGGCCGCCGACGGCTCGCGGGCCATTCTGGTCAAGGGAGCGCCGGATCGTCTGCTCGAGCGTTCGAGCGGCCAGCGCGGCCCGGCCGGTCGCGACGAGCTCGATGTGACGCGCTGGGAAGAGGTCATCGCCCGACTCGGTGGCGAGGGGCTGCGCGTTCTGGCGGCGGCCCGCCTGCCGGTCACTGCCGACCGCGCCGATGTCGCACTCGACGATCTGCACGACCTCGAGTTCCTCGGCGTGTGGGGAATCCTCGACCCGCCCCGCCCCGAGGCGATCGAAGCCATCGCCGACTGCCACCACGCCGGCATCCGGGTGAAGATGATCACCGGTGACCACGCCGGCACCGCCCTGGCGATCGCTCGCGAGATGGGTCTGGTCGCTGACCCCGACGCTCCGGTGCTGACCGGCACCGAGCTCGAGGCGATGAGTCAAGAGCAGCTCAAGCACGTCGTGCAAGAGGTCGACGTGTACGCCCGTACCAGTCCCGAACACAAGATCCGCATCGTGCGCGCTCTGCAGTCATGCGGTGAGGTCGTGGCCATGACCGGCGATGGGGTCAACGATGCCCCGGCGCTCACTCGTGCTGATGTGGGCGTGGCGATGGGCATCAAGGGCACCGAGGCGACGAAAGAGGCCGCCGAGATCGTGCTGGCCGACGACAACTTCGCCACGATCCGCAGCGCCATCCGTGCGGGGCGGCGCATCTACGACAACCTGCGCAAGTCGGTCGTCTTTCTGCTTCCGACCAACGGCGCGCAGTCACTGGTGATCCTGGTGGCCATCGTGTTCGGCTTGGTGCTGCCACTGACGCCGGTGCAGGTGCTGTGGGTGAACATGGTCACGGCTCTCACACTGTCGCTCGCGCTCGCATACGAGCCGGCCGAGCGCGGCATCATGTCGCGCCCGCCGCGTACGCCGGGAGGCTCGATAGTGTCGCTGCGCGAACTCGGCTTCGTGCTGATCGTCTCGGTGCTCATCGGCGGCGCGACGCTGGGCGTCTTCTATGCGGTGGCAGCCACCGGCGTCGACGTCCACTACGCGCGTACCGAGGCGGTGGCGATGCTGGCTCTCGGGCAGCTCGCCTATCTTTTCAACTGCCGTCTGCTGTCGCGATCGAGCCTCACCGTCGATGCCGTGCGTGGAAACCCCGTGGTGTGGTGGTCGGCGCTGGCACTGGTGGTGCTGCAGCTTCTGTACACGTACGTACCGTTCATGAACGACCTGTTCGGCTCGCGTCCGCTGGCCGTGCAGTCATGGCTGCTGCCGATCGTCTTGTCGATAGCCGTGTTCCTCTTGGTCGAGCTGCTCAAGGCCTTGCGCCGGCGTCGCGCTCCGCGCGAGGTGGGGGAGTGATCGCCGCACTCAACGCCGGGTGGAATCGCGTCTTCGCCGTTCTCGGACGCGTGTCGATGTACCGCCTGGCGCTGCTGTGCCTGGGCCTGCTCGCGGCGATAGCGCTGCTGTTGTCGGCGGCAGATCTGGCCGGGCCGACCCCCGTCGAGATCCTGGCCACAGCGGCGGTACTGGTGGTCGTGTGCGGGGTCGTGGATGCGGCATCCCAGCGCCTGTTGCATCTGCCGTGGCGGGTCGAATCGTCACTGATCACCGCCGGTGTGCTGTTGTTCATCCTGCGCCCCGGCATCGGCCCGGTTGCGCTTGCGGGTGTCGCGATCGCCGCAGCCGTGGCATCCGCGTCGAAGTACCTTCTCGCATGGCGCGGGCGCCACGTCTTCAACCCGGCCGCGGTGGGCGCCACCGTGCTCACACTGATCTCCAGCATCACCGGGCTGTACGAGTTGGGCGGCTCGTCATGGTGGATCGGCTCGCCGTTGTTCGGGCCGATAGTGCTGCTGCTCGGCGTTGCTCTGGTCTGGCGCACCGAGAAGCTGCGGGTGATAGCGCTGTTCTGGGTGGTGGCGATTGTGGTCGGCATCGTTGCCGTGGGCGTGCAGTACGCGCAGCAGGGCGTGGCGATGGATGCCTGGACGCTGCTGGTGCAGCAGCTGTGGTCGTCGCCCGTGCTGTTCCTGGGTGCGTTCGTGCTGTCGGAACCCCTGACCTTGCCGCCGCGGCGATGGCAGCAGCTGATCGTGGCTGCGGTGGTGGGCGTGCTCGTGGGGTGGGCGCCGCTGTTCGGAACCTTCCCGGTCGGGCTGGGGCAAGAGCGCGCGGTTCTGGTGGGCAATCTGCTGGCCTTCGCGTTCGCGGTGCGCGCAGCCGTGCGGCTCGTGTTCGAGGCCCGCACACAGCTGACCCCGACAGTGCGCGAGCTTCGGTTCCGGGCCAGCCGCGGATTCACGTTCGCCGCGGGCCAGTTCCTCGAGCTCGACGTACCGCACCGCCACCCCGACGCGCGAGGGACCCGCCGTGAGTTCAGCATCGTCTCGGCGCCCGAAGACCTGCCTGGCGTGCGCATAGCGTTCCGCGACGGCGGTGGACCCCAATCGAGCTTCAAGAAGGCGCTGGCCGCTGTCGCGCCGGGTGATGCTCTGGCGGTCACCGGAGTGTGGGGCGACTTCGTGTTGCCTCGGCAATCGTCGGCTCCGCTGCTGCTGGTGGCCGCCGGTATCGGTGTGACGCCGTTCGTTTCGCAGCTGCGCCATCTGGCGCTTGTCGGCCAGCAGCGCGACATCGTTCTCGTCTACGTCGCCAGTCAGGCCGCCGAGCTCGCATTCCGCGCGGATCTCGAACAGGCGGGAGTACGGGTCATCGTCTTCACCCGCGACGAGCCCGTTGACCTCGCCGAGAACTGGTTCTGGGCGCGCGGGGCGCGGCTGGATGCCGAGACTCTGCGCCGCGCGGTGCCTGACATCGCCGCCCGACACGCGTACGCATCGGGACCGGCGGGTCTGCTCGCCGATCTCGCGCCGACGCTGCAGCAGGCCCGGTCGCTGACCACCGACGCCTTCAGCGGCTACTGAGCCGGCGGTGGATCGGCGGGTCGCGCAGGCAGGCGCACCTCGAACGTCGTGTCGTGAGGGATGCTGCGCACCGTGATGGTGCCGTGGTGTGCGGCGACGATCGCGCGGGCGATCGAGAGGCCGAGGCCGGTCCCACCGGTCTTGCGGGCGCGGGATCGATCGGCGCGCGCGAAGCGTTCGAACAGTTCATCGGCGATGCTCGGGTCGATGCCCGGCCCGTCGTCGTGCACGCTGAGCACCGCCGTCGTGCCCTCGCGCGAGACGCGCGTGGTGACCTCTGTGCCGGCCGGCGTGTGGGTTCTCGCGTTGGCCAGCAGGTTCGCGATCACCTGGTGCAGGCGGGCGGCGTCGCCGGCGACGATGATCGGCTCTTCGGGGACATCGACGATCCAGGAGTGGTCGCCACCGGCCACCTGCGCGTCGCCGGTGGCTTCCACGGCCAGCCGGGTGAGGTCCACGGCGCCGAAGACGAGCTCCTGGCCTTCGTCGAGACGAGCCAGCAGCAGCAGATCTTCGACGAGTGCGGTCATGCGCAGCGACTGCGCCTGGATGCGTTCGAGTGCCTGCTGCGTCGAGTCGCCCAGTTCGGGATCGCGCAGCGAGAGCTCGGAATATCCGCGGATCGACGCCAGGGGAGTGCGCAGCTCGTGGCTGGCGTCGGCGACGAAGCTGCGCATGCGCTCTTCGTTGTGCTGCCGTTGCTGAAGGGATGCCCCGACGTGATCGAGCAGCGTGTTCAGCGCGGTGCCGACCCGTCCGATCTCGGTTCCGGCGGCGCCGGGCGCGACCGGCACACGCTCGGAGATCGAGACCTCGCCCTCTGACATCGGCAGCTCTGCCACGCGCGTGGCGGTATCGGCGACGGCGCGCAACGGCTGCAGGCCCTGTCGGATGACCACGGCGATGGCAGCGGCGAGCAGGAGCAGGCCACCGAAGGTGACCAGCCCGACCGTGGTGAGAATCTGGGCGATCGTCTGGTTGACCTCGGTGATGGGCAGTCCGCCGGCGATCGCATACGTGTTGCCCAGTACCCCGGTGCGCACGTGGTAGGCGCCCAATGAGTCGACCTCGACGGTGGCGGTGCGTGCGTGTTCCACGGCCGAGACGACCTGCTCGACCTGGCGGGCGGTCAATTGCTGTACGGCGCCGTCGTCGTCGATGTAGGCGCCGTCGGGCACCCCGCCCACGGTACCGGCGACGAGCAGAAAGCCGGCGCGAGGCGGCGATTCCTGCAGAATCTGGTAGGCGGCCAGTGTGCTGCCGGTGAGTGAGGGGCGCGGCATCCGCAGGCTGCTGACCGACTCCTGCACCTTGTTGTCGAGGTTCTGCTGCAGGATGCTGCCCAGGATCGCCCCGGTGGCCAGGGCGACGGCAGCCAGGATGAGGGCGACGATGCCGATGACCGTCGCCATCAGACGCGTCTGCAAGTTGAGGTGGCGCCGAGCCAGACGCGCCGGCGCGACGGGCGGGGTCACTGGGCGGCTTTGATCATGTACCCCACGCCGCGCACGGTGTGGATCAGCGGCTCAAACCCCTGGTCGATCTTCTTGCGCAGGTAGGAGATGTAGAGTTCGACGACGCTCGATCGGCCGCCGAAGTCGTAGTTCCAGACGCGGTCGAGAATCTGCGCCTTGGAGACGACGCGGCGCTGGTTGCGCATGAGATAGCGCAACAGTTCGAACTCGGTCGCGGTCAACTCGATCTCGCGGCCGGCGCGCTCGACTTCATGGCTGTCTTCGTTCAGCGACAGATCACCCACGCGCAGAATCGGCTCGGCCTCTGCCGATTGTGCGGTGCCGGCGCGGCGCATGAGACCGCGCAAACGCGCCACGACCTCTTCGAGACTGAACGGCTTGGTGACGTAGTCGTCGCCACCGGCGGTGAGACCGGCGACCCGGTCGCCGACGGCGTCTTTGGCGGTCAGGAACAGCACCGGAACGTTGTTGCCGCTGTGGCGCAGCCGCTGCAGCACGCTCATGCCGTCGAGATCGGGCATCATGATGTCGAGCACCATGGCGTCAGGGGCGAAATCGCGCGCGGCCTGCAGGGCCTCGAAGCCACTGGCGGCCGACTGCACGTCCCAGCCCTCCATCCGCAGCGCCATCGAGAGCAGATCCGTGAGCATCTGCTCGTCGTCGACGACAAGAATGCGCGGCGCGGAGCCGTCGGCGCGCTGCAGTGAGGTTCCCGATGCGGTCATGGTCATACCCCGATTCTCCTCAACCGACTGTGAGGGAGCTATGGGAGAGACTATGCCGTTCCTGTGAATGAGGGAACCTGCCTCAGCGCCAATCGCTGCGATCCTGTGCGGCCTGCAGATCGCGATACGCGCGCTCTTGGTCGCGGGTGACGGTGCCGCCGCGGTGCAGTATCTCGCGGGGCGACCAGCGCCAGACGATGCGCGGGCGTGCGGCTGTCGCGTCGCGCTGGGATACGGTCCGCACGGTTCTGGGGTGCGCGAACCACCGGTGCCGTGGAGTGGGGAAGGAGGAGCCGATGACTTCGTCGTTGATCATGGCTCTGACATTACGATCATGTAGATACTGCCACGAGATGGCAGAAGGACTATCTTCGTAAATATCACGCCACTATGCTGAGGTCATGTTGCGCAGTGTGGCGGTTCCCGTGATCGACGGGTTGGCGGTCTTCGAGTTCGGCGTGTTCGGCGAGGTCTTCGGCCTGGACCGCAGCGGGTACTCCGACGTGCCACGGCTCGATTTCCGGGTGTGCGGCGTCGAGCCGGCTTGTCCGGTCATCACGCAGGCTGGGGTTGCGGTCACGCCCGAGCGAGGCCTCGAGGCGATGGACGATGCCGATGTCATCGCCGTGCCGGCGACGACCATTCGCGACGACGACGAGTATCCGCCCGAGCTGCTCGCGGCGCTGCGACGGGCGGCCCGCCGTGGAGCGACGGTGCTCAGCGCCTGCTCGGGGGCGTTCGTGCTGGGGGCCGCAGGGCTGCTCGACGGCCGCGCCTGCACCGCGCATTGGCGCCACGCCGACGAACTGCAGCGGCGGCATCCCACCGCTCATGTCGATGCCGATGTGCTGTTCGTCGACGATGGCGATCTCATCACGAGCGCAGGTACCGCTGCCGGCATCGACGCCTGCCTGCATCTTGTGCGACGGGAGCTGGGCAGTGCCGCGGCGAATGTGATAGCGCGCAACATGGTCGTGCCGCCGCAGCGCGACGGCGGGCAACGGCAGTACATCGACCGTCCGGTTCCCGAGACCGACTGCGACGCGCTCGTCGACGTTCTGGCGTACATGGACACTCACCTCGACGAACCGCACAGTATCGCGGCGTTGGCGGCACGCGCCCACATGTCATCACGCACCTTCGCCCGCCGTTTCGTCGCCGAGACGGGCGTGACGCCGCTGCAGTGGCTCACCGCTCAGCGCGTGCTGCACGCTCGACTTCTTCTGGAGTCGACGGATGCCTCGATCGACGACATAGCGGCGTCATCGGGGTTCGGCAGCGCGACGCTGCTGAGGCACCATTTCACCCGTGAGGTGGGCGTGGCTCCCACTGCCTATCGGCGCTCTTTCGCCTGTGACGACGCACACGCCGCGGTCTGAGGATCACGACCGCCGCGGGGTCAGCAGAAACGCCAGCAGCAGCATCAGGAGCATCCCGGCGGTGGCACCGAGAGTGTTGGCGACGATGTCGCGCACGTCGGGCACACGCGTACTCAGCAGGATCGCCTGGGAGCCTTCGATCATCGCGCTGATCACGGCGCCGATCACGATCGCCGCCCACCAACCGCGCACCCCGAACCACAGCACCGCGAGAATTCCCAGCGGCACGAACATCGCGATGTTCGAGGCGAACTCGAGGCGGTCGAAGGTGATCCACGCGGTCGAGGGGTGTTCGGCGAACCAGCGCAGCAGACGGTCCAAGCCGGTGGCGATGTCGGCGCCGTAGGGCTGCGCGCGCAGCGTCATCCAGGCCACCGCCCACAGATAGCCGGCGGTCAGCGCCGTGAGGACGAGACGCGCCGCCGTGCGCTGAACGCGCATGGCGGGCGTGACGCGGGTGGTGCTCAGTGGGTGTCCTCGGCCGTGATCTCAGACCGGTCGCCCGACCACAGCGTGTGGAACGTTCCTTCGCGGTCGACGCGCCGATAGGTGTGGGCGCCGAAGAAGTCGCGCTGCCCCTGAATGAGCGCGGCGGGCAGCCGGTCAGCACGCAGGCCGTCGTAGTAGGCCAGCGATGATGAGAAGGCGGGGGAGGGGATGCCGGCGGCGGCCGCCTGCGCGACGATCCGGCGCCAGGCATCCTGGGCACGCTGCAGGGCGTCGACGAAGTACGGCGCCGTGAGCAGAACCTGCAGATCGGGCACCTCGGCATAAGCGTCGGAGATGCGATTGAGGAACTGTGCGCGGATGATGCATCCGCCGCGCCAGATCTTGGCGACCGCACCCAGGTCGATGGTCCATCCGTACTGAGCTGCCCCCGCACGGATCTCGTCGAAGCCCTGCGAGTATGCGACGATCTTCGACGCGAACAGGGCCAGGCGCACATCTTCGATGAAGGCCTCTGCGTCGTCGACGCGCAGCTCGTCGACCGGGCCGGGCAGGTTCGCGGCGACCGCGCGCTGCTCGGGGTGGCTCGACACCGAACGCGCGAAGACCGCCTCGGCGATGCCGGACACCGGCACGCCCAGGTCGATCGCGGTCTGCACTGTCCAGCCGCCGGTGCCCTTGGCCCCCGCCTGGTCGACGATGACATCGACCAGCGGTGCGCCGGTGGCGGCATCCTGTGCCCGCAGCACTTCGGCGGTGATCTCGATGAGATACGAGTTCAGCTCGCCCTCATTCCACTGCGCGAACACGTCGGCGATCTCGGCCGGCGTCTTGCCGGTGCCGCGCCGGATGAGATCGTAGGCCTCGGCGATGAGCTGCATATCGGCGTACTCGATGCCGTTGTGCACCATCTTGACGAAGTGACCTGCGCCATCGTGGCCGACATGCGTCACGCATGGCTCGCCCTCGGCGACGGCGGCGATCGACCGCAGGATCGGACCGAGCGTGACCCACGACTCGTCGGAGCCGCCGGGCATGAGCGACGGGCCGAGCAGGGCGCCTTCTTCGCCGCCCGAGACTCCCATGCCGACGAAGTTGATGCCGGTGTCGCGCACGGCCTTCTCGCGGCGAATGGTGTCGGTGAAAAGCGCATTGCCGCCGTCGACGATGATGTCGCCGGGCTCGAAGACCTTCACGAGCTCATCGATGACGGCGTCGGTGCCGGCACCGGCCTTGACCATGATCACCGCCGTGCGCGGCACAGTCAGCGACGCCGCGAACTCGTCGTACGAGAATGCGGGAACGAAGCCGGCTTCGGGGTGCTCGGTCAGCAGCTCGTCGGTCTTGGCGCGGCTGCGGTTGTACACGGCGACCGTGTTGCCCTCACGTGACGCCAGGTTACGGGCGAGGTTCGAGCCCATGACGGCGAGTCCGACGACTCCGATGTTGGCGGTGGCTTCGGGCACAGTGCTCTCCTTGTGATGGACGGCGGGGTGCCTCTCAGCGTACTGGGCGCACCCCGACCGACACGTCGGAATGTGTTTCTGTTGCGTTACAAGCCGATACCGATGACGACGAATCGCTGTGTGGAGTATGCGATCGGTGCCCTGGAGAGGTAATCTCTTGCCCACCCAGTCCACGGTTGTGCGGGGTTGCCCGTGCGCACCCGGTCGTGGACCCGATTTCGGAAGGCAATCACATGTTGCGAAAGACAGCACTGGCGGGAGTGGCCGCGGCCGCGACCCTGCTCATGCTCGCGGGCTGCGCCAACCAGCCGGCCGCCACCACGTCGGGCGGATCCGGCGACGCCGGCAGCGCCAAGGTCGACATCCCTGCTATCACCTCGATCGACACGCCCGCGAACGCAGTGCTGCCCGCTGGCAGCGGTGACGCGAAGTGCGACGGTGTCACCATCGCTTATGTCGGTGCCGAGACCGGCCCGAACGCGCAGCTCGGCATCAACATCTACAACGGCGTGCAGCTGGCCATCAACGAGCACAACGAGAACAACCCCGATTGCCAGGTCGCCTTCAAGAAGTTCGACACCGAGGGCGACCCGAACAAGGCCACCGGCCCGGTGACGCAGGCCGTCAACGAGAAAGACATCATCGGCGTGGTCGGTCTGCCCTTCTCGGGTGAGTCGAAGGCCACCGGCAACATCTTCGACCAGCGCGGTCTCGTGCACATCACCCCGGCGGCGACGAACCCCGATCTGACCAAGAACGGCTGGAAGACCTTCTTCCGCGGCCTCGGCAACGACTCGGTGCAGGGACCGGCCGCGGCCCAGTTCATCACCGACAAGCTGCAGGCCAAGAAGGTCTACCTGGTCCAGGACGACTCGGACTACGGCATCGGTCTCGCCAAGACCACCTCTGAGGCTCTCGGCGACGCACTCGTCGGCACCGACAAGGTGACCACCGGCCAGAAGGACTTCTCGGCCGTCGCGTCGAAGATCATCAACGCGAAGCCCGACGCGGTCTACTACGCCGGCTACTACGCCGAGGGTGCGCCCTTCTTGCAGCAGCTGGTCAACAAGGGCTACACCGGCACCTTCGTCGGCCCCGATGGCGTGAAGGACGACCAGTTCATCAAGCTGGCCGGTGACGCGTCCAACGGTGCGTACTTCACCTGCCCCTGCATCCCGGGCGAGCTGATCCCCTCGTTCTCCGACGCCTACCAGAAGCTCACGAACGCGGCACCGGGGACCTACTCGGTTGAGGGCTACGACGCCACCACGGTGCTGCTGGCCGGCATCGACGCAGGCAAGCAGACCCGCGCCGATCTGCTCTCGTGGGTGTCGTCGTACGACGCCGACGGCCTGAGCAAGCACTACAAGTGGGATTCCACAGGCGAGCTCGCCGCCCCGGCCGTCTACGGCTACAAGGTTCAGGACGGCAAGATCGTGCCGATCGGGGTCATCGGACAGTGAGAGAAGGGCTGCGGCGCCGACACCAGGTCGGCGCCGCAGCCCTTCCACCTGAATCCGATCCATCCCGCGCGACGCGTCGCCCGAACCGTAGCGGAGCCTGAATGCTCGACCTGCTCCTGACCACCCATCCCGTCCTGGACAATTCCTGGATCACCCTCGATTTCAACGCTCTGGCACAGAACTTCTGGAGCGCCACCTTCGACGGTTTGACCTTCGGCGCCATCTATGGCCTGATCGCCGTCGGCTACACGCTGGTGTACGGCGTGCTGAACCTCATCAACTTCGCGCACTCTGAAGTGTTCATCGTCGGCGCCTACGGCGTCGTGATGACCCTCACGGCCCTCGGCTTCGGGCCGAGTGCCCCGACGATCGGGATCGGGTCGATTATCGCCGATCTGCTGCTGGCCCTGATCGTCGGCATGATCTGCTCGGCGCTCATGGCCTTCCTTCTGGAGCGCATCGCCTACCGACCGCTGCGGCGACGCAATGCGCCGCGGCTGGCATTCCTGATCACCGCCATCGGCGCCTCGTTCGCTGTGCAGTACCTGATCTTCGTGATCCGCGGCGCCAACGCGGAGCCGGCGGTGACGATGTTCGTCAATTCGCCGGTGTTCAACGTGTTCGGCACCATCATCTTCAGCCAGCAGATCATCATCGTGATCGCGGCCATCGTTCTCATGGTGGCCACGGATCTGTTCATCCGTCGCGGCCGCACCGGGCGCGGCATCCGTGCCGTCGCCCAGGATCCCGACACCGCGACCCTGATGGGCGTCAACAAAGAGCGCATCATCGTCATCACCTTCGTGCTGGGCGGTCTGCTCGCGGGCGCCGCCGCGCTGTTCTACGTCATGCTCGTGCCCTCGGGCGTCATCTACAACGGCGGATTCATCCTCGGCATCAAGGCGTTCGCCGCCGCAGTGCTCGGCGGCATCGGCAACGTGCGCGGTGCGCTGCTGGGCGGCCTGCTGCTGGGCATCATCGGCAACTACGGGCAGATCCTGCTCGGCGACTCGCAATGGGCCGACGTCGTGGCCTTCGTGGTGCTGGTGCTCGTGCTGCTGATCCGCCCGACCGGAATCCTGGGAACCGCTCTGGGAAGGAGTCGCGCATGAGCACGTCATCAGACGGGCCGCGGATCTTGCCCGACGCGGAATCGGCACGCGAGGCCATCGAGACTGAATCCGTCGTCGTCAAGCGGCACGGCCCGTTCGTCGGCCTGCGCGAGAAGTGGGACGGCCTGCCCCGGCAGGGTCAGTGGGCGTGGATGCTGCTGGTGGTGGCACTCGCCTACGCGCTGCCGTATCTGAACGTCTTCCCACTGACGACAGAACCGGGCAACGACTGGCCGCTGGCATGCTTCTCGATGGCCGTGTATGCACTGGTCGCCGTCGGCCTGAACGTCGTGGTCGGCTATGCGGGCCTGCTCGACCTCGGTTACGTGGCGTTCTTCGCCGTCGGTTCGTACACATCGGCGCTGTTGACAAGCCCCGACTCGCCGCTCATGAAGATCCCCTATCTGTGGACCCTGCCGGTGGGAATGGCGGTCGCGATGATCTTCGGCGTCATCCTCGGTGTGCCCACACTGCGGCTGCGCGGCGACTATCTGGCGATCGTGACCCTCGGTTTCGGTGAGATCGTGCGGATCCTCGCCACGATCATCCCGGCGATGAAGGGGCAGGTCGGCTTCCAGAACGTCGGGCATCCGCCCGGAACCCAGGCCGACGGCATCCCGATCTTCGCGAACTCCAACGGGACGCCGTGGTATTGGCTGACGCTGACGATCATCATCATCGTGACGCTGCTGGTCGGCAACCTCGAGCGCAGCCGGGTGGGGCGCGCCTGGATCGCCATTCGCGAAGACGAAGACGCGGCAGAGACGATGGGCGTTCCCACGTTCAAATACAAGGTCTGGGCCTTTGCGATCGGCGCGTGCGTGGGCGGTCTGTCGGGTGCCCTTTTCGCCGGGCAGGTCGGCTTCGTCAACAACCAGAAGTTCGATGTGCAGACCTCGATCCTCTTCCTGGCAGCCGTCGTGCTGGGCGGTACCGGAAACAAGGTGGGCGCGCTGATCGGCGGCGCCATCGTCGCATACATTCCGCTGCGGTTCACCGCGATCGCCGACTACAAGTACCTCATCTTCGGTGTCGCGCTCGTGGTCCTCATGATCTACCGCTCGCAGGGCCTGGTGCCGGCGAAGGTGCGCCTGCTCGCCTATGCGCGCAAGGTGCGGCATCGTGACGCCGAGCCGCCCGCTCCGGCGGTCAGACGCGGGGGAACGACCGAAGGGGCGGCATCGTGAGCGAGACGACATCGACCCCTGAGGAGTCGTTCGACGACCCCAACCTCGTCGAGGGCGCCGAGGCAGAGCGTGCCATCGCCGTGGATGTGGGTGAGCGCCTCGTCGAGGTGCGCGACCTCACGATGAGGTTCGGCGGACTGCTGGCCCTGGACAGCGTCTCGTTCGATATCAATCGAGGCGAGATCCTGGGGCTCATCGGCCCGAACGGTGCGGGCAAGACGACGTGCTTCAACGCCATGACCGGCGTCTACCGACCGACCAGCGGCGATGTGCTGCTGGAGGGCGTCTCGCTGAAGGGACGCAAGCAGCACCGCATCACCCGGATGGGCCTGGCGCGCACGTTCCAGAACATCCGGCTGTTCGGTGAGATGACGGCGCTGGAAAACGTCGTGGTGGGGCTGGACGCCCGGCACCGCACCTCGGTGCCGGGTGCACTACTGCGCCTGCCACGGCACATCCGCGAGGAGCGCTCGGCGATCGATCGTGCGATGGCACTGCTCGAGTTCGTCGGCATCGACCAGCATGCCGAGAAGCGTGCGCGCGAGCTCTCTTACGGATCGCAGCGCCGTCTGGAGATCGCCCGGGCCCTGGCCACCGATCCCAAGCTGCTGTGCCTCGACGAGCCGGCCGCCGGCTTCAACCCGGCCGAGAAGGAAGAGCTCATGGCGCTCATCCGCACGATTCGGGATGAGGGCTACACGGTACTGCTGATCGAGCACGACATGAAGCTGGTCATGGGCGTGACCGACCGCATCGTCGTGCTGGAGTTCGGCAAGAAGCTCGCGGATGACGTGCCGCACGCCATCCGCAACGACCCGCGAGTGATCGCCGCCTACCTCGGAGAGCCTGAAGATGACGTTGCTTGAGCTCAAGGACGTTTCGGTCCACTACGGTCGGATCGAGGCGATCCACAACATCTCGTTCGCCGTCGAGGAGGGTGAGATCGTCTCGCTCATCGGCGCGAATGGTGCCGGCAAGACGACGACGATGCGCACGATCTCGGGCCTGCTGAACCCCTCGAGCGGATCGATCCGCTTCGAGGACGACGACATCACCAAGCTGAAGGCTCATCTGCGTGTCGTACTGGGCATCTCGCAGGCCCCCGAGGGCCGGGGGATCTTTCCGGGCATGACCGTGCACGAGAACCTCGACATGGGCACCTTCGGTCTGAAGACCCGAGCGAATGTGGACGAGTCGTTCGAGCGGGTCTACACGCTGTTCCCGCGACTCGCCGAGCGCAAGAAGCAGTTCGGCGGCACGATGTCGGGCGGTGAGCAGCAGATGCTCGCTATCGGGCGGGCCCTGATGTCGCGGCCGCGCGTGCTGCTGCTCGACGAGCCGTCGATGGGATTGGCGCCGCAGTTCATCAAGCAGATCTTCTCGATCATCACCGAGATCAACGAGCAGGGCACCACGATCCTGCTCGTCGAGCAGAACGCGAACCAGGCCCTGGCGCGCGCTCACCGGGCATTCGTGCTCGAGACCGGAGAGATCACGCGGTCGGGAACCGGTCGGGAGCTCCTGAACGACCCCGCGGTGAAAGAGGCTTACCTCGGCGTCGGGTGAGCGCTCGAACTGAGACCAGGGCCTCGAACTGGGACCAGGGCTGAGCTCAGTGCTTGCGGTAGCTCTGCCGGCCGAGGAACCAGAACGATGCAATGGTGCCGACGATGCCGATCACGACGACCAGTCCGACATAGCCGAGCAGAAGGTCCGAAGCGAGCTGGGCATCCATGGGTGTTCCTCCTGGGGCGGTGCGTGCAGACGTCGTCTTCATCGTAGCGGTCTGCCTGGTAGACTCGGACCGCAACTTCGGCGAGGGATGCCACGCGGCCATATCGCAGCGCAGCATCCGTGATCGACGCAGTGAAGCGGGCCCTGGCGGCTTTCCTCACGCGCATGCGTTCGAGTTGAACACGACCCCCAAACATCCGGACCCGCCCCGCGGGTCCCGCAAGGAGATTCACATGTCTGAGGACACCACGGTCCACGCTGAACTGCGTGAGAACTTCGGCAAGGGCTTCGCCCGGCGCCTGCGCGCGGCCGGCAAGATCCCCGCCGTCATCTATGGTCACGGAACCGACCCGGTGCACGTCGCCCTCCCCGGTCACCAGGTCTCGCTGCTGGTGCGGCGTGCCAACGCGGTGCTTGAGCTCGACGTGAACGGCACCACCCAGCTGACCCTGGTCAAAGACGTGCAGCGCGACCCGGTGCGTCAGATCATCGAGCACGTCGACCTGCTCGTCGTCAAGAAGGGCGAGAAGATCCAGGTCGAGGTTCCGATCCTCGTCAACGGCGAGTCGGCTCCCGGCACCATCGCCAACCTCGACGCCGTCTCGGTCGCACTCGAGGTCGAAGCCACGCACATTCCGCAGCATGTCGAGATCGACGTCACCGACCTCGAAGAGGGCGCCCACATCACTGCTGGCGACCTGAAGCTGCCCAAGGGCGCTTCGCTCGTCTCCGACGCCGAACTGCTGATCGTGGCCATCTCGGTGCCGTCGGCCGCTGCCGAGCCTGAAGAGAGCGCCACTGAGACCGAGGCCGCCGAGGCGGCCGCGCCGGCCGAAGAGACCGCCGCAGAGTAGCCCGCAATCGTCGTCGAGGGGGTGCGTTCTGCGCGCCCCCTCGACGCGTATTGGGAGGGATGACGCATGCCGCACACCTGGTTGGTGGTGGGCCTGGGCAATCCGGGGCCGCAGTACGAACAGACCCGGCACAACGTCGGCCAGATGGTCGTCGATGAGCTCGCCGAGCGGCGGAGCGAACGCTTCAGGGCGCACAAAGCGGGTGCGCGGGTCGTGGAGACCTGGCTGCGGCCGGGCGCCGACAAGCTGGTGCTCGCCAAGCTGAACTGCTTCATGAACATCTCGGGCGGACCGGTCGCGAACCTCGCGAAATTCTACGGCGTCGATCCGGCGCACGTCGTGGTCGTGCATGACGAGCTGGACATTCCGTTCGACTCTCTCAGACTGAAGATCGGCGGCGGCCACGGCGGGCACAACGGCGTGCGCGACATCGCGAAGGCTCTGGACACGCCCGAGTTCGTGCGGGTGCGGGTCGGGATCGGGCGACCGCCGGGCCGTCAGGATCCAGCGGACTGGGTGCTGTCACCGTTCGGCGCCGCCGAGCGCAAGGCGCTGCCGCTGGTGCTGTCGGATGCCGCCGACGCCGTCGAGCAGCTCATCGACGAGGGACTGCTGGCAGCCCAACAGAAGCACCACGCGCCCCGCGCGTGAGCGGCCTCACCCCACCGGCATCCCGGATGCCGTGGCATAGCCTGCGATCATCGTCATCGTTCCGGCGACGGTGAACAGTACCGGTCCCGCCACTGCTATCACTGCGGCCGCGATACCGGGAACGCGCCCTCGGTTCTGAGCTATCGCGATGATGCCCTGAATGAGCGCCCACATGCCGCCGATGGTTCCCGCCCAGAACGCGATTTCGACCACGGCCACCCATCCCTGCAGCGGGGCGAGCCAGGTGGGGTCGACGCCCGATCCGACGGGAGCCTCGGCAAACGCGCGACCCGCGGCGACCC
The DNA here is from genome assembly GCF_004135285.1 of Microbacterium protaetiae. Taxonomy (NCBI): domain Bacteria; kingdom Bacillati; phylum Actinomycetota; class Actinomycetes; order Micrococcales; family Microbacteriaceae; genus Microbacterium; species Microbacterium protaetiae. Next base: position 2,911,026 of record NZ_CP035494.1, read on the forward strand.
CCACCGGGTAACCGGCGATCGCGGAGGTGACGGTGGCGGCGACGACGATCACGGCGCCGATGATGAGGGCGACGACCCCCAGGGTGCGACTGCTGTCGGTGCCGGCTGCGAACGGGTCGGCGGCCGGTTCGGGAAGGGGGGAGAACAGATCGGAGCTCACGCGCCTCATCCTAGAGGCCCGTGCGCCGGTGTCTGAGATGCCCCGTAGAATCCTCTGGTGACAGTTCCCGGGATCGCGCGCGCCCTCGCGCAGGCCGATACCGTGCGAGACGCGTTGGCGGCGGCATCCGTCGACGGCGATTTCTCGCTCGTCGAGGGCATGAATGCGCCCGTGCTCGCGGCGCTGGTCGAACGGCGTCGTGAAGGCGGCCACCCCGCCGCTCTGCTGGTGATCACCCCCACGAGTCGGCGCGCGGAGTCGGTGGGGCCGGCGCTGGAAGAGCTGCTGCCGGGGGCGACGGTCCTGCATTTTCCCGCGTGGGAGACGCTGCCGCACGAACGGCTCAGTCCGAGCGCCGAGACCGTCGGGCGACGACTCGACGCGCTGCGCCGTGCCCGCGAGTGGGCGGCGGCCGGCGACGACAGGGGACCGCTGATCGTCACGGCTTCGGTACGTGCGGCCCTGCAGCCGCTGGCCGGCGGCCTCGATGAGGCGGTGCCGATCGTTCTGGCGGCCGGTTCGCGAGGACACGACTTGTCGGCGGTGAGCGCTCAGCTGGTCGAGCGTGCCTATCTTCGCGTCGATATGGTCTCGCGACGCGGTGAGTTCGCCGTGCGCGGCGGCATTCTCGACGTCTTTCCGCCGACCGCCGATCATCCCTTCCGCGTCGAGTTCTTCGGCGACGAGGTGGATCAGATCCGCGCGTTCTCGGTCGCCGACCAGCGCAGTCTGCCCGGCGACATCGCACAGGTCGACCTGCTGCCCAGTCGTGAGCTGCTGTTGACTGACACCGTGCGCGAGCGTGCACGCGAACTCGCCGAACGAGCCCCGGCGTTGCGCGGAATGCTCGAGAAGATGGCCGAGGGTATTCCGGCCGAAGGCATGGAATCGCTCACCCCCGCGCTGGCCGATCATCTGGTCGCGTTGGTGGACTACCTTCCGACTCAGACGGCGGTGGCCCTGCTCGACCCCGAGCGGGCAGTCACCCGCGCGCTGACCCTCGCCGAGACCAACCGCGAATTTCTCGAGGCGGCGTGGAGCGCTGCCACGGCAGGTGGACAGAGCCCCGTCGACCTCGGTTCGGGAGACTTTCTCACACTGCCCGAGCTGCACGAGCGCACCCGCGATCGCCACGGTGTGTGGTGGACGTTCAGCGCCTTCGACTCGGGAGCGGCGGATGCCGCGGCCGAGGGATTGGCGGTCGCCGATGCCGGCGACCTCGGTGCCGTGCGTGTCGACGGCCAGGCGGTGCCGTCGTTCCAGGGCAACATCGACGGAGCAACCGGTCACATCGCCCAGCTGCTCGGCGACGGGTACCGCGTCGTGGTCGCCGCATCGGGTGCGGGGCTGGCCGATCGCGCGCGCGACGTGCTGGGCGAGCGCGGAATCGCCGCCCGTCGTGTCGACGAGGTGTTCGAGCCCCCCGAACCCGGTGTGGTGCACGTGGTCGTCGCCACGCTCGAGCGCGGGTTCGAGGCATCCAGTGCCAAACTCGCGGTGCTGACCGAGAACGAGTTCTACGGGCGCACCGTCGCCGCCGACTCGCGGGTCGTGCGCAAGCTCGCCTCGCGGCGGCGCAACGTCGTGGATCCGCTGCAGCTGAAGCCGGGCGAGGCCGTCGTGCACTCCACGCACGGGATCGGCCGGTTCGTCGAACTGACCCAGCGCGAGGTCTCCAGCGGCGGACGCAACCCGGTCAAGAGCACACGGGAGTACCTCGTGCTCGAGTACGCGCCGAGCAAACGCGGCTATCCCGGGGACAAGCTCTATGTACCCACCGATCAGCTCGACCTGCTCTCGCGCTATGTCGGCGGCGAAGCGCCCACTCTCTCGAAGATGGGCGGCAGCGACTGGGCACAGGCCAAGGGCAAGGCGCGCAGGGCCGTGCGCGACATCGCTGTCGAGCTCGTGAAACTGTATTCGGCGCGGATGGCCTCGAAGGGCCATGCGTTCGGGCCTGACACGCCGTGGCAGCGGGAGCTCGAAGAGGCGTTCCCGTTCGCCGAGACGCCTGACCAGTTGCAGACCATCGATGAGATCAAGGCCGATATGGAAAAGCCCGTGCCGATGGACCGGCTGCTGTCGGGCGACGTCGGCTTCGGCAAGACCGAGGTGGCTGTGCGCGCGGCGTTCAAAGCGATTCAAGACGGCAAGCAGGTCGCGATGCTGGTGCCCACCACACTGCTGGTCAAGCAGCACCTCGAGACCTTCGCCGAGCGCTACGCCGGCTTTCCGGTGAAGGTGCGCCCGCTGTCGCGCTTTCAGACCGACAAAGAAGCGCGACAGACGCTGGCGGGCCTGGCTGACGGCACCGTCGACATGGTCATCGGCACGCACCGCATCCTCACCGAGAAGGTCATGTTCAAAGACCTCGGACTGCTCATCATCGACGAGGAGCAGCGTTTCGGTGTCGAGCACAAAGACGCGTTGAAGAAGCTCAAGGTCGGCGTCGACATCCTCGCCATGAGCGCGACCCCGATTCCCCGCACACTGGAGATGGCCGTCACCGGCATCCGCGAGATGTCGACGCTGCAGACCCCGCCCGAAGACCGGCACCCGATTCTCACCTATGTCGGGCCGCGCAACGACAAGCAGGTCGCCGCGGCGATCCGGCGCGAAATCCTGCGCGAGGGACAGGTCTTCTATGTGCACAACCGTGTGCAGTCGATCCAGCGGGTGGCTGCGCACCTGGCCGAGTTGGTGCCTGAGGCGCGTGTCGCCGTCGCGCATGGCCAGATGGGCGAGCACCAGCTCGAAGCCGTGGTCGACGACTTCTGGGAGCGCCGCGCCGATGTGCTGGTGTGCACCACGATCATCGAGACCGGGCTGGACATCTCCAACGCGAACACGATCATCATCGATCGCGCTGACAAATACGGCCTCAGTCAGCTGCACCAGCTGCGCGGACGGGTGGGGCGCGGGCGCGACCGCGCCTATGCGTATTTCCTCTACGACGAGATGAAGCCGCTGTCTGAGACGGCCGCCGACCGGCTCGAGACCATCGCCGTGAACAACGACCTGGGCAGCGGTACGCAGGTGGCCTTGAAAGACCTGGAGTTGCGTGGCGCAGGCAACATGCTCGGCGCCGAACAGGCGGGCCACATCGCCGGCGTCGGCTTCGACCTGTATCTGCGCATGGTCGGCGAGGCAGTCGCATCATTCCGCGGCGAAGACACCGAGGGGCCGACCGAGCTGCGGCTCGAACTGCCCGTGCAGGCGCGCTTGCCCGAGACGTACATCGACAGCGAGCGGCTGCGGTTGGAGGCCTATCAGAAGCTGTCGGGCGCCGCATCGGTCACTGCCACAGACGATGCCATCGACCTCGTCGTCGACGAGCTGCGCGATCGCTACGGCGAGTTGCCCGGTGAGGCCGAGGGCCTGGTCGCCGTCGCACGCCTACGGCGACGGGCCGCGCAGTCGGCACTGGCCGATGTCGTGGCGATGGGCCCGAACCTGCGCATTGCGCCGGCGCAGCTGCCCGACTCGATGCGCGTGCGGCTGCAGCGGCTGTACCCGAAGGCGAAGCTCGTGGCCGGGGGAGACGCCCTGGTCGTGCCCCTGCCGACTGCGGCGGGCGAGCGGATGCCGGACGGCGACCTCATCGCCTGGGTCGGGCAGCTGCTCGACCAGCTGTGGCCGCTGCCGGTCGCCGAGGCCGCGGGTGCCGCATCTGCGGCATCCTGACCGGCGGCTCAGGACAGCTCAGATGACGCCCTGGGCGTACATCGCCGAGGCGACCCGCTCGAAGCCGGCGCAGTTGGCACCGACCACGTAGTCGCCCTCTTGGCCGTAGCGGCGGGCGGCGGTGAACGATGCCGCGTGCACATCGCGCATGATCGCGCGCAGCTTGTGCTCGCTGTCGGCGAAGCCCCAGTGCTCGCGGCCCGCGTTCTGGCTCATCTCCAGCGCGGACGTTGCCACGCCGCCGGCATTGACGGCCTTGCCCGGACCGAACAGCACGCCGGCAGACTGGAACACTTCCACAGCCTCGGGGGTCGAGGGCATGTTGGCGCCCTCGGCGACCGCGCGCACGCCGTTGTCCACGAGCACCCGGGCGTCGTCGGCGTCGATCTCGTTCTGCGTGGCCGAGGGGATGGCGACATCCACCGGCACCTCCCACGGCCGACCGCCGTCGACATAGCGGGCGCCCGGGCGCCGGGCCGCGTACTCGGCGATGCGGGCGCGCTCGACCTCTTTGATCTGGCGCAGCAGGTCGACGTCGATGCCGGCGTCGTCGATGACGTACCCCGAGGAGTCTGAGGCGGTGACAGGCAGGCCGCCGAGCTGGCGGGCCTTGTCGATCGCGTAGATGGCGACGTTGCCTGAGCCGGACACGCCGACGCGCTTTCCTTCAAGGGTCTCGCCGTGGACGGCGAGCATCTCCTGCACGAAGAACACCGCGCCATAGCCGGTGGCCTCGGTGCGCACCTCGGCACCGCCCCAGCCGATGCCCTTGCCGGTGAGCACTCCCGACTCGTGGCGGTTCGTGATCTTGCGGTACTGGCCGAACAGATAGCCGATCTCGCGGCCGCCCACGCCGATGTCGCCGGCGGGAACGTCGGTGTGCTCGCCGATGTGGCGGTACAGCTCGCTCATGAACGACTGGCAGAAGCGCATGACCTCGGCATCCGACCGGCCGTGCGGGTCGAAGTCGCTTCCGCCCTTGCCGCCCCCGATGCCCTGACCGGTCAGCGCGTTCTTGAAGATCTGCTCGAAGCCGAGGAACTTCACGATCGACAGGTTCACCGACGGGTGGAAGCGCAGGCCGCCCTTGTAGGGGCCCAGCGCGGAGTTGAACTGCACGCGGTACCCGCGGTTCACGCGCAGGATGCCCTCGTCGTCGACCCACGGCACGCGGAACATGATCTGCCGCTCGGGCTCGACCAGTCGTTCGAGCACACCGGTGTCGACGAACTCAGGGTGCTCATCCAGCACCGGTCCGATGGAGTCGAGCACCTCGTGCACGGCCTGCAGGAACTCGGGTTCGTGCGGGTTTCGGGCGACGACGGTGTCGTACACAGAGCGGACGGAGACGGGAAGAGCAGTGAGAGTCGTGGTCACAATGGGGGGCTTTCTGGCCTGCGGCATGGCTGCGCACACGGCGTGCGAACCGTTTCACTTTACCCGGCGGTAGTCTGTGACGGACGCGGGTCGTCGCAAATATGACGAGCGCGGATCGTCGGACGACGGGGGCGAGGATGCTTTTCGAACATGTGGGTGCGAGCCCGCGGATCGATCCGACGGCCGTTGTCGCACCCACCGCGGTGGTCAGCGGCGACGTGACCATCGGGCCCGACTGCCAAGTGCTGCACGGTGCGGTGATCACCGCCGAGGGCGGGCCTATCACGCTCGGGGCCAGCGTGATAGTGATGGAGAACGCCCTCATCCGGGCCAGTGCCACCAACCCCGTGCACATCGGCGACCACACCCTGGTCGGGCCGATGGCCAGCATCTCGGGCGCGACGATCGGTGAAGAGGTCTTCTTGGCCACCGGCACCCGGATCTTCAACGGCGCGCACATCGATGCCCGGTGCGAGGTGCGGATCAACGCCGTCGTGCACCTGCGCACGCATCTGGCCGAGTCCACCGTCGTGCCGATCGGATGGGTGGCGGTGGGCGATCCGGTGCAGGTGCTGCCGCCCGACCGGCACGAAGACATCTGGAACGCGCAGCAGGAACTCGACTTTCCCGGCTACGTGTTCGGACTTGACCGCGAGACGCCCGACCTGATGGTGCAGCTCACCGAGCGGTACGGGCGCAGCCTGGCACGCCACGAACACGACCGCCGGCTCGATTGAGCCCGCGGTCGCCACTCAATCCCAGTGCCATCCGCATTCGCGGCATGAGAACGCAACCGCGGGCTCGCGCAGATCGTCGGCACGGTCGAGCTCGATGACGAACCATGCATCGTCGACCACGCGCACGTCGACCGACGTGCACAGCGGGCAGGTCTCGGGTGTGGCCAGTGCCGCGGGGGATGCTGTCTGCGTCGTCATGTGTCGACGGTAACGCCGCCCTCCGACATCGCGGACCAGGCCCGCCGCTACGATGGACACCGGTGTGCCGGGAAGTCTGGTCGGCGTTGATCGCGCGCGCGACATCGATGATGACGGAGACACCATGACCCACCCCTTGCGCTCTCCCCGGTTGGCCGCGGTGCTGCTGCTTGTCGCGGCCGGATGCGGATTGGCGCTGGCGAACTCTCCGGCCTCGTCGGTCGCCTTCGCGGTACAGCATTTCAGCTTCGGGCCGGCGGGCACCCCGTTCGCCCTCGATATCGGAGCGTGGATCGCCGACGGGCTGCTGACGCTCTTCTTCTTCACCGTGGCCGTCGAGCTGCAGTTCGAGTTGACCGCAGGTCAACTGCGCTCTGCCCGCAACGCCCTGCTGCCGGCGATCGCCGCCGCCGGTGGTGTGCTCGTGCCGATCGTGGTCTATCTGGCGGTGGCGGCGCCGTCGGGGCTCGGCCGGGGCTGGCCGGTGCCCACGGCGACCGACATCGCCTTCGCACTCGGCGTTCTCGCCGTGTTCGGACGCGGCCTGCCGGCCCGCGTGCGGGTTTTTCTGCTGGCACTGGCCATTCTCGATGACATCATCGGCATAGTGTTCATCGCCGTGCTGTTCGCTCGCGATGTGAACGTCGGGATGCTGCTGCTCGCTCTCGTGCTGGTCGTGGCGTTCGGCGTGCTCAGTCGTGCCCTGGGCGGTCGTGGGGCTCGCGCGATCGTCGCTGCCATGATCGTGCTGGCGATCGGCGCGTGGGCGGCGATGCTGGCCTCAGGCGTGCATGCAACCATCGCCGGAGTGCTGCTGGGACTTGCCGCATCCCAGCGGCCGGGCATGCGGGTCGCGCACGTGCTGGAGCCCTGGGTGAACGGCGTGGTCCTGCCGCTGTTCGCGCTGTCGGCGGCACTCGTGACGATTCCCCGCACGGGGTCGCTCTCGCCGGTTTTCTGGGGTATCGCCATCGCGTTGCCGGTCGGCAAGCTCATCGGCATCACCGGCACAGCGCTCCTCGCGCAGCGGGTGCTGCGGGTGGCACCAAGCGATCGGATCCGGTTCGCCGACCTTCTGGCCGCCGCGGCGCTGGGCGGCATCGGGTTCACGGTGTCGCTGCTGCTGGCGGGCCTCGCATTCGCCGATGCGCCCGAGCTGCGCGATCAGGCGGTGCTCGGGGTGCTGTGCGGGTCGTTGACGGCTCTCGTCGTGTCGGCGTTCGTCGTATCGTGGCGTGCACGAGCACACAGGAGGCAGAGCGCATGAGCAGACGTGAGGGCAGTGCGGTGATCCGGGGCGCACGCATCGACTGGTCGGTGGCCGGCGATGGCCCGCTCGTGATCTTCGGTCACGGGCTGACGAACGACCGCGACACGATGGAGGATGCCGGAATCTTCGACTTCGCTCCGCTCGTGGCCGCGGGGTTCCGGCTGTTGCGATTCGACTGGCGCGGGCACGGAGCGTCGGGTGGGGGCACCGATCCTGACGAGTACACATGGTCGAGCCTGGCCGACGACTTCCTCGCCCTGATCGACGAGCTGCAGCCCGACGAGCCCGTCATCGCCATGGGATGCTCGATGGGAACCGGCTCGATCCTGACAGCAGCAGTGCGTCGCCCCGATCGCTTCGCGCGCCTCGTGCTCACGGCACCGCCGACGGCATGGCAGACGCGTGCCGCGCAGGGCGACATGTATCGGCAGCTCGCCCAGATCGTCGAGAACGGCGGGGTGCAGGCGCTCGAGCGCGCCCAGGAGATGATGCCGCCGGTCGGGATCTTCGCCGAGCTTCCGGCCGCACTGCCGGTGCGGGTCTCCCCGCAGCTGCTGCCCACGGTGCTGCGCGGTGCCGCTGAGGCAGACCTGCCGCAGCAGGAGGCGATCCGCGGCTTGCCCGTGCCGACGCTGATCCTCAGCTGGAGCGGTGATCCCGGGCACCCGGTGTCGACCGGCGAGACGCTGCACGAGTTGATTCCCGACTCCGAGTTTCAGGTCGCGCACTCGCTCGCCCAGACGCGCGCCTGGGGTGAGGCCATCGTCGCCTTCCTGCGGCAGGGGGAGTGAGGATGCCGCAGCCCGGCAGCGTTCCCGGCGATGTGCCTGCGGCATCCGATGCCCTGCGGCGCGCCGCCGACGTCATGCATGCGGTGCGCGACCGGTGCGTGTGGTCGCAGCAGATCACGCACCGCGATCTGGTGCCGTACCTCGTCGAGGAGAGCGCCGAGCTCATCGACGCCGTCGAAGCCGGCTCCCGCGCCGATATGCGCGAAGAGCTGGGCGATCTGCTGTGGCAGGTGCTGTTCCACGCCGAGATTGCCTCGCGCGATGTGGATGAGCCGTTCGACATCGACGACGTGGCCGACGGCCTGGTCGAGAAGATGGTGCGGCGGCATCCGCATGTCTTCGGCGATGCTGTCGCCCGCACGCCGGAAGAGGTCCTCGTGCTGTGGAACGCGGCGAAGGCCGCTGAGAAGCAGGAACGGCGCTCCGTGCTCGACGGAGTGAGCGAACGGATGCCGTCGCTCGCTCTTGCGCAGAAGCTGCTGGGGCGCGCTGGCTCCCGTTCGTTGAGCGAGCGCAGCGGGTCGAAACGCGCTGACGCACCCGCGACCGAGGCTGAGCTCGGCGACGAACTGCTGGCGCTGGTCGCCCACGCCCGCGGGAACGGGTGGGACGCCGAACGGGCACTGCGCGAGCGGCTGCGGCGTCTCGAAGACGAGATACGCGCGGCCGAGGCATCCACCCGCGTCGCAACGGGTCGAGGCGACCTGGAAGAATAGCCGTCGTGCCCTCCGTGAATCCGCCGCGCGGCATGCGCGACTTCCTCCCCGCCGACAAGGCCCGCCGCGAGCGCGTGCTCGCCGTCATCCGTCAGCGCTATCGGGCGCACGGTTTCGACGAGATCGAGACGCCGGTGATGGAGGACTACGGCCGGCTGCATGCCGGCATCGGCGGTGACAACGAGAAGCTCGCCTACAACGTGCTGCGACGCGGTCTGGACGCCGATGCCATTCGCGCCGCCGCCGAAGACCCCGCGGCACTGACCGACCTCGGCCTGCGCTACGACCTGACGGTTCCGCTCGCACGCTTCTATGCGAGCCACCGGGGCGAGTTGCCGGGAGTGTTCCGTTCGATTCAGATCGCGCCGGTGTGGCGTGCCGAACGCCCGCAGAAGGGCCGCTACCGCCAGTTCATGCAGTGTGACATCGACATCATCGGTGACGGATCGGCCCGTGCCGAGGCAGAGCTGGCCGTGGCGACGCTCGATACTCTCGACGCGCTCGGACTCGAGGGCGGCGGCATCCGCATCAACGACCGGCGGCTGCTGGACTGGATGCTCGAGCATTTCGGGTTCGGCGCCGACGAGCGACCTGGTGTGCTCATCACGATCGACAAGCTCGACAAGATCGGGCCTGACGGTGTGGGCGCAGAGCTGCGCGAGCGGGGTGCTGCCGCGACTGCCGTGGATGCATTCGAGGCGTTCCTGCGACGCCCGCAGACGCTCGAGTTTGTGCCGTTCGGCGAGCGGCAGATCCGCAAAGCACTGCCCGAGGGAGCGCCCGACGAGGTCGTCGCCCACCTTGTCGGCATCGGTGCGGCCGTGGCCGCCGCGCGCTCGCACGAGACCGAGTTCGGGGGAGTGCCGCTGGTCTTCGACCCGTTCCTGGTGCGCGGCATGGGCTACTACACCGGCACGATCTTCGAACTGTCGCACCCGAGCGTCTCGTATTCGCTGGGCGGTGGCGGGCGCTACGACGGCATGATCGGTCGCTTCCTGGGGCAGGATGTGCCCGCCGTCGGGTTCTCCATCGGTTTCGAGCGCATCGTCGACTTGGTCGAGCAGGGTGAGGATGCCGCGGCCGAGGCCGTCGTGGTGGTGCACGAACGCGATGTGCCCGTCGCCGAACTGGCCGCGCACAAGGCTCGCCTGGTGGCAGCGGGCGGGCGTGTTCGGCTCGAGACGCGCACCAAGAACCTCAAGGCGCTGCTGGAGCGCGCCCGTGCCGATGGGTACACGGCGTTCGCGACGGTGGCCGCGGGACAGACCGACCTGGAGACGAAGCCGCTGGGCTGATCTCGAACGGCCATGTCAACTTCTCCTTGACGGGTTCGCCTGTCAAGCGTAGGTTGACGGTATGAGGACTTCACGAACACCTACTACTCGCCTCTCGCGGGGAGTCGTCGCCCTGGCCATCTGTCTCGTGGCGGTCGGTCTGATCGTCGTCGTGCTTTCGGCCGGGTTCGACTGGCACGGATTCGCGGGCGGTCTCGCCCTCGGTGCCGGGATCGGCACCATGCTCGTCGGCGCCTACTTCTGGGGGTGGATGAACGGGCTGCGTCGGCAAGGATCATCCGCGCGCTGGCTGCCCGGCGAAGAAGTCAGGCGATGACCGAACTCGCCGAAGCGGTCGGCCGAGTGGTGCTCGAGGCGGCCGGGGTCGGCGACGGCGATGCCCTCGACGCCCCCGCGCATCTCGCCATCATCGCGGCCAGCGCCCGCGCCGAGGGTGAAGCGCGTGACATGCTGCACGCGTCGGTCATCGCCGCTCGCGCGGGCGGCGTGAGTTGGGCGCGCATCGGCAAGCAGCTCGGCATGACGCGTCAGGCCGCGCAACAGCGGTTCGGTGCGGCCATCGACGAGTTCGAGAACGAGACCGAACGCTGGCTCGGCCCGGTCACAGCGTTCGACGAGATGCGTGAGCTGGAGATCGCCGGTCGCGCCGGCTGGCACACCGTCGAAGCGGGGCTGCTCTCACACCGCATGGTTCGCGGCGAGACCCAGTGGCAGCATCGGCGGGTTCTCTGGCGCGCGTCGGGGGCCGCTGAGCGCGCGGAGGGCTGGCAGGTGGGGTGCCGCGCGTTTCCATGGGTGTACCTCGTGCGCGACACCGGACTGCCGATCCAGAAGACTGCCGGCGCAGCGTGATCAGGCAGGTGTCGAACTCTGCGTGACCCGCCGCTTCTCACGCACGTAGACCTCGCGTCGTACATGCGCGACCACGTCGCCGGCGGCATCCGTGATGTCGGTCTCGAACCATTCCAAGACCTTCGCGCCGCCCCGTGCGCGCTCGCGCAGTTCTTGTGCCTTGGTGGCCGGCACCTCGAAGTGGGCCGTGAGAACGCCACGACCCGGCTTGCGAAACTCGATCTCGCCTCGGGTGTCCCAGATCACATAGTCGCGGCCGAGCTGATGCATGACGAGCATGAAGAAGTAGGGATCGGTCATCGCCGACATGGATCCGCCGAACGCTGTCTTGACGTAGTTGCGCGTGAAGACGTTGACGTGCAGTTCGACCGTTGCGCTGGTCCAGTCGTCGGCATACCGCTTCACGCGGATGCCGCTGAAAAGATTGGGGATCCACAGACTCATGCCCAGGGCCAGCCGGCGGGGAGTGATGCGCATGGGCACCAGCGTGCCAAATCCGTCGCACGCGCGCGACATCGACTGTGCCGTAGGAACAAGCGCGGGCTGTCTTTCCCATATTGTTCTAGTTACCCTAGAATAACTATGTGCTCTTCCGCATCGATCCCGTCAACGGTGTGGCGCTGTTCGACCAGGTCGCCGCGTCGGTGCGCACCGACATCGCCGCCGGGCGGCTGTCTGCCGGTGACCGCCTGCCACCCGCCCGCGACGTCGCCGAATCGCTCGGCATCAATGTGCACACGGTGCTGCGCGCGTATCAGATGCTGCGTGACGAAGGACTCGTCGATATGCGCCGCGGCCGCGGAGTCGTGGTGACAGACGCCGCCACCCGCCTGGCCGCGCTGGCCGACGAGATCCACGACCTCGTCGTTCGCGGGGCCACCCTCGGACTGTCCTCTGCCACTCTCGCCGCCCTTGTGAAGGAGACCACTGTATGAATCCCGATGTCCGCCGTGCCCGCCATGCCTTCCTCTGGGTCGGTGTCCTGGCGCCCACGGCGGTCACGCTGCTGTCGGCGATCGTCATCGCCGTCTGGCTACCGCAGCTGCCTGACCCGGCGGCGACGCATTGGTCGGGCGGCGGCGGGCCCGACGGTTTCGGGCCGGCATGGACCTATCTGCTCTTCGGCGTCGGGCTGCCGCTCGTCTTGATCGCCGGGATGTCGGTGATGGCGCTGTACGCGCACCGGCTGCCGCCGCGCGACCCGGACGGGCCGCAGTGGTCGCCGACTGCGCGTCTGCTGGGTGCGATGAACCTCGCCATCGCCGGGATGTTCGCCGTCATGATGCTCGCCAGCGTAGGGGTGCAGCGCGGGCTCGCCGATGCGGCGGACGCGCCGGATGTCATGGGTTGGATGTTCGCCGGATTCGGCGTCGCCGTCGTGTTGGGCGTCGCAGCCTGGTTCCTGCAGCCCGCCGTCGTGCCTGCAGAGCTGACGAGGCAAGATGCCGTGCCTCTGCCGCTGGGGCCCGGGGAACGGGCGGCATGGGTGGCGACGGCCACCACCGCGCGGGCGGGCATCGTCACGCTGGGGTCTCTGACAGGAGTTCTGATCGTGATGACGGTCGTGATGCTGGCGCTGGAGGTACCGGCCTGGTGGATTGTGGCGATCGTCAACGTCGCACTCGTCGCGGCCATGCTGACGATGCTCACCTTTCGTGTGCGGGTGGGCTCAGACGGGCTGCTCGTGCGGTCGACGGCGGGATGGCCGCGCTTTCGCATCCGGCCCGACGAGGTGCGCTCGGTGCGTGCGACGAACGTGCATCCGTTCGCCGAGTTCGGTGGATGGGGTGTGCGACTGTCGACCGACGGTCGGTTCGGTGTCGTGCTGCGGGCAGGCGACGCGCTGGAGGTCACCCGTACGAACGGTCGCACCTTCGTCGTCACGGTCGATGACGCCGCCACCGGTGCCGCGCTGCTGTCTGCGGTGTGTGCGGATGCGGCATCCGGCCGCGATCGAGAGGGGTCGAGATGACCGATGTTGCGCAGAATGACCGGGTGCGAGTCGCGTGGCCGGCGGTGATCGTCTATCTCGTCGTCGCCCTCGGACTCGGGTGGGTCGTCGCCCTGCCGCTGTGGCTCTCGGGCGACGGTCTGGCCTCGCCGTGGGCGGGTCTGCTGCTGCCCGCAATGATGCTCACGCCCACCCTGGCGATGCTCGTCGCCGTCTTCGTGATGCGCGCGCCGCGCGAGAACCGGCTGCGCTTTCTCGGGATGTGGCCCTTGCGCCCGGTGCGTCGGTTCATCGGGATACTGCTGATCGCGCTGTTCGCGCCGATCGTCGTGGTGGTCGCGGTGACGCTCATCGCGGGGGCGCTGGGCCTCGTGCAGCTGGATCTGGTCGACTTCTCGGGCTTCGCCGAGCAGGTGCAGGCGACATCGCCCGGTGCTCAACTGCCGCCGATGGCACTGCTGGTCGCGGTGCAGCTGCTGCTGATCCCTGGCGGTGCGCTGATAAACAGCGTGCTGACCACGGGGGAGGAGCTCGGCTGGCGCGGGTGGCTGCTGCCGGCGTTGCGGCCGCTGGGCACGTGGCCGGCCCTGCTGATCACGGGTGTGGCGTGGGGGATCTGGCATGCGCCGATCATTCTCTTGGGATACGACTTCGGACGCACCGACATCACCGGGGTGCTGTTCATGATCGGCGGATGCGTCGCGTGGGGCGTTCTGCTGGGGTGGATGCGTCTGCGCAGTGCCTCGGTGTGGCCGGCCGTGCTCGCGCACGGCTCGTTGAATGCGGTGGGCGGGCTGGTGCTCTTGCTGCGCGCCGCAGGGGAGCAGCCGGATCTTGCGATCGTGGGTCCGCTGGGCGTCATCTCGTGGGCGGTGTTGGCCGTGGTCGTGGTCGTGCTCGTTCTCACCGGGCAGTTTCGCCGACAACCGCGCGCGGGTGAGAAGACGGTGACAGCCGCCGCGGAATCGGGCATGATCGGCTTATGAGTCTGCAGATCCGCACCGTTCTCGAGCCGCAGGGCCCCGCGGCGGCGATCGTCCTGACCGACGCCCAGGTCGATGAGCTCGGTGGCGGCAAACGTGCAGCTGTGCGGGTGACGATCGGTGCGCACACCGCCTCGCTGCGCCTGGGTGTCATGGGAGGTAAGAATCTCATCGGCATGTCGAAGGCGGCGCGCGGCGAACTCGGCGTCGAGATCTCCGACACCGTCGACGCCGTGATCGAACTTGATACCGGCGAGCGCGAGGTCGAGATTCCCGACGATCTGGCGGCCGCTCTGGACGCCGCCCCCGGGGTGCGTGCCCGGTTCGATGCTCTCGCTTACACGTACCGCAAGGAGCACGTGCGCGCGGTGACCGAGGCGAAGCAGCAGGCCACGCGCGAGCGACGCGTTGCCGCCATCGTCGAAAAGCTCAGCGCACAGGAGGGCATGCCGGGCTGAGTAGACTCGTGGCCGGACCGATGTCGCTCCGAGAACTTCCGCCCACCACTCAAGGAGTCACTGTGGCACTTATCGAGGCAGTCAACGCGCGCGAGATCCTGGACTCGCGCGGCAACCCGACCGTCGAGGTGGAGGTGCTCCTCGACGACGGCATCGTCCAGCGGGCGGCCGTCCCCTCGGGTGCATCGACCGGCGCCTTCGAGGCATACGAGCTGCGCGACGGCGACAAGAGCCGCTACAGCGGCAAGGGCGTGCTCAAGGCCGTCGCCGCGGTCGTCGACGAGCTCGGCCCGGCCATCGAAGGAGTGGATGCCGCGGACCAGCGCGTCATCGACGAGATCCTCATCGACACCGACGGCACCGAGAACAAGTCGCGCACCGGTGCGAACGCGATTCTCGGTGTGAGTCTGGCCGTGGCCAAGGCCGCCGCCGACAGCGCCGATCTGCCGCTGTTCCGATACCTGGGCGGACCGAACGCGCACGTCCTGCCGATTCCGCTGTTCAACGTCATCAACGGCGGCGAGCACGCTGACAACGGCATCGACTTTCAGGAGTTCTTCCTCGCTCCCATCGGCGCGTCGAACTTCGCGGAGTCGCTGCGCTGGGGTGCCGAGACCTACCACGTTCTCAAGGGCGAGCTTCAGGCTGCCGGTTATGCGACCGGTCTCGGCGACGAGGGCGGCTTCGCCCCCGATCTGCCCAGCAACCGCGAGGGCCTCGACTTTCTCGTGAAGGCGATCGAGAAGGCCGGCTTCACACCCGGCTCCGACATCGCCGTGGGACTCGACGTCGCCGCCACCGAGTTCTTCGCAGACGGTGTCTACACCGTCGAGGGCAAGCCGTGGACGGCCGAGAAGCTCACCGACTACTTCGCCGGCCTGGTGAACGACTACCCGATCGTCACGATCGAAGACGCCCTGGCCGAAGACGACTGGGACGCCTGGAAGGCCCTTACCGACAAGATCGGCACCCAGGTGCAGTTGGTCGGCGACGACCTGTTCGTCACGAACCCCGAGCGCCTCGCCAAGGGCATCGACCTCGGCGTGGCGAACTCGCTGCTGGTCAAGGTCAACCAGATCGGCACGCTTTCCGAGACCCTCGACGCCGTCGAGCTCGCGCACCGCTCGGGATACACGACGATGTTCTCGCACCGCTCGGGCGAGACCGAAGACACCACGATCGCCGACCTGGTCGTCGCGGTGAACTCGGGTCAGATCAAGTCCGGCGCGCCCGCCCGCAGCGAGCGCGTCGCGAAATACAATCAGCTTCTGCGCATCGAAGAGGAGCTGGGCGACGCGGCGGAGTTCATCGGCCGCGCGGCCTTCCCGCGCTACAAGGGCTGACGCCGTCACGGCGTAGGAGAGGGGGAGTCATGGTCAAGAGGCCGACTCCCCCTTCTTCCGTTCCCCCCAAGCCCGCTTCGCGCACTGATGCGCAGCGGGGCAGTGCCGCCTCCCCGACGCATCGTCCCGTCGATGTGCGTGCGTGGCTGGCAGGATCCCGTCTCTCGGGCTTCACCGCGATCATGCTGGGCCTGGTAGTCATCGCGGTGTTCGTGCTCGTTCCCACGGTGAGCACCTACGTCGGCCAGCGTCAGCAGATCGCCGCACTGCAGCAGTCCGTGCGCGTCACACAGAACGAGATCGACGCGCTCGAGCGTCAGCGCGCGCGCTGGGACGACCCCGCCTACATCACCACGCAGGCGCGCGAGCGGCTCTACTTCACCAACCCCGGCGAGGTGGTCTATCTCGTCGACGACGATCTGCCCGACACCGACATTCCGCAAGAGAAGGCGCCGGTCAGTGATGAGGTCGAGGCCGCGCACACCGATTGGATGTCGCAGCTCGTGAGATCGGTTGCCCAGGCAGGTCTCGCCAAGACGGCGGTGCCGGCCGCAGGCGATTCGACGCCGACGCCGGCCCCCACCTCGAGCTCGTCGTCCAGCCCCACCCCGTCACGGTGACCCAGCGGTTTTTCGGACGGCCCCGATAGCCTGGTCACTGTGACCACCCCGCCGTTCGCCCCTGTCAGCGACGCCGACCTCGCCGTTCTGCGCGCGCAGTTGGGCCGCCCTGCCCGGGGTGTCATCGGAATCGCCGCACGCTGCGTGTGCGGAAACCCCACCGTCGCAGCGACCGCCCCTCGGCTGCCCGACGGCACGCCGTTCCCGACGCTGTACTACCTGACGCATCCGGCGGCCACCGCAGAGATGTCGCGGCTGGAAGCCGACCATGTGATGCGCGAGCTGCAAGACGCGCTGGCCGACGATGCCGAGTTGCAGGCCGCGTACCAGCGTGCGCATGAGGCGTACCTCGCCGACCGCGCGCAGTTCGGCGAGGTGGCAGAGATCGCCGGCATCTCGGCGGGCGGCATGCCCGCGCGCGTGAAGTGCCTGCATGCGCTGGCGGCGCACGCGCTGGCCGCCGGTGCGGGCGTGAACCCGATCGGCGATGCCGCGCTGGAGCGTTCGCGGTGGACACCACGTCAGTGCGCCTGTGCTGAGCCCGGACCGTTGCTGGACGATGTCGTCGCCGACGGGGGAGCGGCATGATCCGCCGCCTTCTGGGCGTGGCGCTGGCCGGTGCCATCGCCGTGCTCGCCTGCACCGCGGCATCCGCAACCCCCGATCCCGACCCCGCCGCCGATCAAGACAGCCTGCGCGCGCAGGAGTACTGGCTCAACGACTACGGCATCACGGATGCGTGGAAGGTCACCAAGGGCAAAGGCGTGAAGATCGCCATCATCGACACCGGTGTGGGGCATGCGCCCGAACTCGATCCGGCGGTGACCGACGGCACCGATGTGTCGGGAGCCGGGTCGTCCGACGGACGCACGGCCGTCGGCGCCATCGATGCGAATCACGGCAGCTGGGTCGCATCGCTGGCGGCCGCGCGCGATGCCGACGAGGGTGAAGACATGATCGGGGTCGCCCCCGAGGCGGATCTGCTCTCGATCTCGATCGGCTTCGAGGGCTCGAGCGCACGGGTGCCCTTCGACGAGCAGATAGTGAATGCGATGCGCTGGGCGGTCGACCACGGTGCCAAGGTCATCAACTTGTCGTTCACGACGAACACCCTCGACTGGGATCAGAGCTGGGACGACGCCTTCCTGTACGCGTTCAACCACGATGTCGTGGTGGTCGTCGCCGCGGGCAACCGCGGCAGCGGCACCGGAATCGTGGGCGCTCCGGCCACCATCCCCGGTGTTCTGACCGTCGCCGGTGTCGACCCGAGCGGAAAGGCCAGCGTCGAGGCATCCACTCAGGGCATCACCATCGGTGTGGCAGCTCCCAGCGAGAAGCTGCTGGGTATCTCAGCCGATGGTGAGCCGGTCATCTGGAAGGGCACCAGCGGCGCCGCGCCCATCGTGTCGGGCGTGGTGGCGCTGGTGCGCGCGGCGCACCCAGAACTGGATGCCGACAACGTCATCGAGCGGATCATCAAGACCGCACGCCCGGCGAAGGGGATGACCCACACCCCCAGTCCGCTGTACGGCTACGGTCTCGTGGATGCCGAGGCTGCGGTGTCCGACAAGGTGGCGCGGGTCTCGACCAACCCGATGGGCGATCTGAAGGAATGGATTCGTCTGTACCGGCGTGCTCCGGTCGAGAAGGCACCCACGCCGACGTCCAAGCCCGTCGAAGTGCCTCCGCTGCCGCGCGCCGATCCGGTCTCGACGCCGGCCTCGGTACTGCTGCCGGATCGCGATCGGGTGCTCTACGGCAGCCTCCCGCTCATCGCGGTCACGGTGCCCGCTATACTGGTGGGGCTGGGCGTCACCGTTGCTGCCAGACGTATCCGTTCGGCGCGCTCTTCACGCACGCCTCGCCGCAAGAATCTCTAGGAGTTCTCCACACCGTGAACACCGCCGCGACCACTGTGCCCCGGATCCTCATCGTCGGCGGTGGGTACGCCGGCTTCTACACCGCCTGGAAGCTCGAGAAGCATCTGCGCAAGGGCGAGGCAGAGGTCACCATGGTCGACCCGTTGCCGTACATGACCTACCAGCCCTTCCTTCCCGAGGTGGCCGCCGGCTCGATCGAGCCGCGCCACGCTGTCGTCTCGCACCGCCGGCACCTCAAGCGCACGACCGTGATCAACGCGAAGATCACCGGCATCGACCACGCGCACAAGACCGCCACCATCACCGGCCCTGACGGAAGCACCTGGCAGCACGAATACGACCAGATCGTCGTGACCGCCGGTGCCGTCTCGCGCACCTTCCCGATCCCCGGCATCGCCGACAACGCGATCGGGCTGAAGTCGATCGAAGAGGCTGTCGCGGTGCGCGACAAGCTCATCTCGAACTTCGACCGTGCCGCCGCGCTGCCGGCCGGTCCCGAGCGCGACCGCCTTCTGACCGTGGTGGTCGTCGGCGGCGGGTTCGCCGGCATCGAGGCGTTCGCCGAACTTCGCTCTCTGGCATCCGCTCTGCTCAAGAGCTATCCGCAGTTGACCTTCGACGACACGCACTTCCACCTGATCGAGGCGATGGGCCGGATCATGCCCGAGGTGTCGCTGCCCACCAGCGAGTGGGTGCTGAAGACCCTCGCCAAGCGCGGTGCCTATGTGCACCTCGACACGCAGGTCACCAGCGCGGTCGACGGCAACGTCGAGGTCTCGACGGGTGAGGTCTACCCGACCGACCTGATCGTGTGGACCGCCGGTGTCATGGCCAACCCGACCGTGGTACGCGGCGGCGACCTTCCCGTCGAAGAGCGCGGGCGTATCCGTACCCGTGCAGACCTGCGCGTGGGCACCCCCGAGGAATTCGTCGAGGGCGCCTGGGCTGCCGGCGACGTGTCGGCCGTGCCCGATCTGACCGGCGGTGGTGTGGGCGGCTACTGCGTGCCCAACGCCCAGCACGCGGTGCGCCAGGCGAAGCTTCTCGCGAAGAACCTCGTCGCCGTGCTGCGCGGTGAGCAGCCGAAGGAGTACGTCCACAAGAACCTCGGCGCCGTCGCGGGTCTGGGCCTGTACAGCGGCGTGTTCCAGTCGGGCAAGCTCGCCCTCAAGGGATTCGTGGCCTGGGTCGCACACCGCGGCTACCACGGCCTGGCGATGCCGTCATGGGAGCGCAAGTGGCGCGTGCTCTGGGGCTGGTGGAACAACTTCTGGCTCGGTCGCGACATCGTCAGCCTCGAGGCAGTGCAGACGCCGCGCGCCGTCTTCGAGCAGTTCGCCGCGCGTCCGCGTTCGCCGCAGCCGACCGAGGCCGCTCCGAAGAAGGATGCCGCCGGTGCGGGCAACAAGCCCGTCGAAAGCAAGGTCCAGGCCAGCGCCTGATGCTTCGCATGAACGCCCGCGCCCGTTTGGGGCGCGGGCGTTCTGCGTCTGCCGGGTAGGCTGACGGCAGCATCCGTGCCCCGTCTGAGGGCGCGGCACGCCCCCATAGCCCAAAGGCAGAGGCAGGCGACTTAAAATCGCTTCAGTCTGGGTTCGAATCCCAGTGGGGGCACTAGGAAACAGCACCTGACCAGCCATTCTCCCTTGGTAAGCGGCAACATTTCCGCTCCAAATCGGCGCTCATGTCCGAAATATGTCCGAAAAACCATCGGGCTGATGCGTCGGGAGGGTGTCTGGGCGGCGTCCATGCCGGTCGTCTACGGGCCAGCACCGTGGACCGCGCATAGACACGGCATGATCACGACAGCTACCGATGAGCACCGTGGGTCGGTCCCGGAACTCCTCACTACCCCGGAGGCTGCTGCCCTCCTCCGCGTCTCTCCTCGCACGATGGAGGATTGGGGCCGCCGTGGCGTCGCGTTCGCACCGCATTACGTCCGCGTGGGCGGCCATCGCATCGTCTATCGCCGCGACGAACTCCTGGAGTGGCTCGACGGGCGGGCTGCCTGATGGCGCGCAAGCAACTCGCGCCCGGGGATATTGGCGTCGTCCGGTTTCGTGAACGCACGCCTGGCCGAGTCACCGCGACGGCCGGGATGCGCGACCTCGCAGGCGTGTGGCACGACCTGCGCGCGGTTGGAGCGACGGAGGATGAGGCCAGGCTGGAGCTTGAACGCCAGGCTCGTCAGATTGTCGCCATTGGGCGCGGAGAACGGCTGACCGAAACGAGCACCGTCGCCGAGGCGGTCGAGGTGTGGCTGGAGGGCGTCCGTGTGGGCAATCGGGTCACTCCACAGACCGTCCAGACGCACGAGGTCTCCGGCCGGCGGCTGGTGCGGGCGATGGGTGCAGTCCGACTCGCTGACCTCCGCCCGGGTTTCGTCGAGGATTTTCTCCATGGCGCTCTGGCTCGCGAGGGCTCTGCAGCAGCTCATGCACTCAAAGGCACGTTGCGCCTCGTATGTGGTGTCGCGGTCCGGCGCGGAGCTCTCGTGTCGAACCCGGTTCGGGATACGTCGCCGTTGCCGGCACAGAAAACTCGAGCGAGCGCCCTGACACCCGAGCAGTTCCATGAGCTCATCCAGGCGATTGAGGAGTGGGCCGGCAAGCCTGCGGAACCCAAGAATCGCGGGGGAGTGCGTTCTGATGCACGAGCACTGGCGGACCTGCTCAGTGTCTGCGTCGGAACTGGAGCGCGAATTGGCGAGGCGCTCGCGCTGGAACGTCGCGACCTGGATTTTGAAAACAGGCGCGTACATATTCGGTCGACCCTGGTGTTCGTCAAAGGGCAGGGGACCATCCGTCAGGAGCACACCAAGACCGGCCCGCGCGGGGCGCGCACCGTGCCCATGACAGCTCGGGTCCGCGAGGTTCTGGAGCGCCGACTCGACGGCGCCGATTCTGCCGCGACGACTGCGGTGTTCCGGAACCGCTCCGGCGGTCACACTACGCAGGACCGGATGGCCAAGCGTCTGCGGGCGTTCCGGGCCGCCAGGCCTGAGGTGCTCGAACGGCTCGGCATCCCAGCATCCGAGACGACGTCGCACCTCATGCGCAGGTCCGCACTGACCCTCGTAGCGAACACCGACGCACTCGGCGGTGGGTCGACAGCCGCCGCGATGCTTGGTGGTCATGCGAACGAGAGCACCACAAGGCGACACTATGCGCATATGAGCAAGGAGGTCCCTGAGACCACGTCCCAGCTACTGGATGCGTTCTGGGTGAGTGCCGGCCGGGCTTACGCGGCTCGCACTCGTCGCACCAGCCGCTTGACGTCGTCGTCGGTGTACTCAGCGTCGCCGGCAGTCGCCACACAGAGCTCGCCATCCTCATCGCGCGCTACGGCGACGAATGCCGTTCCCTCGCGCTCCGTGACATCGACGAAGTGGACGCGTGCCAGCCACGCGGTCTGCGCCGGCATGACGTTGGCGTGATCCTCGCCGTCCACTGCGACGATGCGCTCGACAGAGATGCTGCGGGCCACCGGCAGGCCATTGCTCTAGCCGTCGAAGTGGCAGTTGGGGCGGACCCAGCCGTCGCTGGTGGGCGTGAGGAGCGTCTGGATCTCGGTGGTGGGGATGGAGGGCACGCAGGTTGTGAGAGCTGCGAGGGAGCGCGGTGGAGGCGAAGGCTGCAGCGAAGCGGCGGCGAGTGGTCATGCGCGGGTTATGCGCGGCGACCGCCCTGAGTTCGTGGACCGACTTCACCGGGAACTCGCACTACTTTCGGTCGAAGCGTTCGCTTAGCCCAGCGGTCTCCAAGAGAGCGACGAGCGCAGCCAACATTTGGAGCAACGCGTATATAGCGGTGGCGCACAGCATGGCGCTCGTGATCGCCGGCGCCAGGTTGTCATCCACGAGGATTCTGAGTGGCCCTGCACCAACGAGCGCAGCCAGGGCTGCGGCTGCCGCGAGAAGGTTTGATACTCCCGCCCAGAACGCAACAAAGGCGAGGTCCGCATATGGAGTGGACGGGGAGTCTGAACTTGGGGACTGCATGGCCTTGCGCAACCTCCCCGACGGGAAAGTTACGACCAGTGCGCCGAGTGCCACTGACACACCAAGTCTGATAGCCGCAAACGTGACGACAGCAATCGCCAGGGATTCGATCGATACGCCGTGGGCTAGGCGAAAGGGGGTCGCGAGCGGCAAGAGGGCCGTGACTGCACCAACGACGATGCTGATCCAGAATGTCCAGTCCTCGAGAATGAGTTCACGGCACCGTGGTCTAATCCAACGTGCCCAGAACCCACTCCTCTTGGGTCTAGTCATGATCGCTGACGTGTCTGTTTCGTACTCTTGCAATCAGATTACGAAACGCGTCGAGGAGGCCGGACGTTTGGGCGTCTAGTGGCATTGTCTGGTCTAGCGCAACCAATGAGCGTTCCTGGTGCTTCGATAGCGTGACGGTCTGCTCGGCGGTGTCGCCGGGTTTGCGTCCTGTGACCCGCGCGTTCCTGATGCTGGGATTCGGAGACTCGGCCACATCACGAATAACTGCAACCAATCCAGCCGCCTTATCGAGTGACTCACCACGAGCCGCCTTGACCTCCGCAGTCGACGTCGCCGCGTTCGACTCGTCCGCGAGTTCGTATAGCCTATTCGCATGGTCGGCCCAGTCGTAGTTTGGGCGTGCCACCTCAACGGCGGCGACGCGTATGCGCACGAACGCGTCGATTTCGGTGAGGAATGACTTCGAGGCGAGCGGTGTAATCTCGACCCGGCGGTCTGAGAATCCGACGAGCGGTACTCGCTCGAAGAATCGCTCGAGTAGGAGGGGAGTGACGCCGCCCCGTCCGCTTTCAAGCGCAACTATGCGACCACTGTCGTTCGCGCTTATCACGGCTCGGGTGGGTTTCGCGGACCAGCGGGTGGGCGACGCGGCCTCGACAATGGGCGCACCTTCGGAGCGGTCATAATATATGGTCTGACCGTTTTGATCGCCACCGAAGAACACGAGCTCGATAGTCGTGGCGTCTGTCAACCGGGCTTCATCCAGAACAACTGTGTAATCGGTGGCGACAGCAACCTCACTGCGAATTGACTGTTGCATTGCGTGAAAAAACAGTTGGTAGTCTACGGCCTCTCCACCGGAGTGGATGTGCAAGGAATAGAACCGAACCGGGATCTGTCTCATGGCGTCCTTACCAAGGCGAAATGGTGGAGATTGGGCAGGCGTATTCGCCAATAGTCCTGGGACTTGTCGAGCGACCTGGTCGCCAGCCACGCTACTAGATGTCGGCGTTTGGTTCGTTCTGGCACGCAGTCCGCTTGAGTAAACACTCGCCCCATCGGTAGTGCGGCTCTGCACCCCACGTGTGCGCGCCTACCGATACGGTAATCCTGTGTGGTGAGTGGCTCACCCGGCGCCCGCACACGTGACAAGGAGATCCGATGACGCTCGCCCCCGCCAATCCCGACCATCTCACGCAGCGTGAACTCGAGCAGTCGCTGTGGGCTGCGGCCAACGCTCTGCGTGGCCCGGTGGACCCCGGCGATTTCAAGGCGTACGTGTTCCCGGTGCTCTTCTACAAGTGGATCAGCGACGTCTACGACTACCACCATGAGCAGGCGG
Organism: Microbacterium protaetiae; assembly: GCF_004135285.1. NCBI lineage: Bacteria > Bacillati > Actinomycetota > Actinomycetes > Micrococcales > Microbacteriaceae > Microbacterium > Microbacterium protaetiae. The sequence continues at coordinate 2,934,917 of NZ_CP035494.1, forward strand.
TCGATGACCTCGGCGACGACTGGTCGCAGGAGCTCGAGGACGAGGACTACCAGACGTTCGTAATCCCCGACGGCTCACACTGGGACGACACCTACGAGGTCACCAAGAACACCGGCGCGGTGCTCAACCGTGCGCTGGTCGCGATCCAGGAAGCGAACCCCGGGAAGCTAGCCGGCGTGTTCGGGGACGTGAACTGGGCCAACACAGAGCGCATACCCCTCCAAGCGCTGCGATCGCTCATACAGGTGTTCGACAAGCTCACCCTCGACCCCGCGCACGTCTCCGGCGACATGCTCGGCTCGGCATACGAGTACCTACTGCGGGAGTTCGCCGAGGCCTCCGGCAAGAAGGCCGGCGAGTTCTTCACTCCCAGGCCTGTCGTGCACCTGCTGGTGAAGATCCTCGACCCGCAGCCGGGCGACTCCGTGTGTGATCCTGCCTGCGGCTCGGCGGGGATGCTCGTGGAGACAGTGGAAGCCGTCAAGCTGGCGGGCGCGAATCCCCGGTCGCTGTTCCTGTACGGACAGGAGCAGAACTTGACCACGGCGGGCATCGCCCGGATGAACTTGTACCTGCATGGTGTAGAGGACTTCGAGATCAAGCGCGGCGACACGTTCCGCGAGCCCAAGCTCCTGGACGAGGCCGGCCGGCTGCGCAAGTTCAATGTGGTGATCGCGAACCCTCCGTTCTCGCTGGACAACTGGCCGTCACAGACATGGGCGAAGGACCCCCACAAGAGAGCATTGGGCGGCATCGTGCCCCCTGCGAAGAACGGCGACTGGGCATGGATCCAGCACATGCTCTCCGTGATGGACGAGCACACGGGACGTGTCGGCGTCGTCATGCCGCACGGTGTGCTGTTCCGCGGCGGCCGCGAAGCTGAGATGCGCCAGTGGGTCATAGAGAACGACAAGCTTGAAGCCGTCATCGGCCTGCCCAACAACCTGTTCTACTCGACCTCGATCCCGGTGAGCCTGCTGATCTTCCGGGCGCGCAAGAGCCTGGAGCGCGAGCACCAGGTGCTGTTCGTCGACGCACGTGCCCGGTTCAAGCCCGGCAAGAACCAGAACACACTCGGCGACGACGACGTCGAAGCCATCGACGCTGCCTACAAGCACAGCGACGACATCGACGGCGAGGGCGGGCTCGCACTCAAGCTCGTCGAGCGCGACAAGATCCGCGAGAACGGCTACGACCTCAACATCGGCCGGTACATCCAGACGGAGACCCGAGCCGAAGCTGACGTCGATGCGGCACTTGCTGCCCTACGCGAGGCGCAGGAAGCTCTCGACACGGCACGCGCGGCGTTGGACGTGCGGCTGAAGGAGGCGGGCTTCGATGCGTGAGGAACGGTTGCCGTTCACCGTGCTGCTGCCGGATGAACCAGGTGTACCCATTGAGATCTACGACCAGTCAGTGACCCTGCACATGGCCGTAGCGGAGAAGAACTCGATCTCGAAGTTGGGTACCGCCTGGGACGCCGCGGGCGTGTACCTGCTGCTGGACGTGCACGATGCGGACGGGAGCTACGGCGTGTACGTCGGGAAAGCGCCCGGCGGCATCCGCTCCCGGCTCATGGAGCACGAGCGCAGTCGACGGTGGTCGAAGGCACTCCTGATCCGCCGCGACAACCACTCCGGGCTCAGCTCGGCGCACGTGGGGTGGCTTGAGGGCGACCTGTTCGAGCTGTTCTCCGCCGCGCAACGGGCCCGCCTGCACAACCAGAATCGCCCAGGCGACAAGACTGTCCCGCCCTACGACATCCGCATCCTCGAGTCGTTCCGCGACCCGATCTCGCGCGTGCTCAGGCTGATCGGCTACGACCCCTCCAGCGTCGAGGAGCTGAGCACGCAGTTTCCCCGCGACAATAAGACGCGAGCTCGCTACGACGTGACGCTTGCAAAGATCATCGCGGCTGGCCTGCTCACCGGGGCTGAGCAGCTCGTCTCTGTCAACACCGTGTGGCCGGCAACGGCGCAACTGAGAGCCGACGGCACGATCGAGTTCGACGGACAGTCGTTCGCGTTCCCGTCGGCCGCCGCGGCGGCTGTGAAGGGCGGCAACGCCAACGGCTGGGACTTCTGGGCAGTCGAGAAGGATGCCGGCTCCAAGCGCCTGTCGGCCTATCGGCAGGAGCTCCTCAACTCGCTGGCGGTGGATGACGATGCGTGACGGGTGGCGGCAGGTGCGGCTTGGGGATGTGGCATCAGTCACATCGTCCTCAGTATCGACGAAGAGCGTCGATCTTCCTTATATCGGGCTCGAGCACTTCGACAGCGGGTCACCAAAGATCACGCGCGGCGCACGATCTGCAGCGATGGAGGGATCCGGGATTCTCGTGTACCCGGGCGATGTCCTCTTCAGCAAGTTGAGACCGTACCTGAACAAGGTCGCTGTTGTACAGGAAGCAGCACTTTGCAGTACCGAGGTGCTGGTGTGGCGCTCAAACGATCCTCGGGTGATGGTGCAGGACTACCTCGCCCTTGTCTTACGTTCGGACGAGTCGGTCGACTACGCGAACGCCAGATCAAATGGCACGCGAATGCCACGCACCAGCGCCAAGGTCATGTCGACATTCCCCCTCTCGCTCCCACCCCTCGCCGACCAGCGGCGGGTCGTGGACCTGATCGCGGCCGTCGACGATGCGATCGAGGCGGCGGAGGAAGAGGCTGAACGGTCGAATGCTGCTTCGACGCAGATGCGCACAACGCTTTTTGCAGGACTCGCCGACCTTCCATCTGTGACCGCATCCGAGAAGTTCGATATGCTCCTTGGCCGCCAGAAATCGGCTCGACAGAGCGTCGGTGACCATGTCATTCCATACGTGAGGTCGGGCAACCTGGGGAGCGGTAACGTCGCGGGTGCCCTCCACTCAATGAACTTCAGTCCCGCGGAGCAGACCAAATACGGGCTCCAAGACGGCGATGTGCTGCTCGCCGAGGGCGGAACCGTTGGCGCATCGGCGCGTTGGCATCAGGACGACAGTTCTGTAGTTGGGTTCGACAAGCACGTGATCCGATTGCGAGGTGTCCCGGGTGTTTCGACATCGGACTTCGCACACGAATGGGTCCGAGATGCCAATGCGTCCGGCGTATTTGAAAAGGCAGCCACCGGCATCACGATCAGGGCATTGGGGTTCGGAAGAGCTTCAGCCCTCCCTGTGCCTGACGCCGACCTTCCGACGCAAGACCGAATAGCGGCCGTGCTGATGCCGTTCGACGGCGCCGCAGACGCAGCCCGCGCCACCGCCAGCGCCCTCCGCACTCTGCGCAGCAACCTGCTGACCGTCCTGCTCTCCGGCGAGCACGAGATCCCCTCCAGCTACGACCAGCTGCTCAGCGGCGAGGAGACCGCAGCATGATCGGCTACACCGAGAAGAACACCGTACAGGCAGCGCTGGTCGCTCTGCTCGTCGATGCCGGCTGGCAGTACGTCACAGGCAAGGACCTCCCGCGCACGACTCAGCAGGTGTTCATTGAAGCCGATCTGCGCGACGCGATCGAGCGGCTGAATCCTGAGTTGGCAGGACGCACGGATGCCGTGCTTGCGAAGGTTCGCCAGGTCGCCCTCTCTGCCGCGTCCGAGGGGCTGATGGCCGCGAACGAAGAGTTCACAGCGCTCCTGCGCGGCGGCGGCACTGTGCTGATGCCGGACACGAATCATGACGAGCCGTTCCGTCTGATCGACTTCGAGCACCCGGAGCTGAACACGCTCCTGGTCGCCGATGAGGTGACCTACCAGGGCGCCCGGTTCGATGTGGTGCTCTGGGTCAACGGCATCCCCGTCGTGGTGGGCGAGACCAAGACCCCAGTGTCGGTCACCAAAACCTGGGCCAACGGCGCCCGGGACATCTACACCGCGTACGAGGAGCACCATCCGGCGTTCTTCTCCACCAACCTGTTGTCCTTCGCCACCGAGGGTAAGGACTTCCGCTACGCCGGTGTCCGCACGCCGCTTGACCACTGGCAGCGGTGGGGCTCGAGCTCGGTGCCTGCGACGATCGAGGGCTGGGACCGGGTCGTGATGAGTGTGAACAGGCTCCTGGATCCGCGGGTGGTGCTGAACCTCATCGAGCACTACGCGATGTACGACCGGCTCTCCGAAGACGGTGCGGTGCGCACGATCAAGCTGCTGCCGCGCTACTTCCAATACGAGTCGGTGGAGAAGATCGTCGCGCGGGCGACAGCGGAGCCCAGGTCACGGGGGCTGATCTACCACACGCAGGGGTCCGGCAAGACGCTGACGATGTCGTGGGTGGCCACGAGGCTGTATTTCGACCCGCGGATGCACAACCCGACGATCGTCGCCGTGGCGGACCGGACGCAGCTGGTGACGCAGACCTTCGCGCAGTTCGCCTCCGCCGGCGTCCCCGCCCCCGTGAAGGCTGGATCTACCGCGGCGTTGCAGTCGGCGCTTCGCCACGACGAACGCGGCATCATCGCCACGACCGTGCATAAGTTCAAGGGCGCCGGCGTCCTCTCCGAGCGGGAGAATATCGTGCTGCTCGTCGACGAAGCCCACCGCACCCAGGAGGGTGCCCTGGGTGCCGACATGCGCCAGGCTCTGCCCAACGCGCACCGGTACGGATTCACCGGGACACCGATCGCGGATCTGGACCGGAACACGTACCAGCTCTTCGGGGACGAGCGCGATCCGGGATGGGCGCTGGACACCTACGACTCGGACAGGTCGATCGCCGATGGCACGACCGTGCCGATGAGGGTGATCCCCAGGCCCGTCAGGTTCGACATCGCCAAGGACGAGCTCGACGCGGCGTTCGATGCCCTCGCTGAGGAGGAAGAGCTCAGCGACGCGCAGAAGGAGTCCTTCGCTCGCCGGGTCGCCAACGCCCGCGCCATCTTCCACAACCCCGAGCGCATCCAGCGAGTCGCAGCCGACATCGTCGCTCACTTCTACGCGGCCATCGATCCGCACGGGATGAAGGCACAGGTGGTGGTCGCCGACCAGGAGCTGTGTCTGCTCTACGACCACGCATTGCGCACTGAGCTGGCGAAGACCGGACGCGACGACGAGGCCGCTGTGGTGATCTCCGCCACCGGAAAGACCGAGTTCGAGCCATACAAGCTCAGCGAGGGCGAGGAAGAAGCACTGCTGGATCGGTTCCGTGATGTGGGCGACAAGCTGAAGTTCCTCATCGTGACCGCGAAGCTCGGCACCGGGTTCAACGCGCCCATCGAAGGGGTGCTATACCTCGATAAGCCTCTTAAGCTGCACACGCTGTTCCAGACGATCACCCGCACGAACAGACCCTGGCGAAACCCGGTCACCGGGTTCACCAAGGCGTACGGCACGATCGTCGACTACGTGGGTCTGGGCGGCGCGTTCGCTCGCGCCATTGCGCCCAGCGACCCGGAGCACGCGCAGCGACAGATCGAGACGGATGCTCTGCTGGAGAACCTCGAGGCGGCACTGAAGGAGATGCGTCGTCGGTTCGTGGGCATCACTCGGGACGGGTCGATGGACTCTCTGCAGTCAGCCTTGGAGCGCCTGCCGCAAGACAGCGAAGACCGGATCGAGTACCGCGCAGAGTTCCTCTACGCGCAGGGACTGTGGGAGACGATCGCCCCCGACGAGCGACTCTCGGACTGGGAGGACGACTACCGCTGGTACGCACAGGTGTACGCCGCGATCCCGTCAGACGGCGACGAGGACGATATCCTCTGGGAACGGCTCGGCCCGAAGACGCGAGAGCTCGTCCACCAGCACATGCGCAACGTCCGCGTCGACGACCGCAACATCGCGGTCGTGATCGCCGATGCCGAGACGATCCAGAAGATGACGGAGTCCGGACAGCTGCCCCCGGTGCCCAAGGAATATGAAGGCAAGTCCGCCCAGGAGATCGTCGACAGCCTCTCGACGCGGATCCAGAAGAAGCTCGAGGGCGCCAGCCCCAACGCGGCGGCGTACCGGTCTATCGCTGAGCGGCTGGACCAGCTGCGGCAACGGGTGATCGCCGATGCGGACGACTCGGTCGCGTGGCTAACGAATCTGTTCGAGGTGGCCACCGACCTCAAGACCGCGGAGGACGCCGACGAGCAGGGCGTGCTCGCTGACCTGCCGGACCCCAACGTGGGCATGCTCACCCGCATCTTCGAGGAGCACACGCCGGCGGGGATGACGGTGATGGTCAGCCAGATCGCCAAGGAGGTTGATGAACTGGTCAGTCACGCGGTGCACCCGCAGTGGACCAGCAAGGAGTCGTCCATGAAGGCGGTCAAGCGCCAGCTCAACGCGCTGTTCAAGAAGTACGCGCTTCCGCGCACCGGGGAGCCGATGGACTCGGCTTGGCGGTATATCCGCAAGCACTACTGATGGTCTGCTCGGGTCATGGCCTTAGCGCCTCTCCGACCGCAATGGACGGGCGTCGCGACTGCGTGCGGGTCATGAGGCGGAGGTGGCTCTCATGAGCCTCCTCCGCTCCTGGAGCGGGCTGGCTCCGGAGCGTTTCGGCGGGCGGAAACGGCGAGAGCATGAAGTGGGTGGAGGTCGAGATTGAGTTTCCCTTACGACGTGGAGTCAGCGTCTTCGATCCCCGATACCTTTGTGCCGTGGACCTGACGGTAGAACAGCTCATCTTTCAGGACGGCTCGATTGCGGAGTTCAGCATCAGCTATCGGATGATGCGCGGGGGGGCGGCTTTGTGGGGCGCTCACGATTGGGTGCCGTTTGAGCGTATGGAGACTCACGGTGACCCGATCTCTCGCGATCTCATCGTCAGGCAGGGCGGGATGAGCTTCGGCTGGGCTGGAGAAGGGTATCGGAGCGGTATGGCAGTGCTGCTGCGCGCGAGTGGTGCAACTCATACATCGTCACCAGTCGTCGCGGCACAGAGAGTAGAGGTCAAGGTCGACACACCCTCCGTCGATGCATATCAGCGGGTGCTGGAGGATTTCGAAGCGGCGATGGACCGTCCGGATCTGGAGAGCGCAGGTAGCTTGCAGATGAGTGCGTTCGAGTTGATGCAGCAGCCGGACTGGCTCCAGTGGCGGTCGATGTTCGTTGATGCGTATGGCAGACGGGTCCCGTTCCTGCGCGCTAAGGGGCGACGTGTGGCAGCACTCTATTGGACCGATGAACGTCGCGAGTTCGCGGAGAAGGCGATCGAAGCGGTTGGTGACAAGGAGGCCTTCTCGATTGCGGATGTGGCCGAGTTGGCGGTGTCGCTAGACCACCTTCGCCGCCTCGTCCATGCCGAGAACGTCGTTCCCCTCGCCTCGCTCAGCCGCCGTCTCCGCGAGGTGGGCGTCTCTCGTCCGAAGGAGCTCGCGAATTGGCTGCGCGACAATCGTGAGGTCCACTTCGAGGGAAAGATGGTCTGCAGCGGGCCGGAGCCGAGTCTGTTACCTCAGAGGGCGACGGTACCGCCGTTCAAGAAGCACCACTCGAGTCGCGACGACATGAACGATGAACAGCGGCGCTTCTACGATGAAGTGGCCGTGCGGGCATTCGAGGCATTCCGCCCCGTGGACCTGGATGGCAGCATCTCATACGGGTTCGCCTACCTGTATGGCGTCGTTCGCGAGCACGCCGAGCGGCCGACACGGACTAGATCAGTCCTGGAGTGGTTTAGTGACACATACTCCGACTCATCGCTCGGACGATACGCGGTCCAATGGCTTGCGGATCTTTCGTACATCCGCGGAGATTTCGCGCGCGGCGTCGAGGTTCACAGGCGGATAGGACTGCCCCTAGACATCTATCTCGCTCTCGCGCAACCGCTCGGGCTCCGCCTGGTCGCCAGCGATGTCCGTGCGTGGCTTGCAGCCGATCCTGGCCTCACCCAGACGGGGATGTTCATGCGAGACGACGTTGACGATGGGCTCCAACACGTGCTCGACGAGTTCCATGATGCAAACGGTCGCAGCGTTGTCGAGGACTGGTGGCACCGGCTCGCAATCCAACGCAGGCAAGGCGAGCCCGCACCGCTTGTGGAGGACGAACTATTGGGCTTCATGTGCCAGTCCGACGTGGACATGCGTATCGGGTGGGCTGACCATGGCGCACACCTGTACGACCGAGCGCGTATGGCGTTCAGAGGGGTGCTCGGCTACAACGCGGAGATCCCCTGGCCAGATCGATACCCGAATTGCTACTGGTATGGCGAGTTGATCTGGGCCCGACTTCGTGCGGCATACCGGCTGGCGGAGAACCGAGTCCGTGAGTCCAAGGGGCTGGCGAGAGTGGGCGAGGGCTGGGTGTCGGAGGTTGCTCTCCTGAACGCGATTCGCGAGGCGTTCCCGAACGAGCGGGTGGTCCATCAGGGACGCCCGAAGTGGCTGAAGCCCCAGAGCCTGGACATCTTCCTCCCAGACCGGAAGGTTGGGATCGAATACCAGGGTGTTCAGCATTCCCAGCCTGTCGGTCGGTTCGGGGGCGACGTGGCATTCGTGTCTCAACAGACCCGGGACGCACGAAAACGCCGGCTCTGCGCTGAGAACAGCTGCCAACTGATCGAGGTGCACCCTGACTACGACCGCGACCGCGTGCTCGCCCAAATCCGTCAGGCGCTTGCTAGCTGACGCTGAAGCGGCGTCGCTCCTCTCACAAGAGGAAGAGCGGACCCGAGGCCGCTATTATCCGATGCATGGGGGACGAATGCCCCGATGACTCTGGTGACCGATGCCTACCACAGACGGTAGATTCTCTCCAGAACGTGTCCACTGGGGAGGGCTGATGGCAAAGCCAAGAGTGCACGAAATCGCCACCGAGCTTGGTGTCGATGCGAAGGTCGCCCTGAGCAAGCTACGGGAACTTGGTGAGTTCGTCAGGTCGCCCAGTTCGACGATCGAGCCGCCTGTTGCACGGAAGCTACGGGCCGCTCTGGTCAACGACGGGAAGATCGAGCCGGCACGCTCATCTCATCCAGATGCTGTTGCCGCTGAAATCCGCCGCGACGTCATTCGTCGACGAGATACGAACTGGGCGTCATACGGACTCTCTGAACGTGAGAAGGCGACGTGGCGCAGCGCGGGCATCCCGGAGGACAAGGCCCACATCGCGGCGATGTGCCGCGACAGTGCTCGGCGCGGCACCAACCCCTCACGCTTGACACCCGAGAACCTCAAGCTAATCGTCGGCGATGGACCGGATGGTCAACGTGTCCTCGACGCGCTCCTCGCCGGTGGGAATGCGCTCCGGGTCCAAGAGAGACTTGCGCACAGCCGGGGCGTCTCGTTGACGGACGTGAGCCCGGATCTACTCAGGCTCACCATCTCCGGGGATACTCCGCCGCAAGATCAGGCCAAGACCCTGGGGCAAGAACTGCGCTCCATGGCCTGGGTGCCGAATTCTTGCGTCGCGACGGCTGACACAGTGGCGCAGATTGTGGACGCCGTTCTCCCAGCGGTGCGCGCACAGCATGAACTTCGACGCGAGGTGGAGGTCTATCGCGCTGACGGTACCGTGTCGCCACTGCTCGCGGCGTACGCGCGGGTTCACGGTGTGATGCATACTGGTCCAGTCCTCACAGCGCTTTGTGAGGGCGTCATTGGCGATGCCGAGCTCTACCGAGACGGGTTGACGGCAGCCGATCTCATTATCCAGGCGATTGGTTCTCGACGGTTCTTCTTCCTTCGTGAGGACGCTGTACAGGAGCTCGCCTCAGGCGTGCGTGACGCCAGTGACGATCTTCTCCTACCTCCAGCGCCGGCCGGGGTCGCTTTTCTCACGATGCCTGAACGGGATCACCTTGGCCACGGCCTGGTTTTCTGGATGACCGGGCGAAGTGGCGGTGTGCGATGTCTCCTTGTGACCCGCGGCGGATTCGCCTCGCTCACGCCACGCAAGTTGGTCACGATGGGTCAGCGGATCGAGCATTGGGATGTTGGTAGTGCGGCTGAGGAGCGTGGTGGTGCAGCGACGTTCCTCGATCGATTCGCAGTACGCCGTACCCGCCCGCTCGGGAGTGAGCGCGGGCGGAGAGTGGCGAGTCTGGCGAACGAGATGTCGGGAGCAGCCGACGTGCCGTCCGAAGTGCGAGATGTCGTTGTCACGTATTACTCGCGTCGATCGGCCGACGTGGAAGGCGCGGGCGAACGTAGCCGACGGCGCCCGGATCATCGCTGGAAGGTGCAAGGTCACTACCGGCGCCAGTGGTACCCGAGTGAGCAGATCCACAGGCCGAAGTGGATAGAGGAGCATGAAGCAGGTCCGGCGGACCACCCGTTGCTCATTTCGGAGCGCGTCGAGGTGCATTGAGGACAGATGGATACTCGCCGAGCCGGGTAGACGCGAAGGACATCGATCCTCCGCAAGGAGAGGGTGCGTCGCGGCCGCGACGCACCCTCTCTCAGCCGGCTAGCGGATAGCGAACTGAGCGCCGCAGTGTGCGCAGCGCGCCCAGCCGGACGTCAGCCGGGTGAACGGACCCAACTTCCGCCGGCACTTCGGACAGGGGACGTAGATGAGACCGGGGACACGCCTGGTAGCCATCTCGCCGCCTCAGTTCTTCGTCGGATCGACGAGGACGTAGCCCATTCCCGACCTGGGAGTGGGCGGGAGTGGCTCGCCGCGGGTGACGGTCCGCTCGTGTCCTGTCCGTCCGCCACGCGGACCGACCTGCTCGTACTGTCCGGAGCGCGGTGCGCGGTCTCCGGGACTCATCCGTTCTTTCATTTTGGTCTCCCGACCTTGACCCAAGATTGCCGGGAAGGGTTAGTCTGTCAGTACTCCGATCAGAGAGAACTGCGACCTGCGACCCGGCACCGTCCGACGTGGGTCGCTTTTCTCTGCGTTGAACGGCAGCCCAATACTACATATGGGCACCAACACTGGGAAGCACCACAAGACTTAGTAGTTACATTTGTGTAGTTTTCCACAGGCGTCCCCACGTGCAGCACAGGTTGTCCACCGCTCCATCCACAGACATGTACGACAGACAGTCCGCCGAAATCCGCGGAATTGTAGGTGAGAGGTTCCGCTCTCCACAGGCGCGGAGCTTTTAGGACGTCCGACATCCGATTTCCTGTGGACAAGCCACGTCGGCGTGTCGCGACGTGTCACGGTATCCGCGGTGGGCCGAAAGGTGGTGCGGGGTTGGTCGGAAACTCTGCCTGTGACGGGCCGGCGAGCAGTGCAGGTCGCGGCGGTCGGGCGTCAATGCGGTGGCTTGGTCACCACGATCTCGCTTGCGCACGAGGAACCGTGGGGGCAATAACCTGTCTTCATGCTCTTCACCGCCCTGCACCGTGCCGCCGGGTCTGAACCGGGCCCGATCACGGACGCACTTCTGGACGCGGCAGTCGCGGCTCGTGCCGAGGAGGCTGACGACCTCGACTGGAAACGAAAGATGGCGCCGACGAAAGAGCTTCCCAACGGCGACATGCCCAAAGACATCGCCGCGATGGCGAACAGCGGCGGCGGGGTCATTGTGTTCGGCGTGCGTGCGGAGGGTAAGGCCGCAGCTGAGCGCGTCGACGCGGGCGCGCTCGATGAGGGGGTCGAACAGGCATTGCGACGCGTCGCCATCAATGCGATCACACCGCCGGTGCTGGGTCTCCACATCGTGCATCTGGATGGCGGAGGGAACCGGGCAATCGTCGTGGCGGTGCCGCCGAGCCTGGATGCGCCGCATCTGATTTACAAGAAGGACTATTTCGCCGCGCCATACCGCGTGAACGCGTACACGGATTGGATGCGGGAGCGGCAGATCGAGGCGATGTATCGTGCTCGGTTCGATGAGCGGCGGAATGCCACCCAAGCGCTGGATCGCCTGTATGAGGATGCGCTCGTCGACTGTGATAGCAGCGAGAGGCTGTGGCTCGTCGCCGTGGCGCACCCCCGAATACCTCAGCAGCCGCGCCGCATGAAGCGCGCGGAAGCATCCGACATCATTCAGCGTGGCGGGCGAACCGCGATCGGGATGGCTCCCAGTTATCGCGGCGCGGAGTTTCCGATTCAGAACGTGGAGCCGAGTCATCTCCGGGCCGGACTGCGGCGTTGGATCGCGTACGGCCGTCCTCCTCACGAGGCGGCGTGGGATGCAATCGTGGGCGTGCACGACGACGGCTCGGTGACTGTGGCGAAGGCGATCGGAGCAGTGCGGCTGGATTCGGATCGGTGGGCGGGCGCGTGGGTCGGTCGCTCCTGGGCGATCGAGACGGCCGTGGCTGATCTGGTGGGACTTATCGCGGCGAATGCCGCGGTGACAGCCAATGACGAATACGACGTGCGCGTCGGGCTCGCGTGGGAAGGCTCGGAGCCGATCGAGATTGGTGAGGTGGGCCCTTTCGGACAGCTTGCTCCGGGAGCTCAGACACGACGGTTCGTGCCTGTCGAGACCACGCTGAACGCACGTACCTCTTCGAGAGGTCTCCGCGATGCCGCATACACGCTCGCGGTCGATTGTCTGAATCAGGTCGGCGTCCGCAACGCCGGGATCCTGGCCAAGCCGGAGGAGTTAAATGGGCGATGACGGCCTCGACGCTGCAGTGCAGCCGCACTGCCCGGACTGCGGGATCGTGCTCCACGCTCAACGCGATGCCTTCGTCTGCCCCGCCTGTGGCCACCGCGAGCTGATTCCGCAGATCGAGATGCCGGCAGAGTTCGACGGCCCAGACCTGAGGGACCGTCACCGATAAGTGGTACGAGTACCCTGGGACTATGGCCCGAATCTCCTCGCCGGCGTCCGAGCACATAGGGGCGCGCATCACCGCAGTCCGCAAGTCTCAGCACATGACTGTTGACCAGCTCGGCGTGGCCAGCCGCATCGACTCGTCGAACATCCGCAGCTACGAGTCCGGCCGGGCGCTGATGAGCCTGCCGTCGCTGGTGCGCATCGCGGAGGCACTGGGCGTCGAGGCTGGGCAGCTGCTCGATGGCGTCACCTCGCAGATGTTCGGTCGCTGACGGCCGCCAGTAGCCCGTCGCGCATATAATCGACGGAATGGCCGGGGCGAGTTTCAAGGTGGTCGGTCATGGGTTCGAATCGACGGTATGCACAGCGCGTGGATGCCGGCATAGACACGAAGATTCTTGACCGCGTCTCCGGTGATGGCCCGCTCCAGTCACTGACGCCAGCGGAGCTGGCGCTGGATCGCGAGCCATTGACGATTGATCCGTCGCCGAGCCGGCGCGTGCGCGCGTGGGTGCGGTTCGGGGACACGCCGATCCGGGTTGAGGCCGTGGCGTGCCGCTGGACGGCCCAGGCCGTGGGGATCGAGTTCGAGGCAGCGGGCAAGCGGGTGAGGTGCTGGGTATGGCAGGGTGCGGCAGAGGAGGTCGACGCCCGCGCATAGCGGGGCTGTCCACCTCGATCCGGGAGCCCCGCATGACCCTGAAGTCCACCCCCACACTCGCAGCCGTCCTGATGGCCGCCGGCATTGCCTTGGCAGGCTGCACGACCACCACCGCAAGCCCCGCACCCACCAGCGCATCCTCCACCAGTACGGTCCAGCCTGCCGACCAGGCCCCGACGGTGGACGCAAAGGCGGGGGATCCCATCGACGAGGCCACCGCGAAGAAGCTGAACACCTACGCGGGGGCCACGGCGGTGACCGCGCCTACCAGATGCCCGGCGGAGAGTATGTCTACATCTCCACCAAGGCGCCCCTGCCGGAGAAGGTCATCAAGGTCATCGAGAAGAGGGCCGAGAAGGGGATGCGAGGGATCGCCTCCACGGATTCGGAGGTCCTCAACGACGCCGCGATCGCGATGGAGAAGATCCAGCACGAGGAGGGTGCCAAGACCGGCCGCCACATCGTCGTGGTTAACCACGGGATGAGCTTCGACGAGCAGCGGCTCCAGTACATGCCGGCGTGGGCGGTCAGTGTGCCGGGGCCGGTCGGTGTCTACCCGTCGAAGGCTGAGGCTGTCGCGGCCGCCCAGGCGTGGGTCGCCGGCAGGCCCGAGTTCCGCACCTACATCGTCGTCGACGCTCTCGGCTAGTTGAAGAGCAGAGGGTGTGGGCAGATGTCCGACCTCCCCTGGTCTTAGTGCCAGTAGTCCTGGCCCACGTCGATAACGGGGCCGGCGACCAGATCGGCACGGGAAGCCGTGTACTCGAACCCGTGGCTGCCGAACCGCAGCGTGAAGAAATCGTCGGTGCTCGTGAAGTCGATGGTCGTGGTCATGGCACATCGAACATTCAGATTTTTCCCCGGTACGGATGCCACGACTTCTCCGTTACTCAGCGTCCCGGTGCCTACGACGGCACCTTTGCTATCGAGGAGCACTACCTGGCCGCCGGCCGCGATTGATGGCTCCATCCCGGCCGTGCACGCGTCTCCCGGTTCAGGCGCAGTTGTGATCGTGAGGACATTCGACGTGTCAATTGACGGGCGCACTGTGATGTTTGCGGAGGTTTCAGGCGTATCCGCTGGCCCGGGATTGCCTGCGCAGCCAGCCAGGAGAAGCGGGACAAAAATGAGAACGGCGACCCCAGTACGTTTCATAGGAACAACCTAGTGGTCACCGGTACCGCAAGAGCGCGTGATCAGAGTGAGCGGGGTCACGACCGGCAGAACAGCACCAGCTCGCGCCCGTCCAGCCCGGATGCGAGGGCCTGACCCTCGACGATCGTGATGATCTCTGACGTACATGCCACCTCGCCGTTGCCGCGGAGCGTCATGAGATCGCCCGTGCGGATCGTTGAAGGCTCGACCGCCTCCAGTCCGCCGGCGCGCAGAGCGACGAGTGAGCGGAGCTGATGCCACGCATCGAGATGGTGTACGACGACAGGGCCCGGATCAAGCTGGCCGGCGAAGGTCCACCACGAATTGTCGAACGGGTTGATCGTGTGGGCACGCTGCTCATGGGGGAGCGCCGCGATGACCCACCCCACCCAACTCGGCCAGGCCGTCCTGGACGCCTTCGAGCACGCCACTGCGTGATCACCGCGTGCCGTTGCCGCGTCACGTGGACGCATCGCCCTCGGATGCATTCATGGCTGGCTCTGAATGTCCGACATATGTCAGAAATTGGGGCTGCGGATGCAGTGCAGATCGCCCCTCTTGGCCGCGTATTGCTCGGTATTGCTCCGTAGTGATCCGTAGAAAATGGCCGGTCATTATGCATAATCTCAAGGAATGCGAGCTACAGCCTCAATTCGCTTCAGTCTGGGTTCGAATCCCAGTGGGGGCACGCTCAGCGTCGCCCGTGAGGCGGCGCTGAACATGCCCGTGCTCGGTGAGACGTGGGCTCGGGCCCACGCGCCCGGACGGCCGGTGAGCTATTGCCGATACATGGGTGGTGCATCGTGTAACACCTCGTCTTGTTGGTGGTTGGTTCCGGGAGGGCCGCCGCGAGAGGGGCGATGCAAGCATGCCGGTAGCACCTGGTGACAAGCTCGCCGACGTTCACTAGCGTCGAAACATGCAAATCGTTCCCGCTCAGCGACTTCGTGCCGTGTTCATCGTGGGCACGCGGCCCGAAGCCATCAAGATGCTGCCGCTGATCGTCGCTGTTCGTGACAGCGCCCATTTCGAGCCGGTCGTCGTTTCGACGGGCCAGCACGCCGAGATGGTGGCCTCGGTGCTCTCCATCGGCGGCATCATCCCCGATGTGACGTTCGAGCTGCCTGATGGTCCGCGGTCGCTGAACGATCTGTTCGCCTTCATCCTGGAACAGCTCGAGGACTACCTCGGTGATCGCTTCGGCCCGCCGCTGCCGCCGGCCGAAGCGAGTTATGCAAGCGGCTACCCCGCCGCGTGCTTCGTGCACGGCGACACCACGAGTGCGGCCGCCGCGGCGCTGGCCGCCTTCCACCTGCATTTGCCGGTGATCCATGTCGAAGCCGGATTGCGCACCTCCAACACGCTGTCGCCGTTCCCCGAGGAACTGAACCGACAGCTCATCTCCCGCATCGCGGCGTTGCATCTGGCACCGACGTTCCGCAACAAGGCGAATCTGGTGGGGGAGGGCATTCCGTTCGGGCGCGTGTTCGTCACCGGCAATACCGCGATCGACGCCCTGCGCCTCGCCGTCACCGAGAACCCGCGCTTCGAAGACCCACGCCTGGCCGACCTCGACGGGCCGTCGGCACCCCGGCTCGTGGTGGTCACCGCGCACCGCCGCGAGAACTGGGGCGCACCCCTGGAAAGGATCGCCGACGCAGTGGCCACCTGTGCCCGGGAGTATCCCGACGTTCGGTTCGTCGTCGCTCTCCATCCGAATCCCGCAGTCGCCGGCATTCTCACCGCACGGCTGGGCGACCGTCCGAACATCACGCTCGTCGCGGCGATGCGCTATATCGAATTCGCCCACCTGCTCGACATCGCGACGATCGCGATCACAGATTCGGGCGGCATCCAAGAAGAGGCACCGGCCTTGGGCACGCCGGTCATCTGCGTGCGCGAGACGACCGAGCGACAAGAGGGCGTGGACGCCGGCACCGTGGAACTCGTGGGTACCGACACCGAACGGATCGTGGCCGCCGTCCGGGCGCTTCTCGACGACCCCCGCGAGCTGAACCGCCGTAGCCTGAAGGCCAACCCGTACGGTGACGGTCAGGCGTCATCACGGATTCTGCGCGCCCTCGAGCACATAGTCTTCAACGCGCCCGCACCTGCTCCGTTCGGGCCCGGGTTCGACCGCACCGCGGTGCTGGCTGCGGGCGGCAGCGGCGACCCGGTCGAATCGGGCTGGGTGTCGAGCTGGCCGCTTCCCGCAGAGGACGCCTGAGCTCATGGCAGACCTCTACGACAACCTGCCGGCGTGGGATCAGGTGCTGGACTGGATCGTCTTGGCCATCATCATCGCCGCGGCGATCTCGCTGCTCACGCTCGTCGTCGTGGCAGCCAGATATCGCCGCAGCGTGCGCCGGCGGCAGCGCGAGGGGCGGGCCCGCCAGGAGAGCGACTTTCTCTGGGTGTTCCTGGTTCCTGCCCTCAACGAAGAGGTCACCATCGCCGACAGCGTCTCTCGGCTGCGGGCGACCGCGGCGACGCATGCCGTCTTCCTTGTGATCGACGACGGGTCGGATGACGCGACGGGGTCGATCCTCGCGCGCATCGACGACCCCCGTCTGCGCGTGCTGACCCGCATCGCTCCGGCCGCCCGGGTCGGCAAGGCAGCGGCATTGAACGCCGCATACAAGCATCTGCGCACCGACATCCTCGCGGAGCCGGAACTGGCTGATTGGCGCGATGAGGATGTCATCGTCGCGGTGGTGGATGCCGACGGCCGACTCGACCCGCGCGCACCGGCGGCCATCAGCGGGGATTTCACCGACCCGCAGGTCGGGGGAGCGCAGGTGCTGGTTGAGATCTACAACCGGCGCACGCCCCTCACCTGGGCGCAAGACGTCGAGTTCTCGTCGTTCGGTCGGGTGTTTCAGGCCGGACGATCGTGGTGGGGCACGGCGAACATGGGCGGCAACGGGCAGTTCACGCGCCTGTCGGCGCTGCGAGCCGTCGACGATGGCGACGGTCCGTGGCGGGATCGCCTCACCGAGGACCAGGACCTCGGGGTGCGGATGATCCAGGCGGGCTGGCGCGGTGTGCAGAACAACGACACTCGTGTGCGCCAGCAGGGGCTCAACTCGTTGCGCCGGTTGTACCGGCAGCGGGTGCGCTGGGCGCAGGGCAATTGGCAGTCGCTGTCGCTGCTGCGTGGCATCGGCCGGCCCCGACTGGCGTTCTTCGGACGCCTGGATGCGGTGTTCTACTTGCTCACACCGGCGTTGCAGCTGCTGACGGGGCTCGCGTTCCTCGCGGCGATAGTGCTGTGGGCGTTCGGCATCGCCCCCTACGAATCGAGCGTCTGGTGGGTGATCGCAGCTTTCGCGGTTCTCGCCTTCGGCCCCGGGCTGATCACGATGCTTCTGCGGGCCGAGCGCTGGTACACCGTTCCCTTGGCGATCGTCCTGGTCATTCCCTACACCGTGTATGCGTGGGTGATCTTTCCGGTTCTCGCCGTCGCTCTGGTGCGCCAGCTGGCCGGACGCAGATCGTGGGCCAAGACCGCCCGCGAGAGCATCACGGCACAAGCCGACGCGCCGACGTGAACCGGCCGGCCACCAGCTGTTCGGTGCGACGCCACCGTCGGGACGAGCGCTCTAAGCTGGACGGTAACGTCGATGCGCGAAGGAGCCCGAACCGATGAGCCTCGACTTGCTCGCAGCCCCCGATGGCGCTGCCACGCGCCCGTGGTCCGACCCCGCGGAATATTGGGGTGCGATGACGGATGCTGTCGCCGAACTGTCCGGTCCTGTCGCCGCCGTCAACCTGGCTGCGCTGCGCTACAACGCGCTGGACATGGTGGTGCGTTCCGGCGGCGTTCCGATCCGTGTGGCCAGCAAGTCGGTCCGTGTGCGGGCGATAGTGGAAGCCACGCTCGCCGTCGCCGGGTACCGCGGCATCCTCGCCTTCACACTTCCCGAGGCGCTCTGGCTCGCAGGCAACGGCCACGACGACATCGTCGTCGGATATCCCACCGCCGATCGTGCCGCCATCGCCCAGCTGGCGAGTGACCCGGCTGCGGCATCCCGCATCACCCTCATGGTCGACTCTCTCGCCCAGCTCGACCTCATCGACGCGGTGGCAGCGCCCGCGACACGCCCCGCGATCCGGCTGTGCATCGACGCCGATGCGTCGTGGCGGGCGCCCGCGCTCGGCCACATCGGGGTGCGCCGCTCGCCCGTGCACGACGTCGCGGAGGTGGCGACGCTGGCCCGCGGCATCGCCGCACGGGCCGGCTTCCAGCTCGTCGGGCTGATGATGTATGAGGCGCAGATCGCCGGGCAGCCTGACAAAGACGGGGCCTCCGACCCGGTCATCCGCTGGATGCAGCGGCGCTCGGCCGATGAGCTGCTGGCCCGGCGGGCGGCGATCGTCGATGCCCTGCGTGAGATAGCTCCGCTCGAGTTCGTCAACGGGGGAGGCACCGGTTCGCTGGAGTTGACCGCCTCTGACCAGTCGGTCACCGAAGTCACCGCCGGCAGCGGGTTGCTGGCAGGCCACTTGTTCGACCGCTACCGGATCTTCGATCCGGCCCCGGCGGCGGCGTTCGCCCTCGAAGTGGTGCGCAAGCCGGCGCCCGACATCGTCACGGTGCTCGGCGGTGGGTGGATAGCCTCGGGCCCGCCCGTCGCCTCGCGTCAGCCGTTGCCGGTCTGGCCGCAGGGACTGCACACGCTCGCTCGCGAGGGTGCGGGTGAGGTGCAGACTCCGCTGCAGGGACAGAGCGCGCGCTCGTTGCAGGTCGGCGATCGCGTCTGGTTCCGGCACGCCAAGAGCGGCGAGCTCGCCGAACGCGTCGATGCGTATCAGCTGATCGAGTCGGATCGCATCGTCGGCGAGGCGCCGACGTATCGCGGTGAGGGAAGGGCCTTTCTGTGACACGACCGGGCGGCGAATGGCGCAACTGGGGACGATCGGCACGCATCCACCCGCAGCGGGTGGAGTATCCGAACAGCACCGATGCCGTGCGCCGGGCGGTGCAGTCCGCGCGCCGCCGCGGGCTCAAGGTCAAGGCCGTCGGCGCCGGTCACAGTTTCACCGGCATCGCCGCCGCGCCCGGCGTGCTGCTGGATCTGCGCGACCTGACCGGCGTGGTGCGCGTGGATCGCGAGCGCAGCCGGGTCACGTTGCGCGCGGGAACGAGACTCTTCGAGATCCCACGCCTGCTGGCGCCGTACTCCCTGGCGATGCAGAACCTCGGCGACATCGACCGGCAGACGATCTCGGGCGCCATCTCGACCGGCACCCACGGCACCGGGGCCCGGTTCGGGGGCCTTGCCACACAGGTCGTGGGAGCCGTGCTGGTCACCGCCGACGGCGAACTGCTGCGAGTCGACGAGGAACACGAGCCCGAGCTGCTGCCGGCGGTCGCGCTGGGGCTCGGTGCCCTCGGCGTGCTCGTCGAGGTCACGCTGCAATGCGTGCCGGCCTTCATCCTGCACGCCGTCGACGAGCCGGGACCGCTGGCCGCGGTGCTCGAGTCCATTCCCGGGCGCGTCGCCGATGCCGACCATTTCGAGTTCTACTGGTTTCCGCACACCGAGGTCGGGCTGACCAAGACCAACACCCGGTTGCCGGCGACCGCGCCGCGGCATCCGCTGGCCCCGATGGGCAGGTGGGTCGATGAAGAGCTGCTCTCGAACGGCGTCTACAGTGCAGCCTGCGCGCTGGGTACCGCGCTACCCCCGGTTGTCCCGCGATTCTCGCGCCTGGCGGTGCGACTCACGGGCGACCGCGAATACACCGACTGGTCGCACCGCGTTTTCACGCAGCACCGGGGCGTGCGGTTCCGCGAGATGGAGTACGCGCTTCCGGCCGAGCACGTGCGCACCGCGTTCGACCGGCTGCGTGCGCTCATCGCCGAGCAGCGTTGGCGCATCTCGTTCCCGGTCGAAGTGCGCTTCGCGGCCGCCGACGAGCTGTGGCTGTCGACCGCGCACGGCCGTGACAGCGCGTACATCGCCGTGCACCGGTACTGGCGTGAGAATCCGACCGACTATTTCGAGGCGGTCGAGCAGATCATGCTCGAGCTGGGTGGGCGCCCGCACTGGGGCAAGATGCACACGCTGGATGCCGCGGCCTTGCGTGAGCGCTACCCGCGATTCGACGACTTCGTGCGGCTGCGCGATCGGCTGGATCCCGAGCGCATGTTCGAGAACGCATACCTGCGCCGCGTGCTCGGTGGGTAACGGCTGGGAGTACCCCTGATCGCTGCGGACTGTCCGAGGGCCGAAGCTAGGATGGGTGCAAATCGAACGGAGAGTTCCCTGCAATGGAATGGCTGATCCCGGTAATCGTCGTCGTCGCAGTGATCCTCATCATCGGGATCTATCTGTGGGCCACCTACAATTCGCTTGTCCAGCTGAACGTGCGCGTCGACGAGGCGTGGAGCGACATCACCGTGCAGCTCAAGCGCCGTGCCGACTTGCTGCCCAACCTCATCGAAGCGGTCAAGGGGTATGCCGCGCATGAGAAAGCGGTGTTCGAGAATGTGACACAGGCGCGCGCCGAGACGCTGGGCGCGTCGGGTCCGGCCGAGGCAGGTGTGGCCGAGGGACACATGCAGCAGGCGCTGAAGTCGATCTTCGCCGTCGCCGAGGCCTACCCGCAGCTGCAGGCCAGCCAGAACTTTCTGCAGCTGCAGCAGAACATCGTCGACACCGAAGACAAGATCCAGGCGTCGCGCCGGTTCTACAACGGCGGTGTGCGCGAGCTGAACACCAAGATCAAGGTGTTCCCCAACAACCTGTTCGCTCGCAACCTGGGCTTCCACGAACGCGAGTTCTTCGAGGTCGTCGACGGTGCGGCCATCGCCGAGCCGCCCAGGGTTCAATTCTGACCACCTGACCGTTGTACTCGGCGATAGCGCGCAACAAGCGCAACACCTGGTTCATCCTCATCGCGTTCATCGTCGTCCTCGGGCTGCTGGGCGCCCTGATCGGGTGGCTGGCGGGCAACAACTGGTGGATCACCGCATTCATCCTGTTGTTCGCCGGCACGTATGCGACGGTGCAGTACTTCACCGCCGACCGACAGGCACTCGCGCTGTCGGGCGCGTTCGAGGTCGACAAGCAGAGCGCCCCGCGCTACTACCGCATCGTCGAGAACCTGTGCATCACGACCGGCACGCCGATGCCCAAGCTGTACGTGGTCGAAGACGCCGCCCCCAACGCCTTTGCGACCGGGCGTACGCCTGATCGGGCCGCGATCACTGTCACGACGAGCCTGTTCGAGCTGATGACAGACCGTGAGCTCGAAGGCGTGCTGGCGCATGAGCTCGGCCACATCCGCAACTACGACATCCGCGTGTCGATGATCGTTTTCGGCCTGGTGGTCGCCGTGGGCATCATCGCCGACATCCTGCTGCGCATGACCTTCTTCGGCGGCGCACGCCGGTCGAACAACAGCTCGGGCGGGGGACAGGCGCAACTCATCTTCTTGCTTCTGGGCATCGTGGCTGCCATCGTCGCGCCTCTGCTGGCCGGTGTGGTGCAGGCCGCGATCTCACGGCAACGCGAGTACCTCGCCGATGCGACCAGCGCGATGACCACGCGCGATCCCGACGCGCTCGCGTCGGCGCTGGGCAAGCTGCAGACCTACGGTCGCCCGTTGCAGAAGGCGAACACGTCGATGGCACACCTGTGGATCGCCGATCCGCTGCGCCCGAGCGCGATGCAGCGGATGTTCGCGACCCATCCGCCGATTCCCGACCGGATCGAGCGTCTGCACACCATGGGCGGCTCGTTCTGAGTCGGCGCCGGTGCGTCGGCGAGGCGGGAGCGGCGGGTTCTAGACTGGCCGAGTGGCAGAGTCCGACGGTAAACCTCGCCCCTCCTTGCGGGAGGCCCTGACGCAGCGCATCGTGGGCACCGAGTCGGGTGCCACCGTGCCGACGTCGTTGCGCATCGCCGCCGCGTATGCCTGGCGCCTGCTGCTGGTGGCCGCCGCGCTGGCGCTGGCCATCTGGCTGATCATCGAGCTGAAGCTGCTTGTGATTCCGCTGCTGGTGGCGATTCTCGTGACCGCGCTGCTGTGGCCGGCGTTCTCGTTCATGCTGCGACATGGGATGCCGAGGGTGCCCGCCATCATCATTGCCGTGATCGGCACCCTCGCCATCGTCGCCGGGCTGATGTGGCTGGTCGGCTGGCAGGTCAGCGTGCAGTGGGACCAGGTCAAGGAACGCACCACCGGCGCCGTCGACGCTTTGCGCGCCTATCTGGTGCACGGGCCGCTGGGCCTGACCGAGGCGCAGATCGACGACATGCTGGCGCAGGTGTGGAAGGTCGCGCAGGAGCAGGCCGAGTTGCTCTGGTCGGGGGCGCTGGCCATCGGCAGCACCGTCGGGCACATCGGCACCGGATTCGTGTTGTCGGTGTTCATCCTGCTGTGCCTGCTCACCGACGGCGCCGGCATCTGGCGCTGGATGGTGCGCCTGTTCCCGCAACGCGCGCGGCTCGCCGTGGACGGCGCGGGGCGTGCGGGATGGAACACCCTGGTCAACTACGCGCGCACACAGATGCTGGTGGCCACGATCGACGCCGTCGGCATCGGTCTGGGGGCCTTTCTGCTCGGTGTTCCGCTGGCTGTGCCGGTGGCCGTCCTGGTCTTCCTGGGCTCGTTCGTGCCCATCGTCGGTGCGGTCGTCACCGGAGCGCTGGCGGTCTTTCTCGCCCTGGTCTACAACGGCTGGTGGATCGCGCTGTGGATGCTGGTGGTCGTCTTGGGCGTGCAGCAGCTCGAAGGGCACATCCTGCAGCCGCTGCTGATGGGATCTGCCGTGAAAGTCCATCCCCTCGCCGTCGTGCTCGTGGTCGCCGGCGGCGCGATGATCGGCGGAATTCCGGGTGCGCTGTTCGCCGTACCCCTGGCTGCCTTCATCAACGTCGCCGCGGTCTATCTCACCAATCGTGCGTGGGAGGGCGACAAGGCGCTCGACGGCGTCGATCTCATTTGGAACACGGTGCCCCGCACCAGGAAAGGAAGCGCATGACCGCTCCCACCCTCGCCGAATTCACTGACGCAGCCTCGGCGCTGAGGGGAGTGATCACACAGACGCCGATCGACCAGTCGCTGTATCTGTCCGAACTTCTGGGCGTTCCGGTGCATCTGAAGCTGGAGAACCTGCAGCGCACCGGCTCATTCAAGATCCGCGGAGCCAGCTACCGACTCTCCCGGCTGACGGCCGAAGAGCGAGCACGCGGCGTGGTGGCGGCATCCGCCGGAAACCACGCGCAGGGAGTGGCGCTGGCCGCGCAGCAGCTGGGCATCGCCGCCACGATCTTCATGCCGCTCGGGGTTCCGGTTCCCAAGCTGCTGGCCACCCGCGGATATGGTGCCGACGTCGTGCTCGAGGGCGCCACCGTCGAGACGCCGCTGCGACTGGCGGCCGAATTCGCCGAACGCACCGGCGCCGTGCTGATCCACCCGTTCGACCACCGCGACATCATCACGGGGCAGGGCACGCTGGGGCTCGAACTGTGGGACGCCCTGCACGATCTCGACACCGTGATCGTGGGCATCGGCGGGGGCGGGCTCATCGCGGGCGTCGCCGCGGCGGTGAAGGCGCGCGCGGCAGCCGACGGGCGCACGGTGCGGGTCATCGGCGTGCAGGCCGAGAACTCTGCCGCCTACCCGCCCTCGCTTGCCGCCGGCCACCCGATCGAGGTCGCCACCACCCCGACGATCGCCGACGGCATCGCGGTCGCCCGACCCGGCGACATCCCGTTCGAGATCATCCACGACCTCGTGGACGAGGTCGTCACGGTCAGCGAAGACGATATAGCCCGCGCCCTGCTGGTTCTTCTGGAGCGCGCCAAGCAGGTCGTCGAACCTGCCGGCGCGGTGGGCGTGGCAGCGATCCTGGCCGGAAAGGTGACGGCCACCGGCACCACCGCGACGGTGCTGTCGGGAGGCAACATCGACCCGCTGCTGCTGCAGCGGGTGGTGGCCCACGGGCTTGCGGCATCCGATCGCTACATGAGCTTGCGCATTCCACTGCCCGATCGTCCGGGACAGCTCGCCCAGGTGTCAGAGCTGCTCGCCCAGGCGGGCGCGAACGTCATCGAGGTGCTGCACACCCGGCACGGCCAAGGGCTGCAGATCAGCGAGGTGATCCTTCAGCTGAGCGTCGAGACGCGCGGTGCCGAGCACCGGGCGCACGTGATGGACACGCTGCGCGGCGCGGGCTTCGACCCGATGGTGGTCGAAGACTGAGTGCTGTCAGCTGGGCGAGTAGGTCTCGACCTTGACGATCTCGACCCCGATCTCACGACCGTTCGGCGCCGTGTACGAGGCCTTCTCGCCTTCTTTGAGGCCGATGATCGCGCTACCCAGGGGCGAGGCCTCACTGTAGACGTCGAGGTCGCCACCGGCGGCGATCTCTCGACTGCCCAGCAGAAAGACCTCTTCGTCGCCGGCGACGAGAGCGGTCACGACGGTGCCGGGCTCAACCACGCCGTTGCTGGCGGGGGCTTCACCGACGACGGCGTTCTTCAGCAGCGACTGCAGGGTGCGGATGCGCGCCTCTTGCTTGCCCTGCTCGTCTTTGGCCGCGTGATAGCCGCCGTTCTCCTTGAGATCGCCCTCTTCGCGTGCCGCCTCGATGCGCTTGGCGATCTCCTCGCGACCCGTGGTCGAGAGGTGCTCCAGCTCGGCAGCGAGACGGTCGTAGGCCTCCTGGGTGAGAAAGGTCACCGCAGCATCATCGGACACGTCTTCTCCTTCAGTCGATGTGAACGCAGGTCTCACGGATAAGCCGAGACGCCCCGGCACCGGCCAGGGCGTCTGTCTTCGCACGTCACCTTATGACACCCAACAGGTGTTCACCAAACCGGTCGTCGCCGGCCCCACGGTGGGGATGGACTCGCTGTAGGCGTGGGTGTGGGTGGTGGATGCCGCAAGCCGCACGACCTTCCAGCCGACGATGCCGTGTTCCTCGTCGTCTGCCTCCAAAACGCACACCACAGCGCTGCCGGTGGGAGCGGTCACCTGGAACGTCACAGCGACCGTGCGGGCGTCGACGACCTGATACCCGGTCGCATCGGCGTCGACCGCGTCGGCGGTGTTGCCGAACGCCATCCACACAAGCACCGCGCCGACCACGACGGCAGCGACGACCCCGGCGATCCATCGCCACAGTCGGGCGCGCGGCGAACGCGTGCGACCATATCGATCATCGAGCATCTGCTGCGTTGTCATACCGGCTCCGTCGGGGGAATAGGCTGGAATTCCAGGCTATGCGCTCCCGCGCGAAATGAGGAAAAATGCACGCAGTGATCGCCGAGCTCGCGATCCTCGCCGCCGCCACCCCGAGCCCGACGCCCACCGGGCCCGATCCTGCGACGGTGACTCCCGGGCCGTGGGGATTCGTCGCCGTGGCGTTCCTCGCGCTGGCCGTCGTGGTGCTGCTGTGGGACATGATGCGGCGCATCCGCCGCGCGCGATACCGCGCGCAGGTGCGTGAAGAACTCGACGCGGAACAGGCAGAAGGCGCCGCCGCTGCCCGCGCTACGCGCACCGATACCCAGGACGTCGACGCCTCCGGGGAGGACGAACGCCATTAGACCGGCCGCCGGCGGTCAACCGCCGTGGAAGGCCGGATGCAGCGAGATGAGCAGCGACGCCGTCCAGTGGCACAGGAACGCCAGCACGGTGCACACGTGGAAGATCTCGTGGAAGCCGAATCGTCCGGGCCACGGGTTCGGACGCTTGAGCGCGTAGACGATGGCACCGCCGGTGTAGAGCAATCCGCCGACGATGACGAGGATCATCATCGCCACACTCGCCTGGAACAACGGCACGATATACATCACCGCGGCCCAGCCCAGCGCCAGATAGAGCGCGACGTAGAGCCAGCGGGGCGCGTTGATCCAGAACACGCGGAAGAGGATGCCGAGGATGGCGCCCGTCCACACTATCGACAGCAGCAGCACGGTCTTGTGCGTCGGCAGAGCCAGCACCGCCAGGGGCGTGTAGGTTCCCGCGATCAACAGCAGAATGTTGGCGTGATCGATGCGCTTGAGAACAGCCTTGGTCGTGGGCTTCCAGTTGAAGCGGTGGTAGAGCGCCGAGTTGCCGAACAAGAGCAGTGAGGTGGCCATGAAAACGGCGGCCGCCCACTTGGCCGGCGCACCGTCGGCGAGCACGATGAGAACGATGCCGACCGCTATCGCGACGGGAAAGGTGCCGGCATGGATCCAGCCGCGCCAGGTGGGCTTGATGTCGTCGCCCGCATCAGCAGAGGCGGCCTCCAGCAACGGCAGCTGTGGCATGTCGGCCTGACCGTCTTCCGGCTGAGTCGGAGTGTCGGAGTGGCGGGGACGGCGGCTCATTCTCTGAGCCTAGGCCCCGCTGCATGCCGTGGCCGGCACATGCGGCGGGGCCGCGCCCGTGCGCGGTAGCGTTGTCCCGTGACGTCCGCGCGGTCCAGCCAAGGTCAGGGGCCCCTCTATCGCCTGTACATCGGACGGCTGCGCCGGCAGCTCGCCCCGGCGACGGTCCCCGGCCATGTCGCCATGATGATCGACGGCAATCGGCGGTGGGCGCGTCAGCTCGGCTATCGCACGGCCGCCGAGGGGCACCGCGCCGGCGCGGCGAAGATGCGCGAATTCCTGGGCTGGTGCGACGACGTCGGCGTGAAGGTCGTCTCGTTGTATCTTCTCTCGTTGGACAACCTTCGCAAGCGCGAGCCACAGGAGCTTTCCGATCTCATCGAAATCATCGCCGAACTCGCCGACAGCCTCTCGCGTGTCGGCGACTGGCGGGTACAGCATGTGGGGCGCCGAGAGGCACTGCCCGACGAGCTTGCCCGGGTTCTGGCCGACGCGCAAGAGCGCACGAAGGACCACCGCGGGCTGCACGTCAACCTCGCCGTCGGCTATGGCGGGCGCGGCGAGATCGTCGACGCGGTGCGCAGCATCATCCAGCAGCATGATGAACGCGGCGGCACACTCGAAGAGCTCGCCGCCAGCCTCACCCCCGAACAGATCGGCGAGCACCTTTACACCGGCGGGCAGCCCGATCCCGATCTGGTGATCCGCACCTCGGGGGAGCAGCGCCTGAGCGACTTTCTGCTGTGGCAGTCTGCGCACAGCGAGTTCTACTTCGTCGAGGCGCTGGGACCCGATCTGCGCGAGGTCGACTTTCTTCGGGCGATCCGCGATTATGCCGACCGCGATCGGCGATTCGGCGGATAGGCGGCACCGGGTGTCCGTGTCAGAATGACTGCGTGAGCGATCTGGAAGCGTACATCGCGTCGTTCGATACCGAGCCGGGCTATCTTGACTGGGCGGCGTTCGGCCCGCTGTCTGCGCGCGTACGCGCCGAGATGCACGCAGACGCCGAGCTGCTGGCAACCGGCCGCCGTTCGGGGATCGATCTGGTGAGTGGGCATGTCGGTGTCGCACGAGAGCTGCTGGCCGAGCTGCTGGACGCCCCGACCGACCAAGTGGTGCTGCAGCCCTCGACCTCATATGGCCTCATGCAGGCCCTCTACGGACTGCGGGGCCGGGTTCTGCTCTCGCGCGCCGAGTTCCCGAGTCTGACCGTCACTGCCACCCGGGCGGCATCGTTGCGCGACGACCTGCGGGTTCAGTGGATGGACCCGGACGGTGGTTTTGTCACCGCCGATGCCGTGCGCTCGGCACTGACCGATGAGGTCACCGCGGTCGCTGTCAGCCTCGTCGACTTCCGCACCGGATTTCTCGCCGATCTCTCGGCACTGCGCGAGGCCATCGGCGACAGGATGCTGATCGTCGATGCCATCCAGGGGTTCGGCGTGGTCGACGCCGATTACGCCGCCGCTGACGTCGTCTGCGGAAACGGGTACAAATGGCTGAGGGCGGCTCGAGGCACAGGCTGGGCGCGCTTCAGCGAACGCGCGCGCACCAGGATCGAGCCGGTGCTGTCGGGCTTCGCCGGGACCACGGTCGACCTTCCCGTCGACGAGGTGCCGGCTGCGGCATCCACCGCCCAGGCTTTCACCGTCACCGGCAGTGACATCCTCGCCGCCGGCCGGCTTGCCACCGGGCTCGAGGAGGTGCGGGATGCCGGAGTGGCGGGGATCGCCGACGCGGTGGCCGATCGTGCCGATGAGATCATCGCCGCCGCCGACGAGTACGGCATCGCCGTCGTGACGCCGCACGATCGCGCGCGGCGCGCGGGCATCGTCGCCCTGGCGCCCGAGCCGACCGAAGCTGCCGGGCTCTCGGCGGCGCTGGCCAACAGCGGGTTGACGTTCACCGCGCGGTCGGGCCTGATCCGGCTCGCGCCGCACGCCGGCACCGACGCGAGCACTCTGCAGCTGCTGCGCGACGCACTCGGGGTCTTCGTCACCGAGCGATCGCGCTGACGTCATCGATCGTTAACCCGCGCTGGGCGTGTCGAGTGCGCCGGGTGGGCTGCCCTCGTCGTACGGTCGTGGCATCGGGCAAGGTGCCCGGTCGAGTCGACCGATCGGATCGCGACTCGTGACCCTGGGTCGACTCGTGGGAACCGGGACATCCCTCCCGGGGCGGGAGCAGGTCGTGACCACGCGAGCCTCACAGCAGCAGTACTCCGCAGCCGACACCCTCGAGAGGACCGACGGACCTCTCACCCGACAGGATCAGGCACTGCGCACCTATGTCCTGGACACCTCCGTGCTCCTGAGCGATCCGCGGGCGCTGTTCCGCTTCGCCGAGCATTCGGTCGTCATTCCGGTCGTGGTCGTCACCGAGCTGGAGGGAAAACGGCACGACCCCGAAATCGGCTACTTCGCACGTCAAGCGCTGCGTCATCTCGACGATCTGCGCGTCGAACACGGGCGCCTCGACTTTCCCGTGCCGGTGGGCGACGGCGGCACTCTGAGGGTCGAGTTGGCCAACACCGACGTCTCGGTGCTGCCGGCAGGCATGCGGCTCGGCGACAATGACACGCGCATTCTGGCGGTCGCCCAGCATCTGATGGACGACGGCCAAGAGGTGACCGTCGTCTCGAAAGACCTGCCGATGCGAGTCAAGGCGGCGTCGCTGGGCATCGCGGCCGAGGAATACCTCGCCGAGCAGGCTCTGGATTCGGGCTGGACGGGCATCGCCGAGATCGACGTGTCGGGCGATGACGTGAGTGACCTGTACGAGAGCGAGGTCGCCCTGAGCGAAGACGTCCGCGGTCTTCCGGTGAACACCGGGCTGGTGATCCACTCCGAGCGCGGCTCGGCGCTCGGACGCGTCACCGGTGACGGCGAGTTCCGCCTGGTGCGCGGCGACCGTGAGGTCTTCGGCCTGCACGGGCGCAGCGCCGAGCAGCGCATAGCGATCGATCTGCTGCTCGACCCCGAGGTCGGGATCGTGTCATTGGGCGGCCGCGCGGGCACCGGCAAGTCGGCGCTGGCCCTGTGCGCCGGGCTGGAGTCGGTGCTCGAACGTCAGCAGCAGCGGCGGATCATCGTCTTTCGCCCGCTGTTCGCGGTCGGGGGCCAGGAACTGGGCTACCTGCCCGGTGACCAGCAGGAGAAGATGAACCCGTGGGGTCAGGCCGTCTACGACACGCTCGGGTCGGTGGTGTCGACGAACGTCATCGACGAGGTGATGGAGCGGGGGATGCTGGAGGTTCTGCCGCTCACGCACATCCGCGGTCGATCGCTGCACGACGCCTTCGTCATCGTCGACGAGGCCCAGTCGCTGGAGCGCAATGTGCTGCTGACGGTGCTGAGCCGGATCGGGCTGAACTCCCGGGTGGTGCTCACCCACGACGTGGGGCAGCGCGACAACCTGCGAGTGGGGCGGCACGACGGCGTCGCCTCGGTGATCGAGACGCTGAAGGGGCACGACCTGTTCGGACATGTCACACTGGTCAGGTCGGAACGCTCGCCCATCGCGGCACTGGTCACGGACCTGCTCGAAGCCGGCGAGATCTCGTGACCTGAGAGCGAACGTGAGAAGAGTCTCACCCCGCTGAGGCAGTCAAACCCTCCGAGACGGGGCACGATGGAAGTGCGGCAGTGTCTGCCGTGAACGGGAGGGATCGTGGACGCACGAGCGGCGTTGCTGGTGGGTACCGGCACCGCGGTCGCGGCGGCAGTGGCGATGACCTGTGGCTTCGCGCTCACCAGCGCGAGCGCGCTGGCCGACAAGGCCGGGTCACCGGTGGCCGACGCGGTGATCATCGTGCACGGGCATCCCGATGCGACGGCGGCACCCGCACCTGCCGCCACCGCACCCGAGACCGTTGCCGCCCCCGCCCCGAAAGACATCGCCGCCCCGCCCGTGACGACGCAACCCCGCTCTGAGCAGACGTCGACCACGAAGACCCAGGCCCCAGACACGAGGTCCGACGCGAAGAAGGCTGACACCGCCCAGAACGACGCGAAGGCTGCGGATGCGGCGAAGGCAGCGGCTGCGAGCAAGGCTGCGGCGCAGGCGAAGGCCGAGGCCGCGGCAAAGAAGTCAGAGGCCGCGAAGCAGACCGCTGCCGGTCGCGAGACCGCGCACACGGGCGGCAAGGTGTCCGATGCGACCGCGGCACGAATTCGCGACCGGTTGGAACAGCTGGCCAAGAAGTGGCAGGAGCGACTGGGCGAGCATTCCCGGTACACGAACAACGTCACGAAGAATTCCGTCGACTCGACGGAGTGGAACTCCGGGTCGGGGCATCCCCGTCTTCGATCCGGATCGCAGAAAGGGCAATCGCACAGTTCCCCAGACAGTGGCGATTGATGTGGCGAGCGACCCCACATGCTCACCACCCCACCCCCGGCGTCCCCCAGCGCCGGGGGTTTCTGCATTCAGCCCCAGCGGTAGCCCGCGCCGCGCACGGTGACGATGTGGTCGTGTCCGATCTTGCTGCGCAGGTATCGCACGTACACATCGACGACGTTGGAGCCAGGGTCGAAGTTCAGACCCCAGACTTCGCGCAGCAGCCACTCGCGACTGAGCACCTCGCCGGGGTGCCGGAGGAACTGCTCGGCCAGAGTGAACTCCCGGGCCGACAGCTCCACATCACGGCCCCCCACCGTCGCGCGGCGGGCAAGCAGGTCGAGTTCGACGTCGTCCTGGGCGAGCATGAATCCGCGCTTGGGCGTGGATTCGCGAAGTCGTGAACGCACCCGCGCCAGAAGCTCCTCGAACGCGAAAGGCTTCGGAATGTAGTCGTTGGCGCCCGACTCCAGACCCTCGACGGTGTCGCGCGTGCTGGTGCGTGCCGTCAGCATGATCACCGGAATGGTCGATCCGCCGCCGCGAAGCGCTCGGAGAACCTCGAAGCCATCCATCTCGGGGAGACCGATGTCGAGCAGGACGAGGTCGACGTCGCCGGAGAGCGCGATCTCCAGCGCGCGGTCGCCTTCTTCGGCGACCACAGCCTCATATCCGGCAGACTCCAGGCCGCGCCGAATGAACGACGCGATCTGTGGCTCGTCTTCCGCGATCAGGATACGTGTCATTCCGCCGCCTCTCGTTGCAGGACCACATCGCCCGCCCGCACCGGCTGCGGCAGCGACGGTCCGGATGCGCGTACCGGGATGTGCAGCACGAAGGTCGCCCCGCCTCCGGGGGTGTCAGCGATGTCGCAGGTGCCGCCGTGCGCCTTGACGATGGCATCGACGATGGCCAGCCCCAGTCCCGAGCCGCCCACCGACCGGCGCCCGCCGCCACGATCGAAGCGTCGGAAGATGCGGTGGCGCGCGGCCGGTGCGATACCGGCCCCGTGGTCACGCACCCACAGTCGTACTTCGCCGTCGACGGCGCTGCTGCCGACCTCGACGGGCGCACCGGTGGGGGTGTACTTGGCCGCGTTGTCGGCCAGTTGCAGCCACGCTTGCAGCAGGCGGTCGGGGTCGCCTCGGACTTCTCCTTCGGCGACCGCCTCGATGTGCCAGGTGTGGCCCGGGATGACCTCGACAAGTTCGCCCAGACGGCGTGTGAGAGCGGCCACGTCGATGTCGCGCATGGTCACGGCGTCTCCGCCTTCCACCGAGGCGAGCATGTCGATGTCGGCCACCAGGCGGGTCATCCGGTCGAGCTCGGCGATGCCGAG
This sequence comes from Microbacterium protaetiae, assembly GCF_004135285.1. Taxonomy (NCBI): domain Bacteria; kingdom Bacillati; phylum Actinomycetota; class Actinomycetes; order Micrococcales; family Microbacteriaceae; genus Microbacterium; species Microbacterium protaetiae. Next base: position 2,967,343 of record NZ_CP035494.1, read on the forward strand.
GGCGCGGGTGTTGTCGACATCGGCCGGGTCTGTGGCATCCATCAATTCAAGATGGCCGCGTACCACCGTGATCGGGGTCTTCAATTCGTGGCGCACGTCGTCGAGCAGCTGACGCTGCACGTCGACGGAGCCCTCCAGACGGTCGAGCATGGAATTGACGGTGCGCGTCAGGTCGGAGATGTCATCGTTGCCCTGAGTGGGAATGCGCGCTCCGAGATCGGCGATGGTGATCGAATCGGCCGTGTCGCGCAGGTGCCGGATCGGAGAGAGCAACCGGCCGGTGACCAGCCACCCGACACCGCCGATCGCGGCGAGCACCACGAGGGCGGCGATGGCGTACGTGAGCATCGATGCGTTGACCGGCCGCAGCTCGGCGCCCAGGTCGATGGCCCGGATGTAGACGCCCTGCGCGGGATCGCCCTGCATCGTCACCGGGATGGCGATGTAGCGAAGCGATCCCTGCGGGGTGGCGACGGTCCCGCGCACGCCCTCTCCGGCCGCTTCTGCCTCGGCGACGGCACGGTCGATGAGTACCGTGTTGTTCGAGATGTCGAAGCCGCTCAGCGTGCGCGGCTGGTAGCGGGCGCGGCCGTCGATGACGGCCACGGATGCCTCGTTCTGGGCCGGAACCAGGCGAGCGACGGCATCGTGCAGGTAGGCGGCCACCGAGGTGTAGTCGGTGATGTCGAGTCGCTCGGTCGCGGTGGTCATCGTGGCGCTCGGTGTCGGGGCGGGAGTGGCCGGTTCATTTTCGGCAGCCACCGTGCGCAGCGCATCGACCTGACTGTACAGACGAGCATCGACGCCGGAGAGCACGCGCTCGCGCTGGACGAGGAACGTCACGCTGCCGACGACCGAGAGGCCGACGCACGCCACGGCGAGGATCGCCCCCAGAATCCGGGTGCGCGCGGAGATCGGTCGGCGCGAGCGGTGCACGGTGCCATTATCGCCCCCGCCGCCCGATCTCACGCATTCGGGTGGTCGTCAGCCCGCGTGCGTCATCGACAGAAGGTCGAGCTTCTCGTCGAGCTGCGCCTCGGTGATCTCGCCGCGCTCGACGTATCCGAGGTCGATCACCGACTCGCGTATCGTGATACCCTTCGCGATCGCGTGCTTGGCGATCGCGGCGGCGGCCTCGTAACCGATGATCTTGTTCAGCGGCGTGACGATCGACGGCGACATGCCCGCATAGGCGGCCGCACGCTCGACGTCGGCCTCCAAGCCGTCCACGGCCTTGTCGGCCAGGGTGCGCATGGCGTTCGACAGAAGCCGGATGGATTCCAGCAGAGCGGTGCCCATGACCGGGATGGCGACGTTCAACTCGAAGGCGCCCGACGCACCGGCCCACGCGACGGTCGCATCGTTGCCGATCACGCGCGCGCACACCATGAGGGTCGCCTCGGGCAGAACGGGATTCACCTTGCCCGGCATGATGGACGAGCCCGGCTGAAGGTCGGGAATGTGCAGTTCCCCGAGCCCGGTGTTCGGACCCGACCCCATCCACCGCAGGTCGTTGTTGATCTTGGTCAGCGAGACCGCGATAGTGCGCAGTGCGCCGGAGGCCTCGACGAGACCGTCCCGGTTCGCCTGGGCCTCGAAGTGGTCTTTGGCTTCGGTGATCGGCAACTCGGTCTCGGCGGCCAGCAGTTCGATGACCTTCTGCGGAAAGCCGAGCGGCGTGTTGATTCCGGTGCCGACGGCCGTGCCGCCCAGGGGAACCTCGCCGACGCGGGGGAGGGCGGCGCGCACGCGCTCGACGCCCAGGCGCATCTGCCGCGCGTAGCCGCCGAATTCCTGCCCGAGGGTGACCGGCGTTGCATCCATCAAGTGGGTGCGACCCGACTTGACGACATCCTTCCACTGCTCCGCCTTCGCCTCGAAGGCGACCGCCAAGTGGTCCAGCGCGGGGATGAGGTCGTCGATGAGAGCCTGGGTCACGGCGATATGCACCGACGTGGGGAACACGTCATTGGACGACTGCGAGGCGTTCACATGGTCGTTGGGATGCACCGGCGAGCCCAGCGTGCGCGTGGCCAGGGTGGCCAGCACCTCGTTCATGTTCATGTTCGAGCTGGTGCCCGAACCCGTCTGGTACACGTCGACCGGAAACTGGTCGTCGAACGCGCCGCTGACGACCTCGTCGGCGGCGGCAGCGATAGCGTCAGCGACTCCGCCGTCGAGCACTCCGAGTTCTTTGTTCGCCAGGGCGGCGGCCTTCTTGATGCGGGCCAGTGCCGCTATCTGTGCCGGCTCGAGCCCCGAGCCCGAGATGGGGAAGTTCTCCACGGCGCGCTGGGTCTGGGCTCCGTAGAGCGCCGTTGCGGGAACCCGCACCTCACCCATGGTGTCGTGCTCGACGCGGTACTCGGTCTCAATCACTTCTTCGTTCCTCCTGAATATGAACGGGCTCACAGCCCGGGGATCGACACGGCGCCTTCGACGACGTGCGGGACGACGGTTCCCTCGCCGAGTCGGTACACCGCACCGACGATGCCCACGCGGCCTTCGGCGACGGCCGCGGCGAGGATGCTCGAGGCCTGCAACAGCTCGTCGACGGTCTCGCGGATGTGCTCGATGCCCACTGCATCGGCGTCGGCATCGTGCGGCACCGTCTGGTGGGTGCGGGCGACACGGTGCACCGTGGGCACGATGGGGGCGATCAGGCGCCAGATCTTCGCCGGCAGCTCGGGCGCGTCAGGGCGCGTGCTGTCGATAGCGGCGCGCACGGCGCCGCACGCCTCATGCCCGAGCACGACCAGAATCGGCACATTGAGGATCGCGACGGCGAACTCGATGCTGCCGACCATCGAGGGGGAGACGACCTGACCGGCGTTGCGGACCACGAACATGTCGCCGAGTCCCTCGTCGAAGACGATCTCGGCGGCGGGGCGCGAATCGGAGCACCCGAAGACGACAGCGTGGGGATGCTGGCCGTCGGTCAGTTCGCGACGTCGGTCGGCGCTCTGACGGGGGTGCAGGACCGTCCCCTCGACGAAACGTGCATTCCCCTCGGCGAGCCTGTCCCAGGCCTGCTGCGGGTTCAGCTGCACGCGCGTCGATGTCATTTCGTTTCCTCTCGCATCGCTTCGATCTGATCGGTCATGCCCGTGGCTGCCACCGCTGCGGTCTTCGCATCGGTGGCGCCGTAGACGAGGATGCGGTCGGTACCGGCGTCGGTGGCGATCGCGTAGCTGACGTTGCCGGCCCGCTCGGAATCGCGGATCGCATAGTGCGTCCACTCGAGGCCGTCGATGGTCACCGTGCCGTCGGCGGTGGCGCCCGAGAGCAGCCGGGCATCCCACGCGCTGTCGGCATCGAAGCCCTGCGCGATGTTCAGAAAGCCGGACTTCTCGCCGGTGGCGTACACGATCGACCAGGTGGGCGTGGCGTCGCCTGTGACACGGGCCGCGTTGGCCCGCCACGTGTCGGGCACCTGCGGCACGACGATCGCACGGTCGTATGACGACATCGCCTCGTTCGCCACGGAGGCGACGTCGACCGGCGCGGATTCATCCATCGAGCCTCGCGGCACGATGAGAACTATCAGCAGGACGACGGCCAGGATCGCGATGAGTGCGGCCGCGAGGTTGCGTACCGTCTGGCTGGATCGGTAGACCCGCGAGGATTCGGCCTTGCGGGTGGCCGTCTCCTCGGGCGTCTCGGGGCGCCCGAGTTCGGCGACGATGCGTTCGGAGGGCGACATCAGCCGTCGTTCTCCACGTGCGTACGGGCGTCGTCGAGCCGGCGCTTGGCGCCCAGCAGCCACTGTTCGCACCGGTTCGCGAGTGCTTCGCCGCGCTCCCACAGCGCCAGCGAGTGCTCGAGCGTGGGGGCGCCCTGCTCGAGTTCGGTGACCACGCGCACCAGCTCGTCGCGTGCCTGCTCGAAGGTGAGAGCGGCGACGTCAGCGGCGGCGGGAGTGGGATCCGTCATGCTCTACAGCTTAGTTCCGCCTTCAGCGGGCGCCGACTCCGAGACCTCGCCCTCCGAGACCGCAGCGACCGAGCCGCGGTCGACGGTGACGGTCAGGAGCGTGCCCGTCGGCGCCTGGGCGGCGTCCCGCACGATAGTGCCATCGTGCAGGTGGGCGATGGCATAGCCACGTGCCAGGGTTGACGCCGGCGACAGCGCGCGCAGCGACGCGCGCAGTTCGGCCACGTGACGCGACTGGCTCTGCAGCTGACGGTCGACGGTGTCGCGCCCGCGCGCAGCCAGCAGCATCAGGTCATGTGTGCGTGGGATCAGGAGCGATTCGGGATCGCGCAGCACCGGCCGACTGCGCAGCTGCTCGAGCTGGGCGGCATCGTGCGCGATGCGGGTGGTCAGGCGGGTGCTCAGGCGGGAACGCAGCTGGGCGACCAGGGCCCGTTGCTCGCCGACATCCGGTACCACGCGTTTGGCGGCGTCGGTGGGCGTGGATGCGCGCAGATCGGCCACGTCGTCGAGCAGCGGTCGGTCATTCTCGTGGCCGATGGCGCTGACCACCGGCGTGGATGCTGCAGCCACGGCCCGCACGAGTCGCTCATCGCTGAATCCCAACAGCGTCTGGGGGTCGCCGCCGCCTCGAGCGATGATGATCACATCGACCTCGGGATCGGCCTCGAGTTGCGCCAGCGCGGCGAGGATCTCAGGCACGCACCGGTCACCCTGCACGGCGGCATGCACGGTGCGGAACCGTACCTGCGGCCAGCGCAGTTCCGCATTGCGGTGGACATCGCGCTCGGCGTCGCTGAGCTCGCCGGTGATCAGACCTATACAGTGCGGCAGGAACGGAAGCGGCCGCTTGCGCGTGGGATCGAAGAGCCCTTCGGTGCGCAGCTGCGCGCGCAGGCGCTCGAGTCGCTCCAGCTGAGCACCCAAGCCGTCGTGCCGCATCTGCGAGACGACGAAGCTGAAGTCGCCGCCCTTGGCGTAATAGTCGGGTTTGACGCAGGTGACGACCCGATCGCCCACCGTGAGATCGTCGGTGATGCGCGCGCGCGCACTTGACCACAGTCGAAACGACAGAACGGAGTCGCCGGACAGGTCTTTCAGCCGCCCGTAGACCGATCCGCCGCGCACATTCCACGATGTGATCTCGCCCTCGACCCACACCGACCCCCACTTCTGCACGAAGCCGTGGATGGTCTCGTTCAGGCGTGAGACCGAGGTGGGGCCGTCACTGGACGAATCGCGCGGATGGATCGAGTCGGAGGGAACCGGTGCGGCCGCGGCATCCGCCGACGTGTCGGGCAGGAACGAGGTCATGGAGTCCTTCCGTCGCGGGCAGGCCGCTCACAGCGAGGGCGACCGTACAATCAGGGGATGAGCACCCCCGAGGTCCGCCTGCCCGTGCCGCGCGTTCCCGCGCCCCGGGCCGCCCGGCGTCGTGCGCCGCTCCAGGATATCCCGGTCGACGGACACAAGCGCGTGCTGCTGGCCGCTCCGCGGGGTTTCTGCGCGGGCGTTGATCGGGCGGTCGCGGTGGTCGAGCGCGCGCTCGAGCAGTACGGCGCGCCGGTGTATGTGCGCAAACAGATCGTGCACAACGTTCATGTGGTCCGCGAGCTCGAACAGCGTGGGGCCGTGTTCGTCGACGAGGTCGACGAGGTGCCCGTCGGTGCGCGCCTCGTCTTCAGCGCGCACGGGGTCTCACCCGCCGTGCGCGACGCCGCGCAGGCCCGCCAGCTGCAGACGATCGATGCCACGTGCCCACTGGTGACGAAGGTGCATCGCGAGGCCGTGCGCTTTGCGAGGGATGACCGCGAGATCCTGCTCATCGGGCACACCGGACACGAAGAGGTCGAGGGCACGGCCGGCGAGGCGCCCCGACACGTCACTGTCGTGAACTCGCCCGAAGACGCCGACACCGTCGAAGTGCGCGACCCGTCGCGGGTCGTGTGGCTGTCGCAGACGACGCTGTCGGTCGACGAGACGATGCAGACCGTGCGTCGACTGCGTGAGCGGTTCCCCGAGCTGGCCGATCCGCCCACCGACGACATCTGCTATGCGACGCAGAACCGGCAGACCGCGATCAAGAAGGTAGCCGCCGATGCCGATGTCGTCATCGTGGTGGGCTCGGCCAATTCGTCGAACAGCGTGCGCCTCGTCGAGGTGGCCCGGGAATACGGGGCTCGCGCGGCATACCGGGTCGATCACGCCGACGAGATCGCCCAGGAATGGCTCGACGGGGCCGCGGCCATCGGGGTCACCAGCGGCGCTTCGGTGCCCGAGGTGCTTGTGAACGAGGTACTGGCTGCGCTCGCCGACGCCGGCTACGTCGACGTCGAAGAAGTGCACACCGCTGAAGAGGACCTCACCTTCGCCCTGCCCAAGGAACTGCGAACGGATGCCGCGGACCGGGCAGCCGCGGGCGGTCGGGGAGGGCACGTCGATGAGTGACTCGACCCCACGACCGGAGCGTCCGCGTCCGCAGTACGGCGAATACGCGAGCGCCCAGGAGCAGCGGGCACGCATTCGCACGCCGCTGTACGACGAACCCGTGGCGGCATCACCGACGCCGGCCCCGGTTCGCCCGGCCCTGACGCCGCCGGCCAGGTGGGCATCGTCGGATGCGCAGAAGACGGCCGCACGGCAGTCGGTCAACCGCATGATCACGATCGCGCTGCTGGCGTACGGAGCCTTCGAAGTGGTGCGCAGCGTTTTCGGCTTCCTCGACCCGACGGCGACGTACGACGCTCTGTACCGGATGATCGGCGTGCCCGGCTCGTTCAGCGCTACGTCGGCGGTCCAGCCCTGGCTGACGATATCTCTCGTGGTGCTCATCGGTGGTTACCTCGTCACCGCACTTGTGTCGGTCCTGGCGATGCGCGCCGGACGGCGCTCCTGGTGGATCCCCCTGGTCGGCGCTGTGGTGACCTACGCCGTGGTCTCGGTGCTGCTGACCGTGCCCGTCTACGGCGATCCGGCCTTCCAGGAGTACCTGTCGGGGCTTCTCGAGAATCCGCAATAGCCGACGGCACGGCAGACTGGACTCATGCGCTCTTTCCGTATCGCCACACTGGCAGCCGTCGTCGTCCTGCTGGCCACCGGAACCGCACTCAGCGGTTGCAGCGCCGACGCCGGACCCGCGACGGTGCTGGCCACGGCTCAGACCAGCGCGGGAGAGATCGTCACCGACGCCGATGGGCGGGCGGTCTACCTCTACAGTGACGACGAGCAGGGGGCGGGGCAGAGCGCGTGCGAGGGGACGTGCCTGGCGGCCTGGCCCGCGGTGACGACATCGTCGAAGGACCCACAGGGCGACGGGCTGACCGCAGAGATCGGTGAGATCCCCGCCGCCGGTGGCGGCTACCAAGTCACGCTCGATGGATGGCCGCTGTACTACTTCGACGGCGATACCGCGCCGAAGATGATCAAGGGGCAGGGGATCGGCGGCGTGTGGTGGCTGCTCGCCCCCGACGGGCAGCGCATCACCGACATCGGGCGCTGACCGCGGGGCAGACCACCACCCATACTCGGAGCAACGGCACGGCGGCCTGGACGGTTCTGGTGAACCCACGGCGGTTCTGCGTCGTTCCCCTGACGAGGAGGTGGGGATGTCGGCGGCGGACGAACGGCTCACAGCACTCTACGAGGCCCACGCGCGGCCCGTCTGGCGCTACGTCGTGTCGCTGACGGGCGACCGGTCGGGTGCCGACGACATCGTGCAGGAGACGCTGCTGCGTGCCTGGCGCAGCCCCCGCATCCTCGCGCAGGACCCGGCGACGGCGCGCGCGTGGATGATCACCGTCGCCCGGCATCTCGTCGTCGACGACGTGCGCAGTGCTCGGCACCGTCACGAGCGGCAGGTGGCGGACCCGCCCGATCGCCAGGTCGCCGACGACACGGAGCGGCTGCTCGAGGCCATTCTCATCGAAGAAGCGCTGCGCACGCTGAGCGCCGAGCACCGTGCCGTCATCATCGCCGCGTATTACGGCGGCCGCAGTGTGGCGCAGACGGCCGCCGAACTCGAGATCCCCGAAGGAACCGTGAAGTCGCGCCTGCATTACGGGCTTCGGGCGCTGCGGCTCGCGCTGCAGGAGAAGGGAGTGATGCGATGACCAGCGAGCACACGCGCTATGCGGAGTGGGACGCGGCGTACATCCTCGGCGCTCTCTCGGTGGCCGAGCGCAGTGAGTTCGAGGCACACCTGGAGGGGTGCGCGCGGTGCCGGCAGGCGGTCGCCGACCTGGCACCGACGGTGGCGCTGCTGCCGCGTCTGTCAGAGCGCGAGGTCGGCGCACTCGAGCGTCACGAGGAGGACCCCGATGTCGAGGTGGATGCCGCCGCTCGAGCGCACCTCGCCTCGCTCGCGCACGCGCGCAAGCGTCGCCGTCGGCGCGCATGGTGGATAGCTTCGGCGGCCGCGGTCGTGCTCGTCGTGGCCGCCGTCGCCACTCCGGTGACGATCGCCGCCGTCTCGTCTCCGGCGGCGACGTTCGCTCTGGAAGAGGTGCGGGATGTACCGCTGACCGCCTCGGTGCGACTCACCCGCGCCGACTGGGGGACCCAGATCGATCTGGACTGCCGGTACGCCGCAGGATCCGACGGGTACGTTCCCTCCGGGGGACGGGAGTACGTGCTGGCTGTCGTGGACGCGGATGGGCTGACGACGACGGTGTCCACCTGGCGGGCCGGTCCGGGGTCAGACGCACGGCTGAGAGCGGCGACGGCGACTCCACTGTCGCGAATCGACGCCATCGAGATCCGGTCGGCTGACGGCGTCGTGTTGATGCAGCACGCGCTCGATCGCGGGGCGGAGTGAACCGAAGTCCACCCGCTCTCGTGTCACCGACGACGCCGCACTCCACGGCGGCACAGAGCGGAGGGCGACCATGCACCACATCAAAGCAGCGGCGACGGCAGGGGGTCTTGCCGTCTTGTTCGCGCTCGCCGGATGCGCGGGATCATCGGGGCCGGCGGATACCGCGGGTGGCGGAGGGGCGAATGCGTATGGGCCGGCGACGTCGTCGTCCGCCTCGGGCAGTGCCGTCCTGTCGACCGCCGACTCATCGCTGGGCACGATCGTCATCGACGGCTCGGGGATGACCGTGTACATGTTCGATGACGACACGAAAGGCACGACCACATCGGCGTGTACGGGCACATGTCTCGTGAATTGGCCGCCGGTACTCACCGATGGGAGCGTGCCGTCGCTTCGAGGAGTGAGCGGACAGGTCGGTCTCATCGACGCCGCCACCGGGAAGAAGCAGGTCACGCTGGACGGCTGGCCGTTGTACTACTACGCCGGCGATCGCCGAGCCGGAGACGTGAACGGGCAGGGTGTCGGCGGCATCTGGTGGGTGCTCGGCGCGGACGGCACGGAGATCCGCGGCTGAAATGAGGGATGCCCCGGCTCGCGCCGAGGCATCCTTCATCGTCGTCAGATCAGGACTGGCTCTTGCCGAACGAGCCCAGCTGCTTGGTCGCTTCGACGACCCGGGCGGCCATGGCTGACTCGGCGACCTTGCCCCAGGCACGCGGGTCGTACTGCTTCTTGTTGCCGACTTCGCCGTCGACCTTCAGCACTCCGTCGTAGTTGCTGAACATGTAGCCGGCGATCGAGCGCGTGAACGCGTACTGGGTGTCGGTGTCGATGTTCATCTTGATGACACCGTGGGCCACGGCCGTGGCGATCTCTTCGTCGGACGAACCGGACCCGCCGTGGAAGACCAGGTCGAGCGGCTTGGCGCCGGTGCCGAAGCGTTCGGCGATACCCGCCTGGATCTCGCCGAGCAGTTCGGGGCGCAGCTTCACATTGCCGGGCTTGTAGACGCCGTGCACGTTGCCGAAGGTGAGGGCAGCGATCCAGCGGCCGGCCTCACCGAGCCCGAGCGCCTCGACGGCCTTGGCCACGTCGCCCGTCGTCGTGTAGAGCGCCTCGTTCGAGCCCTCATGCTTGACGCCGTCTTCCTCGCCGCCGACGACGCCGATCTCGACCTCGAGGATCGCGTTGATGTTCTTCACGCGGGGGAGAAGCTCCTTGGCGATATCGATGTTCTCGGCGAGCGGCACGGCCGATCCGTCCCACATGTGCGACTGGAAGAGGGGGTTGCGGCCGGCCTTGACCTCTTCTTCGGAGGCGGCGATCAGCGGCAGCACGAAGTCGTCCAGCGCCGGCTTCGGGCAGTGATCGGTGTGCAGGGCGACGGTGATCGGATAGTTCTTGGCGACCTCGGTGGCGAACTTCGCGAACGCTATGGCTCCGGTGGCGCGGGCCTTCACGCTCTGCCCGGCGAAGTAGTCGGCGCCGCCGGTGGTCACCTGCAGAATGCCGTCCGATCCGGCCTCGGTCAGACCCTGAAGGACGGCGTTGATCGTCTGTGAGCTGGAGACATTGATGGCCGGGTACGCGAAGCCGCCCGACTTTGCGCGGTCGAGCATCTCTGCGTACTGGTCGGGGGTGGCGACGGGCATGGCGTGCGCTCCTTGGTCGTAGGTGGGTCGACTCCTCACTCTAGCGAAGGGGCTGGCGCGCGAGCAGGGGGCGTCGGCGTGCACAGAGCAGGTCCGTGTGACAAGACGGAAAGAAATGCATCTTCTTCCACCGAGTGTGGTGTGAACTGGGACGATTTCTGCGCGGCACGCAGATATGGTGGGCACATGGTGAGTCTCACGGCCGACATGAACAATCCCGCTCCTTCCGATGCATCCGGGCACGCAGCGCCGCTGCGTCCCGACCGCAACCTTGCGCTCGAACTCGTTCGGGCCACCGAGGCCGCGTCGATCCGCGCGGTGCCCTTCATCGGCCGGGGCGACAAAGAAGGTGCCGACGGGGCGGCCGTCGACGCCATGCGCGCGTTCATGACGACCGTCAGCTGCGACGGCACCATCGTCATCGGTGAGGGTGAGAAGGATCACGCTCCGATGCTGTTCAACGGAGAACAGGTCGGCAACGGCCGGGGCCCCAAGTGTGACATCGCCGTCGACCCGATCGACGGCACGACGCTGACCGCGGCCGGACGCAACAACGCGCTGTCGGTGATCGCCGTCTCTGATCACGGCACGATGCTCGACGCCTCGAGCGTCTTCTACATGGACAAACTGGTGACCGGGCCGGCCGGCGTCGGCGTCGTCGACATCCGTCTGCCCATCGGTGAGAACATCCGGCTGCTGGCCAAGGCGCTCGGCAAGCCCGTCGACGAGATGGTCGTCTCGGTCCTGCACCGTCCCCGTCATGAGAAGCTCATCGCCGAGATCCGCGAGGCCGGCGCGGGCACCCGGTTGATGACTGACGGTGACGTCGCCGGCGGTATCAACGCCGCCCGCTACAACGCGCGCACCGACATGTGCGTGGGAGTCGGTGGAAGTCCGGAGGGCATCGTCACCGCGTGTGCGATCAAGGCGCTCGGGGGACACATCCAGGGGCGGCTGTGGCCGCGCGACGATGACGAGAAGCAGCGCGCGCTGGACGCCGGCCTGAAGGTCGACGGATACGTGTACGAGGCCGATGAACTCGTGCAGGGGAACAACACGATCTTCGTGGCGACCGGCGTGACCGATGGCGGACTGGTGGCCGGGGTACGTCGTGACGCGAATTACGTCTACACCGAGAGCGTGGTCTTGCGCGGAGTCTCTGGAACACTGCGCCGTATCTCCTCGGAGCACCTCGTCTCAAAGTGGCTCTGAACTGACTCCGGGTGCTGCGCGCCCGCGCCGTTGCCGGGCAACGCCGGTTCGACGTGGGAGAATAGAGCCGCCCGCACGGGCGCAGCATCCGTCAGCAAAGGGAGCCGGTCATGGACGTTCGCAGCGGCGCACCCTCGTCGGAACCCCCCGCCCACACGGGCGCGCATGCCGTCGTCGCTGACGCTCTGTCGCGCACCGGCTCGCATCCGAAGATCGAGGTCGACCCTGCCCGTCGCCCCGACGTGCTGTTTCGCAAGCGCAAAGAAGAGGGCGAGGTGGTCAGCGCCTGGTGGATGATCGGCGCCTTCGTCGTCGTCTCGGGTGTGGCCATCGTGCTCTTCCGCTTCATTCCGGGCGGCTGACGCCTTCGAGTCGCTCGCGGACCTCGCCGAGATCGGCGGGCGCCAGAGGCACGCCGTCGATGAGTTCGGGTGCGGTGAGCCGCCGGGTCGTCTTCTCGATGACGGATGCCTCGCCCAGCGCATCGAGCTTGGTCTGATCAATGCCGGGAAAGCGTCGCGCGCTGACCAGCACTCGCGTCTCGAGCGACCCGGCGAAGCGGTTGTAGGTATCGACGGTGCGCTCGATGGCCTTGCGCAGATCGTCGGCATGGCCGGCGAGCAAGGACAGCCGGCTGTACAGCTCGTTGCCGAGGTCGAAGAGCGCCCGCGCCTCGTGCGAGACGTCTTGCTGGGTCCACGTGTACGCGACGGTCTTCAGCACGGCCCAGAGGTTGACCGGTGAGGCGAGCGCCACGCGCTTGCCGAAGGCGTAGTCAAGAAGCGTCGGATCGTCATCCAGGGCGGCGGCGAGCAGCGACTCGCTGGGCAGGAAGCAGATGACGAACTCGGGGCTTGAGGTCATTCCCGCCCAGTACGTCTTGCGTGCGAGGGCGTCGATGTGTGCACGGACGGCCTTGACATGCTTACCCATCAGCGTGGCGCGGCGCGCTGCTTCTTCACCCGCGGCGGTCACCGGTATCGCGCTGGCCTCGAGGTAGGCATCCAAGGGAACCTTCGCATCGAGGGCCAGGGCCTTGTCGCCGGGAAGGCGGATGACCATGTCGGGGCGCCCTGCGCCCGCATCGGAGGTGATCGATGTCTGCACATCGAAATCGACGAAACGGATGAGACCGGCCGCCTCGACGACGCGGCGCAGCTGCGTCTCGCCCCAGACACCGCGCGTGGTGCCCGAGCGCAGTGCGCCGGCGAGCGACTCGGTCGTGGAGCGCAGGGCCTCTTCGACCTCGTTGGTGCGACGCAGCTGCTCGGCCAGGGTGCCGTACTGGCTGTGTCGATCACGCTCGAGCACATCGACCTTGTGGCCCATCTCTTGCAGCGTCTCGCGCACCGGCTCGAGCGCACGCAGAACCGACTGCTCGCGGCGTTCGCGCTCATCGCGGGCGGCTTGATCGGCACGGGCCTGCTCGGCGAAACCACGGTGCAGATCTTCCTGCCGCGCGAGCTGTTCGCCGAGGCTGTGTGCCCGGCTCTCGGCCGCTGCGGCGCGAGCGATCAGCTGTGCGCGCTCATCCGCTCCGCGTAAGGCGCGCAATGCCCCGCCGGCGAGTACCCCGGCTATGAGGCATCCAATACCGATCACCGCAGCCCAGAAGAAGTCCATGTCGACATCATGACCCAGGCCTCCGACATCGCGTTCTCGCCCTTCAAGAAAGCGGAGCTTTCGCGTCGGGCTTCGGGGAGCCGGGCCGAGCCGAGCCCAGCCCAGCCCTCGGCCGAGCCGAGGAGATCTGCGCAGGAGAGGAGGGTTCTGCCCGATTCGGCCCTCGCTTCGGCCAATCTCCTCGGCCGAGCCGAGGTCTTATGCCGCGAAAACCGGCTCGCGCGCGGGCACCGTAACGTCGATCGTCTTCACTCTCAGCCCGTGCGCGCCGGCGAGCGCATGGAGGTCGGCGGCATCGACGCGCCGTGCCGCATCGATGATGATGTGAGCACACGCCATCGCATCGGCCGTGGCCTCGTGGTGCGTGAAATCGGTGAACCCGGCTGCAGCCGCCGCCGAGGGCAGCCGATACGAGGGCAGGTCGTAGGCCCGGCGCGCCAGCTGCAGGCTGCACAGGTATCGGTACGGCGGGCACAGCTGGCCGGTGGCCTCGCACGCGCGCCGCAGCACCGACATGTCGAAGCCCGCGTTGTGCGCGACGAGCACGTCGGCACCCGCGAACGCCGCGATGTCGCCGAGTTGCTCGCTCCACGTCTTGGCGTGCGCGACGTCGTGTGGTCGGATGCCGTGGATGCCGATGTTCACGTCGAAGAACCGGTCATGGCCGGCCGGCGGTCGGATGAGCCACCCGGTCTTGGCCACCACGGCGCCCGCACGCACACGCACCAGGCCCACCGCACACGCCGACGCACTGCTGGAGTTCGCCGTCTCGAAATCGATCGCAGTGAAATCCAGGGCCACGACCCCACTCTCGCCCGGCGCGCGCTGCCAGACGGTGAGGCGCGCCGGTGTCGGCCGGGGCGCGTCGTAGGCTCGTGACATGGCCACGCGCGAAGAGATGTCACGGTCGTTCGGCGGTGCTGCTGACGTGTATGAGACAGGGCGGCCGCAGTACCCGGCCGAGGCGGTCGAGTGGATGCTGCAGCCCGTGCGCGGCGCCGATGGCCTGGTGCGCGTGGCCGATGTGGGCGCGGGCACCGGCAAGCTCACGCGTGCGCTCGTCGACGCCGGCGCCCAGGTGGTCGCCGCAGATCCGGATGCCGCGATGCTCGCCGCGCTGCGCGGTGGCCTGCCGGGCGTGACGACGTATGTGGGGACGGGGGAGTCGTTGCCGCTACCGGATGCCGCATTCGATGCAGTCGTCTTCGGCCAGGCCTGGCACTGGGTCGACCCGGTGGCAGCCTCAGCCGAAGTGGGCCGCGTACTGCGACACGGCGGCGTGCTCGGGCTCGTGTGGAACATCCGGGACACTGACGTGCCGTGGGTGGTCGAGCTCGGCGAGATCATGCACGGCAGCAACGCCGAGATCATGATGGCCGAGGGCGGGCCCGAAGTGAGCGCTCCCTTCGATGGTCTCGAGTCCCGCTCGTGGCGGTGGGCGCGCCCGATGACCCGAGAACAGCTTTTCGACATGGCGCATTCACGCAGCTATGTCATCACGGCAGAGCCGACCGAGCGTGAGCGCATCGACCGTGAGCTTGGTGCGTTGTTCGACCGGATCGGAGCGGTCGGCGATGCGCCGGTTGACCTGCCGTACGTGACCACGGCGTTCCGCGCGCTCCGGCCATAGGCCGGGTCGCGGCATCCGCCCCCGTAGACTGGATGCCCGTGGCCCTCACCATCGGAATCGTCGGACTGCCCAACGTCGGCAAGTCCACCCTGTTCAACGCCCTGACCCGCAACCAGGTGCTCGCGGCGAACTACCCGTTCGCGACGATCGAGCCCAACATCGGGGTGGTGAACCTGCCTGACGCGCGGCTGGATCGACTGGCCGAGCTGTTCCACAGCGAACGGATCGTGCCCGCGACAGTGTCGTTCGTCGACATCGCGGGTATCGTGCGCGGCGCGAGCGAGGGTGAGGGGCTGGGCAACCAGTTCCTCGCGAACATCCGCGAGGCCGATGCCATCGCGCAGGTGGTGCGCGGGTTCTCGGACGACGACGTGGTGCACGTCGAAGGCGGGGTCAACCCGCGCAATGACCTCGAGACGATCGGCGCCGAGCTCATGCTGGCCGATCTGCAGACCATCGAGAAGGCGCTGCCGCGGTACGAGAAGGAAGTCAAGGGCAAGCGGCTCGATCCTGCTGTTCTCGAGGCTGCCGTGGCAGCCAAGGATGCTCTGGACCGTGGTGTGCTGCTCTCGGCAGCGGGCGTCGACCTTGCCCCGATCAAGGAACTGGGGCTGCTGACGGCCAAGCCCTTCATCTTCGTGTTCAACGTTGATGAGGCGGTGCTGACGGATGCCGCGCGCAAGGCTGAGCTCGAGGCGTTGGTGGCTCCCGCGCACGCGGTGTTCCTCGACGCGAAGATCGAGTCTGAGCTCATCGACCTCGACCCGGAGGACGCGAAGGAACTGTTGGAGTCGACCGGGCAGGACGAGTCGGGGCTGGACCAACTCGCCCGGATCGGGTTCGACACCCTTGGGCTGCAGACGTATCTGACAGCCGGCCCGAAGGAGGCCCGCGCCTGGACCATCGGCAAGGGGTGGAAGGCGCCGCAGGCGGCGGGAGTCATCCACACCGACTTCGAGAAGGGCTTCATCAAGGCCGAGGTCATCTCGTTCGAAGACCTGGTCTCACTGGGGTCGGTCGTCGAGGCACGTGCGCACGGCAAGGCGCGCCTGGAGGGCAAGGACTACGTCATGCAGGATGGCGACGTGGTGGAGTTCCGCCACAGTTAGGCATCAGGTAGAGGGGAGTCGCAGTGTTCTCAGTCCTTGCGCACTACACCAGCGGTACTGGCGTCCGTGGCATCGTCGAAGGAAAGTCGCTGTGGGCTAGCCACGTCGCCTTCCTCAATGATGCCTCGGAGTTTGAGTACGCGTTCACTCTCGCTCGCGAGATCATCGAGAGAATCAACTCGCTCCGTGAAGACTGGGCCCCGCGGTATCCGAAGCTCGCCGAACTCATCACTCACGAAAGCACGCACCTTGAGCGGGGGAGTCTCCCGGACGTCTTCGTGACATCTCTGACGACGAAGACAGAAGATCTCAGTCAGTGGCGGGGATACACAAGCGCCGGCGACGGATACACGGTTCTATTTGACGCTGAGAAGCTCCGGGACCACGCAAACGCTCTGGGCTGGCGCCTCGTTCCGGTCCAGTACGAGGGCAGCGGCGCGGTCGCAGCCGTGGTTGAAGCCACCTTTCGAAAGCTAGACGACGGCATATACGCTGACGCCGAGTCTGCATTCCGTGGGTTCCAGGATGTGCTGTTCGAGGTGGCTCCTACTCTGAAGCACGATGCATTCGATGCCGAGCAAGAGTGGCGCTTGATCTCGCCGCCCGACGTTGACCCGACGGCGATCAAGTGGCGCTCTGGTGCGAGTTTTCTAGTGCCATATCTTGAGTTCCCGTTACCGCAAGCAGACTCCGGCGTCATCGTGGGGTTCGGGGTCGGTCCGGGGCCGAACGGTGATCTTGCGAGCTCGGCACTCCTGAAGTACATCAACCAGATGGGCCACCACGTTGGCGTTGGGATGCCGGGTATCCCTTTCCGCCCCTGGTAGGTGGCGGACCCAGGTCTTGCCCCGCCGGACAGCGTCGAACATCTATCTGCACGAACAGTACGTCGTGGAGTTCCGCCACAGTCAGGCATTTGGCAGAGGCGACACGCTGCTACCGTGCGCTGGGCAGGTCAAAGGGTGCTTCCCATTTCTCGCGCTCAAAGAGCTCATTCAGGGGCATGGCGAGCGCCTCGACCATTTCCGGGTGTTCCGCGAGGTCGTTTATCCGCATGCCGATTGCGTGAAGGTTGAGAATGTGTGTTTCAGGCCAGGCGACATCTCGCCGAACTGCAACCAGGAAATCCGCCATGAGTCGCATGATGACCAACGTTGGGGGCGACGAGTTCGCTGCAGTGCGATACCTGTAGAAGGCCTCAACGACCTCATCTGACCCCCAAACTGTGACGAAGGTTTGGAAGTCAGCGATCACGTCCTCAAGCTTCTTGGTCGCCGCAGCATTGCGCGAGGGGGTAAGCATGTCGCCCAAAGTCTGTAGAAACGGCTGGTAGAGCTCGTACTTCTTCTGGGCGACTCGGTCTTCTAACGCTCGAAGTCTGGCCGATTCGTGTTCGGCGCGTTGAGCGCGACGGGCTGATTTTGAGGCCCAGAGCGCGGAGAAGATGGCAACAGCCGCCGGTATAACCAGTGCCACGATCTGCAACCACAGGGGGAGTGTCATGCTTCTGAGTGTGACATGGAGTCCCGGACCGCATAGGTAATGTCAGGAAGGCGACGTGGTGGAGTTCCGGTTTAACGTATAACGTTATTGACGCTCTGCGTTATACAGTGCTCGTGTGATCAGATCGTTCGGTAGCAAGGAAACCGAACGGCTGTGGCGACGCGAACGTGTGCGCTCGATCGATCCGGGGATCCATCGGGTCGCGCTGCGCAAGTTGCGTCAGGTCGGATCCGCTGAGTCGCTCGATGACCTCCGCGTCCCATCCGGCAACCGGCTCGAAGCGCTGAAACGTGACAGGGTTGGCCAGCACGGCATCAGGATCAACGACCAGTGGCGGATCTGCTTCGTGTGGACGCCCGCCGGACCGGAGGAGGTGGAGATCGTTGACTATCACTGACAAGATTCCCCCGATTCACCCGGGCGAGGTCCTCATGGAAGATTTCATTGAGGGCTTCGAGATTACTCAGAACAAGCTCGCGGTCGCCATCGGCGTGCCGCCACGCCGCATCAACGAGATCGTGCACGGTAAGCGCGGGATCACGGCCGATACGGCACTCCGTTTGGAGCGCTACTTCGGTGTCTCGGCGCAGTTTTGGCTCAACCTGCAGACGCGCTACGAGTTGGACCTTGCCGAGGATCGGATCGCCGAGCAGATCGCCGCGATCACCCCGCTGAAGGTTGCGTGAGCGGGGGCCCGGAACGCCGACTCGTTCGCAAGGTCGTCGGCTACGTCATGCGTGACCAGGAGCTGCTCGTCTTCACTCACGATGATGTCCCGCTCGAGATTGCGGGAGTCCAGGTGCCAGCCGGGACGATCGAGAAGGAGGAAGCGCCAGACGCCGCAGTCGTGCGTGAGGTACTGGAAGAGACTGGTCTTGCTCTTCGCGTCGTCAGATCCCTGGGTACGGCGCGATACGACATACGGCCCTCGAAACCCGAAGTGCACGAGCGGCATTTCTTCCAACTGGCGCCTGTGGAGGATGATCTACCCGAGCGATGGTCTGCCGGTGAGGAATATCCTTCCGATGGCGGTGATGTTCAGCGGTGGACGTTCCGCTGGATTCCATTCGAACAGGCTCACGTGCTGTGTGCGGGGTTCGGAGCGCGTCTCGGCGAGATTGTCCCGGACACCCAGTGATACCGCTAATCGTGACGTAACCCGGTGGAGCTCCGGGTTGACGTCTAGATGAGTGAGTCCGATTGTCTTTAGTGGTCGTAGGCGATGAGGGATCTCTTTGAGGGTGCGCCTGTGAGCCAGTTGTGCCAGATGCCGGCGGCGAGGGCGAGTAGGCGGGCCGCGACGCGGGAGTAGACGCCGGCGACGGTTCGGCCGCCGTGTTCTTCGAGTGTGAGCTGGCCCTTCAATGTGTCGAACACGGACTCGACCCATTGCCGGATGCCGCCGAGTTTCCCGAAACGTTTGTGCTCGTCCTTGCGGTCTGGACGGATCAGGTGAGCGCCCAGCTCCTCGGTGACGAACGTCTCAAACTGGCGGCCGGCGAAGCCCTTGTCGCCGACGATCACCTGCCCGGGTGCGATCAGGTGCCGATCGTGACGCAGCAGCTGCTCGGTGACTTCTCGCTCTCCGATCTTCGGGTTGGCCAGCCCCCAGATGATCGGCATCCCCTCTGGCGTGCAGATCAGGTAGAGCCGGAATCCCCAGAAGAACCGGGAGTGGGAGGCGCAGTACCCGTAGCCGGCATGCCCGGCCAGATCGGAGCGTTTCACTGTCTCCCGGGACTTGCCGCAAGGGACCGGTGTGGAATCGACAAGCCGGGTCACCTCACCGAAGGTAGGGGTATCGCGGGCCAGCTCGGTGATCACAGCGGAGAGCAGTCCGGTCGCCTGACGGACGCGTTTGCCCCACCCGGACTGGGCGGGCAGGTTCGGGAACATGCCCCGCAGGTGTGCGCGGGCGTAACGGATCCACTTCCTGTCGGACGCGATGCCCAGCAGGTGCTGCGCGACCAGTAGACACAGCAACTCGACATCGTTGAGCGCGGGCTTACGACCCGGCCGGTGGTCCCTGGTGAACCCGAGCGCCGGGAGAATCCGGTCATCGAGGTGCACGTAGAGTGTGACAAGGAGGGTGTTGAGCTCGGTTTTCACACATTGGGGTTAACACCCTCCGCCCCTCGTTAACAGCGCCCACGCCGATCAACGACGATCAACCAATAGGACTCACTCATCTAGTCGCGTTCCGGTTCAACATCTCGTCAGCCGACGGCTTGCACGACCTGCATCAGATGTCCGTCGAGGTCCTCGACCCACGCGATGAGCAGGCGACCGAGCCATGCCTCCGGCGTCTTGATCGGCTTTGCGCCGAGTTCGACGAGCCGCGCATAGCCAGCACGAACGTCGTCAGTCCAGAGGATCACAGCTGCGCGCTGGCCTTCAGTGACCGGGTCGAGGCCGTGGTCGTTGCGCGTGCTCGATTCGGCGGCGAGGCCGAGCCGGTATCCGTCGAGGACGAGATCGACGTGGATCGGGGTACCTGCTGTTGGCGTGCGAAACGCCTCCTCGAAGCCGAGCGCGGTATAGAAGACCAGTGCACGATCGATATCACGCGTGAACAGGACGATCTGAGGAGTCCGGAAAAGGCTCATCCATCGAGTCTGGATTGGCCCGTCAGGTGCTGCAACTGAACGGTGCGCTCGAGAGAGATACGGGTACCATGACCATTTCGTCCGCGCACGGCAACGTGAAGTTGCCGTATGACATTCCGAGGCTCCCACGTGTCCTGGCCGCGCAACCACGGGGCTCCGCTCGTCCCGGGGAGTGGTACGAAGCCGCCCAGGCATTCGGCCGTCAAATGCGGAGAGGTCTTCCGCAATCGATGCTTACTGCACCGAAGAGTGCCCACAGGGCTCGGGGTGTCTTGTTGCCGGTCACTCCTCATCCCACGGCAGTCTCACCTGCGGCAGGATGTAGATCCGGCCGAGGGTCGCGACCGGATGCTTCGTCATGTACTCGGCGGCCTCGTCGATCGAATCGGCGGTGATGAGATCGTAGCCGGCGAACCACTCCTTGAACTCTGGGAACGGGCCGTCGGTGATCAGGGCTCGGCCGTCACGGACGACGACGGACTTCGCCTGCTCGGGACCCGCGACAGGTGCCCCCTCGCCGAGACGTCCCGCCGCTTCGCCCTCGGCAGCCCAGCGTTCGAGCATCGCCTGGTCCTCGGACTGGGTCAGATCGGTGCCGGTGGGGTCGGACATGTGAATGACGAGGTACTTGCTGCTCATGAGAGTTCTCCATTCGATGGTGCGAGCTGATTTCGTCGGCGGATGAGGTGAGCAGTCTCGGCGGTGTTCCCGGCCAGATCGATTGCGCGGTCATAGGCCGCTCGGGCGTCGGCGGAGCGGCCGGTCGCGCGCAGCAGTTCCGCACGGGTGACGTGGAAGGCATGGTGGCCGTCGAGCTTGTCGGTGAGTCGGTCGACGATCGCGAGAGCGAGGTCGGGTGAATCGTGCTCGGAGAGCGCGATGGCCTTATTGAGGGTGACGAGTGGACTCGGGTCGATCTCCTCGAGCCGGGAGTAAAGGCTCGCGATGCGCGCCCAGTCGGTGTCACGCGGATGCGGGGCGGTGACGTGGGCGGCATTGATCTCCGCGAGCAGCCGGTACCTGCCCGAGGGCTCATCAACCTCCCGTGATCCGAGCAATTGCAGACCCTCAGCGATCAGCTCTCGGTCCCAGGACCCACGATCCTGCTCATCGAGCCGCACCAGCTCACCGTCGGCCGAGACACGGGCCTGAGAGCGGGCGTCGGTGAGCAGCATCAACGCGAGCAGACCGACCACCTCGGCATCGTCAGGCCGCAGTCCATGTGCGAGCCGAGTGAGGCGGATCCCCTCGGCGGTCAGATCGCGCCGGATCGCGGGCGTGTCGGGACCGGAAGCGAGGTATCCCTCGTTGAAGACGAGGTACAGCACCACGAGGACGGCATCGATGCGCGCGGGGAGGTCCTCCGCCGCGGGGATCGCGAAGGGGATGCCGGCCGCCTTGATCTTCGCCTTGGCCCGGCTGATCCGCTGACCCATGGTCGTGTCCTGCACGAGGAACGCATGGGCGATCTCGGCGACGGTGAGCCCGCCGACGATCCTCAAGGTCAGCGCGACGCGCGCGTCGAGCGAGAGTGCCGGATGGCAGCAGATGAACAGCAGCCGAAGCCGATCATCCTCGATGGCGCCGGTCGGGGCGGAGGGTTCCGGATCGTGCAGCAGCAGCGCCTCCCGGTGCTTCTCGTCTCGACGCGCTTCACGTCGCAGCCGGTCGATCGCCCTGCGATTCGCTGTCGTGGTCACCCACCCGGCAGGGTTCG
This sequence comes from Microbacterium protaetiae, assembly GCF_004135285.1. NCBI lineage: Bacteria > Bacillati > Actinomycetota > Actinomycetes > Micrococcales > Microbacteriaceae > Microbacterium > Microbacterium protaetiae. Next base: position 2,989,141 of record NZ_CP035494.1, read on the forward strand.
GCGGTATGCCGTGTGCCGGCCAGTGCTCGACGGCGGCCGCGAACGCCTCCGCGGTCATCTCCTCGGCCAGGTCGAGGTCTCCGAACCGCCGCGTGAGTCCCGCGACGATCCGCGCCCACTCCTCGCGATGCGTGCGCGTGATCACCGTCGCGACATCCCGAGTGTCGTCCCGGGGTTCGGGCATGGTCATCATCTCCTCGTTACATCTGCTCTTCGAGCGGGTCGTTCAGCTTTCGACAGTCTTCCGGAAAAGCCGCAGAATCGGAGTGCGGTCGGAAGACTTCCGCAGCGGGACCTCGGCCTTGGCGGCCGCCCTGCGTTCAGCGGCAACGCGACGCCGCTCCGCCTCGACCATGGCCCGCTGGATCTCGGCCTGGTGGTGGGTGATCGTCCACATCGGATCGATATACATGGAGGATGCCCTTCCTGATCGGGCCGGAATCGTTGCATCCCGGCTATCAGGACCACGAACGGGCGCGGCATATTTCGACACCGGCTTGACAGGTTGTGCCCGCTCGCAGGCGCACACCGCTAACGCTGACGTAACGCGGTGGAGTTCCGCTTCAACGTGTGACCGGACGCCCGAGCTGCTCGTCTTCACCCACGATGACGCGATCGAGCGTAACCAGCAGATCATCGGAGAAGCAGTGCATGGTCACTGGCGCAGCATCCATCGTCAGCAAGACCGGCACGAACCGGGCCGCGCGAGTGCGCCGATCCTCTGCCACCCGCGGCGCGCTCTCAGTCCTCACGCAGGCTGGTGATCAGTTCTTCCACGTGGCTCCGGATCTCGTCACGGATCTGACGAACGGCCCCGAGGTCGCCGCCGGCAGGGTCGTCGAGCTTCCAGTCCTCGTAGCGCTTCCCCGGGAAGAACGGGCAGGCATCGCCGCAGCCCATTGTGATCACGACGTCTGAATGCTGTACTGCCTCGGTCGTTATGATCTTGGGATGCTCGGCAGCGATGTCGATGCCCTGCTCGTTCATCGCGGCGACGACGACGGGATTGATCCGGTCGGCGGGCAGAGAGCCCGCGGAGCGGATCTCTACACGGTCGCCGGCCAGGTGGCGCAGCCAGCCCGCCGCCATTTGGGATCGGCCGGCGTTGTGAACGCAGACGAACAGCACCGACGGCTTTTTCTCAGTCATGGGTCTTTTCGATGGGGTCTGTGGATGGGGCGGCGCTGCAGCGCTTACGCAGGCCGGCGTCGGTCATCGGGTCAGGCTGCGGCGGGCTTGACCGCGCGGACCAGTGCGGAGTGCATGCCCGGCGCTGCCTCGTGTGTGAATTCCACTGCCGCGTCGATGAATCCGGCCGCGGCGAGCCCGTCCAGGTACTCGGTGCGCGAGAGCGCACCGGCGATGCAGCCGACATGGGAGCCGCGCTCGGCGCGCTCGGCCGGGGTGAGGTGGTCCTCCGCAACGACGTCCGAGATGCCGATGCGACCACCGGGCACCAAGACCCGGAACATCTCGGCGAACACGGTCGGCTTGTCGATGGAAAGGTTGATGACACAGTTCGAGATCACCACATCCACCGCCCCGTCCGGCAGAGGCACGTCCTCGATGGTGCCTTTGAGGAACTCCACGTTCACGGCACCAGCCTTTGCCTTGTTCGCTTCGGCCAACTCGAGCATTTCGTCGGTCATGTCCACACCGTAGGCGAAGCCAGTCGGGCCGACGCGGCGTGCCGAGAGCAGCACGTCGATGCCGCCTCCGGAGCCCAGATCGAGTACCTTCTCGCCCTCGTTCAGTCGGGCGACCATCATCGGGTTGCCGCAGCCCAGTGATGCGGCGACTGCCTCAGCCGGCAACTCGCCCTGCTCGTCTGCCGAGTACAGCGACGCGCCGAAAGCATCGTCCAGCTCGCCGGAACCGCCGCAGCAGGACGCGTTCTCGCTCGGACTGCAGCAGGATTGATCGGCATCGATCAGGGCCAACGCGTCGCGGTTGCCGCGGGAGACCGCGGTGGCCGCCGTGGCATACCTGGCCCGCACCCGCTCGCGGGTCTCGTCACCGGTGTCGGTCATGGTCGTACCTCCTATTGAAGAACGTCGATGCATCGATCCTGCCGCACCCATCGACGTTCGTCAATGCGTCACCTAGGATGAATCTCATGAGCACCAGGACCGAGCTGCCGATCACTCCCGTCGGGATCGCAGCGTGCTGCTCTCCGCTGACGGCGGGCGTGATCGACGACGCCTCGGCCGCGCAGCTGGCGCGGGTGTTCAAAGCGCTCGGCGACCCCACCCGCGTCCGCCTCATCTCGCTCATCGCGGCGGCAGAGGGAGCCGAGGCATGCATCTGCGAATTGACCGATCCGGTCGGGCTGAGCCAACCGACGGTTTCCCATCACATGAGGTTGCTGGTGCAGGCTGGGCTGGTCACGCGTGAGCAGCGCGGCAAGTGGGCGTATTACCGGCTGGTCGGCCAGACATTCAACGCGCTGCGCGAAGCCGTCACCGTCGGGATTGACGTCGTCTGATCAGACCCACATCGTGGATGGCACGTGGGGCATCTGAGCTTCGGATGCCGCGTCGTACGCCACGAGGCGTGGGCTGTGACCGAGTGGGATGCGCTCGTGGGGCTGGTGTGCGTGACGGTCGACGAGGGGAATAAGACCGGCTGGTTCTGGTACTGGATGACAGACGGGGCGCGGGGGAGGTCCGGCCCGCTGCGGCATGCGGGCGCGGCGCGCCTACGCGCGCGGTGGGCGGGCGAGACTCACCGTGGCGCGCGAGACTCGCCGCAATGCGCAGTGTTTCGCGCGCTGGAGTGAGTCTCGGCGGTGTCACGGCTGCCATCACACGGCATCCGCTGGGCGCGTCGGCGCGCCGTGGTGCGTTACGAGGCGGCGCGGTCGTAGGCCTTCTGCGATGCGGACACATCGCTCAGGTGAGTGATCGACCACTCTTCGAGCGCGCGGAGCGGCTCGCGCAGGGTACGACCCGCCTCGGTGAGCGTGTATTCGACGCGCACTGGCACCTCGGGGTAGACCGTGCGCTGCACCAGTCCGTCTCGTTCGAGCGCGCGCAGGGTCTGGGTGAGCATCTTCTGTGAGACGCCTTCGATGCGCCGCCGCAACTCGGAGAACCGCGCGCTGCCGTCCCAGAGAGCGCCCACGATCAGCACCGTCCAGCGGTCGCCGATGCGATCGAGGATGCGGCGGGTCGGGCAGTCGGCACGGTAGGGGCTGCTCGGGAGTTGCGACTCGGACGAGGTGGTTACCACAAAGTGCCTTCTTCCTATTGGTGACGTGCTCTCTTATGGTAACCAGGGGCGTCGTTCGACGCCACTGTTCTCGAGGAGAGGAACTTCATGTCTCGCATCACCGTCATCGGCGGCACTGGATATGCCGGCTCGGCCATTGTCAAGGAGGCCTCCGGGCGCGGCCACCAGGTCACAGTGCTGAGTCGCTCGGCGACCGACACACCCGTCCCGAACGTGACCTACGTGTACGGCGATGCGACCGAGGAGGCGACACTTCCGGCACTCCTGGAAGGCGCCGAGGTCGTGGTGGACGCTCTTGCGCCGCGCGGCGCGGCAGCCGCCGGCTGGCGTGACGTGCATCGCATCATTGCGCGCGCAGCCGATGCCGCAGGCGTTCGCCTGTACATCGTCGGCGGCGCGTCCTCGCTGCGCCCTGCACCGGGCGCTGCCCGCTTCGTCTCGGATCTGACCGGAATCCCCGAGGAGCTGCACGAAGAGATCCGCTCGGGCGCTGCATTCATCACCGAAGATCTGCCGGCCACCCCCGCAACGCTGGATTGGGTCTTCGTGAGCCCGGCGCTGCGCTTCGGTGCGCATCTGCCCGGCGAAGTGCTCGGCCGTTATCGGCTCGGAGACGACGTCGCGGTTCAGCCCGATGGCGGGGCGATCTCTGCTGCGGACTATGCCCTCGGGTTCGTCGACCTGATCGAGCGCGGCGCACACCACCGGGCGCACGTCAACCTCGGGCACTGAGCAGGCCGACACAGCCGGGGCCCGCGCCGGGGACGATCACTCCGGCTCGGGCCGCTCGCGGTTGCGCTTGGTCACAGAGCGCCGGTGCTTCGCCTCGATGCGCCGACGTCGCGAGGCGTTCGTGGGACGGGTGGGATGCCGGGGCGCAGGCGGTACGAGAGCGTCACGCAGCAGCGCGACGAGTCGTTCTCGTGCCGCGGTGCGGTTGCGGCGCTGCGAGCGATGCTCGGCGGCGCTGACGGTGAGCACGGTGCCGGCGAGCTTGACCGCCAGGACCTTGAGCACGCGTGCGCGCTGTCGATCGGTCAACGCTGTCGTCGTCGCCAGGTCGAGGCTGAGCTGTACGCGGGAGTCGGCTGTGTTCACGCCCTGGCCACCAGGGCCGGAGGCATGGGAGAACTGCTCGACGAGCTCGGCCGCCGGCACGGTCAGTCCGTGCGGTGCGCCCGGCCCCGGGGCCACGTGCAGATCGTCCACACGACGAGTGTGCCGCATCCAGATCCGCCCCGCGTGATCGGCGCGGGAGCGTTCACCCGATGATCTCGTCGACCTCGTCCTTGACCGCTTCGGTGTCGGCATCGCCGACCGCACTCCGACCGGCGCTCCAGGCCGACCAGAGGCGGTGATAGATCCCCCCGCGCACGAGCAGCTCGTCGTGGCTGCCCTGCTCGACGACCCGACCGGCGTCCATGACGAGAATCTTGTCGGCCCGCGATGCCTGATCCAGGCGGTGTGCGATCACCAGGGCCGACCGGCCGCGGGTCACCTCGTCAGCGGCATCCTCGAGCGCCTCCGCTCCGGCAGAGCCGGCCTCGGCCGTCGCCTCGTCCATGATGACGATGGCCGGATCCAGGAGCAGCACACGAGCCAGCGCCAGCTCCTGGGCGGCCACAGGTTCCAGTTGAATGCCGCGAGCGCCGACGACGGTGTCCAGTCCGCGCGGAAGCCGGTTGAGCCAGGCGCCCGCATGAACCCGGTCGAGCACGGCGAGAAGCTCGTCGTCCGTGGCATCCGATTTGGCAAGGGTCATGTCCTGGCGCAGAGTGCCCGAGAAGACGTGCACCTCCTGGCTGACCATGGCAAGACGGGCGATGCGCTCACGGTCGGACAGCGACGAGACGGGATAGCCGTCGACGAGCACTTCGCCCTGGTCGGGGACGCGCAGCCCCGCCAGCAGCGCCGCCACAGTGGTCTTGCCGGCGCCGGACGCACCCACGATCGCGACGGTCTCGCCCGGCTCGATGGTCAGATCGACATCGCGCACGGCCCATCCGCCGCCGTAGCTGAAGCTGACATCGCGCAGCTGAACGCGCCCCTGCGGGACTCCGGCGCCGCTGTCGGGCACCGGGGCAGGCGGATCGGAGACGACGCCCACGATGCGCGCCAGCGAGGCATAACCGGACTGCACCACGTCGAGCACACGCATGAAGATGTTCAAGGGGCCGCGCAGCCGGATGATCATCAGCACAGCCCCGGTCACAGCGCCCACGGTGAGCGAGCCGGTGGCCACCAGGTGATATCCGGTCGCCAGCGCGATGGCGAGCATCAAGAACTCGGCGACGAGCATCCAGATGTTCAGGACGAGCATCGTGGTGCGCGCTCTGACACCCTTCAGAACCACCCCCCAAGAGGCGTTTCCGATCTCGGTGTGCATTTTCTCTTCCATCGAGAACGCTCGCACCGTCGCGCGACCGCGGATGGCCTCGAGCACTCGTCGTGCGCGCTCGCCCATGGCGGCTCGTTCGTCGGCATACCGCTGCGGCGCCTTGGCGAGGTAGGCGCGTGCGCCGAGGAAATACACCGGGGCAACCAGCAGGGGGATGATCAAGAACTGCCAGTTGAGCGTGAACAGCGCGACCACCGTCGCGATGATCGTGAACAGCGAGGTGGCCAGGGTCGGCACGGTCTCGGACACCGCAGCCGACAGCTCGGCGACATCGTCGGTGGAGCGGCTGACAAGATCGCCCGCACCGGCATCCTCGACCCGATGAGTGGGAAGTCCCAGAGCGGTGCCGACCATGTCCTGGCGCAGATTGGCGATCACCCTCTCGGATAGCCGCGCCACCAGGTAGAAACCGCCGGCGCTGAGGACCGCGCCCACCGTACCCGCCGCGACCAGCTCCGCGCCGATGAGCCACAGCGATCGGGCGGGGTGACCGGCCACCAGGTCGATGATCTGCCCCATCAGCTGCGGCACCAGAACGCCCGCATATGAGCCGAGCCCGAGCAGCACGAGCGCGAGCAGGAACAACAGCTTCGCGTACCGGACCCCGCTCAGCTGACGGCTCACCTCGCGGCGTACCTGCCGCAGGGTCGCCAGCGGGAACCGAAGACCGGTCGCGGCCTTGTCCGGTGGGACGCTGCTCATCGGCTCACCACGATCAGATGCTCGTCGGCCATCGCTCGCACCTGTGCCACTTCGAAGTGATGGTCGGCCACGGCGTTCCACGCCGGGGCCTGGCTGAACACGAGCGTGATCTTCTCGCCCCGGTGGGCGCCCACGCGCTCGGCGATGATCTGCTCCGTGACCGAGTCGACCGAGGTGGTCGGATCCTGCAACACGAGCACTTCGGGATCGAACGCGATGGCGCGGGCCAGCGCAACGCGCTGCCGTTGCCCGCCCGAGAGCATCCGCCCGTTCTCGCCCACGCGCTTGTCGGGGCCTTCGGGGATGTCATCACAGCTGGCGACATGGAGGGCTTCCTCGGCGATGGTCCAGACCGGGTGCACGTTGTCGGCGACGCTGCCATCGAACAGATCGGCGGCGTGCGGGGTGACGATGACGCGGTTCCGGGGCAGTGACTCCAGGAGTGCCATCAGCTCGGGGTCGGTGCCGCGTACGACGCTCAAGCCGGTCGGAAGGGACTGCAGCAGACGATCGGTGCTGGCGGTGTCCGCGTGCGCAGTGCTCTCGAAGTCGGCGCCGAGCAGCTCGCGGATGCGCTTTCCGGATGCCTCGGCCGACGCCCAGCGCGAAGCGAGGTTCCTGCCGAACATCGTCATCGGCGTGATGAGGAACTGGCTCAGACCGACGACCGTGATGAGCTGGCCGACACTTATCAGCCCGTTCAGCGCCAGAGCGCCGGCGGCGATGCCCAGGCCGCTGACGAACAACGCGCCCATGGCCTCGGTGGTTCCGTTGAGGCGCGCTTCGGCGGCGTTGGCATGGATGGTCTTGCGGTACGCGATGTCGGAGACCTCGTCGTAGCGGCCACGAACGGTAAGGATCGCCCCCAGTCCCTTGAGGATGCGCAACCCCTGCACGACATCGGTGGCGGTCGCCGCGGCCTCGGCAATCGCCTGCTGGCGTGCCACCGAGCGGCGCTGCAGCGGCCGCGCCACTCGGATAGCCACGATCACCAGGTATACGCCGCCCAGCAACGTGGCCACGCTCAGCCACGGGTTGATGGTGAACATCAGAATGGCGCCGTACACGATGGCCGAGGCCTCGCCGACCGGCATCACCGTCATCATGACGATCTCGCCGACCCTGGTGGTGTCGGCCGACGCTATCGACAGCAGCCCTCCGGCGGTGCGGTCTCGGCCGGCGATGCCGCGGGGGTCCTGGATGCGATCGGTGACCATGGTGCGCAGATCATGGCTCACCAGCTGCTGGGAGCGCACCAGCATGAAGCGTGAGATCAAGTTCGTGGCGATGGCGAGCAAGAAGACGCCCGCCAGCACCGCTATCCAGATGACGAGTCGGATCAACGACGACGTGGCGACGGCCTCGTCCACAGCCTTGCCGACGATGACCGGCGTGAGGCCGTTGCAGACGAAAGAGGCCGCCATTCCGATCGAGGCGACGAAGCTCCACGGGCGCTGCGAGAGGGCGACTTTCAGCGTCCATGCCCGCGCGTCGGGTGCGGGCATCTTGGAGGGGCGCGCACGCGGCCCGGGCAGCGTCACGTCGTCGACGACGCTTGTTCGCCCAGGAGTTCGAGATGTATCGCGCACGACTTTCAATGCTATCCGGGGCCCGTCGTCGCACCGTCGAGCATTCCTCAACCAACGATTGCGCCATCCGCGGCATCGCCGCCGGGTGCTCGGGAGCGCACGAGACCCGATCAGGGTCGCGGAAACATCTTGTAGACCGCCGCAGCGGCGTCGCCGAAGCCGGCGGGCTCGCCGGCGGCATCGAAGGTCTCGGCGATCTGACGCATCTCGTCCACCCAGCGCCAGCCCTTCTGCTCGGCGCTGATGGCGGCGCGTTCCCCGCGCTGCTCGAGATCGGGCTGCGACCGGCGCCACTCTGCGTGCAGGGCGTCGGCGACCCCGTGTGCGCGAGCGGTGCCCTCGGCGGCCAGGACAAGGGCCGCGCTGATCTTGGTCCACGACGCGTACGCCATCTTCAGCGCCGACGCTGCGTACTCCACCCCGTCGAGGACGACGGGCTCCAGACGCGACTGGGCGAACAGCTCGGCCGCGCGCGGTGCCGCCGACCCCGATAGGTACAGGCGTGTGGTTCCTTCCTGCACCGGCGGCGGGCCCACGACGCTCGCATCGACGTATTCCGCTCCACCCGAGCGGACGATGCCCGCCACCTCGGCCGCGCGTGCAGGACTTATCGCGTTGGCATCGATATACACACCGGCGAAGCCGGCGACGCTGCGTGCTGTGGCCAGAGCGACCGCCGGCGGAACAAGCGAGATGACCACGTCCGCCTCATCGACGCCGGACCACGCGTGCAGACCGGCCGCAGCGGCACGGTCGGCCGTGGCGGGGCTGCGTGCCTCGGCGATCCAGCCCACGTCGTGACCGGCGTCGTGCACAGCGCGGCCGACAGCGGCGCCCATGGCGCCCGGGTGCAGAATCACGATGCGTGCCATGACCTCATCGTCTCGCAAGATCGTGCCCGGCCTCATCGTTCACTCGAACAAGCGAGGGTCGCGGGTGATGATCACACCGGCGATCACGTCGTAATCCAAACCGCCGAGCTCGTCGGTGAGCTCGTGCCGCACCTCGTCTTCGTGTGCGACATCCCAATCTGAATCGGGCACGACGAAGCCCACGTCGACATACAGCCGCCGACCGAGCTTGGTGGAGCGCACGACCGGTACGGGCAAGTCATGACGCCTGCGGACGCGTTCGACCGCGGCATCCACTTGCTCGGCCAACTCTCGCGGTGGGGCGGCCTCGAGAAGCTCGCGTCCCCCCTCGCGCACCAGTCCCAGTGCCATCGGCAGCATCAGGATCGTGGCAAGCAGCACCAGCGACGGGTCGAGGAATCCGGCCACGGTGTCGAGGTCGTTCGCCGTCAGCACGGCCGATGCGACCCCGCCGAGCACGACCACCCCGCTGAGGTAGGCGCCCGACCGCCAAGAGACCAGCTCGGCGTGGGCCAACGGCGATGATCTCGCGTGCGTCGCGAGAAGCATGATGACCACGACACTGGCCAGGGCCGCGACCACGCCGTAGGCGGCGACGGCGACGCCGGCAGGAGCCGACCCACCGGCGACGATCACGGTGACGGCCTCGCTGGCTCCATAGACGAGGGCGCCCACCAGGGCCGCGCCCTGCAAGGTCACCGCCAGCGGTGTGGCAGCGTGCCGCCCGTAGGGGTAGTCGGTGGTCGGACGTGAAGCGGCGACGCGTGCGGCGATCATCGAGACGAGCACGAGCATGATGCCGGCCAGCGTCACGACGCCGTCGAAGAGCACTATCTGCGACCCGATGATCACGCCCCACACGACGCCTCCGGTGCCGAGAACAGCCGAGCCCGCCATGCTCACCGCGAGGGCGCGGTTCTCGCCGCGGGATGAGGATCGGGATGCCGCGGCCATAGCTGCATGCTAGCGAGAGGCGGCCGGCGGGTCAGTAGACGTCGCGCACATACCGTCGCTGTTTGGCCAGATCGGTGACGTAGGCGGCCGCATCCTCTGCCGAGAGCTTGCCGTGCTGCCGGGCGATATCGTGCAGCACACGATCGACATCCTTGGCCATGCGGCGCGCGTCGCCGCAGACGTAGAAGTGCGCGCCGTCCTGCAGCCACGACCAGAGTCGGGCGCCCTGCTCGCGCATGCGGTCTTGCACATAGATCTTCTGACGCTGATCGCGCGAGAACGCGAGGCTGAGGTGCGTGAGCACGCCGTCGTCGCACCAGCCCTGCAGCTCGTCTCGGTAGTAGAAATCGGTGTCGGAGTTGCGCTCGCCGAAGAACAGCCAGTTCGCCGCGGTGTGGCCCAGAGCCTGGCGCTCCTGCAGAAAGGCGCGGAACGGTGCCACACCCGTTCCGGGTCCCACCATGATCATCGGCACGCGGGGGTCATCGGGAGGGCGGAAGTGCGAGGTCTGCTGCACGAACACCGGAACCTCTGCCGTGTCGCTGCGGTCGGCGAGAAACGTCGAGCACACGCCGTTGCGCTGCTGCCCCTCGTAGGCGAAGCGCACCGCCGATACCGTCAGCTGCACATCGTCGGGGTGGGCCAGCGGACTCGATGAGATGGAGTACAGCCGCGGCTGCAGACGCTTGAGTGCTGTCAGCCACGCGTCGGCCGATGCGGTGACGGGATACTCCGCGAGCACATCGATGGCCTGACGCCCCCACAGCCACTGCTGCAGCTTGAGTGTGTTGTCAGAGCGCAAGAGCGTCGCCAGGTCGCGGTCACCCGCATGCTCGTTGACGAAGCGCAGCAGGTCGCGGCCGATGTTGACGATCTCGAGGTGATGAGTCGCCGCCTCGGCCAGTGAGAGGGTGCCCACCCCGTCGAGCTCGACGACGGTCTCGCCGTCGAGGCCGGTGACCGCCAGCCACGACGCGACAGCGTCGGCACTGTTGCGTGGTCGCACGCTGAGCGCGTCACCGGCGCGGTAGGAGAAGCCGGACTCGGTGGCGAAGCCGAACTGGCGGACCTCTTTCGTCGACCCGCGGGCGCTGAGCACCCGATTGAGCGCGACACGGGTGATGAGCGGCGCTCGCCGCGAGTACCCGGTCGCCGGGGTGGATGTTGACGTGCGCGCGCCGACGACCGCCGACGCCGGCTGTGTCGAGCGCAGCTGCTCGAGCACGCGCTCAAGCCAGGCGTCGGCCGGTGCCTCGTCGCCGGGTTCACAGTCGGCACGGGCGGTCAGCCGCCGGGCGCCGAGCTCGGCCAACCGGTCGTCGAGTCGTTTGCCGTGACCGCAGAACTGGTCATAGCTCGAGTCGCCGAACGCCAGCACCGCGTAGCGAACGCCGTTCAGCGCCGGTGCGGTATCGCCTGCCAGGGCCGCCCAGAAGGCTTCGCCGTTGTCGGGGGAGTCCCCGTCGCCGAACGTGCTGGTGACAACAAGCACGACGCCTGCCGTGGACAGCGCGGTCGGATCGCACGCGTCCATTCCGACCAGGTCGACGTCGTATCCGCCCTCGCGCAAGCGGTCGGCGTAGGCGACGGCGTGTTCTTCGGCGTTTCCGGTCTGCGACGCCCAGAGCACGAGGATCTTCGATCGGGGCGCGCGCGGGAAGGATGCCGCAGCCGGCGTCGCTGCACGGGGCGAAGACCCGCCCTGCGCGTCGGCGAACAGCCCGGCGAGCATGCCGTCGATCCACTCGCGCACTGGGGAGTCGAAGGGGGCGCTGTGCGGCAGTGTCGGGGTCACCGGTGTCGCGGTGCGCTCCAGCGCCCAGACCAGCCCGTGCAGGTAGTGGATCTGGGCGTTGGAGAGCACCGGCGGGTCGACGCGCGCGGGTGCGAGGGCGCCCAGCACGGTCGCACCGACCGTGACTGCCGGTTCGTGGGCGCGGGGGTGCGCTTCGACGCCGGGTGCGTCGCCGATGGAGGTGGGCGGCGCCGCGACCCGCGTCACCGACACCGCGGTGATCTTGAACTCTGGCTGAAACGAGAGCGGATCGACGGCGTCGTTGGTCACCGCATTGACCGCGAGATACTCGCCGAAACTGTCGTTCCAGTGGAACGGTGCGAAAAGGCTGCCGGCCTGCACCCGCTCGGTCACCACGGCAGGAAGCACGGCGCGTCCGCGACGTGAGGCGAGTTCGAGCGTATCGCCGTCGCAGACCTCCAGCCGCGCGGCATCCTGCGGATGGATCTCGACGAACGGCCCGGGGCTGAGCTTCATGAGCGCGGCGACCTTGCCCGTCTTGGTCATGGTGTGCCACTGGTGCTGCAATCGGCCGGTGTTGAGGATGAACGGGTAGTCGTCGTCGGGCATCTCCTTGGCGTCCATGTGGGGGCGCGCGAAGAAGACGGCCCGTCCCGACGGGGTTGCGAACCGGGGGCGTGGGCCGTCGCCGAGGTACCTGATCGGGTTGCGGCCGTCGTCGTCTGCGGCATCCCGCCCCGCGTCTTGTGGACCGCTCGGCCATTGCACGGACGTGCGGCGCAGGCGGTCATAGCTGATGCCGCGCAGGTCGTATCCCGTCTGGGGGTTCGCGAACCGCGTGAGCTCGTCGAAGACCTGCTCGACGGTGTCGTAGGCGAAAGCCTCGCCGTATCCCATCGCGGCGGCGATGTCGGCGATGATCCGCCAGTCGGGCATCGCCTCGCCGACGGGGTCGACAGCCTGTTCGAGCAGCGTGAGGTTCCGCTCGGAATTGACGGCGACTGCAGTGGACTCCGCCCACAGCGTGCCCGGGAGAAGGATGTCGGCGTAGGCGTTGGTCTCGGTCTCGAGAAAGACGTCCTGGGCGATCACCAGCTCTGCCCGCTCGAGTCCCTCGATGACGACACCGCGTCCGGCGACCGAGGCGACCGGGTTCGTTCCGATGATCCAGCACGCCTTGATGTCGCCGTCGGCAATGCGGCGGAACATGTCGATCGTGCCACCGCTGACATCGGTGCGCAGGCTTCCCTGTGCAATGCCCCAGGCCTGCTCGGTGAACCGCCGGTCTTCGGCGTCGAGCACACTGCGCTGACCGGGCAGCCCCGGACCCATGTACCCCATCTCGCGACCGCCCATCGCGTTCGGCTGGCCCGTCAACGAGAACGGTCCGCTGCCGGGGCGGCAGATAGCACCGGTGGCCAGATGCAGGTTGATGAGCGCATTGGTGTTCCAGGTGCCGTGCGTGCTCTGGTTCAGACCCATGGTCCAGCACGACATCCAGGTGCCGGCTTCGCCGATCCACCGCGCCGCGGTGCGCAGATCCTGTTCGCGCAGCCCGGTCAGCTCGGCGACTCTCGCCGGCGGATAGTCGGTGAGAAAGGCGGGCATCTGCTCCCATCCCTCGGTGCAGTCCGCGATGAAGCCCGCATCGATGTCACCGCTCTCGACGAGCAGATGCAGCAGTCCGTTCAGCAGTGCCAGGTCTGTCCCGGGCTTGAGCTGCAGGAACAGGTCGGCTTTGTCGGCAGTCGCGGTACGCCGGGGGTCGACCACGATGAGCTTGGCACCGGCTTTGACCCGGTCCATCATGCGCAGGAACAGGATCGGGTGGCAGTCGGCCATGTTGGCGCCGGTGACCAGGAAGACATCGGCGTGGTCGAAGTCCTGGTACGAGCCGGGCGGGCCGTCGGCACCCAGCGACAGCTTGTATCCCGTGCCGGCACTGGCCATGCACAGCCGGGAGTTCGACTCGATCTGGTTGGTGCCGATGAAGCCCTTGGCCAGCTTGTTGGCCAGGTACTGCGCCTCCAGCGACATCTGCCCCGACACATACAGCGCGAACGCATCGGGCCCGTGCTCGTCGATGATCGCGCGCAGCCGATGACCGGTCTCGGTGATGACCTCGCTCGTCGTCCGCGGCTCCAGGGGCGCGCCGCGCTCGGGCCGCACCTGCGCCTGTTCGAGCCGACCGCCGGCGCCGAGCATGTCGGCGCTGGTCGCGCCCTTCGTGCATAGTCGGCCGAAGTTGGCAGGGTGCTGCTTGTCGCCGATCGCCTTGGTCACCCTGCGCCGGCCCGTCTGCGGATCGGTGGTGATCTGCAGCAGCATCCCGCAGCCGACGCCGCAGTACGAGCACGCGGACTTCACGGTCGTGGTCTCGACTGCGGTCACGGGCACTCCCTCAGCGGTCGTCGGGTCTCCAGACAAGCCGCCGACGGTTTCGCCATGGTGAGGATCGGATTCCGAGGGGATCAACACTTTCTCACCGACCCGGGGTTGACGGTGTGAGGTCGGGCTCTAGATTGAGGGTGTGCACGAGCCGCGAACCGCCGAGGATCTCATGCGCTCGCGCTTCGCCGCGTTCCGTGACGGCGATGCCGCGTGGTTGCTGCGGACGTGGCATCCGAGCACTCGTCCGGCCACGATGGACCTGTCGGATAATCCCCGCTGGCGGGGACTGCAGATCGTCGATGTGGTCGGTGGCGGCCCCGACGACCATGACGGCATCGTCGAGTTTCGCGCGACGTATCTCGCCGACGGTGGGGGCGTGGGCGTGCTGCAGGAGCGCTCGCGGTTCATGCGCGAGAACGGACGCTGGTTCTACGTCGACGGCGATGTGCGCTGATCGAAAGTGACAGGATGACGGTATGCCGGAGTCGCCGGAGGTGCAGGCGCTCGCCGAGTGGCTCGACGAGCAGGTGACGGGATGCCGCATCCGCGAGGTCGATCTCATCGAGTTCCGGGCCGTCAAGACGCGCACTCGCAGCCTCGCGACTCTCGTGGGGGAGCGGATCGAGGGTGTGCGTCGCGTGGGCAAGTATCTCGACGTGCGTCTGGAGCGTGAGCACCTGGTGGTCTCGCTCGGGCGGCATGGCTGGGTGCAGTGGGTTGCCCAGGGTGAGCCGGTCGTCGTCGATGCGCAGGCTCCGGCGCTGGCGAGCCTCACGGTGGACGCCGGCACGATCTTGTTCACGGACGCCGGCACCTGGGTCTCGCTCGGACTGTGGGTGGTCGATGAGCCGACGAATGTGTCCGGCGTCGCGAAGCTCGGCCCCGACCCGCTCGACCCTGGCTTCGCTCAGGAGGCGGTGGATGCCGCGGTCGCCGGTCGGCGCAAGCAGTTGAAGGCCATCCTCCAGGAACAGGAGTCGTTCGCCGGCATCGGCAACGCCTACTCGGATGAGATCCTCCACCGAGCACGCCTGTCGCCCGTCGTGCACGGCGACCGACTGTCGGCCCGGCAGCGGGCGGACCTGTTCACGGCGATGCGTGATGTGCTGCGGGATGCGGCGGCGGCGCGCCGCGGCATCCCGATCGACAAGCTCACGCAGGCGAAGACCGACGCGATGCGGGTGCACGGTCGCGGCGGCACGGCGTGCCCCGTCTGCGCCGGTATCGTCCGCGACTTCCGGTTCGGGGGCACGAGCGCGCAGTACTGTCCGACCTGCCAGACCGGCGGCGAACTGCTCGAGTGACGTGTGCGGTCAGCGCAACCGCCGCGCCGCCCACCCCGTCCACCCTTCGGCGTCGATGACGCAAAAGCGGTTGCCCTCGGGATCTTCCATGATCACGTAATCGGCGTCGACCGGACGGCGATCCCACGGCACCTCGCGTGCGCCGAGTTCGGCGAGACGGGCGACCTCGGCGCGTTGGTCTTCGGCATACAGATCGAGGTGGATACGCGGCGGGAGCACCCGCTCGGAGTGGTGGGCGTCGAGGGAGACGGCCGGTCCTTCGCCCTCACGCGGGCGGAGCAGGGCGAAGTCGTCATCGACCGGCTCGCGCACGACGTAATCGAGCGCGCGCGTCCAGAACCCTATCTGACCCTCGAGATCAGTGACCCGGATGACGACCGCGCCGATGACGAGCATGTTCCGACGCTAGACGCGCGCGCAGACGAGTTCAACGGGGCGAAGAATCGTGATACCTTGCAGCTCTATATACCTAAGACTGAGAGGTATGGAATGCGGATCGGCAAAGATCTCGTCGCGGCGTCCGCGACACCACTGGTTCTCGGCATCCTGGCCGACGGTGAATCGTACGGCTACGCGATCCTGCAGCGGATCGGTGAGCTCTCGGGCGGACAGCTCGACTTCAGCGACGGGATGCTGTACCCGCTGTTGCACCGGCTCGAGAGGCTGGGGCACATCGAATCGAACTGGGCGCAGTCGCCCACCGGGCGCGCGCGCAAGCTGTACCGGCTGACTCGCGAGGGAAGGTCAGCGCTTGTCGAACAGCGCAGGCAATGGAGCGTGGTCAGCGACGCGCTGCGCAACGTCTGGCAGAACGGGCCGTCGCCGGCACTGGGGGAGGCATGACGCACATGGACACCGACATCGAGACCCGCATCGGCCAATGGCGCGGGTATCTCTCGCGGCGCCCGGCGCTGCGTCCCGACGACGTCCGCGAGCTCGAGGCGCACTTGCGCGACCAGATCGACGGGCTTCAGTCTGGAGGACTCAGCGAAGACGAGGCGTTCCTCATCGCCGTGGGTCGCATCGGCAAGATCGACGAGGTGTCCCGCGAGTACGCGCGCGAGCACTCCGACCGGCTGTGGAAACAGCTCATCGGACCGGATGAGCAGGCCGCAACGGCGCAGCGGGGCGAGCGACGAAGTTTCGTGCTCGCGCTCGCGATGGCCGTGGGCGCGGGACTGGCCGTCAAACTGCCGTGGCTGCTCGGGCTGTGGGGCTACGACTCGGCGGACTTCATCCTGCGCAACGCACCCGCACTCGTGCTCGTCTTCCTTGCCGGCTATCTGCTGTTGCGGCGCAGGGCCTCGGTACGCACCTGGATCATCGTTGCCGTGCCGTTCGCCGTGACATTCACGGTGATGAACGTGTTCCCGTTCGCGCTGAACGGCACGACGCTGGTGTTGGCGGCGATCCACGTGATCGTGGGTCTATGGCTCACCACCGGCATCGCGTACATGAACGGCGCGTGGCGTTCGCACACCGCGCGCATGGACTTCCTCCGATTCACGGGGGAGTGGTTCGTCTACCTCGCGCTGATCGCGCTCGGCGGTGGTCTTCTTGCCGGTCTCACCCTGGGTGTCTTCTCAGCGGTCGGAACGAACCTGGACGTCTTTGTCAGCGAGTGGATGATCCCCTGCGGCGCCGCCGGCGCCGTCGTGATCGCGGCCTGGCTCGTGGAGATCAAGCAGAGCGTCATCGAGAACATCGCCCCCGTGCTCACCCGCGTTTTCACCCCGTTGTTCACGGCGCTTCTGCTCGCGCTGATCGTGTCCGCCGGCATCCATGGCAGCTTCATTGAGGAGGGGCGGGAACTTCTCATCATGTTCGACATCGTGCTGCTCGTCGTTGTCGCCCTGCTGCTGTACTCCATCTCGGCACGTGATCCGCAGCAGCGCGTGGGCTGGTTCGACCGGCTGCAGCTGCTGATGATCGTCGCAGCGCTCGTGGTCGACGTGCTCGTGCTGGTCGCCATCATGGGGCGGATCGGCGAGTTCGGTGCGAGTGCCAACAAGCTCGCGACGCTCGGAGTGAACCTCGTGCTGTTCGTGAACCTCGCCGGCGGCGCCTGGTGGCATCTGCGATTCATCATGCGTCGCTCGACGTTCGCCGCCGTCGAGCGCTGGCAGACCGGATATCTGCCGGTGTATGCCGCGTGGGCGGCTGTCGTCGTGCTCGTCTTCCCGCCCGTGTTCGGCTTCGCCTGACGGCGCGGCTCCGGCGTGCACCCGCGTGTCGGAGCCGTGCCCCGTGGACCGGATTACGATGGCTTCATGGCCACCGATAACCTGCCCACCCCGACCCTGCAGCCCGTGCCGACCGACGCGAAGCTGCTCACGGTGATCGACGAGACAGCCTCGTGCTGCGGCGCCGACGGCTGCTGCTCGATCGACTGAGTACCCGTCAGTGGCCGACCGGCGCGTCGGCCCCGCTCTCGTCGGGCTTGCGGATGAAGAAGCTGAGCACCACGGCCGCCAGCGAGATGCACGCCGCGATCAAGAACGCCAACCGCGCACCTGACGCGCCGGCGCTCGCGATGTCGAGTCCGACCGACGCTCCGGAATGCAGCAGCGACGCATAGGTGACGGTGAGCACCGCCACGCCGGCGGCCCCAGCCACCTGTTGCAGCGTGTTCAGCACGGCCGAGCCGTGCGAGTACAGATGGCGGTCGAGCGAGCCCAGTGACGCCGAGAACAGCGGCGTGAACGACGCGGCCAGCCCCACCGACATCACCGTCTGCACGACGATGAGTACCCACCACGGCGTGTGCGCGCCGACGGTGGCATAGAAGAACAGCGAGCCTGCCACGAGGATCGTGCCGGGCACCAGCAGCGTCTTCGGTCCGCGAGCGTCATAGATCCGGCCGATCAGCGGTGCCATGACGCCCATCAGAATGGACCCGGGCAGCAGCGTCAGCCCCGACTCGAACGCATCGAGGCCGACGACGTTCTGCAGATACTGCGGCAGCAGGGTCAAGGTCCCGAACATCGACAGGGCGAGCACCGACATCACGATCACCGACACGGTGAAGTTCGCTGACCGGAACACGCGCAGGTCGAGCAGGGCGTCGTCGGCACGTGCCAGCACGAGTTGGCGCCAGACGAACAGCCCCAGGGCCACAATGCTGACCACGAGCGCGACCACCCCGGCGGTCACCGCCCCGCTTGCTTCGCCGCCGAACTGGCTCAGGCCGAACACGATGCCACCGAAACCGAGCGCGGCAAGGGGGATCGACAGCACGTCGAGCCGAAGCCGGCGGGTCTCGTTCAGATCGGTCATCCACTTCGTGCCGATGGCCAGGGCGACAAGGGCGATCGGCAGCACGATGCCGAACAGCCATCGCCAGCTGAGGTGGTCGAGCACCGCACCGGCGGCGACCGGGCCGATCGCCGGCGCGAGCGAGATGACCATTCCGACACGGCCCATCATGCGGCCCCGTGACGCGGGCGGGACGACCTCCATGATCGTCGTCATCAGCAGCGGCAGCAGAACGCCGGTGCCGGCCGCCTGCACGACCCGTCCGGCCAGCAGCACGACAAAGCCCGGCGCGAGAAGGCAGATGAGCGTGCCCATCGAGAAGGCGATCATCGCCGCCATGAAGATCTGGCGTGTCGTGAACCGCTGCAGCAGGAAGCCGGTGGTGGGAATGACCACCGCCATCGTCAGCATGAACGCACTCGTCATCCACTGACCGAGCTCGGGGGGCAGCCCCAGGTCGGCGTTCAGATGCGGAATGGCGATGCCCATGGTCGTCTCGTTCAGAATGGCGACGAAGGCGGCCGCCAGCAGCAGCCAGATCACGCGCGACTGCTCGCGGGTGACGTCGGAAGGGGAAGCGACGGTGGTGCTCGCGTCGGTGACGGCCACGAGAGGGCTCCTCTGGTCTGCGGCGGAGAAAAGGAAGGGAAGCGGGCGCACGGCGCGGATCTCACCGGCCCGCCTGAGCGAACTCTCAGGATAACGGCGAGGTCCGACACGGCATTCCCGCGCGCGTGCCACCATGACGACATGACAGCTCCGGCATGGCATGCGCGCGTCGCGTTGCGCGGCGTGATAGCACTCATCATCGGTGCGGTGGTCGCACTGGCCACGCTGGGCGGCATCGGGATCGCCGCTGCGCTCCTGGCCGGGTGGGGCACCGCGGCCGCGGTCGCCGCAGGATGGATGCTCCTGGTCGTGTGGCCGATGGATGCCGCCCAGACCCGATCGCACGCCACCTCGGAAGACCCCGGCCGCCGAGTGAGCCGCCTGATTGCGCTGCTGGGCAGCGTGGCCAGCATCGCGGCGGTGGTGATAGTGCTCACCGAGACGCGTGCCGCGCAGGGCGGGCTCTCGTTCGTGCTGGCGGGGATAGCGCTGGTCAGCGTCGCCGCGTCGTGGCTGGTGATTCAGACGACGTATGTGCTGCGGCTGGCCGACGAGTACTACGCAGGCCCGGTCGGCGGCATCCAGTTCGCCGAAGACCCGGCCTACACCGACTTCGTGTATGTGTCCTTCGGTGTGGGACTGACCTATCAGGTGGCCGACACGAATCTCACCACCAACCGGATGCGGCGCATCGTGATCGGTCAGTCCCTGCTCGGGTACCTGTTCGGCGCGGTGATCCTGGGTACCGTGATAAATCTGCTCGCCGGCCTGTGAACGACATCCACCCCTGACTAGGCTGACCGCGTGAGCATGGCAGGCCGAGGCGGCGGTGGACCCCGCGGAGTGGACTTCGAGGCGCAGCGCAAGAAGAACGCCCAAGCCCCCGTCATCGCGCACCTCGGCCGGCGCATCGTCGCCATGTTCCGCCCCTACCTCGGGCGCATCATCATCACCGGACTGCTCGTGATCGCCGGTGCGTCGATAGCCGTCGTGCCGCCGCTGATCGTGCAGCGCGTCTTCGACGACGCGCTGTTCCCCTCCGCCGGAAGCGGCCCCGATCTGGGGCTGCTGTTACGTCTCGTGATCATCATGGTGGTGCTCTTCCTCGCCTCGGCGGGACTGGGGATCGCGCAGACGTGGCTCACCTCGACGGTGGGAAACAGCGTCACCGGCGACCTGCGGGTGCGTCTTTTCGAGCACCTGCAGGCTATGGAGCTGGGGTTTTTCACCCGCACCAAGACCGGCGTCATCCAATCGCGGCTGCAGAACGACGTCGGCGCCGTGTCGGGTGTGCTCACCAACACCGTCACGAGCATCATCGGCAACATCGTCACCGTCATCGCGTCGCTGGTCGCGATGATCCTCATCGACTGGCGGCTCACCATCATCGCCGTCATCCTGATGCCGATCCTCGCCCTCGTGCAGCGGCGGGTCGGACAGGTGCGCGCGCGCATCG
Organism: Microbacterium protaetiae; assembly: GCF_004135285.1. Taxonomy (NCBI): domain Bacteria; kingdom Bacillati; phylum Actinomycetota; class Actinomycetes; order Micrococcales; family Microbacteriaceae; genus Microbacterium; species Microbacterium protaetiae. The sequence goes on from NZ_CP035494.1 coordinate 3,009,658, forward strand.
CCGGGCAGACGCAGGAGTCGCTGTCAGAGCTGACCAGTATCACCCAAGAGACCCTCAGCGTCTCGGGCATCCTGCTGTCCAAGTCGTTCAACCGGCAGCGCACCGAGTCGGCGCGCTACCGCGACGAGAACCGCAACCAGATCCGCCTGCAAGTGCGCCGCGCGATGAGCGGGCAGGGGTTCTTCGCGCTCGTTCAGGTGCTCATCTCCAGCGTGCCCGCCGTGATCTACCTGGTGTCGGGCTGGCTCATCGCCGGCGGGACCGGGGCCATCACCGCCGGAACCATCGTCGCCTTCACCACCGTGCAGGCGCGGTTGCTGCAGCCGCTGATGGGACTCATGCGCGTCGCACTCGACCTGCAGACCTCGGGAGCCGTCTTCGCGCGCATCTTCGAGTACCTCGACCTGGTGCCGGCGATCGCCGACGCCCCCGGTGCCGTGCCCGTCCCGCCCGGCGGGGCAGGGCGTGTGGAGTTCCGCGATGTGGTCTTCCGGTACCCGGATGCCGCACCCGAGACGCGGCCGACCCTCGATGGGATCTCGTTCGTGGCCGAACCGGGCCAGCACATAGCATTCGTGGGCCCTTCCGGCGCCGGAAAGACGACCGTGCTGTATCTCACCCCCCGGCTGTACGAGGCATCCGGCGGCGAGGTGCTGTTCGCCGACGTCGATGTGCGCCGGCTGACGATGGAGTCGATCATCGACAATGTCGGGATAGTGTCGCAGGAGACGTACCTGTTCCACGCGACGATCCGCGAGAATCTGCGGTATGCGAAGCCCGAGGCGAGCGATGAAGAGATCGTCGATGCATGCCGGGCAGCCAACATCCACCACATCATCGAGGGGTTCGAAGACGGCTACGACACCGTCGTCGGCGAGCGGGGGTATCGGCTCTCGGGCGGCGAGAAGCAGCGCATCGCCATCGCACGCGTGCTGCTGAAGGACCCCCCGGTGCTGCTGCTGGACGAAGCCACCTCGGCGCTGGACACCGTCTCGGAGCGCATCGTGCAGGAGGCCCTGGAGGCCGCCGCCCGCGGCCGCACGACTCTGTCGATAGCGCACCGGCTGTCGACGGTCATCGGGGCCGACATGATCCACGTGGTCGATGCCGGCCGCATCGTCGAATCGGGCACGCACTCCGAGCTGATCGCTCAGAACGGGCTGTACGCCGAGCTTGCCGCCCAGCAGCTCGCGGCCAACAAGGTGCTGGAGACGGAGGACGAAGATCAGCGCACCGGCGCCGTCGATCATCCGCGCCGACGCGCTGACCGGGCACCCGACGACGAGGCCCCCGCGCCGACATCAGCGGGGCCCGACACGATTCCGCTGCGCGTCGCGGCTGGCCTGGTGGCCGACGCCGATGCCACACGGTGGCCGCCCGCGCTCGGCGACGTGCAGCCGCGCGCCTGAGCCGCGTACCCTCACCCGGTGACGGCGGCGACGGATGCCGCGACCGCGGCGGCCACGGCATCGAGATCTTGCCGCAGCCCATGCGGAAACGTGAAACGCACGGCCGTCTGTGCCGTTTCGCGGTCGATGCCCATCGCCGTCAGCACATGCGAGGGCTCGTCGGCGCCGGCCGCGCACGCCGAGCCCGATGAGGAGACCACTCCGCGCCGCTCGAGTTCGAGCAGCACCGCTTCTCCGCTGGTGCCCGCGAAGGTGAACGACGCCGTACCCGGCAGACGGTGCACACGGTCTCCGGTCAGGCGGGCGCGCGGCACCGCCGCCAAGACCCGGGCGATGAAGGCGTCACGCAGCGCGGCGACGGCGGCGGCATCCTCTTCCCGCTCCGCTTCGGCGAGCTCGAGGGCCGTGGCCAGTGCCACGGCACCGGCCACGTTCTCGGTGCCGCTGCGCCGGCCGCGCTCCTGCCCGCCCCCGTGCACGAGCGGCTCGAGCGGAATGCGACCGCGCACCGCGAGCGCCCCGGTGCCCTTCGGCGCGCCAAGCTTGTGCCCGGCGATCGAAAGGGCGTCGGCGCCGGTGCCGCCCAACGGCAGCCAGCCGGCGGCCTGCACGGCGTCAAGATGCAGCGGGATGCCGCGTTCGCGGCAGACGGCGGCGATGGCGGCGACGTCCTGCACGGTGCCCACCTCGTTGTTCGCGTAGCCGACCGAGACCAGGGCGGTGTCGTCGCGCAGGGCGTCGGCGATGGCCGACGGCGACACGCGACCGCCGCCGTCGACGGGCACGAGCGTGATCTCGAAGCCGTGCACGCGCGCGAGGAAGTCGGCCGACTGCAACACGGCCTCATGTTCGATCGGCAGCGTCACGAGGTGTCGTGCGCCGCGTGCGAGGTGCGCGGCCACAGCGATGCCCTTGACCGCGAGATTGTCGGCCTCGGTGCCACCGGAGGTGAACACGACATCGCCGGCGCGCACGCCCAGAATGTGGGCGACGCGGGCCCGGGCGTCGTCGAGAGCCCGGGCCGAAGCCTCACCCACGGTGTGATGGCTCGACGGGTTGCCGAATGTGCGCGTGAGGAATGGGGTCATCGCCTCGAGCACCTCGCGGCGCACGGGGGTGGTGGCGGCGTTGTCGAGGTAGAGCATCATCCCTGAATGCGCAGGTCCAGCCCGAGATCGAGCGCCCGGGCGCCGTGCGTGAGGGCGCCCACCGAGATGACATCGACGCCCGTCTCGGCGATGGCCCGCACCGTGTCGAGGCTCACACCGCCCGACGCCTCGACGATCGCGCGGCCGGCGACCTGTTCCACGCCGATGCGCAGCTGGTCGAGTGAGAAGTTGTCGAGCATGATCGTGCCGATCCCGGCGGCCAGCACCGGCTCGATCTGGTCGAGCCGGTCGACCTCGACCTCGATGTGCGTCGTGTGCGGCAGCCGGGCCTTGGCCTGCCGCAGCGCCTCGGTGACGCTGAGGCCCTGTGCGGTGAGCACGCCGAGGTGGTTGTCCTTGGCCATCACGGCGTCCGAGAGCGAGTGGCGATGATTGCGGCCACCGCCGCAGACGACCGCGTGCTTCTCGAACGCGCGCAGTCCGGGAGTGGTCTTGCGGGTGTCGACGATGCGGGCAGCAGTGTGCGCGACCTCGGCGACGTAGCGCGCAGTGAGGGTGGCCACCCCGCTCATCCGCTGCACGAAGTTGAGTCCCACCCGCTCGGCGGTCAGCACCGCGCGGGCAGGGCCGGTGACGGTGGCCAGCACATCGCCGGGCGCGAAGCTCTGGCCATCGGCGCGGCTCAGCTCCACGCGCACGCTCGGATCGGTGAGCCGGAACGCGGCGGCGAACACCTCGCCGCCGGCGAGCACACCGGGCTCGCGGGCGATCAGATCGGCGCGCGCGGTGGCGGAGTCGGGGAGCAGCGCGGCACTGGTCGCATCGCCCCACGGGGCGTCTTCGTCGAGGGCCGCCGATACGGCGCGGTCGATGAGGGTCGGGGTGAGCATCAGCGGGCCTCCGTGAGCACGCGTTCAGAACGCAGCCTGTTCGCGTCGAAAAGGGGTGATTCGGTCGGGTTTGAGGCTTCGGCGTTGCGAATAGACGGAGTTCTGAACGCGTCGTCGTCGAGCCGGAAGTGCGCACCGAGCGATGCGGTGCGCGCCGATGCGGCCGCGACGACGGCCTGCGCGAGCTGCAGCAGGTTCTCGTCTTCGCGTGCGGCCACCGTGTGCGGGGTGCGGGGCTGGGTCTGCCACGCGTCGAGCACCCCCGCGGCGCGTGCCAGGCCCGCGGCATCCCGTACCAATCCCGCCTGTGTCCACATCAGCTGCTGCAGCGCCTCACGCGAGAAGGTCGGCGCGTCGATCGGCGCGGCGACCGCGCGAATCGCCGGCGCCCACATGGTCACCGGCCAGGTTCCGGATGCCGCATCCCGGGCGACGACGTCGCCGGCACGGGCGCCGAAAACGGCGCCTTCGAGCAGCGAGTTCGAGGCCAGCCGGTTCGCTCCGTGCACGCCGGTGCATGCGCACTCGCCCACGGCGTAGAGCCCGGGCACGCTCGTGCGGCCCTCGAGATCGGTGCGCACCCCGCCCATCAGGTAGTGCGCGGCCGGGGTGACCGGGATCGGCTCGTGTGCCCAATCGAGGCCGCGCTCGCGCACGGCCGCATCGATCGAGGGAAAGCGCCGGGCGAGGAACCCGGCCACGCCGTGCGCGCGCACGGCGGTGGCGTCCAGGCGCACCGGGCGTCCGCCCTGCTCGCGCATGCGGCGGGCCACCGCGCGGGCGACGACGTCGCGGGGGGCCAGTTCGCCGTCGGGGTGGGTGTCGAACACGAACCGCCGTCCATGCTCGTCGATCAGGGTCGCGCCCTCGCCGCGGACCGCCTCAGACACGAGGAACGCACCGCCGGCGGCCAGCACGGTGGGGTGGAACTGCACGAACTCGAGATCGCCGATCGCGGCGCCCGCGCGCAGCGCCGCCGCGATGCCGTCGCCGGTGGCGGTGGCCGGATTCGTGGTGTGCGCATAGAGCTGCCCGGCGCCGCCGGTGGCCAGGATGACGGCATCGGCGGTCACGACGTGGTGGCCACCGGTCAACAGCAGGTCGACACCGGTCACCCGCCGAGCCGTGTTCTGGCCGCTCCCGCCGTCTGCGAGGTCATCGACGACCACGTCGACCAGGAACGCGTGCTCGATGACGCGCGCCGTGCTTGCCCGCAAGCGCGCTATCAGAGCCTGTTCGATGGCTCGGCCGGTGGCATCGCCGCCCGCATGCAGAATGCGGGGATAGGAGTGGGCGGCCTCCAGACCCTTCAGGTACGTGCCGTCGGGCGCGCGGTCGAACGCGACGCCCGCGGCCACGAGCTCGTCGATGCGGGCCGGCGCCGCGGCGACCAATGCCCGCACCGCGGCGAGGTCGTTCGCTCCCGCGCCCGCGGTGAGGGTGTCGCGCACGTGGGCGCCGAAGTCGTCGTCGGCGAACGTCACGGCGGCGATCCCGCCCTGTGCCTGGGTCGTGTTCGCGTCGGCCAGGGCGGCCTTGGTCGCCAGTGTCACCTCGCAGCCCGCGGCGACCGCGTGCAGCGCGGCAGTGATGCCGGCGATGCCGCTGCCGATGACGACGACGTGCGTCACGAGGCCTGCTCCCAGGCGGCGGCCGGCGCGGCCGGCGGCTTGGCAGCCAGCATCCGCTCCAGCGCCACCCGGGCGTGGGTGGCGACGTCTTCGGGCACCGTGATGCGGTTGCGCACCTCGCCGTCCAGGAGCCCTTCGAGCACCCATGCGATGTACCCGGGGTGGATGCGGTACATGGTCGAGCACGGGCACACCACCGGGTCGAGGCAGAAGATGGTGTGCTGCGGGTGTTCGGCCGCCAGCCGCTGCACCAGGTTTATCTCGGTGCCGATGGCGAACACGGTTGGCTCGGTGGCGGCCTCGATCGCCTTGCGGATGTAGTCGGTCGAGCCCGCCTCGTCGGCGGCATCCACCACCGGAGCCGGGCACTCGGGGTGCACGATCACCCGCACGCCCGGATAGTCGACGCGTGCCTTCTCGATCTGATCGACCGTGAACCGCCGGTGCACCGAGCAGAAGCCGTGCCACAGGATCACGCGGGCATCGCGCAGTTCGTCAGGGGATGCCCCGCCCAGCGGGCGGCGCGGATTCCACATCGGCATCTGCGCGGCATCCACACCCATCGCCTTCGCGGTGTTGCGGCCGAGGTGCTGGTCGGGAAAGAACAGCACCCGGCGACCACGCGCGAACGCCCACTCGAGAACCGTGCGGGCGTTCGACGACGTGCACACGATGCCCGCGTGTCGGCCGACGAAACCCTTGATCGCCGCCGAGGAATTCATGTAGGTCACCGGGATGACCGGCAGCAGCCCCTCGGCGTCGGGCGTGTCGAGGTCGCCGTAGAGCTCGGTCAGCTGCTCCCAGCACTCCTCGACATCGTCGATCGAGGCCATGTCGGCCATCGAACAGCCGGCGGCCAGATTGGGCAGGATCACGGCCTGGTCGGGCCCGGAGAGCATGTCGGCGGTCTCGGCCATGAAGTGCACGCCGCAGAACACGATGGCCTCGGCCTCAGGGTGGGCCTTGGCGGCGCCGGCGAGCTGGAAGGAGTCGCCCAGGTAGTCGGCGTGGACCACGACCTCTTCGCGCTGGTAGAAGTGCCCCAGAATGACGACGCGATCGCCGAGGGCCTTCTTGGCCGCGCGCACTCGGGCGTCGAGCTCGGCGGGGCTCGCGTCGCGGTACTCCTGCGGCAGTCCACCCTGCAGCGGCGCCCCGGTCGGGATCACATCGCCCATCGATGCTCCGGGTCCGTATCCGGGGACCGGATCGAAGTCCCACGGGGCGGCGACCAGGTCCATCGTGCAGGCTTCCTGGTCGCTGGCGCCTGCGGCGATCTGTGCCAGCACGTGGTCGACCGACGGGTCGGGCGCGGTCAGCTGCAGGGGTGTGGTGTTCATCGCTCCTCGTTCCGGTTGGTCGAATCTGGTGTCGAGATGGGGCCGCGGGCGGCGAGCTCGACGGCGCCGTCGTAGCGGTACAGGCGGGCAGGGCGGTGGCTTCCGGTGCGGAAGCGGTCGGTGGGGATCAGGGTGCCGGTCGCTTCCACCTGGCGCCGGAAGTTCGCCGGATCGAGCTTGCGAGACAGGATCGACTCGTACACCTCGCGCAGATCAGCGAGCGTGAACTCATCAGGCAGCAGTCCGTGCGCAATCCGGGAGTAGCCGACCTTGTTGCGCAGCCGCCACAGCGCGTAGTCGACGATCGCGTTGTGGTCGAACGCGAGCTCGGGAAGGCTGTCGGCATCGAACCACTGCACATTCTCGGGTGCGGTGCCGGCCGCCGCGTGCGCGGCGCGCTGCTGATCGACCAGGTCGTGGCGCAGCAGCGCCCAGTAGATGATCGAGACGACGCGCGAGGGGGAGCGATCGACGTCACCGAACGCGTAGAGCTGTTCGAGATAGTTCGGGGCCAGACCCGTCGTCTCGGCGAGCGTGCGCGCCGCGGCGGCATCCAGCCCCTCGTCGGGGTCGAGCCAGCCGCCCGGCAGTGCCCATCGCCCCTCGAAGGGATCGCGTGTGCGCCGCACCAGGGGAAGTGACAGGGCGGCCCCGCCCGCAGCGGGGCGCAGCGTGAAGATCACCGTGGAGACGGCGACGCGGATGTCGGGGGATGTTCTGGTCATAGTGACTGTAACCTCGACTCCGATCTTATAGTCACGGCGACCAGAACAGGAAATCGAGCGTCGTCTTTCCGACCTGCGTCATAGATCGGCACCGGGCGCGTCTCTTCTCGTGAGGCCGTTCTGGGGGCGGCCTCGCATCAGAGGATGGCGCGACTGGGGAGTCGCGCCGGGACCGGGTGGCGGGCTGACGATGCGAGGGGTGGATGCCGCGGCATCCACCCCTCGCCGTTTCGCCGGGCGCCCAGTAGTGTGAATCGGGTGCGGGACCCCGAGATGCTCAAGGTCTCTGTCATCGTGCCCACCTATCGGTCCACCGCACACCTTGACGAGCTCGTGGCGAGCCTGGATCGCCAGTCGATGCCGCAGGACGACTTCGAGGTGCTGCTGATCGATGACGGCTCACCCGACGACACGTATGCACGCCTCGCGCAGTTCGCGAAGACGCGGCCGAACTATCGCGTGTTCCGCCTACCGCCCTCGGGGTGGCCATCGCGCCCGCGCAACCACGGGATCGACCAGGCGCGCGGCCAATACACCGTGTTCATCGACCACGACGACCGCCTCTTTCCCGATGCGCTGCAGGCGGCCCATGCGCTGGCCACGCGTGCCGGCGCCGACGTACTCGACGGCAAGGAGTCAAAGAGCGACACGCCCTGCTGGGCGATGCGTGACATCGCGACCGACGTCGAGAACGCCATCGACTGGATCGAACCGCATCCCTTGCTGCCGATGAATCCGCACAAGATGTTCCGCACCGCTTTCCTGCACGAACAGGGCATTCGGTTTCCCGAAGGCGGCAGGCAGATCTGGGAGGACATCGGCTTCGACATCGCCGCGCATGCGCGCGCCGAGGTCGTCTCGCTGATGGTGGAGACACCGTTCTACTACTGGAACCGTCCCGAGCACGCGACCACCAGCGGCACGTTCCACGACTCGCTCGACGAATACTTGGACGCTATCGCGCGGGTGTTCGCCTGGATCGATGACGAGCTCACCCAGCCGCGCTTCGCCGAGCTGCTGCCCCGTTTTCGGGCTTATCAGCTGCGGATGCGCCTGCTGCCGTTGTTCCGGTGGGACAAGCGCACCGACGCGCAGCGCGCGCGCATCCGCGATTTCGCCGCCGCGCTTCTTGACCGCGTGCCGGCCGACACCGACCAGTACCTCGACCCGTGGCGCCGCATCGGCGTCGCACTGCTGCGCGCGGGGCGGTTCGATCTCATCGGACAGCACATGCCCACCTGGCCGCCGCTGGAGTGTGCGCCCCGCGCACGTGAACCGCGATGGAGGGAGCAGGGGCTGACCGTCGAGGTCGACCTCGACTGGCGATACGAGCGGTTCGTCGTGTGGCGTGGCGGGCGGGCGATGCTCGATCTCGATCCCGAGGTGGCGCGCTTCGCGACCGAGTACGCGCTCGATATCGATGTCACCGACGACCTGGGCGCGGCGGAGTACGCGGTGGACCGCCGCTCGCGCGGCGAGAAGGTCGACTGGATGCTCGGTCACGGTGTCGGGGCCGAACCCCGACCCGGCAGCGACGGGGGACCGGTGCATGCTGCCGCACGACTGCCGCTGATGTGGGATGCCGCCGACGACGGCACCGCACACGAGGGTGTGTGGGATCTCTATGTGCGCACCGCCGTGATGCGCACGCGCATCGTGCGGCGCGTGCGCACCGCATGGCAGGGGCGCAGCTGGGCGATCGTCGACGGTCGACCCGTGGCGGTGTACAGCGCACGAGATGGCGGCCTGAGCGTCGACGTCGGACAGACGCTGTTCACCGTCGTCGACGACCCGCTGGCGGCGGCATCCCTGACCGGCAATGAGCTGGTCATCACGCTGCCGCACGTGGCTGTGCTGTCCGAGGCAGACGTGGCAGGTGAGCTGGTGTCGAGCCGGGGCGAACGTCTTGCGTGCCGACTGGTGTCTGCCGGGGGGAGTGCCAGCGTACGAGCGATGCGACCGCGACCGGGGCGCTACGCCGTGGAGTTCGGTTCTGTGCGGTCTCGCCTGCGCATCCACCTCACGCGCGCGGGTCGCGTGCGCGTCATCCACACGCCGCAGCGCACGCCTCGTGAGGTGGTCGCCGCACTCCGTCGCCGGCTGGCAGCGCGGCTGCGGCGGCGGTGAGGGTCAACCCAGATCGCGGGTGGCCAGCAGCGGCCACTCATCTTCGGTTCCCACCATCGACTGCGCGTCGGCAGCAGGCGTCAGGGCATCGACCGAGCCGTTCTGCCAGACGATGACAAGTCCGGTGCCGGCGGCGTCTGCGAACCAGTGCCCGCGTGCGGCTGGTTTCGAGGGCGCGCCCGTTCCGGTCGGCTTGCGTGCTGTCCAGGCGGCGGCGCCGGTCTTCGTGAGATGCAGGTAGAGCGTCTTCGTGCCGAGCAGGGCGAGCTTCCACCAGCCGGCCAGGGCGGTCAACGCGGCAGAGGGCGCCGGGTCGTCGTCGCTGAAGTGCAGGATGCTCACGAACGGGTGTTCCTCGCCCTGCGTGCGGATCTGCCACGTGCCTTCGCTCGGGCCGAGGTCGGGGTGGTCCATGGTCGAATGGCACGTCATCCGGGCCTCCCCGGTGCTCGTGTCGACCGTGACCAGCATCCCCGCATGCCCGTTCCGGCCGCCGGCGGCGAAGGTCAGCACGTCGGCGGGCTTGATGATGTGCGCGAGCGCGGCGAACACGCGGCCGGCCGCCTCGGCCGCGCACATATCGGTGAGGCGTTTGACGTCGTTCGCGGGCCGCGCCGACAGAATCTGGTAGATCTGCTGTGCGCTGCGGGTGGGCCAGACCTCGCCGCTGTGGGCGGGGCCGAGATAGCTCACCCCGCCGTCGACGAGGCAGTGCGAGACGTACGCGGTGCAGTCGTTGAGACCCTCGGGGGTGCCCGGCACTCCGCGCGGGCCGAACCAGTCCTGCGAGAGCATCCGTTCGTCGGCCGGGATGTCCCTCTCGTGGAAATGCACCCCGACGTGCGCGGGAGCGACGAAGAACAGGCCGTCGGCCTCACCCGTGATGCCCGTCGACAGGTCGGTGACCTGCTTGCGCAGGAAAACGGCCTCCCAGTCGCTTCCGATCGCCTTGCGTGCCAGAGCCTGCTGCTTGCGGGCAGCGACATCGATGGCGAAGCTCTTGGCCCAGACAACGCCGTCGGCGGTGGGTCGGAACCAGTGCTGTTTCGCTGACGCGAGGGCGGCATCGCGGTCCATGGCAACACCTCAGGGTGCGGGTGCGGCGAATGCGGTGCCGTCCCAGATCCAGTCGAGTTTGGCCGCGAACGGTGAGTCGGCGACGTCGGCGGCCGTGTGCATCAGCAACAGCTCGTCACGCAGTCTTGTCGCGCCCGGCACCAGCCCCGAGATAGCGGTCACCGCGGCCCAGGCGAGGTCGGAGGCCCGGGCCGGGAGCGCATCGACGGTCAGGCTGCGCCATCCGCCCGCCGACAGGGCCGGCACCAGGGGCACCAACTTGGCGATGCCGAGGGGCATCGTCATGGCGGTACTGGTCGCGGCGTCGCGCACCACTGCCTCGTACTCCACATCGGGTAGCGAGGCGGTGGCGGCAGCGGCCGGGTCAGGACGCGCCATCACCGCAAAGGCACCCGGCAGGCCACCGACCGGCCGCGCCAGCAGCAGACTGTCGGTGGTCGGGTCGGCCAGCGCCGCAGTGGGCAAGAGGCGCAGCCGGCGACCCACCGCGTCGAGTTCGTCGGTCGCCAACGACGGCGGAACCGGTGCCGGTGGTGACCAGAGCGGCAGCACGGCGCCGTAGACGTGCACGGCGTCGCGCGCGGCGACGAGCCCGGCAATGAGGTCGGCGCGCACCAGCACGTTCGACGGCGCGGTCGCGGCGGCATCGCCGACCGGTCGATCATTGGCCAGGGGCGACATCGCCAACGGCGGCAGGGCTTGCTCCAGCGATCGCGCTGAGGCACTGGCCACACCCAGGGCGCCCGAGAGCACGTCGAGCATCGTCTGGCGTTGTCCCAGCGTGTCCAGCAGATTGAGGTAGCCGGCCGCCTCGGTGACGTTGCGCACCGCCGGCATGCGGGTCGGGATGATGTCGCCGTCCAGGGCAAGGCGGCGCAGCAGCAGAGCCTGCGCCTGCGCCGCCCCGGGACCCGCGGATGACTGGATCACAGAGACGAGTGCGTCCAGCGCCCGGTCCTCAGCGGTGTCGACGGATGTGTCGGCCATGATGTCCTCCCTCACGCCTCAGGCGTCCACGGTGAAACTCGACTTGGCCGATGGGGCGCTCGTGCCCTTCGGGCCGGTGACGGCGACCTCGACGGCCTGGCCGGCGGTCAGGCCCGCCGGAATGGTCCCCTCGATGCGGGTGGCACTCACGACGGTGAAGGCGGCCAGCGCCTTGCCGCCCACCGTGGCCCCGGTGGCTCCGGTGAACCCGGTGCCGGTGATGGCGAGCTTGGCGCCCGATGTGCCGTGCGTGGGCGAGAGCTCGGTGACCGTGGGTGCATCGGCACCGCCGCTGCCGCCATCCTTCTTGTCGTCGGTCTTCTTGTCGTCATCCTTCTTGCCGGCCGCCGCCTTCGCGGCGATGACATTCGGAATCGAATCCATGGCCTTGGTAGCCATGGTGGTGGCATTGGACAGCGCGTCCTTGCGCGCCGACTCCGCGGTCGACAGCGTCGACTTCACCAGATCGGCCAGCGCCGATGACCCCGTGAGCGAGGCGATGTCGAACCCCTTGGCGGCGGCGCCCGCTTGGATGAGGTCGGCCAGCAGGCTCACATCCTGGGCGGGGCCTGCGGTGCTGAAGTTCTGGATCATCGGCGCGACGCCGGTGAGGGTCGACGGAGCCGTGGCATCGGCGGTGAGGGATGCCGTGGGCACGGTCACCGTGTCGATCTGGGGTGCCTCGTCCATGGGCGAGTCCTGCCAGTTCCAGAAGCGGGTCAGATCGATCTTCTCGGCCGATGGGCAATGACCCAGCACCGCCTCACCGAGCACCCCACGCGTAGGCAGTGCGATCGTCGACACCGGCGGTGAGAACGCGCTCGAGTGGTACTTCGAGAGGGCATCCTGCACCGAGGCGGTCGTGAACGGCACGCCATCCACCGGCTTGCGCGTGGCGACCAGCTCGGCCGGGATCATGAAAGGCAGCACCATCGAGTTGCCGTAGAAGCCGAGCAGCTGATTGGCCACGCAGGCGAGCAGTGGTATGTCCTGCGTGTCGTCGCCCACCCCGTTCTGCACCCCGATCGTGTACCCCTCCAGCAGCATGACGCGCTCCTCGGCGGTCAACGACATCCACACCGCCTTCGAGTACGTGGCCGTGTTGGCCACGACATGCTGCAGGGTCTTCTCGATCTCGAGCACGGCCGAGTACCGCAGTTCGGGTGGCAGCTGCGTGGCGGCGAACGGCTGGGGCGCGAGGGTGAATTCGGCCCCGGCCAGCAGCTCGTCGAAGTAGGTCTTGCCGGCCGGGGCGGGCGAATTCAAAGTCGTCGAGGCATCCACCAGCGCAGCCCGCACACGATTGAGCCGTGGGCCGCCCACCTCGCGCTCAAGGCGATCGGGGTCGAACCACACGTCGTGCGCCGGTACTCCGCCGGAGAGCAGTTCGGTCAGGGCTGTGGCGGTGAAGCCGCCCTGGGCGAGGCGCGCGAACTCGGTCGTCGCCGTCGAGGGGAAGTGATGGTGGATGCCGCGGAACTGCCGACTCAGCTCGACACCGACGACGTCGGTGCGCGGCAGCCAGTCGGGCAGGACGATGCTGCGCGAGATCACGTGCTGTGTCCCGCCGGTGCGCATGCCGGCCAGATAGGCGGTGAGTTCGGCTTCCGAGGCCAGGCTCGATGCGGGGTCGCCCGGCTCGGGCAGGCCGGGCAGTCCGGTGGTGGGCATCGGGTACGGTCCGACCCGGCGTCCTCCGGCGGCCAGCAGGGTCACCCGCACATCGTCATACGGCAGGAAGGTGCCTTCGGCCTGCACTGTCACGACATCGGCGGCGGAGTCGGTGGGCGCTTCGACGGTGGCGCGTGGGTCGCCGGCGAAGTCTTCGAGAAGGGCGAGGCCTTTGCGGTACGGCCGCTCGATCACCCGCCGCAGCACGCTCGCAGCCTCGAGCAGCTCCCCATACCTGTGCAGCAGGTCGGTGCGGCTCAGCGTGGCGTCGGGCAGGGTGTCGGGCTCTCCGACGGGCAAGAAACGCACCGGGTCCAGTGGCACGAAGCACACGAGTGAGACGCCCTCGACCGTCGAGCGCACGTCGAACACACGCAGCACCTCCCAGTACTGCATCGTGAGAGCCCGGGTGCGGTTGTGATTGGCGATCACCTTGGTGACCACTTCGCTGCGCTCGGATGCCGCCGCCAGCCGCATTCCCATGCGCTGCAGGCTGCGCTGCGCGTTGGCGGCGCGCTCGACGGACGCGTGCGAGGACTGTGCCGCCGTGGAGGTGTAGCCGCTCACACCCTGCATCCAGTTGTTGGTGCTGCCAGAGGCATCCGAACTTCCGCCGCCGCCCGCGGCACCGCCCCCGATCGCGATGGGGCCGAGTGCGAAGCCGATGCCGCCTGCCGCACCCCACGACGATGAGTGCGCCTCGGTGCTGAAACTGCTGCCGCCGGAGGCGGACTGCGACATGCCGGACTCGAAGGTCGCCCGGGCTGAGGCATCCTGCCCCTGACGGAATGTCTCGGCTTCCTGCACGTCGAGGCGTTCGGTTTCGGTCACCGATGTCGTCGAGCGCTGGTCGACGATGGCGATGCGCTGCTGCTCGCCGGGTGCCAGCGGCAGCGAATAGACGAGGTCGCCCAGCATCAGGCCCTTCGGCGTCCAGCTCTGTGCGAGATGAACGATGTAGCCGAGCCCGAGAGTGCCGGCCACCGGCACGTTCGTGGTGCCGGTGCCGATGCCCCGTGGCGAGATGCCGGCCAGCCCGTCACGGAACGCGTCGATGCTCACCGGCTGGTCGACCGGCACCCGCTCGACGTGGCGGTAGTCCAGGCCCTGCAATCCGACGGCCGCGAAATTCGCTATCGACACCTTGCGTCCGTGCAGATCGGCGGCGATCGACCCCATGCTCGGGCGCGGTTCGACCAGACGCACCAAGACGCCGTAGGGGAATCGATCCACCGAGAAGTCGCTGCGGAACAGCTGGGTGCACGTGTCGGCACCCAGCGTGAGCTGCACGGCGGTGCCCGAGGTGTCGGGGGCGGGTTGATCGGGTAGGTTCGCGTCGAGCCCGGCCACGATGGTGCCCAGCTGGCTGATCACCGAGACCGGCAGCGCGTCCACCGGGCGTTCGAGGGTCACCGTCCCCACCGAGCCGGTGGTGGTCAGCGAGGCGACGGCGATGTCGACGTCGACGGTGGCGGTGGCTCCCGCCACGCGCAGCACTATCGTCTTCAGCGCCTCGGCCGATCGCACCGAGGCGGGCACCGCGATGGCGAACACCCCGTCGGTGCCGGTGATGGCTGTGCCCGCACCCGGCCCGCTCGGGAACGGGCGGGCTATCGAGACCTGCACCCGGGTGGCCGGCACGCCTTCGGGCTGCATGACGATGCCGGTGAGCTGGCCCGGCACTCGACCTGAGGCGAGCGTACCGATGTCGAACGCGGGATCGGCGATTATCTTGGTCAGACTGTCGGAGAAGTGCGTGGCCGCGAGCAGACGGTCGTGCAGAACGTCTTCGGCCAGCGTGGGGTGTGCCTTGATGAGCGATGCCGCCGAGGGATCGAGCGGGTCGAGCCGAGGCAGTGCTCCGCGGGCGAACTCCGCAACGCCCGAGCCGATGTCGACCACCGCGCGACGTGTCCCGACTCTTGTCGCTTCTTCGCGAACAGCCATGGTGTCCTCCCCACCGGATGGTTGCGTTCAGTGAGGAAGAGCACGCTCGCGCGCGCGGTGATACCGGCGACGATGAGGATCGTCACATGCAGGTGACCCCGGTATGCTGGGTGCGCAACTGAACACCATTCAGGCCGCATGACGCGCGCGGGAGAGTCCGGTTCTCCGGACACCGAAGGAGCAAGCCTCCCCGCCAATCTCTCAGGTCCGCATACCGCGAGCGTCCGGCCACTCTGAAAAGCGATTTTCGAGCTTCGCTCGAGATCCGCCGACGGTGAAAGCTGCAGCATCCCGCTGCGGTGAAACTCTCAGGCCCATGACAGAGGGGGAGTCCGACCGGCGCTTATGGCGTCGCCGACTCGAAAGCACCCATGTCCACACCATTGCGCGAGACCCCGTTGCACGACCGGCACGAAGCGCTCGGCGCCTCGTTCACCGACTTCGGCGGATGGTCCATGCCAGTCCGCTATACCTCCGACCTCGGCGAGCACCGTGCCGTGCGCGAAGCCGCGGGCCTGTTCGACATCTCACACATGGCCGAGTTCTGGGTGCATGACGGCCGCGCAGCGGACTTTCTCGACGATGTGCTGGCCGGGCGCATCAGTGCGATGGCGATCGGCAAGGCCAAGTACTCGCTGGTGCTCGCCGACGACGGCGGCATCATCGATGACGTCATCGTTTATCGCACCGGCGAGCAGTACTTTCTCGTGGTGGCCAATGCCGGCAATCGGGGTGCCGTCGCGGCGGCGTTTGCGCGCGGGCTTGAGGCCTGGGCACACGCGTTCCGTGACGGCGCGGAACCGGGGGATTTCGCGCCCGTGGCCGGTGGCGACGCGCCCCGCATCGAAGACGTCACCGATGAGCTCGCACTCATCGCCGTGCAGGGGCCCGCTGCCGAGCGGATCCTTCGCGAGACCGCCGGTGTCGACATTCCCGACCTGGATGAGCTGGGCTACTATGCCTGGCGGCAGGGCGAGTTCGACGGCGCATGGATGTTCGTCGCCCGCACCGGCTATACCGGCGAAGACGGCTTCGAGTTGCTGATCGGCAACGCACAGGCCGGCGCGCTCTGGGACGGGTTGCTGAGTGCAGGTGCTCCGCTCGGCCTGATCCCTGCGGGCCTGGCCGCCCGCGACACTCTGCGGCTGGAGGCGGGGATGCCGCTGTACGGCCATGAGCTGGGCCGAGAGATCGCGCCGGCCCAAGCAGGGCTCGGGCGGGTCGCCGTGATGGCCAAGCACGACTTCGTCGGCAAGGCGGGGCTCGAGGCTCGCGATCTGACCGATGCGCCGGTGCTCGTGGGTCTTGTCGCCGACGGCCGCCGGGCCGGCCGTGCCGGCTATGCCGTGCTCGGCCCCGACCACGCCCCGATCGGCGAGATCACCAGCGGTGCACTTTCGCCCACCCTGGGGCATCCCATCGCCATGGCCTTCGTGCCGCCCGCCTTCGCGGCATCCGGCACCGACCTTTTCATCGACGTGCGCGGCACCGCCGTGCCGGCCACCGTGACCGAACTGCCTTTCTACCGGAGGACGAAATGACCGACCTTAACAGCCTCAGCTACACGGCCGAGCACGAATGGATCGACCGCGACGGCGATGTCGCCACCGTGGGCATCACCGACTACGCCGCCGACAAGCTCGGCGACGTCGTCTTCGTCGACTTGCCTGACGTGGGCAGCACCGTGACTGCCGGCGACGTCTGTGGCGAGATCGAGTCGACCAAGTCGGTGGGCGAGCTGTACGCGCCCGTTTCCGGCGAGGTCGTCGAGGTCAACGCGGCGCTCGACGACGACCCGTCGACGATAAATTCCGACGCGTTCGGCGCCGGCTGGCTGCTGAAGATCCGCGGCACCGAGACCGTCGAGCTGCTCGACCGGGCCGCCTATGAGCAACTCACCGGCGGCGCCGCGTGACCGGATTCTCCTCGCGCCACATCGGCACCGACGGCGCCGCGCAGTGGCACATGCTCGACGGCCTCGGCTACGACAGTGTCGACGCGCTCGTGAAGGCCGCCGTGCCGGCATCCATCCACTCCACACCCCGTTCGACCAGCGACATCCCCGAGCCTGCGACCGAGGCCGAAGCCCTCGCCGAACTGCGTGCGCTGGCGGGGCAGAACCGGCCCGCGCGCGCCATGATCGGGCTCGGCTACTACGACACCTTCACGCCGTCGGTGATAGCGCGCAACGTGCTCGAGAATCCGTCGTGGTACACCGCGTACACGCCCTACCAGCCCGAGATCTCGCAGGGGCGGCTGGAGGCGCTGATCACCTTCCAGACGATGGTCACCGATCTGACCGGCCTCGCCACCGCGAACGCGTCGATGCTCGACGAGTCGACGGCGGTGGCCGAGGGGATGCTGCTGGCCCGGCGTGCCTCGAAGGCCAAGACCGATGTCTTCGTCGTCGACGCCGATGCGCTGCCGCAGACCAAGGCCGTGCTGCGCTCGCGCGCCGCCGCCGTCGGCGTGCACCTGGTCGAGCTCGCTCTCGCCGATGGCGCCGAACTGCCCGACGAACTGTTCGGGGTCTTCGTGCAATATCCGGGCGCTTCGGGGCGCGTGTGGGACCCGTCGGCGGTCATCGACGCCGCGCATCTGGCCGGAGGACTGGCCGTTGTCGCCGCCGATCTGCTCGCTCTCACGCTGCTGCGCCCGCCCGGGTCGCTCGGCGCCGACGTGGCGGTGGGCACCACGCAGCGGTTCGGGGTGCCGATGGGCTTCGGCGGGCCGCACGCCGGCTACATGGCTGTGCGGCAGGGGCTCGAACGCCAGCTGCCGGGTCGCCTGGTGGGCGTTTCGCAGGACGCGGACGGGCACCCCGCCTACCGGCTTGCGCTGCAGACGCGCGAGCAGCACATCCGGCGCGAGAAGGCGACCAGCAACATCTGCACCGCACAGGTGCTGCTGGCTGTGATGGCCGCGATGTACGCGGTCTACCACGGCCCCGAGGGGCTGCGCGCGATCGCCTCGGCGGTGTCGCGGAAGACCGAGGCGCTTGCGCAGCGGCTGCGCGACTACGGCCAGAACGTGCACCACGACGCCTTTTTCGACACGCTGCGGGTCACCGTGCCCGGCACTGCGCGTACCGTGATCGAGCGGGCGCGCTCGAAGGGATACCAGCTGTTCTGGGCCGACGAGGCCACGGTGGGAATCTCGGTCGACGAGACCACGACCGCCGCCGACCTGGCCGCCGTCGCCTGGGCGTTCGGTGCACCCGAGGCCGATGAGCACGGCGAGCGCGAGCTTTTCTGGGACGGGTTCGAGCCGCTGGCGAAGATGGATGCCGCGCTGAAGCGCGACGACGACTACCTGACGCATCCCGTCTTCCACACGCATCGCTCCGAGACAGCCATGATGCGGTATCTCAAGCAGCTCGCCGACCGCGACTATGCGCTGGACCGTGGCATGATCCCGCTGGGCTCGTGCACCATGAAGCTCAACGCCGCCACCGAGATGGCCGCCATCAGCTGGCCTGAGTTCGCCGACGTGCACCCGTTCGCGCCCGAAGCGGACGTGCGCGGATACCTCGCCATGATCGAGCAGCTCGAGATCTGGCTGGCCGAGGTCACCGGGTACGACAGCGTGTCGCTGCAGCCCAACGCCGGTTCGCAGGGCGAACTGGCGGGGCTGCTGGCGATCCGCGGCTACCACGACGCGAACGGCGACACCGGGCGCCGGGTGTGCCTCATTCCGTCGTCGGCGCACGGCACGAATGCGGCATCCGCGGTTCTGGCGGGGTTCTCGGTGGTGGTCGTCGCCTGCGACGATGAAGGCAACGTCGACCTCGGCGATCTGCGCGCGAAGATCGCTGCGCACTCGGCGGAGTTGGCCGCGCTCATGATCACCTATCCGTCGACGCACGGCGTGTACGAGCAGGACGTGGTCGCCATCGCCCAGGCAGTGCACGACGCGGGCGGGCAGGTGTATGTCGACGGGGCGAACCTCAACGCGCTGCTGGGCTTCGCGCGGTTCGGTGACCTGGGTGGCGATGTGTCGCACCTCAACCTGCACAAGACGTTCGCTATCCCGCACGGAGGCGGGGGACCGGGGGTCGGACCGGTGGGTGCCAAGGCGCACCTGGCACCGTTCTTGCCGTCGCATCCGCTCGCGCAGCGCGCAGACCACGCCGGAGGCGTGCGGTTCGAGGGCGGGCCGGTGTCGGCGGCGCCCTACGGCTCGGCCGGAATCCTGCCGATTTCGTGGGCGTACGTGCGCATGATGGGTGCGTCGGGCCTGGCCGAGGCGACCGGGGCTGCCGTGCTGGCTGCGAACCACCTCGCCGCGCGACTGCGTGAGCACTTTCCGGTGCTGTACACGGGCGAGTCAGGGCTGGTGGCGCACGAGTGCATCCTCGATCTGCGGCCGCTGCGCGAGCAGACCGGCATCACCGTGGACGATGTCGCCAAGCGCCTCATCGACTACGGATTCCACGCCCCGACGATGTCGTTCCCCGTGGCAGGCACGCTCATGGTCGAGCCGACCGAGTCGGAAGACCTCGACGAGCTCGAGCGGTTCATCGAAGCCATGATTGCGATCAAGGCCGAGGCCGTGGCAGTCGCTGCCGGGGAGTGGCCGGCCGACGACAATCCGCTCGTGAACGCGCCGCACACCGCGGAGTCGGTGGTTGCGGGGGAGTGGACGCACCCGTACTCGCGCGAGACGGCCGTGTACCCGGTCGCCTCGCTGGTGCGGAGCAAGTATTGGCCGCCGGTGCGCCGCATCGACCAGGCCTGGGGCGACCGGCACCTGGTCTGTGCCTGCCCGCCGGTGGAGGCGTTCGCGTAGCGCCCGCGCGCGTCGCCTCGGCGCAGAAGACTCGCCTTGGCGCGGGGCGGAGGTTGGCGAGACTTGCCCTGGCGCGCGAGACTCGCCGCAATGCGCTGTGTTTCGCGCGCTGGAGTGAGTCTCGCCGGGGTTGTGCCTGCGGGGTCGCGCGAGACTCGCCTTGGCGCGTGAGACTCGCCGCAACGCGCGGTGTTTCGCGCGCTGGTGTGAGTCTCGCCGAGGTCGTGCCTGCGGGGTTGGCGAGACTTGCCTTGGCGCGTGAGACTCACCGCAACGCGCGGTGTTTCGCGCGCTGGAGTGAGTCTCGCCGGGGTTGTGCCGGCGGGGTCGCGCGAGACTCGCCTTGGCGCGTGAGACTGACCTTGGCGCGGGGCGGAGCTGGCGAGACTCACCTTGGCGCGCGAGACTCGCCGCAATGCGCTGTGTTTCGCGCGCTGGAGTGAGTCTCGCCGGGGTCGTGCCGGCGGGGTCGCGCGAGACTCGCCTTGGCGCGGGGCGGGGGTTGGCGAGACTTGCCTTGGCGCGCGAGACTCACCGCAACGCGCTGTGTTTCGCGCGCTGGTGTGAGTCTCGCCGGCACCGGCTGGGAGCCCGCGCCAGGATTCGCTCGCGCACACCGCACTCGGCGCTGGGCTCTCAGCGAGCGGCCCTTCCGCCCTCGTCGGCGAGACGGTCGCGTTCGACCTGTAGCCTCTGGCCCGGAGGGAACGACCGCGGATGCGTGAGAAGCGTCGCGAGCATGGCATGCTGCACGGGCCGAACCTGCGGCACACCGGCCAGTGCCAGACGATCACGCAAGGGCGCGCCGCGCATGGCCACCGACCACCCCCAGCGCGTCATCCCGCCTTCATGGCGCCGTAGGCGATCCTCGCGTTCCTTTTCCTGAAGAAGTTGCCGCTTCGCCTTCTTCGGGTCGCTGTCGCTGTACTTCTTCTCGCCATCGCATTCGCCGATCAGTCGCAGCCGCCGCCAGTAGAAGTCGACGCGGTCCTCGCATCCCTCGTAGTGGAACACGACCTGCAACTCGGGAATCTCGAGTCCCCACCACAGGATGACCGCGCGACTGACAGTCTCGGCCGGTGACTCGCTCGCCGGGTCGGCGTTGTCCAGCACCCATTTCAGCCGCTGCGTCCCTCGTGGGCTGCGCAGTTCTTGCGCGCGTTCGCGCAGCGTGTCCCGCTCGATTCCGAATGCCGATCCCAGGGCGGTGTCCACGCAGCTGAGCCCGAAGGCGGGCGGCAGCATCCGTGCGAGGTCCAGCACGGTATCGGTGATGTCGACCACCTGCAGATGGTCCGCGCGCGCGAGAGCGCGGTCGACCTTGCCGGTGTGCACGAGCACATCGCCGATTCGCTGGGACCCGCGCCGATCCGGATCGAAGACGTGGATGTCGCGTGGCTCGCCGAAGACCGGCAGACCGCATAAGACCGCGGCGGATTCCAAGCAGAAGATCGCATCGGGATGCCTGAGCGCGTACGCGTGCACCCGGGCCAAGTAGCGCTCCCAGGGCTTGAGGTCGCGCCAGGCCGCAGACGGCGCGTAGACGCCGTGACGCACCCGGTGATAGGCGGGGTCGTCGCGCAACCTTCGGCCCGTCGGCCCCTCGTCGGCGACCCGGTACAGTTCGATCGGAGCGGGCAGGAGCTGCAGCGTCGTCTCGAGAGTCGGGCAGATATTTCCATGCACGACACGATGCCCGATCGCGGTGGCCTTCGGCATGGCTGATGTGCGATCTGTGGATAACGCGTTCGGCCAGCGTGCGGGTCCCGGTCGTCTGCCCGCGGCCTGCGATGCGCGCGAGACATACGTCAGCGCGTGAGACTCACCGCGTTGCGTGGTGTTTCGCGCGGCAGGGTACGTTTCGCCGCGATGCGGAGCGCCGCGATGCGGAGCGCCACGATGCGGAGCGCCGCGATGCGGGGCGCGCGCTGCCGCGGCGCCGGCGGGGGCGGGATGCCGCGCCGCGCGCGTCAGCTCGCGGTGGGCGACGGCGACGGTGCCGGCGCGGGCGCGAACACGCCGGGCCACCACGCTGCGGCCAGCGGGTAGCCCACGAAAGAGACCACGTCCAGAATTGTGTGCGCCACCACGAGCGGCATGACGCGCCCCCACCGCTTGTAGCACCAGCCGAACACGACGCCCATCACGAAGTTGCCGAAGATCGGTCCGACGCCCTGGTACGCGTGGTACGAGCCGCGGATCGCCGCCGAGACCAGGATGATCCGCCAGTCGCCCCACCCGATCTGCCGCAGCCGGGTGAAAAGGTAGCCGATCATGATGACCTCCTCCTGCAGCGCCGCACGCACGGCAGACAGCACGAGAAGGGGGATGGTCCACCAGGAAGGGTCGAGAGGGGATGCCGAAACCTGCACGGTGATCCCGATGACGCGCCCGATCGCATACAGGCCCAGGCCCGGCACGCCGATCACCAGGGCAATCAGCGCACCCGAGCCGAGGTCGCGGCCGGGCCGGCGCACATCGAGCCCGATTCGGCGGAACGCGCTGCAGCCCGGATCCCACAGCAGATAGACGACCAGGCCGACCAACGCCAGCGAGAAGCCGATGTCGAGCAGCTGGTAGAGGATGTCCCAGAACGCCTCGGCGGCCTGCGATGGGTTCAACGCCGTCGACTGATCGCCCAAGGGGGTGCTCGCCAGAAACCGGCGCACGAGCAGAATCAGCGAGTACACCGCCGACTGACCCAGTGTGCACGCCAGCACCAGGCCGATCTCCCACCACAGGCGGGTGCGAGACGGGGTCGGGATCGCCTGTGAGTCGGACACTCCACAGATTGTCACATGTGAGACGTTCAGGGTAAAAGGTGTGTAACGGTTTTGGCCGATATTTGGAGCAGAGCCATCAGTATGCCTATGGTAAACGTCATCACCGCGACGTTGCGGTGCGCATCGCTGCGCACCATGAGTACGCGGTCATCATCCCTTTCACAGGAGGACACGTGAAGCGCAGCAAGATCGCCCTCGCGTCTCTCACGCTGCTGACTGCGGGCGTCATCGCCCTCAGCGGTTGCGCGGGCGGCGGCGGAACCACGGGCGACAACGGCAAGACGAACGGCGGGGGCAACGCCTCGGCGATCATCACGGTCAACGGCAATGAGCCCGAGAACCCGCTGATCCCCACCAACACCAACGAGGTCGGCGGTGGCAAGATCCTCGACTCCGTCTTCGCAGGTCTGGCCTACTACGACGGCGACGGCAAGCTCGTCAACGACATGGCCGAGTCGATCACGGTCGACGACCCGTCGAACCTGACGATCAAGCTCAAGAAGGGCAACAAGTTCACCAACGACGAAGAGGTGACCGCCGACAGCTTCATCAACGCATGGCAGTACGGCGCGAAGTTCTCGAACAAGCAGCTGAACTCGTCGTGGTTCGCTGACATCGAAGGTTTCGACCCGGCCAAGGACTCGGAGCTGACCGGTCTGAAGAAGGTCGACGACTACACCTTCACGGTGAAGTTGAACTCGCCGGTGGCAGCCGACTGGTCGCAGCGCCTGGGCTACTCGGCCTACTACCCGCTGCCTTCGGTTGCATTCGACGACATGAAGTCGTTCGGCGAGCACCCGATCGGAAACGGCCCGTACAAGCTGGCCAGCGACTCGGCCTGGCAGCACGACATCCAGATCGACCTCGTGAAGAACGACGGCTACACCGGCGGACGCCAGGTGAAGAACGGTGGCATCACGATCAAGTTCTACGCCTCGCAGGACTCGGCCTACGCCGACCTGCAGGGCGGCAATCTCGACGTGCTCGACGCGATTCCGCCGTCGGCGTTCGCGACGTTCGAGAGTGACCTGGGCGACCGCGCGGTCAACCAGCCGGCCGCGATCTTCCAGTCGTTCTCGATCCCGGGCGACGCCGCGCACTTCACCGGCCAGGAGGGTGAGCTGCGCAGGCAGGCCATCTCGCTGGCGATCAACCGCGAGCAGATCACGAAGACGATCTTCAACGACACCCGCACCCCTGCCAGCGACTTCACCTCGCCGGTCATCAACGGGTGGTCGGACTCGCTCGCCGGTGCTGATGTGCTTAAGTACAACGCCGACGAGGCCAAGAAGCTGTGGGCCGAGGCCGACGCCATCTCCAAGTGGAGTGGCAGCTTCCAGATCGCGTACAACGCCGACGGCGGCCACAAGGAGTGGGTCGACGCCGTGTCGAACTCGATCAAGAACACGCTGGGCATCGACGCGTCGGGTAAGTCGTACGTCGACTTCGCCACGCTGCGCGCCGATGTGAACGCCCGCAAGATCAAGACGGCGTTCCGCACCGGTTGGCAGGCCGACTACCCCGGCATGTACAACTTCCTGCAGCCGCTGTACTCGACCGGTGCCAGCTCGAACGACACCGACTACTCGAACAAGCAGTTCGACGCGCTGCTGGCATCGGGTGCGTCGGCAGCCGATCAGGACACGGCGATCGCGGACTACCAGAAGGCGCAGGAGATCCTCCTCAAGGACCTCCCGGCGATCCCGCTGTGGTACTCCAACGTCACCGGTGGCTTCGGCAAGGGCGTGAACAACGTCACCTTCGGCTGGAACTCCGTGCCGCTGTACTACGAGATCACCAAGGGCTGACCGCCCGAGGGATCCGACCCGCGAGGCGGTGACGATCACGTCACCGCCTCGCGGCGTGCCATCCAGCTCTCGCACTCGCGCGTTTTTCGCGGGAGGATGTCGGCAGTGCACAACGCTGCACGGCAGCCTCTGCGATGCGGTGAGAGGCATCCCTGTACCCGAAGGGAGGGCGCATGTTCGCATATATCGTCAGACGCGTCCTGCAGCTGATTCCGGTGTTCATCGGCGCCACGCTGCTCATCTACTTCCTGGTGTTCGCCATGCCCGGCGACCCGATCGCCGCGCTGTTCGGCGACAAACAGCCCACCCCTGAGCTGCTCGAGCAGCTGCGCGCGCAGTATCACCTCGATCAGCCGTTCCTCGTGCAGTACTGGTTCTACCTGTCGGGCATCTTCCGCGGAGACATGGGAACGACGTTCTCGGGCCAGTCGGTCAACGACGTGCTCGCCCGCACACTGCCGGTCACGGCGCGACTGGCGGTCATGTCCATCGCCATCGAGTTCGTGCTGTCGATCATCATCGGCACGATCTCGGCGCTGCGCAAGGGCAAGCTGTTCGACCACGGTGCGCTCATGGCGGGGCTCGTCTTCCTGTCGGTCCCCGTCTTCGTTCTCGGCTTCGTTGCCCAGTACTTCCTGGCCATCAAGCTCGGCTGGTTCAACGCGACCGTCGGCGCCGACAACGGCTGGAACGGGCTGTGGCTGCCGGCTCTCGTGCTCGGGGTGAGTCTTTTCGCCACCAGCATGCGGCTCATGCGCGGCTCGGTGATCGACACGATGAATCAGGACTGGGTGCGCACCGCGTACTCGAAGGGCCTGTCGCGCAATCGCGTTCTTCCCATCCACGTGCTGCGCAACTCGCTCATCCCGGTGATCACGAACTCGGCGACGAACTTCGGTGTTCTTCTGGTGGGTGCCACCGTCACCGAGGCGGTTTTCAACATCCCCGGCGTCGGCAACACCCTCTACCACGCGACGCTGCAGCATGAAGGGCCGACGATCGTCTCGTTCGTCACCGTGTTCGTCATCCTGTACGTGCTGGTGAACCTGCTCGTGGACTTGCTCTACGGGCTGCTCGACCCGAGGATCCGCTATGTCAAGTGACAGCCTGCCGACGCACTACGTCGCCCCGGTCGAGACCACCACGGTCTCGGTCGACGCGGTCAAGGTGGCGGCCAAGCCCACCAGCCTGTGGTCGGACGCCTGGCGCGACATCCGCAAACGTCCCACCTTCTGGATCTCGATCGCGATCATCGTGATAGTGCTGCTGATGTCGTTCGTGCCGACGCTTTTCACCCACATCGACCCCAAGCAGTGCTCGCTGGACTTCTCGAACGCGGGCCCCGCACGCGGGCATCCACTGGGGTACACCTTCCAGGGATGCGACATCTACGCGCGCATCGTGTGGGGTACCCGGGTCTCGGTGTCGGTGGGCCTTCTGGCCACGATCATCGGATCGGTCATCGGCCTGATCATGGGCGCCTTCGCCGGATACTACGGCGGATGGCTCGACTCGGTGCTCTCCCGCGTCGGCGACATCTTCTTCTCGATCCCCTACATCCTGGCCGCCGTGGTGGTCATGACGGTGTTCGCGCAGTACCGCAACGTGCTGACCCTGGCCGTGGCCATCGGCGGATTCGCGTGGGCGTCCACGGCGCGAGTTGTACGGGCAGAGGTGCTCAGAGTGCGGCAAGCCGACTTCGTGACGGCATCCCGGGCCCTGGGCAAGTCGAATTTCGGCACGATGCTCTCGCACGTCATCCCGAATGCGATAGCACCGCTGCTGGTGGTCGCGACCCTGAGCCTGGCGGCGGCCATCGTCGCCGAGGCGACGCTGGCCTTCCTGGGTGTGGGCCTGGGTGACACGATCTCCTGGGGCACCGAGATCAGCAGTGCGCAGTCGCAGATCCGCGTCGCACCGATGTCGCTGATCTATCCCTCGATCTTCTTGACCGTCACGGTGTTGGCGTTCGTCATGCTGGGTGAGCTCATCCGAGACGCCCTCGACCCGAGAGCGAGGGCCCAGCGATGAGTGACAGCCTCGAGACTCCGCTGCTGAGCATCCGCGACCTGAAGGTGGCCTTCCGCCATCAGAAGACGGTCAACGAAGTGCTCCACGGCATCGACCTCGACCTGTATGCCGGCGAGACCCTCGCCATCGTCGGCGAGTCGGGCTCGGGCAAGTCGACGACGGCCGCGGCCATCGTCGACCTGCTTCCCGGCACCGGGCGGGTCACCGCCGGCAGCATCCTGCTGGACGGACGCGAGCTGACCTCGCTGAGCCGCTCGCAGATGGAGCGGGTGCGCGGCCGCGAGATCGGCTTCGTGCCGCAGGATCCGATGTCGAACCTGAACCCGGTCTGGTCGATCGGCTTCCAGGTGAAAGAGGCCATTCGCGCCAACGGCATCGCCCACGGCCGACGCGCCGTGACCGCCCGCGCCATCGAGGTGCTCAAGCAGGCCGGCCTGGCCGATGCCGAGCGGCGTCTGCATCAGTACCCGCACCAGTTCTCCGGCGGAATGCGCCAGCGGGCCCTTATCAGCATCGGCCTGGCCGCCGACCCGAAGCTGCTGATCGCCGATGAGCCCACGAGTGCACTGGACGTCACGGTGCAGCGCGTGATCCTCGACCACATGGCCAGCCTCACCCGCGAGAAGGGCACCTCGGTGCTGCTGATCACGCACGACCTCGGCCTGGCCGCCGAGCGGGCCGAGAAGATAGTGGTCATGCAGCACGGCCGCATCGTCGAGGCGGGACCGAGCCGCGAGATTCTGGAGAACCCGCTGCACCCCTACACGCAGAAGCTCGTGGCGGCGGCGCCGAGTATCGCGTCGCAGCGGATCCAGGCCACCGCCGAGCGGCGGGGGATCGAACACGAATCCGATCAGAATGTCGTGCCTGCCGTGCGGGTGCGCGATCTGACCAAGGATTACAAGATCCGCACCGGGGGATTCGGCTCGGTGCCGTTCAGAGCCGTGGATGCTGTCAGCTTCGACATTCCGAAGGGAAAGACGCTCGCACTTGTCGGCGAGTCGGGCTCGGGTAAGTCGACGGTCGCGAAGATGATCCTGAAGATCGAGGACGCCACCTCGGGGCTGATCGAGATCGACGGCAAGAACTCGGCCGGTCTGTCCGGCCGCGAGCTGCTCGATCTGCGCCGGCGCATGCAGCCGGTGTTCCAGGACCCCTATGGCTCGCTCGACCCACTGCGCAACATCGGCAACACCATCGCCGAGCCGCTGCACATCCACGACGTCGGCGACAAGCCCTCACGCCGCGAACGCGTCATCGAGCTGCTCGATCAGGTCTCGCTGCCGCAGGAGCTGGCCAGCCGGTATCCCAACGAGCTGTCTGGCGGCCAGCGGCAGCGCGTGGCCATCGCCCGCGCACTCGCGCTCAAGCCCGACATCCTGGTGCTCGACGAGGCCGTCTCGGCGTTGGACGTGCTGGTGCAGGATCAGATCCTGAATCTGCTCGCCGACCTGCAGAACGAACTCGACCTCACCTACCTGTTCATCACACACGACCTGGCCGTGGTGCGCGTGGTCGCCGACAACGTGTGCGTCATGGAAAAGGGGCGCGTGGTCGAGCACGGCACAGTGGACGAGATCTTCGCGAACCCCGCAGAGGACTACACGCAGAGACTTCTCGATGCGATCCCGGGTGCGAGAATCCCGCTGGGCGGTGGTCACAACTGAAGAGCCAACAGACTCCGGGCCGCAGAGTGTTCCGGCCCGGCTCGGCCCTGCCGATCTTCGGGATCAGCGCCCTGGTCGTCGTGTTCCTCCTCGGCGATGCTCTCGTTCGCGGGGGTCTCGGTGAGACGTTGCTGCTGGCGCCCTGGCCGCTGCTGGCCCTGTGGGGAGTGTATGTGTCCGCCTTCGCGTCATCGCTCGAGGTCGATGAGCAGGGGGCGACCGTGCAGAACCTGCTGCGGGTGATCCGGGTGCCGTGGGAGCGCGTGCGGGCCCTGGAATGGCGCTGGCAGGTGGTCTTCGATCTCGACGACGATTCACTGGTGCGGGCGCTGGGCGGTCCGCTCGAGTCGCGCAGCGTGCGCCGCTCAGCCCGAGCCGAAGGCACCCCCGAGCACATCCGTGCGCAGTATGAGTACGCGCAGCGGCTGTACGAGGCTGCAGCTGCCCCCTCCGGCGCGCCGGTGCGGCACGGTTGGGACGTGCCGGCGCTGGTGGCTCTGGCGGTGTTGATGGCATGGGCGGTCATCGCCATCGTCGTCGCGGGGCCTGCGGCATGATGAAGGACCTGGATGCCGGTGGTGCAGTCGTCTTGCGCGCGACCTCTTCGCTCGTCGCGTTCATCGCCCTCGCCGGGGCCGGTGCGCTGTTCGTGGGCGATGCCCTGTTGCGTGGCCGGTGGGAGCTGGGTCTGCGGGTGGCAGGAGTGTTCCTTTTCGTGCTCTGGGCCGCGTGGGTGTTCCTGGTGCGGATGAGCATCCGGTTCGATCGCGCCGGTGTCAGCGCGCGCAACCTGCTTCGTGTGATCGACGTGCCCTGGGGGCGGATAGTGTCCATCGAGCGGCACGCGCAGCTGAGGCTGGTCCTCGATGACGGTGGTGCGGTGGAATGCTGGGGCAGTCCGTTCGCGCCCCGGGCAGGACGACATCGTGGCGCCGAGGTCAGCGACACGGCGCTAGAGCTGCTGCGCACCGCGTGGCAGTCCTCATCCGCGACCGGGGGAGACGTACGTCGGGGATGGGATCTTCCCGCGATCATCGCGGGTGCGATTCTTCTGCTGGGCGCGACTGCGGCCCTCGTGTTTTGACACCCGGTGTCACACCAAACCAACATTCGGATAAAGAATTGATGACAAGACAGGAAGAGACCGGGATGTCGATTAGAGTGGACGCCGGCCCCATACGGGTCTGCGCCGAGATGGCTTCGGCATCGACATCGTCGTCGATCACGAGTCGGCGCTCGACGAGCAAGGAAATGTTCACAGACGTGACCACCGAAAACACCGCGATCGGTGCGCCCCAAGCGCCCCGCACGCGGTCATACAAGATCGCCACCCGCAGGTGGTGCGCATGACCATCTACATCATCCGGCGGATCTTCAACTATCTGATCCTGACGGCAGTGGCAGCCTCTCTGGCGTATGTCCTGGCCAGCATCGGACTGAACCCCGTGTGGGAGCTGGAGAGCCGGCATCCTCGTCCGCCGCAGTCGTCGATCGACCACCTCTTGGACACCTGGGGAGTCAACCCACAGGTTCCGCTCATCGAGCGTGTGTGGACGTGGTTCACGAACATCTTCCACGGCGACCTTGGCCTGACCGTCGGAAATCAGCCGGTCACCCAGCAGCTCATCGTGCGCGCCGGGGTGAGTCTGCAGCTGCTGTTGATCGGCTCCATCCTGGGCGCGGTGCTCGGCGTGATCCTGGGCGTGTGGGGTGCGGTGCGCCAGTACAAGCTCAGTGACCAGACGGTGACGATCCTGTCGTACATCGTCTTCGCCACGCCGACGTTCGTCATGGGCATCCTGTTCATGATCGTGGCGACCGATCTGAACAACCTTCTGGGCGTGCAGCTCATCACCTTCAGCGGGCAATACTCCGCCAATGCGCCTGACGGCTTCTGGCCACAATTCGGCGACCGAATATCGCACGCATTCCTGCCGACCCTCGTGCTGATGATCGTCGGGGCTGCGTCGTACAGCCGGTACCAGCGCAACGCCATGCTCGACGTGCTGGGCGCGGATTACATCCGCACCGCGCGGTCGAAGGGGCGCACCCGCGGGTCGGCGCTCGTGCGGCACGGCGTACGCATTGCGCTGATTCCGATGTCGACGTTCTTCGCGTACAGCTTCGGCACGCTGGTGGCGGGCTCCGCGATGCTCGAGATCGTCTTCAGCTGGCACGGCATGGGTGAGCTCGCCATCCAGTCGATCCAGCAGAACGACATCAATGCCGTGGCCGGTTCCACGCTTTTCGTCGCAATTCTGATCCTGTGCTCCTCGACGCTGTCAGAGATCTTGTATGCGGCGCTCGACCCGAGAGTGAGGCGCTGAGATGGCCATGCCCGAAGCAGACCTGCTCGCCCAGTCCGACACCGTGGTGAGCGATCCCGAAGAGGTCAGTCTTGTGCTGGCCGCCAAGCCGGCCTCGCGCGGGCGCGTCATCTGGCGCCGCCTGCAGCACACACCGCGCTTCTGGATCGGCGCCGTCGTTCTCGTCCTGTTCGTTTTGTGGGCGGTGTTCGGCCAGCTGCTCACGCAGTGGTCGCCCACCGATCAAGACGTCGATAACATGAACTATCCGCCGACGATCCTGCACTGGTTCGGCACCGACATCCTGGGCCACGACCTGTTCTCGCAGATCGTCTCGGGCCTGCAGAAATCGCTCATCATCGGCTTCATCGCCGGGCCTGCCTCGACCCTCATCGCCGGCGTCCTCGGTGCCACCGCCGGGTATCTGGGCGGCTGGGGCGAGAAGACGATCGCCTGGGTCATCGACCTGCTGCTGGTGCTGCCGGCGTTCTTCATCCTGATCCTGCTGTACCCGTTCACCAAGGGCAGCTGGGTCGTGATGATGATCTTCCTGGCGGTGACCGGGTGGATGATCATGGCGCAGGTGATCCGAAACCAGACACGGTCGCTGCGCGAGCGTGAATTCGTCAAGGCCGCCCGCTACATGGGCTTCGGCACCTGGTCGGTGGTGCGCCGGCACATCATCCCGAACGTGGCGTCGCTGCTGATCATCGACGCCACGCTGGGGATCGCGGCCATGATCCTGGCCGAGACAAGCCTGAGCTTCTTCGGCTTCGGGGTGCAGCCGCCCGCTGTTTCGCTGGGCACGCTGCTGGCCGATGGCCAATCGGCGGCGACCACGCGACCCTGGCTCTTCCTCTTTCCGGCCGGCACGCTGATTCTGCTGCTGCTGGCCATCAGCCTCGTCGGTGACGCCCTGCGCGACGCCATCGACCCCACCTCGGGGGTGAACCGTGCCTGAGACACTCGCACAGCCGCAACCCGCGGCCACACCCCGCCGGGGAGCGCCGCTGCTGGAGGTGCGCAACCTCTCGGTGACCTTCCCGCAGCGCTCGGGCGATGTGCGCGCGGTGCGTGACATCAGCTACACGATCGACGAGGGCGAGTTCCTCGGCATCGTCGGTGAGTCGGGATCGGGCAAGTCGGTCTCGTCGCTGGCGATCATGGGGCTGCTGCCCGACACCGCGGTGGTCGAGGGCGAGATCCTCTACAACGGCAAGCAGCTGTTGACGATGAACGACCGTGCGCTCAGCCGCATCCGCGGCAGTGAGATAGCGATGGTCTTCCAAGATCCGCTCTCGGCGTTGACTCCGGTCTACACCGTCGGCGATCAGATCTCCGAAGCGCTGCGGCTGCACGACCGTGCGCTGAGCAAGCAGGCGGCCGCCTCTCGCGCGGTCGAGCTGTTGAAGATCGTCGGCATACCCGACCCCACGCGGCGTGCACAGGCCTTCCCCCACGAATACTCCGGTGGGATGCGCCAGCGCGCCATGATCGCGATGGCGATCGCCAACGATCCGCGCCTGATCATCGCCGACGAGCCCACCACGGCCCTCGACGTGACGATTCAGGCGCAGATCCTCGAGGTGCTGCAGGAGGCCAAGCGGATCACCGGGGCCGCGGTCTCGCTGATCACGCACGACCTCGGAGTGGTCGCCGGTCAGGCCGACCGTGTCGCGGTGATGTACGCGGGCAAGCTCGTCGAGTCGGGCACAGTCGATCAGGTCTTCACCGAGCCCACCATGCCGTACACGATCGGGCTGCTGCGCTCGGTGCCGAACATCCGCACAGCGGGCACCAGCCGGCTCGTGCAGTTGGAGGGGCGCCCGCCCTCGCTGGCGAACCTGCCGCGGGGATGCCCGTTCGCCGCGCGCTGCCCAGCTGCGATCGACATCTGCCGTACCGAGGAGCCCGCCCTCGTGGCGCACGGGGGCCCCGACGGCCACGTGTCGGCGTGCCACCGGGCCGGTGAGATCCTCTCGGGTGAGCTGACCCGACCCGACATCTTCCCGCGGCCCGAGGCGCTGGTGGCCCGCGAGGTGCCCGCCGATGCGCCTCCGGTGCTGGTGGTCGACGACCTCAAGAAGCACTTCCCGCTCATGAAGGGCGGGGTCTTCCGCCGCCAAGTGGGTACCGTCCGCGCCGTCGACGGTGTCTCGTTCTCGCTGAAGCCGGGACGCACGCTGGCGATCGTGGGCGAATCGGGGTGCGGCAAGACGACGACCATCCTCGAGCTCATGGAGCTGGTCAAGCCCCAGTCAGGCTCGATCGAGATCGTGGGCAAGGATGTCGCCAAGCTGACGGCGCACGCCCGCCGCCAGCTGCGCAGCGAGATCCAGATCGTCTTCCAAGACCCTGCGGCCGCTGTCGACCCGCGCCTGCCGATCGCCGATGTGGTCGGCGAGCCGCTGCTGGCACAGGGCGTCTCGCGCGAGAAGCGCAACGAGCGGGTCAGGGAGCTGCTCGATCTGGTGGGACTTGACCCGTCGATGCTCGACCGCTACCCGCACGAGTTCTCGGGCGGTCAGCGCCAGCGCATCGGCATCGCGCGGGGACTGGCGACCGACCCGAAGGTGCTCGTGCTCGACGAGCCGGTCTCGGCACTGGATGTCTCGATCCAGGCGGGAGTCATCAACCTGCTGCAGGATCTGCGCGACCAGCTCGGCCTTTCGCTGATCTTCGTGGCCCACGACCTGGCCGTTGTGCGCCAGATTGCCGACGACGTCGCGGTCATGTACCTCGGCAAGATCGTGGAGTACGGCCACATCGCCCAGGTCTTCGACACACCGAAGCATCCCTACACGCAGGCACTGATGTCAGCGGCTCCGATTCCCGACCCGGCGATCGAGCGCGCCCGAGAGCGCGTGCTGTTGCAGGGCGACCTGCCCAGCCCGGCGGAGCGGATCGACGGATGCCGCTTCCGCACGCGCTGCCCGCTGTATCGGATTCTCGGCGATGCCGAGCGCGCGCTCTGCGATGCGAGCGATCCCGAACTCGTCGACCACGACGGCGACCTTGTCGCCTGCCATCACGTGGATCGGAACACATTGGTCGTCGGTTGACGGCCGTTTCGACTCCCGCCCCCAACGGCGGGACATTCAGAAGAAGAGGAAGCACATGAACCGCAGAACCACAGCTCTTGCGGCTGTCGCTGTGCTCAGCGTCGCCGGTCTTGCACTGGCCGGCTGCGCACAGCCCAACGCCAAGCCCACCAACGGAGCAGGTGAGACCGAAGCCCCGCAGCTGCCGCTCGTCGGCTGGACCGATGTTCCCGCGTCGAACCTGGAGCAGGGGGGCACGCTGAGCCTGGCCGTCCTGTCCAGCGGCACCGATGAGGGAAACTGGAACATCGCCACCTCGCTCGGTGCGAACGTCGAGGTCGTCAACATGCAGGCGCCCATCATGGGCACCCCCTACAAGGCGACCAAGGACGGCGCCGTCGAGCCCGACCCCAACTACGCCACCTCGATCGAGCTGACCAGCGACGACCCGCAGACGGTCGACGTCAAGCTCAACGACAAGGCGGTGTGGGAAGACGGCACCCCGCTGACCGCGAACGACTACGAGGCGACGTTCGCCGCGCTGAGCGGCAAGAACGACAAGTTCGACATCGCCTCGTCGGCCGGCTTCGACAAGGTCGCGAGCTTCGACGTCAAGAGCGATTACGAGTTCTCGTTCACGTTCTCGTCGCCCTACGCCGACTGGCAGGCACTGCTCACCCAGCCGGCCGTTCCCGCTGACATCGCGAAGGACCCCGCGAAGTGGGGCGGCTACACGACCAAGCCGCTGCCCTCGAGCGGACCGTACGTGATGTCGAAGATCGACAACAACGCCAAGGTCTACACCGAGACGCCGAACCCGAAGTGGTGGGGTGACGCGCCCAAGCTCGACAAGATCACCTGGACGGTCATCGACCAGGGTTCGCAGGCGCAGGCCTTCGCCAACAACGAGATCAATGCCGTTGACAACGTTCAGGACGTCGACACCTACACGGCAGCGCTGAAGAAGTCGGGCGCGAAGGCGCTCAACTCCGGTGGCCTGACCTACTCGCAGGTGACCTTCAACGGTCTGCAGGCGCCGCTGGATGACGCCAACGTGCGCAAGGCCGTCGCCCAGGCGATCGACCGTGAGCTCATCTCGAAGACGGCGAACTCGCCGCTGGGTGTTGAGGCGACCACCAACGGCAACTGGATCTACATGCCGGGCCAGAAGGGCTACACCGACACCGTCGGCGAGAAGCTGCCCTACGACCTTGACGCGGCCAAGAAGCTGCTCACCGACGCCGGCTGGGCCAACGCCGACGGCAAGTGGACCAAGGATGGCACCGAGCTCAAGCTCTCGGTCATCGTGCCGCAGGGGACAAAGTCGAACGAGCTGCGTGCTCAGCAGATCCAGTCCTCGCTGAAGAAGATCGACATCGACGTGACCCTCGACGAGGTTCCGAGCGCCGACTACTTCACCAACATCCAGAACGGCAAGTACGAGATGGCCACGTTCAGCTGGCAGGGCACGCTGTTCCCGGTCTCCTCGACCGAGTCGCTGTTCTACCCGGCCCAGAAGCCGGGTGGAAACGGCCAGAACTTCGCGTTCGTGTCGGATGACCGTCTGGGTGACCTGTGGACGCAGGCCAACGCTGAGCTCGACCCGGAGAAGCGCCTGAAGATCACGCAGCAGATCAACGAGGTCATCGCGGACTACATGCCGATGTTGCCGTTTTACCCGTCGCCGAACATCTCCATCGTCGACTCGAACCTGGCCAACTACGGTCCGAGTACCTTCATGGGCTGGGCCTCTGACTGGACCAAGGTCGGCTTCACAAAGTAAGGCCACATAGCCAACCGAACTGAAGGTGGGGTGATCTCAGTAAACCGAGACCACCCCACCTTCAGTTGTGAATCGATAGTCAGGTGATGCATGGGAAGGGCGTGATGGTCTGCCCATAGGCGTTCACACATGCAACGTTGGTCGTTGGCACTTGATTAGCGCTGCCAACTACAACTCCCGCAACCGCGAAGGCAAACAATATCGCGATAACCGCAGTCAGGCTACGCTTTGAAAGACGGTACTCCATCGGACTCTCCTTTCTCTTCAACGGCGTTGCTCCCACACTGTAGTGGGGGCACGATGCTTTTACAACGGGCGCATCGCCCATCGGCTGGGAACGAGTTGTGGGGAGGTCGAGCCGTCAGGAGCGGGGTGAGTTCGATCGTCGAGGGATGCATTCGTAGAGGTTCATCCTCCAATTGCCGCTCCCATCGTGTTTGGCGGCTCGTTGTGCCAGAGCCCCTGCTGGCATGCGAACTGAAGGCATCCTGAACGGGGCGCCCGCTCCACACCGATAGAATCGATGTGGGGCGGGCGCCTTTCTGCGTTCTCCGCCGCGTCGCGAACCTGCTGCAAGACAGGGCCCCCGCATCCCTCTTCTTCCCACCGAAAGGTGCTTCGGCCATGTCCCTTGCCCACCGCACAGACCTGCGCAACGTCGCTATCGTCGCTCATGTCGACCACGGAAAGACCACTCTTGTCGACGCCATGCTGCGTCAGACCGGCTCGTTCGGCGACCACGCGCACGTCGAAGAGCGCGCCATGGACTCCAATGACCTCGAGCGCGAGAAGGGCATCACGATCCTCGCGAAGAACACGGCGATCACCTATAACGGGGTGCACACCGATGTTCCGGTGACCATCAACGTCATCGACACGCCCGGCCACGCCGATTTCGGCGGTGAGGTCGAGCGCGGCCTGTCGATGGTCGACGGCGTCGTGCTGCTGGTGGATGCCTCAGAGGGGCCGCTGCCGCAGACGCGCTTCGTGCTGCGCAAGGCGCTGGAGGCCAAGCTCCCCGTCATCCTGCTGGTGAACAAGACCGACCGCCCCGATGCCCGCATCGCCGAGGTCGAAGAGGAGAGCCACGACCTGCTGCTGGGGCTGGCCTCAGACCTCGCCGACGACGTTCCCGACCTCGATGTCGATGCCCTCCTCGACGTGCCTGTCGTGTATGCGTCCGGGCGGGCGGGCGCGGCATCCCGCACCCGCCCCGCCAACGGCGAGCTTCCCGACAACGACGACCTCGAGCCGCTGTTCGAGGCGATCCTCGAGCACGTGCCGGCACCCAGCTACGACGACGAGGCGCCGCTGCAGGCGTGGGTGACGAACCTCGACTCGTCGCCGTTCCTGGGCCGGTTGGCGCTGCTGCGCGTGTTCAACGGCACGCTGCGCAAGGGGCAGACGGTCGCCTGGGTGCGTCACGACGGCTCGCACACCAACGCGCGCATCACCGAGCTGCTCAAGACCCGCGCGCTCGACCGGTATCCGGCCGAGGAGGCCGGCCCCGGCGACATCGTCGCGATCGCCGGTTTCGAAGACATCACCATCGGTGAGACCATCGCCGATCCCGACGACGTGCGGCCGCTGCCGGCCATCCACGTCGACGAGCCGGCGATCTCGATGACGATCGGCACCAACACCTCGCCGCTGGCCGGCAAGGTCAAGGGCCACAAGCTCACCGCCCGCATGGTCAAGGACCGCCTCGATCGCGAGCTGATCGGCAACGTCTCGCTCAAGGTCGTCGACATCGGCCGCCCCGACGCCTGGGAGGTGCAGGGGCGCGGTGAGCTGGCCCTGGCGATCCTCGTCGAGAACATGCGCCGCGAGGGCTTCGAGCTGACCGTCGGCAAGCCGCAGGTGGTCACGCGTCGCAACGAGCGGGGCACGCTGCAGGAGCCGTTCGAACAGCTCACGATCGATGCCCCCGAAGAGTACCTGGGTGCCATCACGCAGCTGCTGGCGGCGCGCAAGGGGCGCATGGAGAACATGACCAACCACGGCACCGGCTGGGTGCGCATGGAGTTCATGGTCCCGTCGCGCGGACTCATCGGCTTCCGCACCGAGTTCCTCACCACCACCCGCGGCACCGGGATCGCCAACGCCATCTCGCACGGGTACGACGATTGGGCCGGGCACATCGTGACCCGCCAGA
This sequence comes from Microbacterium protaetiae, assembly GCF_004135285.1. Taxonomy (NCBI): domain Bacteria; kingdom Bacillati; phylum Actinomycetota; class Actinomycetes; order Micrococcales; family Microbacteriaceae; genus Microbacterium; species Microbacterium protaetiae. Next base: position 3,046,933 of record NZ_CP035494.1, read on the forward strand.
ACGGGTCGATCGTCGCCGACCGCTCGGGTGTGGTGACGCCGTTCGCTATCATCGCCCTGCAGGAGCGCATGTCGTTCTTCGTGCAGCCCACGCAGGAGGTGTACGAGGGCATGGTCATCGGCGAGAACTCGCGCAACGACGACATGGACGTGAACATCACCAAAGAGAAGAAGCTCACCAACATGCGCTCGTCGACCGCCGACACCTTCGAGTCGATGACGCCGCCGCGCATCCTGTCGCTGGAAGAGAGCCTTGAGTTCGCCCGCGACGACGAATGCGTCGAGGTCACCCCCGAGACCGTGCGCATCCGCAAGGTCGTGCTCGACCAGCACGACCGCGCCCGCGCCACCGCCCGCCTGAAGCGCCAGGACGCCTCGGCCTGATCCACCCGGCAAAGATCCACCCGGCAAATTCGATATGGAATTTGCCAGACCACACCAGTTTTCTGGAAATTTGATGTGGTCTGGGCAATTCCATATCGAATTGCCGGGGCAGGGCGCCGGTAGGCTCTTCGGGTGAGTGAGGGGACCGATGCCGCGGCCCGCCGCCGCGCGGTGCGTGACGGGCTGGGTGTGGCCCTGGCCACGAGCGCGTACGGCATCTCGTTCGGCGCGCTGGCGACGGCATCCGGTCTCGATGTGTGGCAGACGTGCGTGCTGAGCCTGGTGATGTTCACCGGTGGCTCGCAGTTCGCCTTCATCGGGGTGATCGGCAGCGGGGGACTGGCCGCGATCCCCGCGGCGATAGCCTCCTCTGCCCTGCTGGGTGTGCGCAACATCGCCTACGGCATGCGCATGGCGCCGCTGCTGGGTGGGGGATTCTGGCGCCGCGCCGCCGCAGCGCACTTCACCATCGACGAGTCCACGGCCGTCGCCCTGGGCCAGACCCGCACCCACGCGCAGCGGTGGGGTTTCTGGGTGACCGGGCTCGGCATCTACATCGGCTGGAACCTCACCACCCTGGCCGGAGCTCTCTTGGGCAACGTGCTCGGCGATCCGAAGACCTACGGATTGGATGCCGCGGCCGCGGCCGCCTTCCTGGCTCTGCTGTGGCCGCGGCTGCGGCGCCGGCAGGCGATAGCGGTGGGGATCGCGGCCGCGGTGATCGCAGCCATGCTCACGCCGGCGCTCATGCCCGGCATCCCGGTTCTCGCAGCCGCCGTGGTCGCCATCGTCGTGGGCTGGTTCAACTGGCTCGCCCGCGACGAGGTACCGTCTGCCGAGCCCGACGATGTCGCCGAACGGGAGGGCCTGCCGTGACGTTGTGGAATGCCGTGCTGGTGGCGGCCATCATCTGCGTGGCGTTGAAGACGCTGGGCTATCTCGTCCCGGCACGCGTGATGCAGGCCCCGCGCCCGGCGCGCACCGCCGACCTCCTCACCGTGGCGCTGCTGGCGGCGCTTGTGGCAGTGCAGACGCTCGGTGCCGGGCAGACCATCGTCGTCGATGCCCGCGTCCCCGCCGTCGCCGTCGCTGCCGTCCTGCTCCTGCTGCGTGCGCCGTTCCTCGTGGTCGTGGTGGCGGCGGCCGTGGTCGCCGCACTGTTGCGGCTGTGGGGATGGGCGGCCTGAGGCGCCCGTTGTGCGACACGTGTCGCGGCGTGTCACAGAATATGCGGCATCCGGGCCGTGATTCTGCCTAGTTCTGTGACACGCATGGCGGCGTGTCACAGAACGGGTGGGTGAGGGGCCGGCAGGCCGCCATTTGTGTGACACGCCCGCGGGTGGGCGCCGGTCGGTTGCGCCCTCGGGTGGGGTGTGACCGGATGGCTCACACCCATCCCGCCGCGTGTCACAGAACGGGCGACATCCGGGCTGGAATTCTGCCCTGTTCTGTGACATACCCCGCGGCGTGTCACAGAACGGCCGGGTGAGGGGGCCGGCAGGCCGCCATTTGTGTGACACGCCCGCGGGTGGGGTGGGGGCGTTTCGGGGTGTCACAGAACGGCCGGGTGAGGGGGCCGGCTGGCCGCCTTTTGTGTGACACGCCTCCGGGTGGGGTGGGTACGGATGGCTCATACTCATCCCTCGGCGTGTCACAGTACAGCCGGGTGAAGGGGCCAGCAGGCCGCCATGTGTGTGACAGACAAACCTCCGAGCGGGGCGGCCGCCGCGCGTCACAGAAAGGGCGACGTAGACTGACGCGGTGAAGAACACGCTGTTGCGAGTGCTGGTCTGGGTGATCGCCCTGGCGATCGGCGCCGTCTACGGCACAGCCGGCACCATCGCGCACGCGTACCGGCTCGGTGTGTTTCCGGTCGGGGTCATTCTCGCACTGCTGGGCATCGGCGCGATGTTCGTCGCCATGCGCGGGATGACCGGCGATCGCTGGACGACGCTGGCCGGAGGCGTGGGAGCCCTCGCGGCGACCGTGATGTTCTCGGGCACCGGCCCCGGCGGATCGGTCGTCGTGCCGGCCGTGGAAGAGGGTGCTGTCAACCTCGGATTGGTCTGGGGCATCGGGATGGCCTTCCTCGCGACGGTCGTGGTCGCCTGGCCGGATCTGTCGAGGACGACCGTCGACGCAGACAACTAGACTGGCCCCGTGACGTATGTGATCGCCCTGCCCTGTGTGGATGTGAAGGACCGCGCCTGTGTCGACGAGTGTCCGGTCGATTGCATCTACGAAGGCGATCGATCCTTGTACATCCACCCCGACGAATGCGTCGACTGCGGCGCCTGCGAGCCGGTCTGCCCCGTCGAGGCGATCTACTACGAAGACGACCTGCCCGAAGAGTGGGCCGACTACTACAAGGCCAACGTCGAGTTCTTCGACGACCTCGGGTCGCCGGGAGGGGCAGCGAAGGTCGGCGTGATCCATAAGGACCACCCCATCGTGGCCGCCCTGCCTCCGCAGAACGGCTGATCGTGGGCGTCGCCGACCTCGCCGACTACCCCTGGGACGCCGTCGCACCATATGCGGCGCGCGCTCGCGCGCATGCCGGCGGCATCGTCGATCTCTCCATCGGCTCGCCGGTGGATGCCACGCCCGACGTGGTCCGCCACGCGCTGGCGGCAGCCACCGATGCGCACGCCTACCCGCAGACGGTCGGAACGCCCGCGCTGCGCGAGGCCATCGCCGACTGGTTCGCCCGTCGACGCGGCGTACCGGGGCTGACCCCCGCACAGATCTTGCCGACCGTCGGCTCGAAGGAACTCGTCGCCCTGCTGCCGTTGCTGCTCGGGCTCGGCCCCGGCGATGTCGTGGTGCACCCGCGTGCCGCCTACCCGACCTACGAGGTGGGGGCGCGCCTGGTGGGTGCGACCCCGTTCGCCTCGGATGACCCGGCCGATTGGCCCGCGGCCACCCGGCTGGTCTGGCTGAACAGCCCCGGCAATCCCGACGGGCGGGTCCGCGGCATCCCCTCGCTGCAGGCGGCGGTCGCGCGCGCCCGCGCGCTGGGCGCCGTCATCGCCGGTGACGAGTGCTACGCAGAGCTCGGCTGGGAGGCTCCCTGGAACACCGAGCCGATCCCGTCCATCCTCGACGCGCGAGTGACCGATGGCGACCCGACGGGTGTACTGGCGGTGTACTCGCTGAGCAAGCAATCCAATCTCGCCGGGTACCGCGCCGCTTTTCTCGCCGGCGATGAACGGCTGGTCGCGCGTCTGCTGACCGCGCGCAAGCACCTGGGCCTGATGTTGCCTCACCCCGTGCAGCACGCGATGGTGGCAGCTCTGGGCGACGACGAGCACGTGGCCGTCCAGAAGGAGCGCTACCGCCGTCGCCGCGACATCCTTGTTCCCGCCGTGAAAGCCGCCGGCTTCCGCATCGAAGGGAGCGAGGCAGGCCTGTATCTGTGGGCGACGGAGGGGAAGGATGCCTGGGACAGCCTTGATCGGCTGGCAGGCCTCGGAATCCTCGCAGGGCCTGGCCACTTCTACGGCCCGCACTTTCCACGGCACATCCGGCTGTCGCTGACCGCCCCCGACGAGCGCATCGAGGCCGCCGCGCAGCGACTGCGCGGCGCCGACTGACTTCGTAGCTTTCCGCTAGTCAGACCCGCTGCCCTTTGGCGGATGTCTCAGTGTGCCCAGGGGCGGACTAGGCTGTATGGGACCCCGGATGCCACGAATCACAAGGAGGCCTCGTGTCCGACGCGGGAGCACAGGCGGACGTCGCCACCCTCACCATCGCAGGCCGAACCGCCGAGTTCCCCGTTCTTCGGGGCATCGACGGCAACCCGAGCATCGACGTCTCGACCCTGACCCGGCAGACGGGGCACACCGCCCTGGATTACGGCTTCGTCAACACCTCGGCGACCAAGTCCGCGGTGACCTACATCGATGGCGAGCAGGGGATTCTGCGGTACCGCGGGTACCCGATCGACCAGCTCGCAAAGAACAGTTCATACCTCGAGGTCGCCTGGCTGCTGCTGTACGGCGAACTGCCCACCGCGTCTGAGCTGGCCGACTTCGACGACCGCATCCGGCGGCACACCCTGCTGCACGAAGACCTCAAGCACTTCTTCTCGGCGCTGCCGCACACCGCTCACCCGATGTCGGTGCTCTCATCGGCGGTCTCGGCGCTGTCGACCTACTATGAGGGCCAGACCGACCCGCACAACCCCGAGCATGTCGAGCTGAACACCGTGCGCATGCTCGCGAAGCTGCCCGTGATAGCGGCATACGCGCACAAGAAGAGCGTCGGTCAGGCGTTCCTCTACCCCGACAACTCACTGAGCTTCGTCGACAACTTCCTCAAGCTCAACTTCGGTGTGCACAGCGAGCCGTACGAAGTGAACCCGGTGATGTCCAAGGCGCTCGAGCTGCTGCTGATCCTGCACGAAGACCACGAGCAGAACGCGTCGACCTCGACGGTGCGTCTGGTCGGTTCGACCGGAGCGAATCAGTTCGCGTCGATCTCGGCCGGCATCCAGGCGCTGTCGGGCCCGCTGCACGGCGGCGCGAACGAGGCTGTCTTGACGATGCTGGCCCGCATCCGCGACTCGGGTGAGAGCGTGCAGCGCTTCGTCGAGCGCGTCAAGAACAAAGAAGACGGCGTCAAGCTCATGGGCTTCGGCCACCGGGTCTACAAGAACTACGACCCGCGCGCCAAGCTCGTCAAAGAGTCGGCCGACGAGGTGCTGCGCGAACTCGGCGTCAAGGATCCGCTGCTGGATCTCGCCAAGGAGCTTGAGGAGATCGCCCTGGCCGACGACTACTTCGTGGAGCGCAAGCTCTATCCGAACGTCGACTTCTACACCGGCGTCATCTACAAGGCCATGGGCTTTCCGACCCGCATGTTCACGGTGCTGTTCGCGATCGGGCGCCTGCCCGGGTGGCTTGCGCAGTGGCGCGAGGCCGTCAACGACCCGCAGACGAAGATCGGGCGCCCCCAGCAGCTGTACGTCGGCTCTCCCGAGCGCAGCTACCCCGGCATCGGCTGATGTCGCGGCTTCTGGTCCGGCGCCCCTCACCGCGACTGGCCGACGGTGAGCTGACCCACCTCGAGCGGGTGCCCGCCGACGCCGCGCTGGCGCTTGCGCAGTGGGAAGGGTACGTCGACGCCTTCCGCACCCGCGGCTGGGAGATCGTTCCGCTTCCCGCGGCCGACGATCACCCCGATGGAGTGTTCGTCGAAGACGTCGTGGTCATCTTCTCCGATCTCGCGGTCATCACCCGGCCCGGGGCCGACTCGCGCCGCGGCGAGATCGAGACGGCACAAGGGGTGGTGGAGGCATCCGGAATCGAAACCGCTGCCATCCAGGCGCCCGGCACCCTCGAGGGCGGCGACGTGCTCAAAGTGGGTCGTACCGTCTACGTCGGGCGCTCATCACGCACGAACGACGAAGGCATCGCCCAGTTGCGCACGCTGCTGACGCCGCGTGGATGGGATGTCGTTGCGGTGCCGATCACGAAGGTGTTGCATCTGAAGACCGGCGTGACGGCGCTGCCCGACGGCACCGTCATCGGATACGAGCCTTTGGTCGACGACGTGTCGGTGTATCCCGAGTTTCTCGGGATTGCCGAGCCGGAAGGCAGCGCGGTCGTGGTGCTCGATGAGCACAGCGTCCTCATCTCTGCGGCGGCGCCGCGTACCGCCGATCTGCTGCGCGATCGGGGACTGGATGTCGTTGCGGTGCCGATCAGCGAGTTCGAGAAGCTCGAGGGCTGCGTCACGTGCCTGTCGGTGCGGGTGCGCGACTGATTCAGCCCGCCGCTCAGCCCGCCGTTGAGCTGGTGAGCTCGAACGCCCGCCACATCGCCGCGTAAGCCCCGTCGGCGGCCAGCAGTTCGTCGTGCGTGCCGTGTTCGACGACGCGGCCGTGGCTGAGCATGAGGATGCGATCGGCGCCCATGGCCGTCTGCAGCCGATGTGCGATGATCACCGTCGTGCGGTCGCGCGCGAGCCGGTGCATGGCCTCGGTCACACGGGTCTCACTGGCCAGGTCGAGGTTCGAGGTCGCCTCGTCGAGCAGCAGGATCGCCGGGTCGACGAGTTCGGCGCGGGCGAGGGCTATCAGCTGCCGCTGCCCCGTTGAGAGTGAGGTGCCGCGCTCCGAGATCGCGGTCGCGTAGCCGTCGGGAAGCGCCGTGATCATCGCCTCGGCCCCGACGGCGCGTGCCGCCCGTGCGACGTCGTCGGCAGTGGCATCCGGTCGCCCATAGGCGATGTTCTCGCCGATCGTGCCGGTGAACAGGAACGACTCCTGGGGCACATAACCCAGCCGTGCGCGGTACCCGGCCAGATCGAGGGTGCGCAGGTCGGCGCCGTCGGCGCGCACGGCACCGCGATCGGGATCGTAGAACCGGGCGATCAGCTTCATCACGGTCGACTTTCCCGCGCCCGTCTCGCCGACCAAGGCCACCGTCTCACCGGGCCGGATGCCGAGTTCGACGCCGCCCAGTGCCTCGGTGGGCCGCGCGACCGGCGCCGCCTCGGCGAGGCGCTTCACATCGCGCGGACCCCGCAGGCGCGACGAGACCGCTTCCGTGGGATACGCGAAGTGCACGTCGTCGAGGTGTATATCGCCGGCCAGCGCATCGACGGGCCGCGGGTGGTCGGCATCGGGCGTGAGGGTGTCCAGGCGCATGAGCTCGGCGATCCGCGCCACCGACACGCGGGTCTGCTGCCACGCGTCGAACACCTGCGAGAGCTGCTGGATGGGGGAGAAGAACATGTCGATGTACAGCAGAAAGGCGATGAGAGCTCCGGCCGTGAGCTGCCCGTGGGCTATCAGCGACGCCCCGAGCCCCAGCACTATCACGTCGGCGATCGCCGAGAGGAACTGCACGAACGGAAAGTAGATCGCCACCAGGCGCTGAGCGGCCACCCGCGAGCGCAGGTATGCGGCACCGTGGCCGTGGAAGGTGCGCATCGTCTCGTGCTCGTGAGTGAATGCCTGCGACTCGCGTACGCCGGCCAGGCTCTCTTGGAAGGCGGCGTTCACCACGGCGATCCGCTCGCGCGCCAGGTCGTAGAGCCGCGATGCGCGGCGGCGGAACCACACGGTGGCCAGCGCCAACGGGATGATGATCGAGAGCACTGCCAGGCCCAGGGGGGCATCCACGACCACCAGGGCGACGGCGACACCGACGAATGTGACACCGGCGACCAAGGCGCCCAGCAGTCCGTTCTGCAGCAGCGATTCGAACTGGTCGATGTCGGTGGTCATCCGGGTCATGATGCGCCCGGCCATCTCACGCTCGTAGTAGTCGAGCGAGAGTCGCTGCAGCTGGGCGAACACCCGCACACGCAGCGAGAGCATGATGCGCTGCGCCACGCGCCCGCTGATGAACGACTCGGCCATTCCGGTGATCATGTCGCCGAGCGCGATGACCAGGTAGAGGGCGGATGCCGCGAACAGCACGTGCGCGGTGCCGGTGACCACGCCCTCGTCGATGCCGGTCTTCACGATCGCGGGGCCCAGCAGGCCCGCAAGCGCATCGAGGACGACGAAAACAAGCGCGAAAAGGAGCGGCCGACGGAACTCGCGCAGGAGCGCTCCGAGACTGAAGTCGCTGCGCCGCAGGCTTTCGTGGGCCAGGTCGAGGTCGGCGTGATCGACGATCGGCGGGAGCTTCTCGACCTGCGCGAGAAGTTGCGGTGTGGGCGCGAGGCTTCCGCGCAGGCCGCCGCCACCGCTGGAGCCGCCCAGCCCCATTCCCAGGCTCGGCGCCTGCACCGCGTGCGTGGCGGGCGGGGCGGAGGCGACGGCCGACGATGCGGGCACGACAATTCGTACAGCGGTGGCGCTCGGCGAGCCAGACGAAGGGGATCGGACCGGCTCGTCCGGCGCCTCGTCGGGCACCTCACCATCGCCGAACAGAGCCCGATAGGTGGGGCTGGCGTCGATGAGCTCGTCATGGCTGCCCTCGGCCACGATACGGCCGCCCTCGAGCACGACGATGCGGTCGGCCAGGTGCAGCGTGGAGTGCCGGTGGGCGATAAGCAGCACAGTGCGGTCCTGCATCACCGAACGCAGCGCGTCGTGGATGGTCTGCTCGGTGCGGGCATCCACGGCGCTGGTGGCGTCGTCGAGCACGAGGATCGCGGGATCCCGCAGAATCGCGCGCGCGAGCGCCACGCGCTGTCGTTGCCCGCCCGACAGACTCAGCCCCCGCTCGCCGACGACGGTGTCGTAGCCGTGGGGGAGCGCGGTGATGAACTCGTGTGCCCGCGCGGCGCGCGCAGCCTGTTCGATCTGCTCGTCGGTGGCATCGGGCGCGCCATAGGCGATGTTGTCCCGCACCGACTCCGAGAACAGGAAGGCGTCTTCGAAGGCCATCCCCACGCGGTGGCGCAGCGAGGCGAGCTGGACGCCCCGCGCATCCCGTCCGCCGATCGTGACCGCCCCGGCATCCGGATCGTAGAACCGAGTGAGCAGCCTGCCCGCCGTCGACTTGCCGCTGCCGCTGGCACCGACCAGCGCCACCTTCTCGCCGGGGCGGATCGTGAGTGAGAAGTCGTCGAGCACCGGGGCGCCGCCCGGGTACGCGAACGTGACGTGGTCGAACGATATGGCGCCGGGCCGCTCGTCGAGCTCGATCGCGTCGGGGGCATCGACCACGGTCGGTTGCAGATCGAGCAGCTGGAAGATGCGCTCCACGCCGGCGCGCGCCTGCTGGGCGATCGTCAGCATGCCCGCCAACTGGCGCGAGGGCGCCATCAGCTTGGCGATGTAGGTGGAGAAGGCCAGGAAGGTGCCCAGTGAGATGGAGCCGTTCAGGGCGAGCCAGCCGCCGAGGGCGAGAATGCCCACCTGCCCGAGCACCGGCACGGCCTCAAGCAACGGCTGGTAGCGCGCCTGGATGCGCACAGCGCGCATCTGGGAGCCGTACAGCCGGGACGCGGCATCCGTCAGCCGGCGCAGTTCGCGCCGCTCCTGGCCGAACGCCTTGACCACCCGCACACCGGCGATGTCTTCGTCGACGATGCCGGCCAGTTCGCCCTCTTTCTGCTGGCCGTCCCAACTCGCCGGGAACAGGCGGCTGCGCAGGCGGTAGCTGATGGCGATCAGCGCCGGCACGATGGCGAGACTGATGATGGCCAGCAGCGGAGACAGAATGAACATGACGATGAGCGACAACGCCATCATCAGCACGTTGCCGCCGACCATGGGCACGAAGTTGAGCAGCCCCTGCACGAGCCCGGTGTCGGAGTTCGCCCGGGCGACCAGCTGACCGGTCGGCATGGTGGCCAGGGTTGCGGCATCCATGCCCTGCAGACGGTCGTGCATGTCGTTGCGCAGGTCGTTCTGCACGTCGAGTCCGATGCGTCCGCCCCGGTAGCGGCGCAGATAGGCGAAGCCGAACCCCAGCACCGCCAGGGCGATCAACAGCAACAGCCACGGCAGCAACGGAGCGGTGCCGCTCACGATCACGTCGTCGACGATCGTGCGCGCGACCAGAGGCGTGGCCACCTGACAGGCAGCGCCCAGCGCAGCGGCGCTCAGGGCGATCACGAGGTGGCGCCGGTGGCGCAGAAGATACCCGCCCAGTCGACGCACCCACCCGGGCTCGGATGCCTTCATGCGCGACGTCCGGTCGGGTGGATCTGAGCCTGTCGCTCTTCGAGCGCGGCGCCGAAGGCTGCGATGGCGGCCATTGTCGCAGTGGGTTCGGAGGTGTGCTCGGCGACCTCGGTGACCAGCGCGACAAGAGCGCGCTCGGCGTCGAAACGCACGCGGTCGCCCTCGGCGGTGATGCGCAGGTCGATGGCGCGCTGATCGCCGGCGCCCCCGGCACGGGCGAGCAGGCCACGTCGAACCAGCGAGTCCACCGATGCGCTCACACTCGGCTTGCCCACCGCGAGGCGTTGGGCCAGGCGCGAGGCGCGCGCCTCGCCGTCGGCGACCGCCGAGAGGATCCGATAGTCGCTCAGGCTGAGCGGAGCGTGGTGCTGCAGGGTACGCTCGAGCATCCGCGCCATGCGGGCGAACGTCAATGTCGCTGCGCGGGCGTCGTCATTTGGTTCGGTCACCGAACCATTCTGCACCCTGTTCGGTGGTACCGGTGCGTTCTGTGCTCGCTGCCCGCGGCGGTGTGTCTCAGAAAGTGTTCTGTGGGGCGCGCATTGAGCGTGTCACAGAAAGTGCGGGATATCGCGGGGTGAGGGCGGCTGTTCTGTGACGCGCGGTGCGGGCGTGGCTGTTCTGTGACGCGCGGTGGGGGCGTGGCTGTGCTGTGAGGCGAGCGTCGAGCGTGTCACAGAAAGTGCGGGATGTCGCCGGGTAGGGGCGCCTGTTCTGTGACGCGCGGTGCGGGTGTGTCACAGATGGTGCTGGTCACGGGCCGCGAGGTCACCCGAGGTGCGACATCCCGCGTCTCCTCCACAGACAGACAGGAACTCCCAGTTATCCACATATTGGTGCGCAGCATCCCGAACCGCCCCGGCGAGGATGTCGGATGGAACCATGACCCGCACAGCACCTCTGCCCGCGCAGCTCATCGGCCGCCCATTCTCCGTCGCAGAAGCACGAGCGGAGGGCGTCAGTCGGTCTCGCTTGCGGGCGAGCGACCTTGTCATCCCGACGCGCGGCGCGCGCACGACGCATCCGCATCGTTCCGTCGTTCCAGAGAAGGAGACGCCGTCGCAGCGGATGATTCGTCTGCGCGACGAGATGATCGCCCGAGCACGCGAGGTCGCTCCCGTGCTCACGCCGGAGCAGTTCTTCAGTCACGACGTCGGTGTCGGCATCATCGGCGGGCCGCTGCCGTACACCACGGCAGACAAACGCGCGGTGGACGTCTCGGCGCGCAGACCGGCCGGGCAGCCGCGGCGAGCGGGGATGATCGGGCACCGATTGCAGCAGCGCGAATCTTCCTTCCGGATCGCGGAGGGGCTGCGCACGGAGAACCCCGCTCGGCTGTGGCGCCAGGTGGGTGCCCGGTGGGATCTGGATGATCTGATCGCGCTCGGCGACCACCTGATCTTGCCGCGCAATCGGCTTGTGACGCTCGAAGATCTCTGGGCCGAGGTTCGGGTGGCCGGCGATGTTCCCGGCGGAAAGCTCATGCGTGCGCTACGCGAGATCCGCGTGGGCTCTGAGACGCCCGAAGAGACCAAGCTGCGACTGGTGCTCGTGCGGGCAGGTCTGCCCGAGCCCGAGCTGAACTGGGTGCTGACCGACGAGAACGGAGAGTTCGTGGCGCGCCTCGATCTCGCCTACCCGGAGTATCGGGTCTGTCCCGAAAGCGACGGACGGGTGCACGCTTTCGACGAGGAGCAGTTCGCGCGCGACGCCGACCGGTGGGACGCGATCCGTGGGCAGGGCTGGAACCACGTGCGGATCCTCAGCCATCACCTGCGTCCGAATCCATCGGTTGCCGTGCGCAAAGTGGCCGAAGCACTCATCGCCGCCGGCTGGCGCCCGGGAGCCTGACGGGCTGGTTGGTGGGCCGCGCCCCGGTGGGCTGCGGCGGCACCGGTGGGCTGGGGCTGGGCCGGGGGCTGGGCGGGTAGTGATGGGCCGGGGGCTGGGCGGGTAGGCGGCACCGGTGGGCCGCGGTACCCCGGTGAGCCGCGGTACCCCGGTGGGCGGCGGCATCTGTGTGGCCCGCGGCATCCCTGTCACAGAAGTGGTGGGATGCTGCCGCCCGCACCCGTGCGTAGTGTGACACCGTCCGGTGCCATGTCACAGAACGGGCGACCTCTTGCGCGGCAGCCCGCATTTTCTGTGACACGCCCGGCCCGGGGAGTCTGGGTGGGCGGTGGCGCCCCGGTGGCCCGCGGCATCCCGGTGGGCCGCGGTACCCCGGTGGGCGGCGGCATCTGTGTGGCCCGCGGCATCCCTGTCACAGAAGTGGTGGGATGCTGCTGCCCGCACCCGTGCGTGGTGTGACACCGTCCGGCGCCGTGTCACAGAACGGGCGACCTCTTGCGCGGCAACCCACGTTTTCTGTGACACGCGAAGCGGCGAAGCGGCCAAGCGAAGCGGTCAGGACGCGAAGCGGCCAACATGCGAAGCGGCCAACATGCGAAGCGGCCAACATGCGAAGCGGTCAACAAGCGAAGCGGTCAACAAGCGAAGCGGCCAAGCGAAGCGGCCAACATGCCAAGCGACCAAGCGACCAAGCGACCAAGCGACCAAACGCTCAAGCGGCCAAACGGCGAACCGCGGCCGCCCCGCCCCGATCAGCCAGCGCCCGCGCCCTCCCGCTCAGGCGTGCAGCGCCTCGTTGAGAGTGACACCGGCGCCGGCGCGGCGCAACACCTCGACAGCTCCGCTGAGCGAGTTGCGGCGGAACAGCAGCCGATCGCCCCCCGACAGGGTCGATGCCTTCGCCGTGGGGCGCGTGCCGTCGGCGCGCACAGGTTCGTCAGCGAGCACGACCTTGGTGCCGCCGGTGAGGTAGAGCCCGGCCTCGACGACGCAGTCGTCGCCTAGCGAGATGCCGATGCCGGCATTGGCGCCCAGCAGGCAGCGTTGACCGATCGACACACGATGGGTGCCGCCGCCCGAGAGGGTGCCCATGATGGATGCCCCGCCGCCGATGTCGCTGCCATCGCCGACGACGACGCCCTGCGAGACTCGCCCCTCAACCATGGAAGCCCCGAGAGTGCCGGCGTTGTAGTTCACGAATCCCTCGTGCATGACGGTCGTTCCCGGCGCCAGGTGCGCGCCCAGGCGCACGCGCGAGGCGTCGCCGATGCGCACGCCGGGCGGGGTGACGTAGTCGGTGAGCCGCGGGAACTTGTCCAGCCCCTGCACCTGGATGCCGGCCGCGCGCAGTCCCGGGCGCAGCCGGTCGAGATGATCGGGGTGCACCGGACCGGCGTTCGTGAAGGCGACCGTGGGCAGGAACGCGAAGATCCCGTCGAGGTTGAGCTGGTTCGGCGCGACCAGGCGATGCGAGAGCGCATGCAGGCGCAGGTACACGTCGGCCGTCGAGGCCGGCGCCGCGTCGAGATCGATCTCAAGCTCGACGATCTCGACCCGCACGTCGCGCCGGGGGTCGTCGCCGACCGATCCCTGCAGCTCGGCAGCACGGGTGGCCTGGGTCGTGCCGTCGGCGATCCCCAAGCGCGGAGCGGGGTACCACGCGTCGAGCACCGTGCCGTCGGAGGCGATGGTGGTCAGTCCGGTTGCGAAGACAGTGCGCTTCTCGCTCATCCCTTTACGCTAGCGGTCGTCACGGACAGGGGACGCCACGGTGACGTGGCTAGACTCGAGGGATGCCGGAGCTCGATCTGACCGCCACCTCTGCCGATCTGACCCGGGCGGTCTGTGACATTCCGAGCGTGTCCGGCGATGAGGCATCCCTCGCCGACGCCATCGAGGCGGCTGTCGCGCGGTACCCGCATCTCGAGGTGACCCGCGATGGCGACACCCTCGTCGCCCGCACCGACACCGGCAAGGCGCAGCGCGTGGTCATCGCAGGGCACATCGACACGGTTCCCATCAACGGCAACGTGCCCACGCGCAACATCGAGCAAGACGGCGAGCCGTACATCTGGGGGCGCGGCACAGTCGACATGAAGTCGGGGCTGGCTGTGCAGCTCAAGCTCGCCGCCGAGCTCGTCGATCCACGGGTCGACCTGACCTGGATGTGGTACGACCACGAAGAGGTGGATGCCGCCAGCAACGGCCTGAACCGCCTGTCGCAGAACCGACCCGACCTGTTCGTCGGCGACTTCGCGATTCTGGGTGAGCCGTCCAACGGCCAGGTCGAGGGCGGCTGCAACGGCACGCTGCGAGCGGTGGTGCGCACCCACGGCGTGCGTGCCCACAGCGCGCGATCGTGGATCGGCGAGAACGCCATCCATGCCGCGGCGCCCGTGCTGGCGCGGCTTGCGGAGTATCGCCCGCGCGATGTGGCGGTGGAAGGGCTCGTGTACCGCGAAGGACTCAACGCCGTGCGCATCGGCGGCGGGGTCGCCGGCAACGTCGTCCCCGACCTGTGCGAGGTCGAGGTCAACTACCGTTTCGCTCCGAACCACACCGTTGCGCAGGCCGCCGATCACGTACGCAACGTGTTCGAGGGCTTCGAAGTGGAGATCACGGATGCCGCTGCCGGTGCCCGTCCGGGATTGGACGCACCGCTGGCCCAGGAGTTCCTGGCCGCAGTGGGGGCCGAGCCTCGCCCGAAGTACGGGTGGACCGACGTCGCGCGGTTCTCTGCCCTCGGGATCCCGGCCGTCAACTACGGCCCCGGTGACGCTCTGCTCGCACACCATGACGAGGAGCGGGTGCCGATCGCGCAGATCGAGGCCGTGGAGCAGGGTCTGCGAGCGTGGCTCTCGCCGAGGTGAGCCGGGATCGCACCCGCGGATGGCAGCGACTCCCGGCCGCGATGCGCATCGCGATCATCTATCTGATCGGGCGGGTGATCACCACAGGGCTCTTCGCCGGTGCCGCCCAGCTGTCCACGGCCAGCTCGCGGTACGGCGAACGCCCACGGTTGGGCACCCTGCTGATGGGCTGGGACGCGCAGTGGTACTGGTACATCGCGGTGCACGGTTATCCGAGCTCGCTCCCGCTGGATGAGGCGGGGCAGGTCACACAGAACCAGTGGGCGTTCATGCCGGTGTACCCGTATCTGGCGCGGCTGCTGGGCGGCACGGGCATCGGATGGCAGGTCGCAGCCATCCTGATCTCCCTGGTCTCCGGGTACCTGGCTGCTCTCGTGCTGTACCTGCTTCTGCGGCCGCGGATCGGCGCGATCGCCTCGATGTGGGCGGTCGTGTTCTTCGCGAATGCGCCGCTGGCGGCGATGTTCCAGGTGGCCTACGCCGAGTCGCTGTTCCTGCTGATGCTGTTCGCCGCTCTATGGCTGGTGGCCCGACGTCGATACGCCTGGCTGTATCCACTGGTGCTGCTCATGGCCTTCACGCGCCCGGGAGCGCTCGCCTTCGCGCTGTTCCTCGCCCTGCACGGGATTGTCCGCTGGGTGCGGCGGCGAGACGAACGTCTGCGACCGAGCGAGGTCGTGCACATCGTGCTGAACGGCCTGCTGGCGGCGATCGCCGGCTTCGCGTGGCCCGTGATCGCCGCCGCCGTGACCGGGCGGGCCGATGCGTACATGGCGACAGAGCTCAGCTGGCGCCGGGGGTGG
Source organism: Microbacterium protaetiae (assembly GCF_004135285.1). NCBI lineage: Bacteria > Bacillati > Actinomycetota > Actinomycetes > Micrococcales > Microbacteriaceae > Microbacterium > Microbacterium protaetiae. Next base: position 3,062,432 of record NZ_CP035494.1, read on the forward strand.
ATCACCGGCGATGACGGCTCGTTCGCCCCGTTCCGCGGATTCTGGGATGCCGCGGCTTTCTGGTTCGGGCAGTGGGGGCTGGGCGCGACCGCCGGATACATCGCGCTCGGGGCGCTCGTGGTGCTCATCGCCGCGCTGCTGCTGTTCGGCCCGCGGGTACGGCGACTGGGCACGGACGTGCGGCTGTGGTCGGCGTCGTACCTGCTCTACCTGTTCGCGGTGTTCTTTCCGCAATCGAGTGTGTTCCGACTGCTCCTGCCGCTTTCACCGCTGTGGGGCGCGGCAGCGGTGCCGAGGTCTCGCACCTGGCGCTGCGGGGTGCTCGCGGCGTGTGTCGTGGGACAGTGGTGGTGGATCTACAACATGTACGCACTCGGGAATACGTTCTGGCAGATCCCCTGAGTCGGCTGGTGACGGCTGATTGCCGGCGGGCCGAAACGGCACGGTAAACTAACGAGACAGACCAGCGACGAAAGGGAGCCACGATGGCAGCCATGAAGCCGAGAACCGGAGACGGCCCGATGGAGGCTGTGAAGGAGGGGCGTCTGATCATCGTCCGCGTTCCGCTCGAAGGGGGCGGACGTCTCGTCGTCTCCGTCAACGACGCGGAAGCGAAGGAGCTCTACGACGTGCTCGGCGGTGTCGTGAACGCCTAGTTCACAGATCTCCACGTCAGCGGCCGGTCGGAAGACCGGCCGCTGACGTGTGTCAGGCCTCGTCGGGGTGCACGGTGGTCAGCTGCAGCAGCCCCTCGCCGCTCAGCGAGAGCGCACCGATCACGGCGGGGGAGGACTGCGTCTCTTGGATGAGAGACCGATAGGCGCTGGTGACCGGGTCGCGACGCACCGGGTCGGCGACGGCGCCGCCGGCAAGCACGCGCGGCACGAGCACGGTTCCTCCCGGGCGAACCAGGCGCAGCCCGTGCTCCACGTATTCGATCACGCCTTCGGCGTCGGCATCGACGAACACGATGTCGTAGGCACCCTCGTTCATGCGGGGCAGCACTTCGGCGGCCCGCCCCGTGATGAAGCGCGTACGCGCCGCCGGAATGCGCGCGGCGGTGAACGACTGCCGTGCGGCGCCGAGATGCTCGGGCTCGCTGTCGATGGTGGTCAGGATCGCACGTGGTGCCCCGTGCAGCAACCATAGGCCCGACACCCCGGCGCCCGTGCCGATCTCGATCATGCTGCGGGCCGCGGTGGCCGCGGCGATCACTGCGCATTGGGCGCCCACAGCGGGGCTGATCGGCGCGGCTCCCAACTCGAGCGCGTGCGCGCGCGCACGGGCGATGTGGTCGGGCTCGGCCGTCGCTTCCTGGACGAACCGCTGGTTCGCGTCCTGCTCGCTCATGTGTGCACCAACCTCCGCTCCCAGCGTACGCGAGCGGCGTGGGCCGAACCGGCAGACGCGGCAGGTAATCTGAAGTCATGATCTTCGGGCTGACCTTCGAGAAGCTCCTGGTGATCGGTGTGATCGCCGCGCTTCTGCTGGGGCCCGACCGTCTTCCCAAATACGCGGAGATGCTCGCACGCGCGGTCAAGCGCGGGCGGGAGCTGCTGGGCACCGCCAAGGAGCGCATGCAGGACGAGCTGGGCGACGACGTGGACTGGCGCACCCTCGACCCTCGCCAGTACGACCCACGCCGCATCATCCGCGAAGCCCTGCTCGATGACACTCCGGCCCGGCCCGCGGCGCCGGCGGCACCGGCTCCCGTGGCGGCACAGCCCGAGGCCTTCCGCCCCGGCACCGTGCCCCCGTTCGATTCCGAGGCCACCTGAACTCCTCCCCAGGTGGGCGCACACCGCGAGTTGTGCACAGATTGGGCTGCGGCATCCCGCGCGTGATCGTCGACGTGCAGGCTGGAGGAATGACGAACGACACTCTGGCGGCCGACAAAGATGCGCCGCTGACCGATGACACCCTGTTGACCGAGCGCGTGCTCTTTCTGCTCGAACGTGCGAACCTCCGCCAGTTCTGGATGATGTTCCTCGATGAGCACGACGTTCAAGCACCGACCCTGATGCCGTGTGACGATCTGCCGGTGGACCCATGCCACCAGACCCACACCGATGATCTGGGCACCGTGACGCACGCCGAGCTGCTCGCCGCGCGGATAGCCTTCCTGATGGAGCACTGCGAATTCGCCCAGGCGGTGTTCGTATGGGAGCGCCGGGGCGGCCCGCGGGTGGGTGAGCAGGAGCGCGCGTGGGCGCGCGAGCTCGGCGCGGCATGCGTGCGACACGGTGTGCGGGTGCGCGCGCAGTTCTTGCTGCACGACCGGGGCGTACGCGTACTCGCGCCCGACGACTACCTCTGAGGCTGTGCTCTGGCCCCCGAGGGGTCGCCGGTGTGGCCGATGTTCTGGGCACCGCGGCGGCGCGCAGGCAGCAGGTCGATCCGCTCGGCGAGCGCTGTCAGGGCCAGGGATGCCGCATCGTGCGGGTCTGCGAGAACCGCCGGGGTACCGGCATCCCCATCGCGTCGCAGTGCCGGGCTCAGCGGAATCGACGCGAGCAGCGGCACCTGCTCGTCGGGAGTGCTCAGCGCGGTGGCGACGGCCTGGCCGCCGCCGGCGCCGAACAGATCGAAGACGGTGCCGTCGGGCAGGGGCATGGGGGCCATGTTCTCAACCACACCGAGCACGCGCTGACCGGTCTGGCGGGCCACCAGCCCGCTGCGGGCGGCGACCTCGGCGGCCGCCGGCTGTGGGGTGGTCACCACCAGCACGTCGGCGTCGGGCAGCAGCTGCCCGACCGTGATCGCGATGTCACCGGTGCCCGGCGGCATGTCCAGCAGCAGAACGTCGATGTCGTCGAAGTGCACGTCGGCGAGGAACTGCTGCACGGTGCGATGCAGCAGCGGGCCGCGCCAGGCCACGGCCTGCCGCTCGGCACCCTCGCGCAGGAACATGCCGATGGAGATCGTCTTCACCTCGTGGGCCACCGGCGGCAGGATCATGTCGTCGATGCGGGTCGGGCGCGGCATGGCACCGGTCGCATCGACCAGGCCCATCAGGCCGGGAATGGAGAACCCGTGCACATCGAGGTCGGCCAGACCCACGCGGTGCCCCCGCGACGCGAGGGCGACGGCAAGGTTCGCGGTCAGCGTGGACTTGCCCACCCCGCCCTTTCCGCTGGTGACGGCGATGACCCGGGTGCGCGAGGAGCCTGAATACGGGGCGCTGCGTCGGCCGCGTGCGCCACGCAGCCGCTCGACCAGCGCGGCGCGTTCGGCCGGATCCATGGTGCCGACCGTGACGTCGACCTCGTTCACCCCGGGAACGGATGCCGCGGCGGTGGCCACATCGGTCTCGATCTTCTGGGCCATCGGGCAGCCCACCACCGTCAGCACGATGGACACGTGCGCGGTGCCACGTTCGTCGACCGTGATCTCGCGGACCATGTTCATGTCGTCGATCGATCGGCGCAGCTCGGGGTCGACCACGGCCCCGACCGCCGAGCGCACGGCGTCGGCGAGGGCGGTCACGACGCGCTGCCGGCGTCGTCGCGTTCGTCCAGCAGCGCCTTCAACTCGTGGCGCAGGGCCTCGCGGGTCATCACCTGCTCGGTCAGCTCGGTCAGTGCCAGGCGCAGCGCGACGATCTCACGGGCGAGGTACTCGGTGTCGGCGAGATTGCGTTCTGCGCGCTGGCGGTCTTGCTCGATCTGCACGCGGTCGCGGTCGTCCTGACGGTTCTGCGCCAGCAGGATCAGGGGAGCCGCGTACGACGCCTGCAGTGAGAGCACGAGGGTGAGCACCGTGAACCCGTACACCTGCGAGTCGAACCGCAACGGCTCCGGGGCCAGAGTGTTCCAGGCGATCCAGGCGACGCAGAAGATCGTCAGCAGGGCCAGGAACGTGGGGGTGCCCATGGCCCGGGCCACCCACTCGGTGAAACGCCCGAAGCGGTCGCGTGAGGGCTGTGCGGGGCGCGCGCGCATGCCGCTGCGTCCCCGGGGCGCGTCCAGGCCCACGCGGTTTGTCGTGCGTGCCATCTAGCGCCTCCTCGGAATGCTCGCGGTGGTGGTGGGGACGGGCTCGACATCGGTGTCCTGCGAACGCCAGTCCTCGGGCAGCAGGTAGTCGAGCACGTCGTCGACGCTGACCGCGCCGACCAGGCGCTGGGCCGGATCGACGACCGGCACCGAGACGAGGTTGTAGCTGGCCAGCAGCCGTGCCACCTCGGCTGCCGACGCGGTGACCGGTACCGCATCGGCGGCATCGTCGATGATCGCACCCAGTCGTTCGTGCGGGGGATAGCGCAGCATCCGTTGGAAATGCACGGTTCCCAGCAGGCGCCCGGTGGGCGTCTCGTACGGCGGCAGCGTGACGAACACCGCCGCAGCTAGGGCCGGATGCAGCTCATGCCGGCGAATCAGCGCGAGTGCCTCGGCCACGGTGGCATCGGCGGGCAGCACGATGGGCTCGCTGGTCATCAGGCCGCCGGCGGTATCGGGGCCGTACTTCAGCAGCGCGCGGACGTCGTCGGCCTCTTCGGGCTCCATCAGATCGAGGAGTTTCTCGAGCTTCGTCTCGGGCAGCTGGCCCAGCACGTCGGCGGCGTCGTCGGGCTCCATCGCGTCGAGGATGTCGGCGGCACGCTCGTCGCCGAGCTGTTCGAGGATGTGCACCTGATCGTCTTCGGGCATCTCTTCGAGGGCATCGGCGAGGCGATCGTCGGGCAGCTCCTCGGCGACCTCGAGCAGTCGTTCGTCGGGCAGGTCCAGCAGCGTGTTGGCAAGGTCGGCGGGCTTGAGCTCGGAATAGGTCGCCACCAACTGTTCGGCCGACTGCGCCTCACCGGGGTTCTGCTGCTCACGCACATCGGACCACTCGGCGAACGTCGTGGGCCCCTTCGCGAACGGCGATGCCGAGGTCTTCGGCTTGCGCAGGAACAGCTGCCCTACGCTCCACATGCCCAGGCGGTCCTGTTCGATGGCGACATCTTCGATGACCGCGTGGCCCGAGCCGTCGCGGAAGAACACTTTACGACCGAGCAACTCGGCCATCACCCGTACCTCGCCGCCGCGCTGCTTGAAGCGGCGCACGTTGATGAGCCCCGTCGTGATGACCTGCCCGGTGGCGATCGAGGTGACCCGGCCGATAGACAGGAAAACGTTGCGTCGCCCGGGGATCTCGACCACGAGTCCGATGACTCTCGGGGGATCGTCTTTGCGGTAGATGACGACGACGTCGCGGACGCGCCCGACCCGGTCGCCCGCGGGGTCGAAGACCGTGCAGCCGGCCAGCCGCGCGACGAAAACCCTCTGCGTGCTCACTCTCCCAGCGTAGCCGTCTGAGGTGTTCCGATCCGGAAATGCGTCGTGCCGCCGTGACAAGATGGAGTGGTGACTATGCCGGGGTTGGGACAGGGACGCGGAGCGATCGGCGAGACCGTCGCGAGCTTCCCGACGTACGAGGGCGCGCAGAAGGCGGTCTCGGCCCTCGTGGCCGCCGACATCCCTGCCCGTGACATCGCGATCGTGGGCAGCGGACTGCGCTCGGTGGAGCGCGTCACCGGAAAGCTCGGCTATGCGACCGCCGCGCGCAGTGGTGCCATCAACGGCCTGCTGTTGGGTCTGTTCTTCTCGGCGATCTTCGTGCTCGGCAACAGCGCCGCGCCGTTGTCGGCGTTCATCGGTGTGCTGTTCGTCGGGGTGGCGCTCGGGATGCTGCTGAGCATCGGCGGATACGCGATAGTGCGACGGCGCCGCGACTTCGCCTCGGTCACGCAGGTGATCGCCGACCACTACGAGGTCACGGTGCTGCCCACCAGCATCCATCGCGCCCGCGAGGTGCTCGGGCCGGTGACCACCGTCGCGCGGCCGCAGGAGTCGAACCCCAGCGCCCCTCCGCAGTATGGCGAGCGCAGCGATGACCCGCCCCGATACGGTCAGCGCCATGAAGAGCCGCCGCGCTACGGTGAGCGGGTGGTGCCGCCGCCCCCGCAGTTCGGCGTGCGCACTGACGACCCGCCGCGATACGGGCAGCGTCTGCCCGAGAAGGCTCAGGCCGACGCCGCGCAGCCCGATCCCGCAGCGTCCGAGAGCACGCCAGAAGATGGCGAGCCGGCGCCCGAGGCGACTCCGGCGAGTGAGCAGCCGGCTCCCGAGGTGCCGGACGAGCAGCCGCACCCCGACGGGCAACCGGCCCCCGAGGTGCCGGACGAGCAGCCGCACCCGGACGAGCAGCCGCACCCGGACGGGCAGCCGGCTCCCGAGGCGCCGGACGAGCAGCCGGATGGCGCCCCGGAGCTCGAGCACCCCGACGAGTCCACCCTCCCCGACGGAGACGACGATCGCCGCCAGTGAAGCCCCCGTTCGGGTGGCCCTGCCTCGGGGCGTCGTCGATGTCGACACGGCAACGCACGAGCCGGACGCGTCACCCTGGGCCACGGTGCTGCTCACGCACGGCGCGGGTACGCGCTTCGATCATCCGTTCCTGCTCGGCTTCGCCGATGCTCTGGCCACAGCCGGTGCCCGGTGCGTGCGCTTCAACCTGCCGTATGCGCAGCAGGGTCGCCGCGTGCCTGGACCTGCGGCGCACGCCATGGCAGGATGGCGCGCGGTGCGGGATGCCGCCCCTGATGACGCGCCGGTGTTCGCGGCCGGCCGTTCCTACGGCGGACGGATGGCGTCGATGGCGGCCGCCGACGGACGGTTCGACGTGGCCGGCCTTGTGTACCTGGGCTATCCGCTGCATCCGCCGGGCAATCCCGATCGACTGCGGGCCGACCATCTGCCGGCGATCACGGCGCCGCAGCTGTTCGTGTCGGGTACCCGCGACCCGTTCGTCGCTCCGCACGACCAGCTTGAGCGCGCCGTAGCCTCGTGCCCTCGCGCCCGGCTGCGCTGGATCGACGGGGGCGGGCACGGCTTCGAGGTTGCACGCCACTGTCGCCCGGCCGCCCAGATCGGCGTCGAGATCGCCGCTATCGCGGCGGAGTGGATGCGCGCCCAGGTGTGATGCCTGCGCGTGTCCGGCGTGCACCCACCCTTGACCGGGCCGTTCACGGCAGCGGGCCGACGTAGCGGCCGCGCGGGCGCAGCCGCATCGGCGGCTCGGCGTATTCGGCCAGGCCATGCGCGACCCAACCGACGAGGCGGCCCAGGGCGAACACGGCCGTCCCCGCCCCCGGGGGCATCTGCGCACCGATGGTGAATGCGGCCAGTGCCAGGTCGAGATTCGGATGCAGCCCGGCACGCCGTACCAGCAGCGCAGTCAGCGTATCCACCGCATCGCGCAGCGGCTGTGTGTCCGACATGGCGTACACGAGCGGCAGAAGTATCGCCGCGCGCGCATCGGTTGCCGAATACAACGGCTGGCCGAAGCCCGGCACCCCACGGCCGGTGCGTGCCACCGCCGTTGCCACGGCGGCTTCGGCATCGGTACCGCTCATGACGTCGAGAATGAGTTCGCGCGCCGCATCGCCGGCGGTTCCGTGCATCGGTGTGTCGAAAGCACCCAGAGCGGCCGACGCCATGGCGTAGGCCGAGCCGCGAGCGGAGGCCGCCATGCGTGCCGCCATCGTCGACACCGCCAGATCATGATCCACGCACACGACGAGAGCGGCCTCAAGTGCGCGGCGATCGGCGGGGTTCGCCTCGCGTGACGAGAGCGCACGCCAGAGGTCGGGAGCGTCGTGCTGCTCGTCGCCGAGGGCGTCGGGAAGGTTCACGAGCATGCGTGCGCCGGCCCGCCGCACGCTCCCGGAGCTCGCCTCGCCCCGCAGCGGATCGGTGGCAGCCAGCACGGCGACGCCGACGCGCAGCCTGTCGACGAACGAAGCTCCGGATGGCAGAGCGGCCACAGCACGAGCGATGGCGGCGCAGTCTCGCACATCGGCGACCGGCCACGGCTCGTTCATCCTCCACAACGCGCGCGCCACATCGGGCAGTGTCGCCGTGGCGGCAAGGCGGGCAGCATCCTCGCCGCGGAAGAAGAGCTCGTCGTCGAGGACCACGGCCACATCGGTGTCGATCACCATCAGCGGCGATCCGGCTGCGTGGACGGTGTCGGGCGCGCCGGTGCGACGTCGCCGAGCGGCGAACTGCTCGACTTCGATCGGATCGAAGGTGGAGCCGCTCGTTGAGCGTTCACGGTTCAGAAGCCCGCGGGACACGTAGGCGTAGAGCGTGGCCGGCTTGATCCCGAGCCGGTGTGCGGTCTGCTCGGCGGTCAGACGTGGGGGGAGTGTCATATTGATCCGATCAACATTGACGAAGTATCGATCATGTTCCGACACTGACGGTAGCGCACCGGCGCAAAGCGGAAGGAGAGGCTGATGAATGAGACCGAACCCGTGCCTGTGATCGCACCCCGAGGCCTGGCCGGCGTGGTTGTGGCAGACACGGCGATCAGCGATGTTCGCGGTGCGGAGGGCGTGTTCCACTACCGCGGCCACAACGCCGTTTCGCTCGCCACCGACAGCACGTTCGAAGACGTCTGGCACCTGATGCTCTTCGGCAGTCTGCCCGACGCGCCCGCGCGCACAGCGTTCCTCAGCCAGATCTCGCGGATCTCGCACGGCGATGACCTGCAGACGGTGCTGGCCGCCGTGCTGCGCGCTGATCAGGACCCGATCTCGGTGCTGACGGCGGTGTGGCCGCTGCTGGCGAGCCGTCGCGGGATGGGCGCCTCGTACGGTCTCGGTGAGGCGCAGCGGCGGGATGCCGCGCTCGAACTCGCTGCCATCGTGCCCACCGTGCTCGCGGGGTGCGCGGGTGCGCTGCCGGTGCCGTCGGGCCAAGGCCTCGTCGCCGACCATCTGACGGCGATGACAGGTCATGATCCGGATGCCTGGGCGCGACGGGCGCTCACGGCATATCTGATTCTGGTCATGGATCATGGCTTCAACGCCTCCACATTCACCGCGCGGGTGATCGCGTCGACGGGCGCGGGCATGGCCGCGTGCCTCACCGGCGCGCTGGGCGCTTTGACCGGTCCCTTGCACGGTGGAGCTCCGGCGCGGGCGCTGGAAGCCCTGGACAGCTTCAGCGAGGTATCCGACATCGAGCCCTGGGTCCGTGCGGAGCTCGCGGCTGGGCGGCGGCTGATGGGATTCGGACACGCCGTGTACCGCACGGTCGACCCGCGGTCGCAGCTGCTGCGGCGACTGGCTCTGGAGCAGGGTGGACCGCGCGTCGAGCTGGCGGTGGCCTATGAACGTGTCGCCGAGCGCGTACTCGCAGAACTCAAGCCCGGTCGGGCCCTGCATGCGAACGTCGAACTGTTCGCCGCGGTCGTGATGGAGCTGTGCGGCATCCCGCGTCGGTTCATGACGCCTACGTTCGCGATGGCCCGCGCCGTCGGGTGGAGCGCCCACGCCCTCGAGCAGGCGGCGGATCCGAAGATCATCCGGCCGGCGTCGCGTTACGTGGGGCCACCGCTGCGCTGACCGGCGTGCGTCAGCTGCGCAGCCGCGCGACCCAGGCCTCGACCTCGTCGGCGGTGCGGGGCAGTGCCGCCGAGAGGTTCTCCACGCCAGAGGCCGTGACCAGCACGTCGTCTTCGATGCGCACGCCGATGCCCCGGTACTCCGCCGGCACGGTCTCGTCGTCGATCTGGAAGTACAGGCCCGGTTCGATGGTGAAGACCATGCCCGGTTCGAGGATGCCGTCGTAGTACATCTCCCGGCGCGCCTGCGCGCAGTCGTGCACGTCGATGCCGAGGTGATGTGAGGTCCCGTGCACCATGTAGCGGCGGTGCTGACCGCCGCGGTCGGCGTCGAGGGCTTCGTCGGCGCTGACCGGCAGCAGCCCCCACTCGGCCGTGCGTCGCGCGATCACGCCCATCGCCGTCTCGTGCACCGAGCGGAACGTCACGCCGGGCCGGGCGGCGGCGAATGCGGCATCGGCGGCCTCGCGCACGGTCTCGTACACCTTGCGCTGGATCTCGCTGAAGGTGCCCGACACCGGGATGGTGCGGGTGATGTCGGCCGTGTACAGGCTGTCCATCTCGGCGCCGGCGTCGATGAGAATGAGGTCACCGGGCACCACGGCGCCGTCGTTGCGCGTCCAATGCAGGTAGCACGCGTGCGGGCCGGATGCGGCGATCGTGTCGTAGCCCTCCCAGTTGCCCTCGCTGCGGGCCCGGCGGTGGAAGACGCCCTCCACGATGCGCTCTCCCCGCGGGTGTTCGATGATCGCCGGCAACTCGCGCACGATGTCGTCGAATCCGTCGGCGGTGACGCGGATCGCCAGCCGCAGCTGTGCAAGCTCGTACTCGTCTTTCACGAGCCGCAGCTCTGAGACGGCACGCGTGAGGGCGGCGTCCTCGTCGACGACGAGGTCGTCATCGTGCTGTTCGAAGTCATCGATGTGCGCGGTGGCCAGTCCCAGGTCGGCCGAGACCCCGGCGGCGGAGGGACGTGGCCCGATCCAGAACTCGCCGATGGTCGCATCCCCGTAGAACTCCGGCGTGGTGCGGTCGGCCCGTTCGCGGAAGTAGAGAGTGGCGGTGTGGCCGCCCTCGGTCGGGTCGAGCACGAGCACCGAACCCGGCTCGGCATCACTGCCCCAGCCGGTCAGATGCGAAAAGGCCGCGTGCGCGCGGAATGGATAGTCGGTGTCGTTGCTGCGCTGCTTGAGTTCGCCGGCGGGGACCACGAGCCGCTTGCCGGGGAACTGCGCCGAAAGCTTCGTACGCCGTGCCGCGGCGTACGGTGCCTGGTCTCGGGCCGGCGGTGCCGTCTCGGGCCGTGCCGCCCACCCGGTTGAGATCGTGTCGAGGAACCCCTGCGGGAACGGCTGCTTGCGGTTCTGCGTCGAGTCAGTGGCCGCCGCGGTGGCGGTGGTGGTCTCGCCTGTGCTGCTCATGCTTCCAGTGTCGCACGTCGTGCATGCGCGGACCCCGGATCGGCGAGCGCGGCAGGGCTACGCCCGTGCGATGCGCTCGGCCTCTCGGGCAGCGACGATCTTGCGCAGCCCCGAGCTGGAGAACCGGTGATCTCGGCCGTTGAAGTACAGTTCGATGCCGCGTTGCTCGCAGTACGCACGGCCGGTGAAGTCACGGTCGCGGTACTCGTCGCCGACGATGCGCACGTCGAGCTTGAACGAGCGGAGGATGTCTTCGAGGTCTTGCTCGGTCGAGTAGGGCACTATCTCATCGACATATTGGCAGCCACGCAGCTGGATGTAGCGCTCGACGACGGTCTGGGTCGGTGCGTTCTTCTCCGGCCGATCGATCGTCGGGTCCATCTGGAGCCCGCAGATCAGGTAGTCGCACTGCCGCTTGGCTTCGGCCAGCATCATGATGTGACCGGCGTGCAGCAGGTCGAAAGTGGAGAAAGTGATCCCCACTCGCGGACCGGGGTTGAAATCCTGCGGCTTCTTCACGTCAGCGGACGTCGTCGCATCTTCTCGGTGATCAGGCACGTGAGAACTTTATCGGCCGCCACAGACACTGCGCGCCGTGATGACCTCACTTCGCCCGGTCAAGCTGCACCACGAGCGGTCGGTGGTCGCTGCCACTGCCGTCGAGCGAGGTCAGCACCACCGAGCCGGTCGGGATCCAGGCATCCGTGGCCATCACGTGGTCGATGGGGGCACCCAACAGCGCGGGCATGTCGGTCGGCCACGTTCCCACGCCCCCGGTCCCCGTCGCCGAGGCGGCGTCGTGACAGCGGCCCATCGTGGCCCCGTCCACGCCGAGGGCTGCCATGTGGTCGATGCCGGCGTTGAAGTCCCCGGCCATGATCACGTTGTCTGCTGCGCACTGATTCGCGATCCAGCGCAGGTCGTTCTCCCAGCTGGCCATGTACGACTGGCGCGGTGCCACGGCGTGGGCGGCCACGATGATCGGCCCGTCGCCGTCGACGGGCATGGCCACCGCTGAGGGCACCGTCGATGTGTTCGTGGTGCCGTCTGAGGTGGACTCGACCACGGAATAGTCGCCGAGGTCGGGCGAGATGAGCACCGTCGTCGAACTGGCATCCCAACCGTGCTCGCCGTACTGGGTGTGGTAGGCCCACATGCGATGACCGAGCCCGCGCATCGCGATGGCCACCTTCTCGCCGGTGTCGATGGTGGTCTCGGGAAGTGTCACGATGTCGGCGTCCATGGCCACGGCCGTGCGAGCGATGGTGTCGGGGTCGGTGGCCGAGCCCGCGGTGTTCCACGTCATGACGCGCAGGCTCTGGGAGGTCTTGGCGGGCAGGGCATCGTTTCCCAGCCCGCGGGAGGCGATGATCCCCGCATTGGCCGCTCCTGCCAGCACGGCGATGAGAGCGATGGATGCCGCGAACCCGCGCAGCGGCCGGATAAGCATGAGAAGCAGCATGACCACCAGCACCGCCGCGCAGGCCAGCACGATGATCCCGCGGAAAGCCACGAGCTGTGCGATCGGCCAGGTCCGTTCGAGGTGGAAGAACTGCGGCCAGCTCAGGATGGCTGCGCCGATGGCGCACAGCACCGTCACCAGGATCCCGAGAAGGCGAAGCACGAGGTGACTCTAGGTCAGCAGCCTGTGAGATCGACGCACGGGGCGCCCGCGCTACCCTCGGATCATGGCCGCCCACCAGTTTCGGGGTCCGAGTGATCTGCACCTGCACTCGGAGCGCTCCGACGGCACCCAAACACCGGCAGAGGTGATGCGATCCGCGCACGAGCACGGAGTGCGCACCGCGGCACTGACCGATCATGACACGACCGACGGGTGGGCCGAGGCCGCCACGGCGGCGACATCGCTGGGTATGACGTTCCTGCCGGGCATGGAGATGTCGGCGCGCTATCACGGGCGCAGCGTGCACGTGCTCGCGTATCTCATCGATCCTGATGACGCACCGCTGCGGGCCGAGGTCACGCGGGTGCGATCCTCGCGTCTGGATCGGGCGCGCACGATGGCGGATCGGATCGCGCGCGATTACGACCTCAGCTGGCCCGACATCCTCGCGCATACCCGCGACGGCGCAACCGTGGGTCGTCCGCACATCGCCGATGCGCTGGTGGCCAAGGGCCACGTGCGCGATCGCACCGAGGCCTTCTCGGGCATCCTCAATCCACGCGGCGACTACTACGTCGCTCTGTACGCCCCCGATCCGGTCACCGCGGTGCGTCTCGTGGTCGGGGCCGGGGGAGTGCCGATCGTGGCGCACCCCGCCGGTCGTGCGGGGGTGCTGCCCGATGACGTTCTGCGAAGGATGCTGGATGCGGGATTGGCCGGCTTCGAGCTCGCCCACCGCGAGAACAGGGCGGAGGGGGTGCGCACACTGCGGCGACTTGTCGACGAGCGCGCTCTGATCGTCACCGGCTCAAGCGACTATCACGGCGCGGGCAAGCCGAACCTGCCCGGCGAGAACACCACGAGCGACGACATGGTGCAGCGCATCATCGACACCGCGTCGGGGACGGCCCCGATCTACAGCTAAAGCCCGCCGGCGACGGCGGGCGTCAGGCCTCAGGCACCGGGTGTCGGTGAACCGGCGCCCGAACGGCGCCGCCGACGCCGACGCCGGGCAGCAGCCGGCTTGCCGTCGTGATGCTCCTTGCCCGCACCGTCGTGCGTGCCGGCGCCGTCACCGGTCACGTCCTCCGACGCTGCGGAGGACTCTTCGGCCGGGTTGGCTTCGCCCTGCTCGAACGTAGAGCCGACGCGGTCCTGCTCGTCGGCTCGGCGCCGGCGGCGACGACGCTTCGTGCCCGCCTCGCCCTCGGCTGCGGCATCCGTCGCCCGTGCCGGGGTCTTCTGCGTCTTCACCGACTGCGTGCGCGGCGCCGTCGCTATGCGGCCCTTGGTGCCCTCGGGGATGTCGAGCTCTTCGTACAGGTGCGGACTGGACGAATACGTCTCCATCGGCTCCGGCTTGCCGAACTCCAGCGCCCGGTTGATGAGGGCCCACTTGTGCAGGTCTTCCCAGTCGACGAAGGTCACCGCGATGCCTGTCTTGCCTGCACGGCCGGTGCGTCCGACCCGGTGCAGGTACGCCTTTTCATCGTCGGGCACGGTGTGGTTGATGACGTGCGTGACGTCATCGACGTCGATGCCCCGCGCGGCGACCTCCGTGGCGATCAGTACGTCGCGCTTGCCTGCTTTGAACGCCGCCATGGAGCGCTCCCGCGCCTCTTGGCTCATGTCGCCGTGCACGGCGCCCGCGTTGAAGCCGCGGTCGCTCAACTCGTCGACGAGCTTCTGAGCGGCGCGCTTCGTGCGCGTGAACACGACGGTCTTGCCGCGGTCGCGGGCCTGCAGGATGCGTGCGATGACCTCGTCCTTGTCCAGCGCGTGGGCGCGGTAGACGAGGTGGCGGATGTTCGCCTGCGCAATGCCCTCGTCGGGGTCGGAGGCGCGGATGTGGATCGGGCTCGACATGAACCGGCGGGCCAGGGCGACGATCGGGCCGGGCATGGTGGCCGAGAACAACTGCGTGTGACGGACCGCCGGAACCTTCTGGAAGATCTTCTCGATGTCGGGGAGGAAGCCAAGGTCGAGCATCTTGTCGGCCTCATCGAGCACGACCTCGTGCGCGTTCGACAGGTCGAGCAGACGCTGCCCGGCCAGGTCGATGAGTCGCCCGGGGGTGCCCACGACGATCTGTGCGCCCGCGCGCAGCTGCTCGATCTGTCCCTCGTAGGCTTTGCCGCCGTAGATGGCCACGACGCTGGTGGCGCGGTTGGAAGTGAGCATGTCGATGTCTTCGTACACCTGCACCGCGAGTTCACGAGTGGGCACCACGATCAGCGCCTTCACCCCCGGCTCGGGATCGAGACCGAGACGCTGGACGACGGGGATGCCGAAGCCGAAGGTCTTTCCGGTGCCGGTCTTGGCCTGGCCGATGATGTCCTGGCCCGGAAGGCTCAGGGGGATGGTCTGCTCCTGGATGGGGAACGAGTCGATGATGCCGCGTGCGGACAGCGCCTGAACGATGTCCTGTTCCACGCCGAGGTCGGCGAAAGTCGTCACGATAGATGTGCCTGTCTGATGTCAGAGGCGGTTCGGAACCGCCGTGCGAAAAGGTCCACGCCCTTTCGTCGTCAGCCAGGCGCGGGGTCCCGATCCGTCGCCGGGACGGCACGAGTCTACCCGAGGGGGTCTTGACGACTCCCGGGCACGCCGCGCAGGGCCGTAGGCTGTAACGCGTGTTCGGGTGGTTCAGAGGTCGCCGGCCTGCGGCGCGGGTGCTGCGTCTGCGCTCGCGTGGCGAGCAGGGCGATGCCATTCGCGTCGCCTTCGAGGCGTTGGCGCCCGATGCGGACACCTTCCTCGGGCAGGCTGCCTATCTGCAGCTGGGCGTCTTCGAGACGCTGAGCGAACTGATCACCGCGACGCCCGATCTCGCCCACAAAGAAGCGTTGTCGAAGGCCGCCGGTGCGGCGCTGACCAAGCATCGGGAGATCGTCGCACTGATCCGTGAGCGCGAGGGAGATCCCACCGCGCTCATGCTGCCGTTCCGTGAGCCGCTGGACGCCTTCCGTGCGGCCACGCACGGCGTGCGCCGGCACGAGACGATGCTGTCGGTGCACATCACGGCAGGGATGCTCGACGATTTCTACGACGCCCTCTCGCACAGTTACGGCGAGACCGGCGCGCGGGTGGCGCGCATCCTTCAAGCCGACGATGATCGGCAGGCCATCGTCGACCTCGTCGCCGAGGCCATCGCCGACGATGACGAGTTGCGCTCGCTGTTGGCGATGTGGGGGAGGCGCCTGGTCGGTGACACCATCCTGATCGCGCGGGCAGCCCTGCGCGAGCGGATGCTGGACGCGGCGGCGTCCGAGCAGGTCGAGCCGGTCTTCACCGAGCTGCTGGCCGCGCACGCGCGTCGTATGCAGGCGATGGGACTGACCGCCTGAGGCGGCCCGTCAGGCGATGCGCAGGCGCTTGCGCTCGCGCTCGTCGTGCGCGTTGCGGATGCGGGCAAGCAGCGGCAACAGCGCGTACACGATCGCGGCCGGCACGAAGGCGGCGGCCAGCCACAGCCAGGCCGAGGCTGTGGTTACTCCGAGCCAGGTCAGCAGCGCCCAGACGGCGCATCCGACCACAGCGCCCACGATGGGGCCCAGGCCCGCGCCGCGGGTGTCGCGTGCGGGAACAGTGAAGTGCGCCAGCGCGCCGATCGCCGCCCCGTAGATGAGGGCGAGGACGATCTCCATCAGGCGACGAATCCAACCTTGCGCACGTCTTCGGTGCCCAGCTCGACGTACGCGAGACCCGCGGTGGGAACGATGTAGGAGTTGCCCTTGGCGTCGCTGAGCGTGACGTGCGGAGCACCCGACTCGAGTGCCTGGGTCACTGTGGCGCGCACGGCGTCGGCCGTGTCGTCGCTCTCGAAGTTCAGTTCACGTCCGGTGTTCACGATGCCGATGCGGATCTCCACGGATCACTGCCTTTCCATGCCGTTCGGGCGGGTATGTGACGACTCTACGGCACCCTCACCCCACCTCGGCTCGGGCACCGCACGCTCTGCGCGAACGCGCCGGCAGCCGGTGTCGGTGTCAGGCGCTAGCGTGGCAGAACAATGGACAGCACCACCCGCACGCCGCCCGCCTTGGCCGCCGTCGACCCCCTCGACCCCGCGCAGCGCACGATCGTCGACCTGCCTGCGGCATCGTCGGGCACGGTGGTGGGCGCGCCGGGGACCGGCAAGACCACTGCACTGGTCGCACGGGTGCAGGCGCTGGCAAGGGCAGGGCAGCCCGACGATGTGCTGGTGCTGACGCCGAGTCGGGTGACGGCCACTGTGCTGCGCGACCGGCTGGGGCTTGCCGTCGAACGCGCGACCTCGGGTGCGTTGGCGCATTCGGTGGCATCCTTCGCTTTCCGGCTGGTGCGGGCCGCACAGGTGCGCGCGGGCGGCGAACCACCCCGGCTGCTGACCGGGGGCGATGAAGACCAGCTGATCCGCGATCTGCTCGACGGTGATGCGCAAGACGAGGCCGCCGGCGTCGTGCGCTGGCCTGCCTGGCTTTCTGCCGACGTGCGTGCGACGAGGGGCTTCCGCAGCGAGATGCGGGCATTTCTGGCCGAATGCACGACCCTGGGCGTCGAACCTGATCGGCTGGCGGCACTGGGTGCGCGATTCAGCATCGACACCTGGGGGGCGGTGGCCTCGTTCTTCCGGGAGTACGTGCAGGTGCGCGCCGATATGCGCGGCGCGCATCGCGACGCGGCCGGGCTGATACGCGAGGCTGTCGGGCTGGTGCGCACGGGCGATGAGTCCGTGCGCGGCCTGCTTCCGCGCGCGATGCTCGTCGATGACGCGCAGGAGCTCACCCTCGGGGGCATCGAACTGCTCGAGGCGTGCCGGGCCGCGGGCGTCGCGGTGCTCGCGTTCGGCGATCCCGATGTCGGAGCGGGGGCCTTCCGCGGGGCGACGCCCGAGAACTTCGCCCGCCTGCAGCGTGCACTGGGTGCGGGGCACGTGCTGGCCACGGTGCACCGTGGCACTGCTTTTCAGGCCGATCTGGCGCGCACCGTGACAGCCCACATCGGCACCGCCGGCGGGGTCGCCCATCGACGGCCGCCCGCAGGAGCCGACGACGACGGATCAGTGCAGACCATGCTGCTGCGCTCAGCGGCTGAGGAATACGACGTGATAGCGCGTCTGCTGCGCGAGCGGCACGTGCGCCACGACGTGCCGTGGAGCGCGTGCGCCGTGATAGCACACGACACCCGGCAGGTGGCGGCTCTGGAAGCGGAGCTCTCGGCCCGTGAAGTGCCCGCGCGCGCCGCCGGCCCGGGCCGTGCCCTCGGTGAGCTGCGCCCGGTGCAAGATCTGCTGCGCGTGGTCGAGCTCGCCGCGCTCGACCCGCAGGCCTGGACGGCAGATGACGTTTCCGATGCGCTGAGCGGCGTCGTCGGCGGGTTCGACCCCGTGCAGCTGCGGCGGCTGCGCACCGCGCTGCGACATGAAGAGCTGCGTGCCGAGGGCCTGCGGTCCGGCAAGGAGCTGCTGCTGTCTGCGATGCGGCATCCTCTCGAATTCGATCTCATCGACATGCGCGAGGCGCGTCGTGCAGCACGGTGCGCCCGTACGCTGCACCGGGTGCGCGAGCAGCGCGCCCTGGGCGCAAGCGCCCACGAGCTGCTCTGGACGGTGTGGGAGGGATCGGGCCTGGCGCGCGTGTGGTCGCAGGCGAGGCGGGGCAATGGACCGCTCGCCGAACAGGCAGATCGCGACCTCGATGCCGTTGTCGCCCTGTTTCAAGCCGCCAAGAGGTTCGGTGAGCGACAGGATGCCGCAGCCGATGATCCGATGATCTTCATTCGCGGCATCCTGCACAGCGATGTCGCCGAAGACCGCCTCGAAGCTGACGCGGGTTCCGAGGCCGTGGCCGTCTTGACCCCCGCCGCCGCGCTGGGGGCCGAATTCGACACCGTCGTGGTCGCCGGCGTGCAAGACGGCGTGTGGCCCAACACCCGGCTGCGCGGCAGCCTGCTGGACACCTGGCGACTGGCCGACGCCATCGCGCGCGATCCGGCTGACGCGGGCTCGCCCGATGTGCTCGACCGGCGACGGCAGGCGATGCACGACGAGCTGCGGCTTTTCGCACGCGCTGTCACGCGTGCGCGCTCGCGTCTGATCGTCACCGCCGTCGACGACGATGACACCGGCCCCAGCGCCTTCTTCGAGCTTCTCCCACAGCCGACTCCGCCGGGGCATCTGGCCGAGCATCCGCTCTCGCTGCGCGGGCTGGTCTGTGAGCACCGGCGCACGCTGACCGATCCGCGCATGGTGCATGACGGCGTCCGGCGCGCACACGCCGCCGGTCAGCTGGCGCTCCTGGCAGCCGCCGACGTGCCGGGGGCGGATCCGCTGCAGTGGTACGGGCTGGCCGACCCCACCTCGAGCGCGCCGCTGCGCGACCTGCACAGGGAGGATGTGCGGGTCTCGCCGTCGCGCCTGGCGGCGCTGGAGACCTGTCAGCTCGACTGGGTCATCGGCGACCTCGGCGGTGACGCGGGCGGCGCGACGGCGGGACTGGGCACCATCATCCACTCGGCCCTCGAGCATGCCGCCGGCCCTGACGAGCAGCAGCTGTGGCAGATCGTGGAACAGCGGTGGGGCGAACTGGACTTCGACGCGCCGTGGCTCGACCGCGCCACGCGACGACAGGCCCGTGACCTGGTGCATCGTCTGTCGGTGTATCTGCACCGATTCGAGGCATCCGGCGGCCGGCTGCTCGAGGCAGAGCCGCACTTCGAGGTGCCCGTCGCCATCGACGCGGATGCACCGTATCGGGCACTGCTGAGCGGGTACATCGATCGCGTCGAACTCACCGCCGACGGGCGGGTGGTCATCGTCGACCTGAAGACGGGCAAGAGCGAGCCGCAGAGCGATGCAAAGGTCGTCGACAACCCCCAGCTGGCCGCCTACCAGCTCGCCTTCGAGTCGGGGACCATCGAGGGAACGTCGGGACTCGCCCCCGGAGGCGCCAAGCTGCTGGTCCTGCGGCCGTCGGCCAAGGGCAAGGAGTACGCCGAGCCCTGGCAGCCGCCCTTCGATGATCAGACCCGCGTCGCCTTCACGGAACGGGTGCGCGCGGCGGTGGAGGTGATGCAGGCGGCGCGCTTCACGGCCCCGTTCGAAGAGCACTGCCGCGATGAGCACAGTCACGGGCTGTGCCGCATCCACACCATCGGGGTGGTGAGCGCGTCGTGAGCGCGCCACTGCTGACCCCCGGCCTCATCGCGGCCGCGCTCGGGCAGTTCGCCCCGACGGCCGAGCAGGCCGAAGTGATAGCGTCGCCGTTGGCTCCCGCGCTGGTGGTCGCCGGCGCCGGCAGCGGAAAGACCGAGACGATGGCGGCCCGCGTCGTCTGGCTCGTGGCCAACGGCATCGTCCGACGTGATCAGGTGCTCGGCCTCACCTTCACCCGCAAGGCCGCCGGCGAACTGGCCGAGCGCATCCAGCGCCGGCTGGCACGCCTCGCAGAGTTCGAGCGGAAAGGTCTTCTGCCGCACCTGCCCCGGCTGCACGCCGACGGCGCGCTGCAGGTGTTCGCCGACCTCGAACGTGACGGGGGCTCGGATCGCGCACGGCGGAAGGCCATGGCCGACCTCGCCGAACGGATCGGCGCCGAGCCGGCTGTCGGCGACGACGAAACCCTGCTGCATCGGCCGACGGTGGCCACCTACAACAGCTTCGCCGATTCGATCGTGCGGGAGCACGCGGTGCGAATCGGACGTGACCCCGAGGCGGTCGTGATGAGCGAGACGGCGGCGTGGCTGCTCATGCGCCGGGTCGTGTTCGGCTGCGACGACGAACGGCTGGAGAACATCGACCGCGCCCCGCGGACTGTCATCGATGCCGCCCTGCGCATCGCCCGCGACGCCGTCGACAACCTCGTCGACCTCGACCAGCTCGCCGCCTTCCCGGCCCGGTTCCGCCGCGTGCTCGAGGCGCCCTCCACGCGAAAAGGAACGACCGTCTACGCCGGTGTCGCCTCGGCGTCGACGAATGTCGACGCCCTCGAGATCCTGGTCGAGTTGGCGCGGGAGTACGCGGTGCAGAAGCGGCGGCTGGGCGTGCTCGACTTCTCTGATCAGGTCGCCGGGGCTCTCGAAGTCGTCGACTCCCATCCGGCGGTGGCTGCTGAGCTGCGGGGTCGGTATCGGGTGGTGCTGCTGGACGAGTACCAGGACACTTCGGTCGTGCAGACCCGACTGCTGTCGGGACTTTTCGCCGGAGCGACGGTGATGGCCGTCGGCGACCCGCACCAGGCCATCTACGGATGGCGCGGCGCCAGCGCGGGAAACCTCGGCGGCTTTCAGAGCGCGTTCGCCCCCGACGGTGCGGCGGGCCGGTATTCGCTGATGACCAGCTGGCGCAACAGCGCACGCGTGCTGTCGGCCGCCGGCGCGGTGCTCACGCCGCTGGCGGCCTCGAGTCCGATTCCCGTGGGTGAGCTCGTGGCCCGGCCTCAGGCGCCGCGCGGGGCGGTCGAGATCGCCGTGGAAGACGACGTCGAGACCGAGGCGCAACGGGTCGCCGAGTGGTTCGAGAACGTGCGTGCCCGTCGTGCCGTCGAAGGTCGCTCCACGACCGGCGCCGTTCTGTTCCGCAGCAAGAAGCACATGGTGCGCTTCGCGGACGCGTTGGCCGTGCGCGGCATCCCGCATCGCATCCTGGGGCTCGGGGGACTGCTGTCCACGCCCGAGGTCGTCGACGTCGTCAGCGCGCTGCGCGTGATCTGCGACCCGCGCGCGGGCTCAGCCCTCATCCGGCTGCTGGTGGGTCCCCGCTGGCGGATAGGGCTCGCCGATCTGCGGGTGCTGGCGCAGCTGGCCCGGCGGATCAGCGAGCACGATGCGGCGCTGCAGCGGCTGACCCCCGAGGTGTCTGAGCGGATCCGCACGTCGTCGGGCGACGAGCAAGGGTCGCTGATCGACGCACTCGATTTCGTTCTGCGCGTGCCCGATGACCACGGATGGCTCGCCGGATTCACCGCGTCAGCACGAGAGCGGCTGCGCGAAGCCGCCGCGGTGTTCGCCGGGCTGCGGCAGTCGGCGTCGCAGCCGATCGCCGAACTTGTGCGGATGATCGAACTCGAGCTTCGCCTCGATGTCGAACTGGCCGCGAACGAGGCGCGGGGGCCGGCACGCATCGCCTCGGCCCAGCTGCGCGCGTTCCTTGACGAGGTGCATGCGTTTCTGGCAGCCGACGAGACCGGGTCGTTGCCCTCTCTGCTGGCGTGGCTGGATCATGCCGAGCAGCTCGACGAGTTCGCGCCGCGCACCGAGCCGCCCGAAGACGACGTGGTCCAGTTGCTGACCATCCACGGCTCGAAGGGGCTGGAGTGGGATGCCGTCGCCGTCGTTCGGATGGTCGAATCCGAACTTCCGACCGCGCCCAAAGACAAGGCGGGCTGGCTGGGCTTCGGGATCCTTCCGTACGAGTTCCGCGGCGATGCCCAGTGGCTGCCGGTGCTGGGGTGGCAGACGGCACAGACCCAGCAAGAGCTGAAGCAGGCCATCGAGCGGTTCGAAGAGCAGAACCGCCGCCGTCAGGTCGACGAAGACCGCCGGCTCGCCTACGTGGCCGTCACCCGCGCCCGCGATCACCTGCTGCTGACGGCCTCACCATGGGCGGGCACCGTCAAGCCGCGCGGGCACAGTCCGTTCCTGGTCGAGATCGCCGAGGCCCTCGACATCGCTCTGCCCGACCGTGCGCCTGGCGAGAACCCGTTCGACGGACGCCGCCGCCTGCTGAGTTGGCCGCTGGATCCCCTGGGAACCCGGCGGGAGCGGGTCGAGAACGCGGCCGCCGCCGTGCGGGTCGCACAGCGGGCTGACCCGGTTGCCGCCGACGATGACCTCACCCTTCTGCTGGCCGAGCGGGCCGCGCGCGGCCGTCCGGCCGCTGCGACTGCTCCGGTGCGCATCCCCGCCTCGCGGTATAAGGACTTCGTCGCCGACTACGCGGGCACGGTGGCCGCGATCGCCCGGCCGATGCCCGAGCGCCCCTACCGGCAGACGCGGTTGGGCACGCTCTTCCACGCCTGGGTCGAGCATCGCTCGGGGCTCGTCGGCGCCGCGGGGTCGCTCGACGATGCCCTGTGGGAGTCGGCGGACGAAGCGACGGCCGATGCGGATGCCGCGGCGCTGCGCAGCCTGCAGGAGGCGTTCGAGCGCTCGGAGTGGGCCGAACTGGCGCCACTGGAGGTGGAGACAGAGATCGACTTTCCCTTCACCGATCTCGACGGCACCCCGCACCTGGCCATCTGCAAGCTCGACGCCGTCTACCGGCGGGGCGAGCGCATTGAGATCGTCGACTGGAAGACGGGAGCCGCGCCGCGCGACGATGCGGAGCGTGAAGCGCGGCTGCTGCAGCTGCAGCTCTACCGTCGGGCCTACCACGCCAAGCACGGTGTGCCGTTGGACCGGATCGATGTCACGCTGTTCTACCTCGCGCACGACCTGATCGTGCGCGGATGAGTCAGGATGACGCCCAGCGGCGCAGTGCGGCTTCTGCGGCGCGGCCGGCCTCGGCAGCGTCAGGGTCGCGCTGCGCGGTGTCGTCATCGTCGGCGCCGTCGGCGACCCACGCAGAGAACTGCAGGGGGGCTGTCGCCTCCTGATCCGATGCGTCAGCGCTGTCGTCGCCGACGATGCCGTCGTCGGCGAAGAACGAAGTGTCGCTCGCGTCGTATGCATCGGTCTGCATCGAGGTGTCGACGTCGGAGGCGGAGGGGGCGGCCAACCGGCCGATCAGCGCGATCGCCTCGTCGACGTCGAGGTCGTCCTCGGCGAGCAGATCGTCATCGACGACGGTGTCGGCGAGCGACGTGAGAAGGCCCTCGGCGTCGTCGACGATCCCGTCGTCGCCGATCTCGTGCCCGTGCACGAGCCACTTCGCGAACTCGAGTTCGGCGTACAGGCGCGCACGGATGCGCAGGGCCGCGTCGGGGGTGCGCACGCTTCCGGCCAGGTACGCGTTGAGCACATCCTCGGCGCCCTCGGGTGCTGAAGAGAGCCAGCGCACATCGAGCGCCGGGTCGCCCACGCTCAACCCCTGCCAGCTCAGCAGACCTGTGACGGTCGGGATGCCGAGGCGGTTCTCGAACACGAAAGCATCCGCCGTTGTTCCCCCGAGCGTGAGCACCGGTTCGAATCGCCACAGCCGATCCGAGGCCAGTGCCCGCGACCACCGAGACAGCAGCGAGACCGGCACGCGGTGGCTCGCCGCCACGCGATCCAGCAGCCGCGATACGTCGTCGCGGGCTTGCGCGGCAGTGCGCTGAGGCAGGTCTTCGGCCCGCGCGACGGATTCGGGAAGAGCATGAACGGCGGCGATGGCCGAGCCCAGCGAGGTGGCCACCCCGCGGCCGGAGGGTACGTGCGCGGCATCCACGCGGTAGCCGTCGAGGAAGTCGACGACTACCGCGGTGTGCCCGTCCTGTGTGGCACGACCGTGCAGAACCGGCGCGCGGAACGGCAGCAGTGCGCGCACGCCGCTGGTGAGCGCGGTCAGGGCGCGGGCCTCGGCGTCGAGCTCGGCCGAGGCGTCGGCATCGGTGGCCACCCGCACCACCACACGTGAGCCATCGGCGAGTGAGGCGACGGCCGAATCGAACCTACCGGCCGCGTTTTCGCTGAGCGCACGCACGTCGACGACGTTCGCTCCGGGCCAGGCTGAGGTCACTGTCGCCGCTAGAGTGAGGGGTGAACGTGCCATGCCCCCAGGGTAGGTCGGGCCGGGCGACCGGGTGCGTCGCCACGCCCGGCACGGAGGTATCGATGACGGCACATGCAGACACGCACGCGCGCGTCACGGGTCGCGCCCTTGTTGATCGCAGCGCGGCCGAACGCGCTGATGACGCTCTGATCCCGCGGCTGCGTTCGGACCCGACCACCCGCGTGCTGGTGGTACGCGGTGATCGCGTCGAGGTGAGCGGCGACTCCGCCTTGCGGCTGCGGTGGTCGCGTGCCGACCAAGCGCCCGTCGATGCCGCCTGGGCGTTCCTCGGCCGCGCCGACGACGGCGCGGCACTGCTGCTGGCCCGGGTCGAGGCGCACGAAGGCTCCGAAGGCACCTGGGCGTCGCTGCGAACGGTGGGCGGTGCGCTCTCACCCGTTGACGCCGACATACTGGCGATGGCTATAGCCCTGGGCCGTTGGTTGGGCGACTCCGTATACTGCCCTCGCTGCGGTGCGGCCACCCAGGTGCGCAGCGCAGGGTGGTCGCGACAGTGCGCGAACTGCAGCACCGAGCATTTTCCGCGCACCGACCCGGCCGTCATCGTCGCGGTCACCAGCGCTGCGTCGCCCCACCGGCTGTTGTTGGGGTCGAACACGCTGTGGGGCGCCAACCGGTTCTCGTGCTTCGCAGGCTTCGTCGAGGCCGGCGAATCGGCCGAGGCCGCTGTGGAGCGCGAGCTGTTCGAAGAGGCGGGGGTGCGTGTGCACGACGTGCAGTACCGGCGGTCGCAACCGTGGCCGTACCCGCGCTCCCTCATGCTGGGTTTTCGCGCACGAGCCGTCGACGACGCGCAGGCGCACGCAGACGGTGAGGAGATCGCCGCGCTGCGCTGGTTCACCCGCACCGAGATCGGTGAAGCCCTGGGGCGTCGGGAGGCCGCCCCCGCCGACGATCGGCTGCTGCTGCCCGGGCGGGCCTCGATTGCGCACAGCCTCATCGCCGAGTGGTATGCGGAGAGCGCATGAGCGAGCGCGCGCTGGAAGGTCTCGACGAGCGGCAGCGAGAGGCGGCGACGGCTCTGCGCGGGCCGGTGTGCGTGCTGGCGGGGGCCGGAACCGGAAAGACCCGCGTCATCATCCACCGCATCGCGCATGGCGTCGACACCGGCGCGTACTCGCCGAACCGGGTCATGGCGGTGACGTTCACCTCCAAGGCCGCCGGCGAGATGCGGGGACGTCTGCGTGCCCTCGGCGTCGCCGGCGTCGCGGCGCGCACCTTCCATGCGGCGGCGCTCTCGCAGCTGAACTACTTCTGGCCCACCGTCGCCGGCGATACCGCTCCGGCCATCGCCGACAACAAAGTGCGGCTGCTCGCACATGCCGCCGACGGCATCGGCCTTCGTCTGGACACGCCGACGCTGCGGGATGTCGCGAGCGAGATCGAGTGGCGCAAGGTGACGATGCGCTCCATCGACGCATACGCGAAGGCGCGCCCGCAGGGTGTGGGCCGGCTCAGCGTCGATCGCGTGGTCGACCTGCAAGGCGCCTATGAGAAGCTCAAAGACGAACGGCGCCAGCTCGACTTCGAAGACGTGCTGCTGGCCTGCGCCGGAATGCTCGAGGCAGAGCCGCGCGTGGCCGCCGAGGTGCGCGAGCAGTACCGGCACTTCACCGTCGACGAGTTCCAGGACGTTTCGCCGCTGCAGCACCACCTGTTGCAGCTGTGGGTGGGCGATCGGCGTGACCTGTGCGTGGTGGGCGACGCGAGCCAGACCATCTATTCGTTCGCCGGTGCCGATGCATCGTATCTGCTCGATTTCGGCTCCCGGTATCCCGATGCGCGGGTGGTGCGCCTGGAGACGAGCTACCGCAGTGATGCGGCGATCCTCGGGGTGGCCAACGAGCTCATGCGGGGCCGTCCCGGGGCGCTGCGTCTGCAGGCGGCGACGGATGCCGCACCCGGTCCGGTGCCCGTCGCGGCCGCATACGACGACGATGTCGCCGAGGCCCGCGGGGTGGCGGCATCCGTGGCCGCCCAGGTGCGCGAGGGCACCGATCCGCGGCGCATCGCGGTGCTGTACCGCGCGCACGCGCAGTCGGCCGAGCTGATTCGTGCCCTCGCCGATGAACAGGTGCCCACGACCGTGCTGGGTGGTCGACGCTTCTTCGACATGCCCGAGGTGCGCCAGGCTGTGCTGGCGCTGCGGGGAGCATCAGTGGCTCCCCTGTCAGGGGGGTTTCTCACCGCGGTGCGCGACGTGTTGCGTTCCCTCGGACTCACCGAAGAACCCCCGCCGGCAGGCGGGGCCCTGCGCGACGCCTGGGAGGCGCGCCGTGCGCTGCTGCGACTGGCCGAAGAGGCTCCCGAGGGTACGAGCCTGCGTGTGTTCACCGACGAGCTGTTGGCGCGCGCCAAAGACCAGCACGAACCTGCGATGCGCACGGTGACCCTGGCCACCCTGCACGCGGCGAAGGGACTGGAGTGGGATCACGTGCACCTGGTGGGCGTCAGCGAGGGGCTGCTGCCGATCTCGTACGCCACGACCTTCGAGCAGGTGGACGAAGAGCGACGACTGGCATATGTCGGCATCACGCGGGCTGCGCGATCGCTGTCGATGTCTTGGTCTCGGGGGAACGCGTCACGGGCGCAGAGATCGCCCTCGCGCTTTCTGCAGGAAATCGGCAACCACAGTCTGCGTGCGGTCGATGCATCCGCCAACGCCGGCGCATCGAGCCCGCGAACACAGTCACCGAGCCGGCGGAGCCGTCCGGCGCGGCAGACTCGCTGAGCAGTCGCGCGGCAACCAGGCCCGCCTCCACGTTGAGCCCTCGCGGCGAGGGCGGGGCCGCAGCGGTGAGCAGCTGTGCCGCCAGCGCGGGCCATGCCGGATCGACGTCGTTCCGGGCTGCTTCGACACACTGCAGGCAGGCGGTCACCCCGGGTCGTACCAGCGGCCCGATCGTCAGGCTGTCGCCGTGCAGCACGACGGCCAGATGAGGGATGTCGGCGCGCATCAGCGGTCGGATGGCGGCGGGATCGACGACATGGGCCGCGACCAGCAGCGCCGTGGCCGTCGGGACCGTGTCGTCGACCAGTTCGACCCCGGCTTCGCGCAATCCGCGAGCCACCTCGTGCGCGGCCAGAACGACATCGGTGCCCAGCGCCCGCAGAGTCACCGCGGGCGGACCCGATCGCGGAGGTGGCCGCAATGCGGGGGCGAGCTGCGCAAGCAGCGAGCGCGCTCGCGATGCGGTCCCCCCAAGAGCGATGGCGACGGGGTCGAGCGCCGAGTCCGGAAAACCACGTTCGAGCTCGCTGATCATGCGCTGCTGCCAGCGATCGGGATGCTCGAGCACGGCGACGGCGTCGGGGCCGAACTGCAGGCAGTCGGGCGACCGCCACAGCGGCGGATGGGCGGGGTCGAGGTTCGGCATTCCCCGATTGTGCGCCCGTCGACGACCAGCCGTGCGGTTTTCCACAGGCGAACCCGAAAAGACCCCGATCCACCCCGCCTGGGGAGGAAACGGTGTGTCAGACGGGGCGCTGTTCCTCGGGCGGATCGTCGCCGGTCTCGTCGTCCGCGGATGCCGGCGGCACATCCCCGCGCAGCAGGGCATCGAGTGCCTCGTCCATCTCGTCGCGCACCGGCTGCTCGCCGCGGGCGTGCGCCTGCACCCGCGCGATGAGAGCACTCGGGTCGTCGATGTCGTCGGAGGTCGGCATGAGGTCGGGATAGTCCCACAGCGCATCGCGACCGGCCGGGCCCACAGCATCCGTCACCGCACGCCACATGGCGGCAGCCTCGCGCATGCGACGCGGTCGCAGTTCGAGTCCGACAAGCGACCCCAGGGCCTTCTCAGCCGGTCCGCCCACCGCACGCCGGCGGCGTACGGCCTCGGCGATGCGCACCGCGTGCGGCAGCCTGCCGGTGGCGTCGGCGGTGACCACCTCGACCCACCCCTCGATGAGCGCCAGCAGGTTCTCGAGCCGGGTCAGCGCCGCCGTCTGCGCGTCGGAGCGCTGGGGGAGCAGCGCACCGCTTTCCAGCGCCTGCCGCAGTTCATCGGGATGCTGCGGGTCGAAGCGCGAGGCGAGATCTTCCAGAGCGTCCATGTCGACGTGCACACCGCGCGCGAACTCGGTGATCTGACTGATCACGTGCAGTCGCAGCCATTTCGCGTGCCGGAACAGCCGCGCGTGGGCGAGTTCACGGGTGGCCAGATACAACGCGAGCTGGTCCTCGGGCACTTCGAGGTCGCGACCGAAATCGTCGAAGTTCTGCGGGAGGATCGCCGCCCGGCCGTCGGGCATCACCGGGATGCCGACATCGCCGCCGGAGACCACTTCCAGCGACAGCCGACCGATCACCTGGCCGAGCTGACTGGCGAACAGGCTCCCGCCGATCGTGCGCATCACCTTTCCCGCACCGGCGATCGCCTGCTGCATGTCGTCGGGGGCCTGGCTGCGCATCGCCTCGGTGAGAGCATCGGCGATGCTGGTGGCCACCGGTTCGGCCAGTTCCTGCCACACCGGCATGGTCGCCTCCACCCACCCGCCACGGGTGAGAGCGCGCGCCGGCTCGGCCAGCTCTGAGATCGTGGTCACCTCACCCAGCCAGAGGGCGGCCAGGGCGAATGCCTGGTCGAACTCGCCGCGCTGCCCGCTGGTGACTCCCAGATCGCTCTGGTTGGCGATGTGCAGGGCTTGACGCTGAGCGACATCCCACGAAATGCCACCGGCCGGTGCGCTGCTGAACGCAGCCTGCAGCTGGCGCATGACGCCTTCCATCATGGCGGGATCGACGCCCATGGCGCGCAACTGCTCGAGCTGATCCGCATCGAAGTTGCCGTCCTGTCCGCCGAACAGCCTGCGCAGCATCTCCTGGAAGTCCTCTTCCGGATCGCGGTCGTCGTCTGCCACTTCAGCCGCCTTTCAGCACGGTCTGGGGGTGTGGTTCTACGCTAGTCGCACGGATCACTCCGATCCCCGGCACTGCACGCGATGTCAGTACGCCGGCCGCGAACGATTGCTCAAGAGGTGCCGGTGACGCTGTTCGACGAGAACCTCTCTGTGGTGCCCGCTCCTCGACGGCGCCGCCCACGCGGTGTCGTGGTGGGGGCCTGGGCGTTGACCGTTTCGCTGGTCGTGCTGCTCGTGCTCACATTCCTGCCCACGGGGTATGTGATCCAGCGTCCCGGTCCGGTCTTCAACACCCTCGGCACCGTCGCCGATTCCACCGGCGAGAAGGTGCCCCTGATCTCCGTCGACGGCGCCACGACGTACCCGACCGCCGGCACCCTCGACCTGCTCACGGTGCAGGCGGTGGGAAACCGCGAGCGCACGCCGTCGTGGCTGCAGCTGGCCGCTGCGTGGTTCGACCCGTCCAAGGCCGTGCTGCCCATCGATGCGGTCTTCCCGCAGGGGATGACCACCGAAGAGCGCCAGCAGGAGTCGGCCGAGATGATGACCGATTCGCAGAAGGAGGCCACCGCCGCTGCCCTCACCCATCTCGGCTACGACGTGCATCCGAAAGTGACGGTGTATTCGCTCACCGACGATTCGGCCGCGCAAGGCGTGCTGCGCAAAGACGACGTGATCACCCGCGCGAACGGCACAGCCATCACCGACGCCGAGACGCTGCGCGACGTGATAGCACGGGGGGCCGGCGACCCCGTGACGCTGACGATCGATCGCGCCGGCACAACCTCGACGGTCACCGTCACGCCGAACCAGGCGACGGTGAACGGCGAGAAGATGTGGCTGATCGGCGTCACGCTGCTCACCGACTTCGACTTCCCGATCGACGTGACCATCCAGCTGAACAACGTCGGGGGCCCCTCTGCAGGCATGATGTTCGCCCTCGGCATCATCGACACTCTCACGCCGGGCAGCCTCAACGGAGGGGCGAACGTCGCCGGGACCGGCACCATCGACGCGCAGGGCGATGTCGGCGCGATCGGCGGCATCCGGCAGAAGCTGTACGGCGCGAAGGGAGCCGGAGCCACCTACTTCCTCGCGCCCGCCTCCAACTGCGACGAGGTCGTCGGGCATGTGCCTTCGGGGCTGCGCGTGTTCTCGGTGAGCACCCTGGATCAGTCGCTGCAGGTGCTGGAGACCATCCGCGGCGGCGGCGACCTCGACAAGCTTCCCACATGCAGCTCATCCTGAGCGTTCTCACCCGATCCACACAGACCCCCTCTTAGGATGAGGTGGTGACCTCGACACCCGCCCCCGCTCCGGCCACGCCCCGTCGCTCGCGACGCGTCCTCGCCATCTCTCTGGTGGTGATCGCCGCGATAGTGGTGGCGTTCTTCATCTTCGCGAATCTGTACACCGACTGGCTGTGGTACGACCAGCTCGGGTTCGCGGGAGTGCTGACCACGCAGTGGCTGGCCCGGATCGGCATGTTCGCGGTCGGATTTTTGGGCATGGCCATTCCGGTGTGGCTGTGCATTCAGCTCGCCTACCGACTGCGTCCGGTCTACGCGCGGCTGAGCGCGCAGCTCGACCGCTACCAAGAGGTCGTCGAACCGCTGCGACGGCTGGGGATGTGGGGCATCCCGATCTTCTTCGGCTTCTTCGCCGGGTTCGCGGCATCCACCCAGTGGGAGACCGTGGCCATGTGGGTCAACGGCACGAGCACCTCGGTCACCGACCCGCAGTTCGGGCTGGACACCGGCTTCTACATGTTCGCGATGCCGTTCTACAGCGCGCTGCTCGGATTCACCTCGGCAGTGGTGCTCATCTGCCTGCTGGTGTCGGCCGTGGTCGCCTACCTCTACGGCTCGGTGCGCATCGCCAACCGCGAACTGCGCATCTCACGTGCGGCACGCATCCAGTTCGCGGTGCTGGCGGGGGTGTATCTGCTGTTGCAGGCGGCGAGCCTGTGGCTGGACCGCTACAAGACCCTGGTC
Organism: Microbacterium protaetiae; assembly: GCF_004135285.1. Taxonomy (NCBI): domain Bacteria; kingdom Bacillati; phylum Actinomycetota; class Actinomycetes; order Micrococcales; family Microbacteriaceae; genus Microbacterium; species Microbacterium protaetiae. Next base: position 3,093,422 of record NZ_CP035494.1, read on the forward strand.
TCAGACAACGGGACCATCACCGGCCCCGGCTACACCGAGGTGCACGCGACGATCCCCGGTCAGATGATCCTCGCCATCATCGCGGCGTTGGTGGCGCTGCTGTTCTTCGTCACCGCCGTGATCGGCCACTGGCGGTATCCGCTGATCGCGACCGCTCTGCTGGTGGTCTCGGCGATTGTGCTGGGCATGGCCTACCCATGGGCGGTCAACCTGGTGCAGGTGCGGCCCAACGCGCTGACGCTGGAAAAGCCGTACATCCAGAACAACATGGACGCCACCAAGGCCGCCTACAACGTCGAGGGCATGGAATCGACCGACTTCGCCGCGAAGACGGATGCGACCAAGGGCCAGCTGCGCTCCGACGCCGAGACGACCGCGCAGATTCGCATCATGGACCCGGCGATCATTCCGCCCACGGTGCAGCAGCTCGAGCAGTACCGGTCGTACTACCAGTTCCAGAATCCGATGGACGTGGACCGCTACGACATCGACGGAACCAGCCAGGATGCTGTCGTGTCGGTGCGCGAGCTCAATCTCAACGCCCTGGGCGCCAACGCCTCGTGGCAGAACACGACGCAGATCTACACGCACGGCTACGGCATCGTCGTGGCCAAGGGCAACGCGCGCACCAGCGACGGCAAGCCGGTCTTCCTCGAGCGCGGCATCCCCGCCGCCGGCTTCCTCTCCGATGAAGACTACGAACCTCGGGTGTACTTCGGCGAGAACTCGCCGACGTATTCGATCGTGGGCTCGCCTGCGGGGTCACCGCCGATCGAGCTTGACTATCTCTCCGGCAGCGACACCGGTGCCAACGAGGTCAAGACCACCTTCACCGGTGACGGCGGACCCAACATCGGCAACTGGTTCAACCGCCTGGTCTATGCACTGAAGTTCCAGTCCGAGCAGGTGCTGTTCTCAGACAGCATCAACGCCGACTCGCAGATTCTCTACGATCGTGACCCGGCCACCCGGGTGCAGAAGGCGGCGCCGTACCTGACGCTGGACAGCGACCCGTATCCGAGCGTGGTGGACGGCCGGATCGTGTGGATCGTCGATGGTTACACGACCAGCGCGAGCTACCCCTATTCGCACACGACGAGCTTCTCGCAGGCGATCGCCGATTCGTCGAATCCGAGGCCGACCATCGCCATGGACGACGTGAACTACATCCGCAACTCGGTGAAGGCCACGGTGGACGCGTACGACGGCAAGGTGACGTTGTACGCATGGGATGCCGACGACCCGGTGCTGCAGACGTGGGAGAAGATCTACCCGTCGACGGTCAAGCCGCTCTCACAGATGAGCGGTGCGCTGATGAGCCACGTGCGCTACCCGACCGATTTGTTCAAGGTGCAGCGCTCGATCTTGAGCACCTACCACGTCGACGACCCGCAGTCGTTCTTCCGGGGCGACAACAAGTGGATCACGCCCGACGACCCGCAGAACCCCGACGAACTGCAGCCGCCGTACTACCTGACGATGAAGATGCCGGGCCAGGACGACCCGCAGTACTCGATGTTCACGAGCTTCATCCCAGCATCCAACGCGGGCAGCGATTCGCGAAACGTGCTGATGGGCTACCTCGCCGTCGACTCGAACGCGGGTGACGAAGCTGGGGAGAAGGCTTCGGATTACGGCAAACTGCGGATGCTGGAGATCAGTGCCGATACGCCGGTGCCCGGGCCCGGGCAGGTGCAGAACAGCTTCGACGCTGAGCCGACCGTCTCGCAGTACTTCAACCTGCTCAAGCAGGGTGATTCGCAGGTGCTCAAGGGCAACCTGCTGACCCTCCCCGTCGGCGGCGGCCTGTTGTACGTGCAGCCGGTGTACGTGCAGTCGGCCGGGGCGACGAAGCTGCCGACGCTGCAGAAGGTGCTCGTGGCCTTCGGCGACAAGGTGGCGTTCGAAGACACTCTCGCCGAGGCGCTGGACACACTGTTCGGCGGCGACTCCGGTGCCTCCACCGGTGACAGCAACGTCACTCCGACGCAGACTCCGACGCCCGGGGCCACCGAGGGGACCGGCTCGGACACCGGCGTCAACCCCGACACGTCGGTGGCGTTCCAGGCCGCCCTGCAAGAGGCCAAGCAGGCACTGGCCGACCGCGAAGCGGCGATGAAGGCGGGCGATTGGACGAAGTACGGCGAGGCCGACACCCGGCTGACGCAGGCACTGAACACGCTGCTGCAGCTCTCCGGGGGCCAGTGAGTCGATTCGCCCCGACACCCGCGGCATGTTAGGCTATTGATGTGCCGCGGGGTGGAGCAGTTCGGTAGCTCGCTGGGCTCATAACCCAGAGGTCGTAGGTTCAAATCCTGCCCCCGCAACAAGAAGAAGAAGGGTCCCACACACGTGGGGCCCTTCTTCTTTTGGCCCCCGTTCTGGAGCAGCGGCGAAGAGGAGAAGGCTCTCACACGGCGTTCCTCGTTTTCGCGAGGTGACAGACTGGGGAAGTTCGTGCAACAACCGATGGGAAGAACGTGACCCAAGAAGAATTCGACCTGAGCGGCGATTGGGACTTCGATCCTGCGCACACACGCATCGGCTTCTCGGCCAAGCATGCGATGGTGTCCACTGTTCGCGGGGCCTTCAACGATGTGGCCGGTGCACTGCACGTCGACCTCGACGAGCCCGAGAACTCGACCGCCGAGGTCGTGCTGCGGGTCGCCAGCGTCGACACGCGCAGCGCGCAGCGCGACGAGCACCTGCGCAGCGCCGACTTCTTCGACGCCGAGACCTGGCCCGACATCGTGTTCCGCAGCACCCGGATCGAGGAAGTGAGCGAGAACGCGCTCGTCGTGTTCGGCGAGCTGACGATCCGCGATGTGACCAAGCAGATCACCGTGCCGATCGAGTTCACCGGCGTGCACCGCGATGCCTTCGGCGCGCTGCGTGGCGGGTTCGAGGGAACGCGACGCTTGGACCGGCGCGAGTACGGCCTTGAGTGGAACATGCCGTTGGATGCCGGCGGGCTGCTGGTCTCCGAGAAGATCACGCTCGAGTTTGAGATCTCGGCGGTCAAGCGTGAGGGCGCCTCCGAAGAGGCGGCCTGAGCCGAGTTCGGCATCGCCTTCTACTGGTAGTCCGAGCGCCAGCGCACCAGGGGTCGGGCGCTCCACCGCGCCGTGGCGCTGGTGGCGACGACCTCGCCGATCACCAGAAGGTGGGTGGCGGCCGTGTGCACGGCCGCGACGTGCAGGTCGAACCACACGATGGCCCCGTCGACCAGTGCGGGCCCGCCCGGCTCGCGGCGACGGTGCGGCACCTGGTCGAGAAGTCCCACCAGGGGTGCGCCGGGCTCGCCGAGTCGGTCCGCGATAGCGCGCTGATCGTGGGCGAGCACGCTCAGCGCGAACCGTCCCGACGCGACCACCGCCTCGGCGATGCGTGACAGCGAGAACAGGCTCACGAGCATGGTGGGCGGGTCGTACGACACCGACAGGAAGTCGGTGACCGTCACCGCGACATCCCACCGTCCTTGCACGGCCGAGACGACCGCGACGCTCTTGGCGGCGAGCGTCGCCAGCTGCTTGTAGGCATCTTCGTCGGCCCGCGTCGGGCGCTCGGCGAGGATGTGGGCCGGCGCGGCCTCGTCATCCATCGGCTCAGCTGCGAAGTCGGTCATGTGGTCCCTTCCAGAGCGGATGCCGCCACCAGGCTATGCCCGCCGGTGCCCGGCTTGCCGCCGATGCGACACAGGGTGAGGATGGGACCATGCCCTCCACCGACACGGTCGCCGTCGCGGTCGCGCAGTTCGCCCCGACCGGTGACGCCGCCGCGAATCTGCGGGAGATCGAGCGCCTGGCCGTGGTCGCTGTGAACCGCGGCGCGCGGGTGGTGGTCTTCCCGGAGTACTCCAGTGCCTTCGTCGAGCCGTTCGACGAGTCGCTGGCCGCGCTCGCACAGGATCTGCACGGACCTTTCACCGCGGCGCTGACGCAGCTGGCCGCACGCCTTGACCTGCACCTGGTGGCAGGGCTGCTCGAACGCGGTGCCGACGGCCGAAAGGTGCGCAACACCGTGGCAGCTGTCGGGGCAGCGGGGGTGGTGGCCAGCTACCGCAAGCTGCATCTGTACGACGCGTTCGGGCAGCGAGAATCCGACTGGGTTGAAGCCGGCGGAATCTGTGACCCTGAGACCTTCACGGTCTCGGGAGTGCGATTCGGGCTGCAGACCTGCTACGACCTGCGCTTTCCTGAGGTCACACGACGAATCGTCGATGCCGGCGCCGACGCCGTGCTGGTGCCGGCCGAGTGGGTGCGTGGCCCGCTCAAAGAGCACCACTGGCGTACTCTGCTGCAGGCACGCGCCATCGAGAATACGGTGTATGTCGCCGGTGCTGATCATCCGCCGCCGCTGGGCGTCGGCAATTCGGCCGTCGTCGACCCGCAGGGGCTGGTGACAGCCGCAGTGGGGACGACCACGGATGTCGCCGTTGCCCACCTGGATCCGGCTGTACTGCAGGCGGTGCGCCGAACCAATCCGGTGCTGCGCCAGAGGCGGTTCGAGGTCGTTCCGCGCGCGTGAGGCTCACACCGCGGTGCGCAGGCGCCCGGCGGCCTCCTCGATGACCTCGACCCGCTTGCATGCGGCGAAGCGCACGAGCGTGGCGTAGTCGGCGCGATGCTCGGTGGTGACGAAAGCGGTCAGCGGAATGGCCACGACACCGGCCCGCCGTGGCAGTTCGCGGCAGAACTCACCCGCGTCGTGCGCACCCAGCGGCGCGGCATCCGCCACCGTGAAATACGACCCCTGCGGTTGTGAGACGGCGAAGCCCGCCGCTGCCAGACCCTCGCCGAGGAGGTCCCGCTTCTCGCGCAGAGCCGAGGCGATGCCGGTGAAGAAGGCGCCGGGCAGACCCAGTCCGGCGGCGATCGCGGGTTGAAATGGCGCGCCGTTGACGTAGGTGAGGAACTGCTTGACCGCCAGCACCGCATCCACCAGTTCAGCCGGTCCCGAGATCCACCCGATCTTCCATCCCGTGACCGAGAACGTCTTACCCCCCGACGAGATCGACAAGGTGCGCTCGGCGGCGCCCGGCAGCGTGGCGATCGGCACGTGCGCAGCATCGAAGGCCAAATGCTCGTAGACCTCGTCGGTGACGATGATCGCGTCATGACGATCTGCGAGGCGGACGATCTCGTCGCGCACGTGGGCGCTGAACACGGTGCCGGTGGGGTTGTGCGGGTCGTTCACGAGGATGACTCGGGTGCGATCTGAGACCGCGGCCCGCAACGCGTCGAGATCGGGGGAGAAGTCGGGCCAGCGCAGGGGGACGGTCACCAGCCGGGCCCCGGCCAGGGCCACGCACGCAGCATACGAGTCGTAATAGGGCTCGAAGACGACCACCTCGTCGTCGCTGCCGTCCACGAGCGCGAGCAGCGCCGCGGCAATCGCCTCGGTCGCACCGGCGGTGACCACCACATCGCGGTCGGGATCCAGGTGCAGGCCGTAGAAGCGCTGCTGGTGCTCTGCTATCGCCTCGCGCAATTGCGGGATGCCGCGCCCCGGCGGATACTGGTTCGCGCCATTCGCGATGGCGTCTCGGGCGGTGTCGAGCACGACGCGGGGCCCGTCTTCGTCGGGGAATCCCTGACCGAGGTTGATGGCCCCGGTCTGTACTGCCAGCGCTGTCATCTCGGCAAAGATCGTCGGGGCACTGCGGCCATCGGTGCCGAGCAGTCCCGCGCCGGCCGCAACGCGGCGCCACGCGCCCGCTATCTCTCGCACAGGACACACGCTACCCGCATAGAGTCATCGGGGCGCCGCCATACCGAACACACAGAAACGGGCGTCATGCTGGCACCTGTCAGCAAGAAGGAGCACCCCATGAGTGAGAACCAGGACATCCGTCCCGAGGAGAACTCCGCATCGTCGATCCCGCCGGTGCCGCCGTTGCCGTCGACGGCCGCATCGTCTGCAGCGCCGGGTGCGGCATCCTCCGTGCCACCAGCCACCCCGGCTGCCGCGCCGAGCACCCCGGCTGGCGCACCGAGCACCCCGGCTGCCGCGCCGACCGGTGGCGTTCGTCCGCAGGCAGCGCCTGCCTTCCCGTCGCACCCGGCGCCGGCCGACACGAGCTCGCCGACTCTGCCCTACCCCGGTCAGGGCTTCGGCATTCCGCTGACCGCGCAGTCGGGCGTGACCCCGCCTGCCCCCGAGAAGAAGAAGTCGGGCGCGGGCAAGGTGGTCGGCCTTCTGGTCGCGGCCGCGCTGGTCGGGGGCGCGGCAGGCGTGGGCACCTCGTGGGCTGCTCCCAACCTCTGGGGACCCACGGGCGCCTCGTCGACGGCGGCGGGTCCCCAGGTCGTGACGGTGAACAACACCGACAGCGTCAATGCCACAGCGGCCATCGCCACCAAGGTCGTGCCCAGCGTCGTGACCATCAACGTCACGGCCGGGCAGAGCGGCGGCACCGGGTCAGGTGTCGTGCTGAGCAAAGACGGTTACGTGTTGACGAACACGCACGTGGTCACGCTCGACGGTGAGAGCGGCAGCGCGACGATCTCGGTCACCACCTCGGACGGCCACATCTACCAGGCCAAGATCGTCGGCACCGACCCGGTCTACGACCTTGCCGTCATCAAGCTGGAAGGCGCCACCGATCTCACCCCGATCACCTGGGGTGACTCCTCGAACCTGAATGTCGGCGACCAGACGGTGGCCATCGGCGCCCCGCTGGGGCTGTCGAACACCGTGACCACCGGCATCGTGAGTGCACTGAACCGATCAATCGAGATCGCGTCGTCTGCCGCCCCCGACAGCGGCCAGAGTGATGGTGACAACGACGGCGAGCAGGGCGACAACCCCTTCTTCTTCGATTTCGGCCAGGGGCAGGGTCAGTCGCAGCAGACCACCGACACCATCAAGATCGCGGTGATCCAGACCGATGCACCGATCAACCCCGGCAACTCGGGGGGCGCACTGGTCAACAACAAGGGCGAGCTGGTCGGCATCAACGTCGCCATCGCATCGGCCGGCAGCACATCGACATCGGAACAGAGCGGGTCGATCGGGGTCGGCTTCTCGATCCCCTCCGACATCGCCCACCGGGTGGCCAACGATCTGATGAAGGACGGCAAGACAACGCATGGTCTGCTGGGGGCGAGTGTGCGTGATGCGTCCAGCGTCGAGGGCTCGACGATCACCGGCGCCTACATCGTCGACGTGACCGATGGCGGCGGCGCCGCGGCGGCCGGACTGCGCGCCGGCGACATCGTGACGAAGTTCAACGACGTGCCCGTCACCGGGGCCGTCGACCTCACCGCGCAGGTGCGGGCGCTGGCCACCGGCAGCAAGGCCGATGTCACCTTCGTGCGCGACGGACAGACCAAGACCACCGAGGTCACCCTGGGCACGCTCGCCGAGTGATCGCTCAGAGAAGGCACGCCACCTCGCGATAGGCTCGCGGGGTGGCGTCCTTCTCGTTCGGCGCGGGAAACGCGGCCAAGCTTCTGCGGATACCCCTGTATGCGGCCGGCCGTCTCGCGACCGTGTTCATTCCGCGATCCGCCGATGAATGGGTGTTCGGGTGCGGCGCCGGTATCGGCGACGGCGCCCTGGCACTGTGGAACGAGGCCGCGGCGCAGCATCCCTCAGTCTGGCTCGTCGGATCCGAGCGCGAAGAACGCGACGCCGCCGCCCGGGGGATCCGCACCGTTCGCCGACACTCGGTGCGCGGATTCTGGCGTACCGCGCGGGCGCGTGTCGCGGTGGTCACGCACGGGTTCGGCGACGTGAACCGCTATGCGATAGCCGGGGCCTTCATCGTGCAGCTGTGGCACGGGATTCCCCTCAAGCGAATCGGACTGGACTCACCCGAGACGGTGCAACTACCCGCGGTGGTGCGGCGCCTGCCGGCCGCCGCCGTGCTACGGGCCCTGCTGCGTCTGCTGTATCGGCGCACGACGCGGCAGATCGATCTCATCCCGGCCGCGTCGCACATCGTGCGCGGGCGGCTCGAATCGGCGTTCTCGCTTTCCGACGCCCACGTGCCGGTGACCGGGGAACCGCGGGTGGACGTATTGTCGCGGGGGGATGCCGCGGGTCGGCGCAGCGCGGCGCGGGCACTGATCGCCCAGGCGGTGGGTGAGATCGGTGATCGCCCCCTCGTGCTGTACGCGCCCACCTGGCGCGACGGCGCCGCCGATGCGGCGATCCCCGATCCGGCCGCGTGGGAGCAGATCATTGCGATGCTCGAGAAGCATGACGCGGTGTTACTCGTGCGCTCGCATCCCCTCGGGGTCGGCCGGTACGTGCCGCCGCAGCCCACGCAGTGCGTGCGGATGCTGGGCAGCGACCTTGTCGCCGACGTCGCACCTCTGCTGCCGGGCATGGACGTGATGATCACCGATTATTCATCGCTCGTGTTCGACGCGGCACTGGTCCCGCTTCCCGCTGTCTTTTTCGCGCCCGATCTCGATGACTATCTCGCCCGACGCGGTATGTACGGGACCTACGCCGATGTGGCCGGCCCGGACTGGGCCCAAGACTGGGCGGCAGCGGTCGCGCAGATCGACGCCGTGCTCGGCGACGAGCGGGTGCGTGCCGAACGCATCGCTCGGGCGCGTGCGCTCGGCGAGGCACTGCACGCCTTCGCCGACGGCGGCAGTGCTGCCCGGGTGCACGCGGCGATCATCGCACGCACGCGTCGCGTGCGGAAGGGGGCACGATGACCGAGGTGCGCTTCGAGGCGGGCGAGGCGCCCGCACTGGTGCTGACCGGAACCGGAGCGCGGCCACGGGCAGTCGAGTTGATCGGTGCGCGGGCGCGCACGGTGGCCCGCATCACTGGGCGCGGCAAGACGTGGCGCGCGAAGGTGCCGCTGCAGGCTGCGCGCTGGGGCGGCCCGATCCTGCCGCTGCCCAGCGGCGACTACGAACTGCGCGTCGACGGAGGCGAGCTGCCCGCGGCATCCGTGCCGATCACCATGCTCGGCACGCTGCGAGCGAGTCTCGACGACGGCCGGGTGAGTGTCGGTGCGCCGCTGGACCCGGCGTACGACTCGTGGGAGGGGCAGGCGGCCTTGGAACGACGGTATGCGACCCGTCCGAATGCGCAGCTGGAGAACGCCGTCTTCTTCGAGAGCTTCTACGGGCGCAACGTCAGCGACAACCCCCGTGCCATCGACGCCGAACTGGTACGTCGTGCGCCCGGCGTCACACGGTACTGGAGCGTGGTGGACCTCTCGGTAGCGGTGCCCGACGGCTCGGTTGCTGTCGTCGAGGGCAGTCCGGAGTGGTGGCGCGCACGAGGGGCTGCCCGGCTGCTGGTGGTCAACGACTGGCTGCGACGCCGGTTCGAACGACGCGGCGGGCAGCGTGTGCTGCAGACCTGGCATGGCACACCGCTGAAGCGATTGGCGCTGCACCGCGGATTCGACCCGCGCCGCATCATCGCGGTGCTGCGCGAGTCACGCCGCTGGGATGTGCTGCTGGCGCAGAATCCCTACTCGGCCCGCATCCTTCGCGCGGCCTACGCCTTCACGCGCCGGCCGGTGTGGGTCGAGGGGTATCCGCGTAACGACGTCCTCGTGACCGGTGACGGTGGGGCTACGCGGCGCACGCTCGGCATCGCCGACGACGAGCGGGTGCTGCTGTACGCGCCCACCTGGCGCGATGATCGCGAAGAGATCGTCGATTTCCTCGATGCCGAGAAGCTCGCGCGTGACAGTGGGGCCGTCGTGCTGGTGCGCGGCCACTCCCGCACCCTGCTGCCTGGAAAAGACACCGCCGGATCACGCGTGATCGACGTCACCGCCTTCGCCGACACGGCCCACCTCATGGCGGCATCCGACGCGCTGATCACCGACTATTCCTCGATCATGTTCGACTTCTCGGTGACGCGACGGCCGATGTTCTTCTTCACCCCCGATATCGCCCACTATCAGGGTCGATTGCGTGACTTCTACTTCGACCTGGCCGACCGCGCGCCCGGTCCGCTGGTGAGCACGCAGAAGGAGCTGACCCGAGCGATAGCCCGGCACGACCCCACGGCGTGGGCCGAGCGTTACGAGCAGTGGCGCGCGGTGTTCAATGCGCGCGATGACGGTCATGCCGCCGAGCGGGTGGTGGCGCGAATCCTGGATCAGGGATTCGTCACGCGTTGAGCCGGGTCACGGCAGCGGGGTGTTGCGCGAGCCCAGGCGCGAGGTGTCCACGGTGCCACCGGCACCGGCGACCAGGCCGGACAGAAACCCGACCCCCCACGCCAGGTGCATGGTCGGCAGCACCGCGAGCGTCCACAGCCTGTCGCGCCATCCCGTCCCGCCGCCGCTCCCAGCCGACACGACCCCGAGAAGGACGAGGTAGGCCAGAACCGGAAGATAGACGAGACCCGCCAGCACCGACACCCAGCCGCCCAGCACCCGTGCAGCCTGCAAGACGCCCACCACGATCGCGAGGAGCACGGCGACCACCAGGGCCGGTGGGGCGAAGAATCGCAGCGAGTTCCGTCGCCCGTACCGCCGCACCAGCTCCCCGCGCCACGCGCCGGTGGCTCGGAACTGTCGGGCGAGCCGCGTCCAGCTCTCGCGGGGCCAATAGGTCACCGACAGCGCAGGATCGAACCAGACCCGGTAGCCCGCCCGGCGGATGCGCAGGTTGAGCTCCCAGTCTTCGCCGCGTCGGACCGTCTCGTCGAAGAGCCCGACCTCTTCGAGCACCGAGCGGCGCATGACGCCGAGGTACGCCGATTCCGCCTCGCCCGCCTGCGCGCCGCCGTGGTACGCGCCGCCGCCCAACCCGATGGGTGAGTTGTAGGCGCGTGCGACCGCCCGCTGGAACGGGGTGCGGCCGTCTGCGCGCATGACCCCGCCGACGTTGGCCGCCCGTGTGCGCGAGAGAGTGGCAAGGGCGGCCGTGACATAGCCGGGGGACAGCTCGGAATGCGCGTCGACCCGCACGATGGTCGGATGGTGGCTGGCCCGTATCGCGAGGTTGAGCCCCATCGGGATGTCGGCACCCGGGTTGTCGACGAGCAGAATTCGTCGATCGGATGCCGCAAGCCGGTGGGCGATGGCCGTGGTGCCGTCGGTGGAGGGCCCCAGCGCCAGGACGATCTCGGCGGGGCCGTCGACCTCCTGAGAAAGGATCGTGTGCACGGCCGCCTCAAGGTAGTCGGCCTCGTTGAGCACGGGCATCACGAACGAGACGCCGGAACCGACAGGGGGCACCGGGGCGTCGCGTTCTCCGGTGGCGTCCTCCTGCACCCATTGATCATCCCACGCCGCAGCGCAGCGCTGTCACCGGCGGGTCGCCGCTGCCGGCTCCCGTGTGATCCTGCCGCTCTGACTGTGACGCAGTGCCGCGCCGGCATTGTTGTAGCGGGTGAAGATCCATTGCGGGATCTTTCCGGCGGTGACCAGGCTCTGGAGGATCGTGGCCATCCCGTGTTCGGGATCGATGGCCAGTGCGGCGTCGAGGTGTGCACCGGCCACCGTGCTGGATCCGAGTGCCCAGTTCAGCCAGGCGAGCATGCACAGCAAATCGGGTCGCAGCTCGATGGGCAGATGGGTGATGGTGTGGCGGAGGATGCCGACTGCCCGGGAGATGCGTGCAGGCCGTGGTTGGGTGGCGCCCTCACCGATGATCAACTCGGCCATGTCGAACGCGGCGGCGCCGTGCGTGTCGAGTTCGGCGCGCACGGTGTCGTCCATCGACAGCCCGCTGGCGGCCTGCTTCGCCAGCATCCGCTCGTTTTCTCGCCGGGCGCGCCGCCCCATTTTGCGCCCGAACGCCATCTGCAGCATCATCTCGTCGCGGTGGGAGCGCTGCAGGCTCAAGGCTGTCAGTTGCGCGAGGCGTGCCACGGGAGTCTCGGCCGCGTCGCGTTGCAGCAACCTTTCGACGAAGTCGATCGAATCGGGCAGGGCGGCAGCCACCGGCACCCCGAAGGCATCGCGTTCGACGCCGGCGAGCAGATCTTCGACGGCGAGGGTCAGCGCGAGGGCGGTGTCGGGATCGGGCGCCGGCAGCGTGGTCTGTGCGTCGTGACGGGGCAGCTCGTCGCCGGCTCGGGCGCGTGCGGCCTGGGCGGCCAACGGGCTGGCGGTGATCTCTTGAAGCGGATGGCCGTCGAATGGCGGGTCGTCCTGGTACCAGCTGCACCACCCGTCGGCGGCGACGCAGTACGCGTCTTTGACCTGGAACCCGGCCTCTTCGAAGCGCTCGTCCAGACGCGCGATGAGCCGCTCATGTCCGGCGAAGCCGGCGGGGAAGGTCTCTTCAGTGTAGACAGCGAACATGACGCCGTCGCACCAGTGAATGCGGCTCATCGCGCCCAGGGCGAGCGAGGCTATGCGGTCATGCACCGTGGCGTGGACGCTGGCCGGGGGAAGGTCGATGCGCATCACGCCATGCGCGCGCTTTCCGGCAAAGGGAATGACCAGAAGACTGTCGGTCACGGTATGGCCGATCAGAGCCGGCAGCGTTGCGAGGAAGTCGGCGCCCGTCGAAGAGCGCAGGATCGTCAGTTCGTCGTTGTGCATCTCCCCATGCTGACCGTCGGCGAGGACCGGCACAGCGGGGGAGAGGCGATCGGTGGATAACTCGTGCCTGGGGAGGAGACGGTGCGGTCGGCTACTGATCCTCGGCAGGAGAGGAGGAGGCTGCGGCGTCGTCGGCGATGCGGATCATGATCGAGGTGCCGTCCGAGTTCGCTGATATCGCGAAGGGATCCACCGGCGGTGTCTCGAGCAGTTCCGCGTCACTGGGTGGCACGAGCGGCTCGGAGGGCAGTCCGGCCCATTCGAACGGCTCTTCTGGACGCGATGCGAAAAGACCCATGCCCTCATTGTCACCCGTGATGGTGGGTCGGGGATCCACATGGCGAATCTCCAGAGGAATTCGCCACCGTCATGGGAGGGTGAGCGTGCTGGGGCGGCGGATGCCGCTATGCGCTCTGCAGCACCGCCTGGTCCGGACTGGCCGGGGCCGCTGCGAGGCCGGTGCTCAGAAACACCGTTTCGCCCTCGGCGAGGGCGAGACCGGCCACTTCCGGGCGCGTCGACTCGACACTGACCACCTCGCCGTGCTCGGTGTGCACTGTGACGCGCACCTGATAACCCACACGCAGCAGCCGCGACACGGTTCCACGCACGGCGTCGACGCGCGATCGATCCCGGGTGATCTCGATGTCATGGGGCCGCACGAGACGACCGTGCAGCCGGGTCGCGTCTCCCAGGAAGCCCATCACGAAATCGTTCGCGGGACGATCGTAGAGCTGCTCGGGAGAACCGATCTGCTCGATGCGGCCATGATTTATCACCACGACCTCGTCGGCGACCTCAAGCGCCTCTTCCTGGTCATGGGTCACGAACACCGTGGTGACCGGCACCTCGTCATGCAGGCGCCGCAGCCACTCGCGCAGCTCTTTGCGCACCTGGGCATCCAGTGCACCGAACGGCTCGTCGAGCAAGAGCACGGCCGGCTCGATGGCGAGCGCGCGCGCCAACGCCATCCGCTGCCGCTGCCCTCCGGACAGTTGCGCCGGCAGTCGATGCGCGAACGGTTCGAGGTGCACGAGACGCAGCAACTCGTCGACGCGCGCAGCTATCCGGGCCTTGTCGGCGCGAGATGCCGTCGACCACGGCAGCGCGCGCCGCCGGCGCACATCCAGCCCGAAGGCGACGTTCTGCGCGACGGTCATGTGCCGAAAGACGGCGTAGTGCTGAAAGACGAAGCCGACGTTGCGCCGGCGCGCAGGCAGGTGCGTCGCGTCTTCGCCTTCGATGCGCACGGTGCCTTCGTCTGCGCTCTCCAAGCCCGCGATGATGCGCAGCAGCGTCGATTTGCCCCCGCCGGAAGGACCGAGCAGCGCGGTCAGCCGCCCGGTCGGCAACGAGACGCTCACATCGTCGAGGGCGGTGAAGTCACCGAAGCGCTTGGAGATCCCGCTCACATCGATACCCATTGCTGGTCATCCCTTCTCGCGCGCATCCTGCCGATGCAAGAGCGCGACGGCGATCAGGCAGAGCACGGCGGCGAACACCAGCACGAAGGCGATCGCGTAGGCCTGATCGGTGTGGTTGTTCTGGTACGCGCTTTCCACCGCAATGGTGGCGGTGGCGGTCTGCCCGATGACGTGGCCGGAGACCACCTTCACCGCGCCGAACTCGCCGAGCGAGCGGGCGAGGCTGAGCACCACGCCGTAGGCTAGGGCCCAGCGGATGCCGGGAAGGGTGATACGGCAGAACGTCTGCCAGGCGCCGGCGCCGAGGCTGCGTGCCGCCTGCTCTTGGTCGTCGCCGAGCTCGGTGAGCACCGGTACCACCTCACGGATGATCAGAGGCAGCGCGACGAAGCAGGTGGCCATCACGATCCCCGGCGTCGCGAAGGCCACCTCGATGCCCGCTGTGCGCAAGGCGGGCCCGAACCACCCGTAGACCGGACTGTAGACCAGCAGCAGCGCGAGACCGACGACCACGGGCGAGGCGGCGAGGGGCAGATCGATCAGCCACGACAGCAGCCGCTTGCCCACGAAGTCGTAGCGGGCCAGCAGCAGCGACATGCCGACTCCGAACACCAGGTTTATCGCCACCGCCATCGTCGCCGTCTGCAAGGTCAGCGTGAGCGCGTGCACGACGTCGGGATCCGACAGCGCGACGGTGAGCGCGTGCAGCCCATCGGCGAAGGTGTGGCGCAGCAGAAACGCCGTGGGCCATCCGACCAACAGAAACAGGTAGGCGCCCACGATGGCACGCACAACCCAGACGGCCGGCGACGCGGGCGCACGTCGTCGCGATGTCGTGTCAGTCACGTCGCGCCGCCGTTCGCTGCAGCACGTCGAGCACAACGGTGCTGGCCAGGGCTATCACGAGCAGAATGACGGCCACTGCCGCCGCTGCTGCGGTGTCACCACCCTCGATGTACCGGTAGGTCTCGGTCGACATCACATCGACGCCGCGGGCGTTCATGCTGATCAGCACGACCGATCCGTACTCGCTGATGGCACGCGCGAACGAGAGTGATGCGCCCGCGGTGATGGCCGGCACCAGGGAGGGCAGGATGATGCGGCGCATGATGGTCGCTCGGGAGGCACCGAGGGATGCCGCGGCGTCTTCGACATCGGCTTCGAGGGCTTGCAACACGGGCTGGACGGCCCGCACCACAAACGGGAGCGTGACGAAGGCTATCGCCAGCACCACTCCGAGCTTGGTACCTGAGACATCGACGCCGAGAGGCCCGCCATGGCCGTACAAGGCGAGCAGGACGAGGCCGGCCACGATCGTGGGCATCGCGAACGGGATGTCGATGACCAGGTCGAGCAGTGCCTTGCCCGGGAAGCGGTCGCGCACGAGCAGCCAAGCGATGAGAGTGCCCATGACGGCGTTCAGCAGGGTTACGAGCACCGCAGTGGTCAGGGTGAATCGCAGGGTGGCAACGGTGCCGGGGTCGGTGAGCACGTCGCGGAACGTCGACCATCCACCGCCGGCCGCCGCGACGATGACGGCTGCCAGGGGAATGAGCACGAGAAGGCTGAACCACAGCATCGCCATGCCCAGCCCCAGACCGGTCGTTCGGGTCAGCCGACGGGCAGAGCCGGCCGTCCGCCGGCGACCGGTGCGGGTCGAGGCAGGGTTAGCGGAAGCCAGCAGGGCCATATCAGAACCCGGCGGCGCTCTGCAGCTTCGTGAGGATGCCGCCCTCGGCGTCGAAGTACTTCGCGTTCGCGGCATCCCACCCGCCGAAGTCGCCGTCGATGGTCAACAACGTCGGAACGGCCGGGAAGGGGTGGGCGGGATCCATCGCGCCCTCGACGGTGACCTCGCCGGTCTGGTCTGCCACACTTGCCAGCGGGCGATACCCGGTGGCGGCATAGAGCTTCTGCCCGGCGGCGCTCTTCTGAAAGGCGAGCCACTTCTCGGCGACTGCGGAGTGTCCCTTCACGAGGGCGCAGCTGTTCTCGATGAGCAGTGAGCTGTCGGGCACCACATAGTCGAAGTCGCTGCCGGACTGACGGGCGAGGATCGCCTCGTTCTCATACGAGATCAGCACGTCACCTTTGCCGCTGGTGAAGGTGCTGGTGGCCTGGCGCCCGCTGGCCGGAAGCGCCACGACATTGTCGAAGAAGCTCGTGATGTACGCCTGCGCGGCGGCATCGTCGGAACCGGCCGCGAGCACCGAGCCGTAGGCGGCCAACAGGTTCCACTTCGCCGAGCCCGATGACGCGGGATCCGGCGTGACGATCTGAACGCCGGGTGCGGTCAGGTCCGCCCAGGTCGTGATGTGCTTCGGGTTGCCCGGGCGCACGACGAAGACGACGACCGAGTCGGTGCACACGCCGTCGGTCGCGTTGTCCTTCCAGTCGGCCGACACGAGGCCGGCCTCGACCAGTCGCGTGACATCCGGTTCGAGTGAGAGATGCACTTCGTCGGCCTTCTGTCCTGCCTGCACCGAGCGGGACTGGTCGCCCGATGCGCCGTACGACTCAGAGAACGAGACGCCCTGACCCTCGGCGGTCTGCGCGAAGGCCTTCTCGACACCCTGGTTGGCCTCTTCCAGCACCGAGTACCCGACGATGGCGACACCGTGTGTGGCGCTGGCATCGGCGGCGCCGGAGCAGCCTGTCAGTGCGAGTGCTCCGAGCACGGCGAGAGCCGCGCCCACTCTGATCTTGGCCATGCGTCGTCCTCTTCTCTTCGTACGCGCCCTGCAGCCGGCGTGAACCGGGGACTGTCCAGAACGCTAGGAGAGATCGCCGGTGCGGGCCCGTGACGTTTCGTCGGAGGAGATATTTCGTCATCCGGCGTCATACGCGTGCTGCACGCCGGCGCGACAGGTAAGGACGGTCGCCGCCGCGCTACCGGTGGTCCGGCGGGTCTGATGACGCCGAGTGGTGGCCGAAGGGCAGATGGATGCGGGCGGCCGCACTGCCCACGACTTTTGTCGCTCGCACCGTGGCCCCGCCCACCGATTGCCCCGCCCGGCGCACGCTACGACCGAGCACGGCTTCCACGCGGGTGGCACCGGGTCGGGGTTCGAGCTGGGCAGGCAGATGTGCCGGCGGCATCCCGAACGCGCGACGGGCGCCCACCACGATGCGGCGGCCGAGAATGCCGTTGCCGGCCCCGCCGACCACCGCTCCGACCCCGAAAGGCAGAGCCTTGCCCACCCACGACGTGCCGCCCGCGACGGCGAACCGGCGAACGAAAGTCGACTTCAGACGGTCGACGATGGGGCCGATCGCGGTGCGGGGGAGCGTCTTGGTGACCAGCTCACCCCAGTACGTGCCGCGTGAGGGGCCCTTGCCCGTCGCCTGCCGCGCGAGCTGGGTGAGCAGGTCGACGCCCTCTGACCCCAGCATCAACGTCAGCACGAGTGCGCGGGCGCGATCAGGATTGTCGACGGGGATCCCGTGCACCTCGGCGAGGGATTGTGCGAACAACGCGGTGGCCTCGACGAAGCCGACCGTCTCGACACCGCTCAGGGCGAGGGTCACACCGGTGGTGACCAGCGGGATGACGGCGGTGGCTCCCACAGCCGCTCCCGTGGTGGCCACGGTCGCCAGATAGCGGTTCTCGAGAATGCGCACGATCTGTGCGGGCGTGGCGTCGGGATGCCGCAGCCGCACGCTGCGCAGATGTGCGAGCACCGCCGGCCGTTGGATGGCCAGCACCCGATCAAGGGCGCGGATGATCGCCGGATGATCAGCGGAGCCGACGGGCGGAAGCCCCGAGACCCAGGGCGCATCGTCGGGAAGCGAATCGATGCGGTGGACCTTGCGGGGCATCACTCAGACGAAGAGATTGGCACGCTCGAGGTCTTCGGCGAAGTCCACCTCGACCGCGTACAGGTCAGAGATGTCCAGCGGTGTCAACTTGATGCCGTCTTCAGAGATCGCCAGCTCAAGTCCACGCTCGAAGTAGTCCTGATCGTCGACCCGGTGCAGCTGGCGGATCAGCGCGCGCTTCTCGCCGCTGGAGATGTAGTTGATGCCGATGGCTTCGCCGATGCCGCCGACCACGGTCTTGGACAGCTCCTTGATCGCGCCGTCGGGTGCCACGGTGTATTTGACTTCTTCGTCACTGACCTTGGACGTGTTCACCGCGACGAAAGAGCGGTCGGCCTCGATGAGCGGAACGGCCCGACCCAGGATGCGCGGGTCGAAGACGACATCGCCGTTCATCCAGAGAACACCGCCGCGCCCCGAGGCAGAGAGTGCGCGCAGCAGGCTCTTCGAGGTGTTGGTCTGGTCGTAGCGGTCGTTGTAGACGTAGTCGGCGTGCGGGAACGCCTCGACGATCGTTTCGGCGCGGTATCCGACCACCGTGGTGATGCGCACCTCGCGGCCGAACGCCGCGTGCAGATTATCGTGCTGCTGGCCCATGATCGAGCGGCCATCGTTCAGTCTGGTCAGCGACTTGGGAAGGCTGCGACCGAGTCGCGAGCCCATACCGGCCGCAAGAATGACGGTCTGAAGAGTCACTATCAGCTCCTGGAGTCTGTGTCTGGGATCCCGGCCAAGCCGGCGAGACACCCCGTCGTGCTCAGCCCATGCTACCGAAACGAATGGAAAGAACCCGGGAATCACAGGCGACGTTGTGTTTCCGTGACAAAGGACACGGCCGTCTCCCAGGGTGTCTCACAGCCAGTCGGTTGATACCTTGGACCAGTGACAGCCTCCCTTCCGGTGCCACGCGAACCCCGTTCGGACGCGGCGCACGCGCCGTCTGACGCGGAGGCTTCGCGCGCGACGGAGCAGGCCGCGAAGAAACCGGCTCGCAAGCCGCGGGCGCCGCGGAAGAAGGCAGCGGCCGTCGGCGTGTCGCCTGCCAACAAGGCCGGGATCGTCTCGATCGACGGCATCGTCATTCCACCCAAACCGCCTCTGCCACTGCCTGCGGCGGCATCGCCCGAGTCGGAGGCCTCGCTGCCGGACGGCCGGCTCGATGACATCGCCGTGCCGCCGAAGCCGCCGTTGCCGGTGCCGGTGTCGGTGTCGGTGACCGTGCAGACCTCCGCGCCGGCCGAGGTCGACGTCGAGGCCGAGGGTGAGGTCGATGTCGAGGTTGAGTCCGAGACCGCGACTGAGGTGGCCGTCGAGGCGGACCCCGCGTCGGAAACGGCCGTCGAGGCGGACCCCGCGTCGGAAACGACCGTCGCGGCGGAGCCCGCGTCGGAAACGACCGTCGAGGCGGAGCCCGCGGCAGCTGCGGCATCCCTCGTTCCCGCGGTGCACCTGCGCGGACTCGTCAAGACCTTCGGCGCGACTCGCGCGGTCGACGGTATCGATCTCACGGTGCCCGCTGGCACTTTCTACGGTCTGGTGGGGCCGAACGGGGCCGGCAAGACGACGACCCTGTCGATGATCTCGGGCCTCATCCGTCCCGATCGGGGCGTCGTCGAGATAGACGGCATCGATGCGGCGCGGCATCCCCGCGATGTCAAACGCATGATCGGCGTGCTGCCCGACCGCCTGCGCACCTTCGACCGGCTGACCGGCCGTCAGCTGCTGTACTACACAGGCATGCTGCGCGGACTGGCCGCCGGCATCGTCAACGCCCGCATCGACGACCTCGCCACGGCCTTCGACCTCACCGCCGCCCTGGGCCGCCCGGTGTCGGACTACTCCGCCGGGATGACCAAGAAGGTCATGCTCGCCGGCGCACTGTTGCACTCCCCGCGACTGCTCGTGCTCGACGAGCCGTTCGAGGCGGTCGACCCGGTCTCGTCGGAGGTCATCCTCGACATTCTGCGGGCGTATGTCGAGCACGGCGGCACGGTGGTGCTGTCCAGTCATGGCATGGAACTCATCGAACGCGTCTGCTCGCGTGTGGCTGTCATCGTCGCAGGTCAGGTGCTGGCCGAAGGCACCCTCGACGAGGTGCGCGGCGAGCTCACCCTCGAACAGCGCTTTCTGCAGTTGGCCGGCGGTCTCAGCGAGGTGGAGGGCCTGGAGTGGCTGCGCGGATTCTCCAGCTGAGACTCGCGCTCCTGCTGGCGCCGCTTCGTGCGGGCGGCCGGGCCGTGCGCGCGGGTGCGGGCGTCGTGCTGCTCGCGGCCGCCGTGGCGGTGGGATGCTGGGGGCTGCTCACTCTGCACAGCGCAGGCGTGGACGCGGCCGCGGTGGTCACGGTGCTGGGCGGCAGCGCCCTCACCCTCGGCTTCATGGCAGCACCGTTGATCGTCGGTGGGTCCGATCCGCTCGACCCACGGGCGTTCCGTGCGTTCGCGATGGGCTCGGGACCGCTTTCGGCGACGTTGGCGCTCGTCGGGCTGGTCAGCGTACCGCTCCTGGCCCTGATCGCCCTTGCCGTGTGCGTTGCAGTGCTGTGGACGCAGCGAGGTGCGCCCACCGGTTTCGCCGTCACCGGTGCTGTGCTGGGCGTGGTCACCTGCGCGTTGTCGGCGAGGGTGTTCGGCGCCGTGGCCACAGCGGTGCTCGCACCGCGGCGGTCGCGTGAGCTGACCGGGCTGTTCCTGGTGGCGGTACTGGTCGTGGTCGTTCCCGCGGGCACGTTCTTCGCATCGCTGCACTGGGATCAGCACATTCCCGCACCCCTGCTGCGCGCCGTAGAGATCCTCGCCCGCACGCCACTGGGAGCGGGGTGGGCGCTGGCATGGCGGCAGGATGCGGCATCCCTGGCCGTCGCGGCGGCCACCGTCATCGTGCTCGCCGGACTCTGGTGGGCCCTCGTCGACCGTGTGATGCGCACCAGCGAGCGTCCGGTCGCCGCGCAAGGCAGTGGAGGACTGGGCTGGTTCGCCATCACACCGGCAACGCCGGGCGGGGCGGTGGCCGCCCGCAGCCTGGCTTACTGGCTCGCCGATCGCCGCTACCTGGTCAACCTCGTCGTGATCCCGTTCGCTGCCGCGGCCGCGATGGTGCCGCTGCTGGTGGTGGGCGTGCCGTTCCACTGGGTGATTCTTGTTCCCGCACCGCTGATGGCGCTGTTCCTGGGATGGCTCCCGCACAACGACCTCGCCTATGACTCCACGGCCGTATGGCTGCACCTGGCCACCGGTGTGCGGGGTATCTCCGACCGGGCAGGCCGCCTGGTCCCGGTGCTGGTGATCGGCATCGCGGCGCTCGCGATCGCCGTCCCGGTGACAGCGAGCCTGCACGGCGACGCGGCGATGGCGCCGCCGATGATCGGGGTGTGCGCCAGCCTGTTCCTGAGCGGGCTGGGGCTGTCCAGCATCGCGTCGGCGGCCACGCCGTCTGCCGTCACGCCGCCGGGCGAAAGCCCGTTCCGGCAACCCGAACGCACCGGTGCCGCAGGCGCGGTGGCTCAGGGGTCTGTGCTGCTCGCATCGCTCGCGCTCTCGGTGCCCGCCGTGTGGTGGACCTGGCTCTCGATCGACGATGAGCGATACGTCGGTGTGGCGCTGTGGGGAGGTCTCGGCATCGGGCTGGTGGTGCTGGCGCTGGGATTGACGGTCGGATCGCTCGTCTTCGAGCGCCGGGGCACGCGACTGCTCGAGCTCGCCGAGTCGTTCTGAGCGCCCTGCGCGCCACCAGCGCGACTAGACTTGGCGTTCATGAGCACGCCGATGGAAAGCCCCGACCAGGGCGGTATCGCCACCCTTGACCGCGAGCTCGAAGAGCTCATCCGCGAAGAGGCGATCGAGCCGGGCGACCACGAGCGCTTCTCGCACTATGTGCAGAAGGAGAAGATCCTCGAATCGGCTCTCACCGGCAAGCCGGTGCGGGCGCTGTGCGGCAAGAAGTGGACGCCCGGGCGCGACCCCGAGAAGTTTCCGGTCTGCCCGACGTGCAAGGAGATCTACGAGGGTCTGCGGGCCTGAGCGCCGCGCCCGCGGGTCGGGTCAGTCCACGTCGACGTAGACGGTGGGAATCGCCGGGTCGGCGCGGCTGAGCGCGAGCGCGCGGACCGGAAGCTCTTCACGCACCCGCGCATGGTGGGTACGTGCGGCGGCGACGCCGGCGGCACCCTCGTACGCGGTGTCGATCTCGCCGCCGGTGACGAACACCGCCTGCAACGGGCGGGCATCGGGGAACTCCCCGGCGGATGGGACGTTCTCGAAACCGTCGGAGACAGTGATCAACTCCTGCGTGGCCGTTCCGGCATCGAGCGTGCGGAATGCCGCCTTGCGGCCACCCTTGGACGCCTTGTCGGTCGATGCCTTGGCCACTGACACCCACGAGCCGTCGCCGGCCTGGCGTGCAACGAGCTTGTAGACCATTCCCGCAGTGGGCGTGCCAGAACCGGTCACCAGCGCTGTGCCCACCCCATATGCGTCGACCGGGGCCGCGGCCAGCGTCGCTATCGCATACTCGTCGAGATCACTCGTGACAGTGATCTTGGTGTTCGTGGCGCCCAGCTCGTCGAGCTGCGCACGCACTTCAGCGGCCACGATCGGCAGGTCCCCGGAGTCGAGGCGCACACCGCCCAGGTCCGTTCCCGCCACCCGGATCGCCGTCTCGACTCCGGTGCGGATGTCGTAGGTGTCCACGAGCAGAGTGGTCTTCACGCCGAGCGCGTCGATCTGCGAGCGGAAGGCGTCTTCCTCGCTGTCGTGCAGCAGGGTGAACGAATGCGCGGCGGTTCCCATGGTCGGGATGCCCCAGGCCTGGCCGGCCTCGAGATTGCTGGTGGCATCGAACCCGGCGATGTACGCAGCACGGGCGGCAGCGACCGCGGAGTGCTCGCCGGCGCGACGCGAACCCATCTCGGCCAGAGGGCGGTCGCCGGCGGCTATCGACATGCGCGCGGCTGCGGTGGCCACGGCCGAGTCGTAGTTGAGCACGCTGAGCGCTATCGTCTCCAACACGACGGCCTCGGCGAACGAGCCCTCGATCGTCAGCAGCGGCGAGCCGGGAAAGTACAGCTCGCCCTCACGGTAGCCCGACACCGAGCCGGTGAATCGGTAGTCTTCGAGGAAGGCCACGGTGGCGGCATCCACCACCTTCTCATCGCGCAGGTAGCGCAGCTCGGCCTCGTCGAAGCGGAAGTCGCGGATCAGGCTCAGCAGCCGTCCGGTGCCGGCGACCACGCCGAACCGGCGGCCGCCCGACAGGCGTCGCGTGAAAAGTTCGAAGACGCAGTGCCGCGCTGCAGTGCCGTCGCGCAATGCGGCATCCAGCATGGTCAGCTCGTAGCGGTCGGTGAACAGTGCCGTGCTCATGCCGGTCAGCATATCGGTGCTGCCGGGTAGGCTTGAGGATCGTGAATGATGCGCCGATCGGAATCTTCGACTCCGGCGTCGGCGGTCTCACCGTCGCCCGGGCGATCTCTGCGCTGCTGCCGCGCGAGTCGCTGCGCTACATCGGCGACACCGCGCACTCGCCGTATGGGCCCAAGCCCATCGCCGACGTGCGCCGGTACGCTCTCGAAGTGCTCGACACGCTGGTCGACGAGGGCGTGAAGATGCTGGTCATCGCCTGCAACACCGCCTCGGCCGCGATGCTGCGCGACGCGCGCGAGCGCTACGACGTGCCGGTGGTCGAGGTGATCGGGCCTGCCGCGCGCACGGCGATGTCGACGACCCGCAACAAGCGCATCGGGGTCATCGGCACCGCCGGCACGATCGGATCGGGCGTCTACCAAGACCTGCTCGGCGTCAACGCCGATCTCACCGTTTTCGCCCAGCCCTGCCCGCGGTTCGTGGAGTTCGTCGAGGCAGGCATCACCGATACCGCACAGGTGCTCGCCGTGGCCGAGGAGTATCTCGCGCCGCTGCGGCACGCAGGCGTGGACACCCTCGTGCTCGGATGCACGCACTACCCGTTTCTGGAAGGCGCCATCAGCTACGTGATGGGTGCCGATGTGTCGCTGGTCTCCAGCGACACCGAGACCGCGAAGGACGTCTACCGGCAGCTCGTCTCGCGTGACCTGCTGGCCGGGCCCGATGCCGTGCCACACCACGAATACGAGGCCACCGGCGACTCGGAGCACGAGTTCCTGAACCTGGCGCACCGGCTCATGGGCCGTGAGGTGCGCACCGTCAAGCTGGTGCAGACCGGCGTCATCGACCTGCCGAAGGCAGCGGCATCCCACCGAGGAGAGATATGAGCGAGACAGTACGTGCCGATGGGCGCGCCGTGGATGCGCTGCGTCCGGTGACGATCGAGCGCGGCTGGAGCGCGCAGGCCGAGGGATCGGCGCTGGTGAGCTTCGGCGGCACAAAGGTGCTGTGCACCGCATCGTTCACCAACGGCGTGCCGCGGTGGTTGACCGGCAAGGGCAAGGGCTGGGTCACCGCCGAGTACGCCATGCTGCCCCGTGCCACGAACTCGCGCAACGATCGCGAGTCGGTGAAGGGGCGCATCGGTGGCCGCACCCACGAGATCTCGCGGCTGATCGGGCGCGCGCTGCGTGCCGTGGTCGACACGAAGGCGCTGGGTGAGAACACCATCGTCATCGACTGCGACGTGCTGCAGGCCGACGGCGGCACCCGCACCGCGGCCATCACCGGCGCGTATGTCGCCCTGGCCGATGCCATCGCGTGGGGGCGTGAGAAGAAGTTCATCTCTCAGAAGGCCACCGTGCTTTTCGACTCGGTCTCGGCGGTGTCGGTGGGCATCATCGACGGCGAGCCGATGCTCGACCTGGCCTACGTCGAGGACGTGCGCGCCGAGACAGACATGAACATCGTGGTGACCGGGCGCGGACTTTTCGTCGAGGTGCAGGGCACTGCCGAGGGTGCACCCTTCGACAAGCGCGAGCTGGATGCCCTGCTCGAGCTGGGGGTGAACGGGTGCGCGCAGCTGCGCGACATCCAGCAGGGAGTGCTCGAGGAGGAGAAGTGACCCGCGCGGTTCTGGCCACGCACAATCCGCACAAGGTCGTCGAGTTCGCCCGCATCGTCGCCGCCACCCGTCCCGACCTCGAGCTGATCGGGTACGACGGCCCCGAGCCGGTCGAAGACGGTGTGACCTTCGCCCAGAACGCCCTCATCAAGGCACGAGCGGCCGCAGCGCACACCGGGCTGGCGGCGTTCGCCGACGACTCGGGCGTGTGCGT
Organism: Microbacterium protaetiae; assembly: GCF_004135285.1. NCBI lineage: Bacteria > Bacillati > Actinomycetota > Actinomycetes > Micrococcales > Microbacteriaceae > Microbacterium > Microbacterium protaetiae. Next base: position 3,118,350 of record NZ_CP035494.1, read on the forward strand.
GGACGTTCTCGGTGGTGCACCCGGGGTCTTCTCGGCGTACTGGGCCGGGCACCGCAAAGACGACCGCGCCAACCGCGCGCTGCTGCTCGACCAGATCAGCGACATCGCCGACCCGCACCGCACCGCGCACTATGTGTCGGTGATCGCCCTGGCGCTGCCCGGTGGTGACGAGCACGTGGTCGAGGGCGTGTGGCCCGGACGGATCGCCGCAGCCGTGCGCGGCGACGGCGGGTTCGGCTACGACCCGGTGTTCATCCCCGATGAGCAGCCCACCGATGCCGAGCGGACGGTGGGCGAGTGGAGCGATGAGGAGAAGACCGCCCGCTCGCACCGAGCCCGGGCGTTCGAGGCGCTGCAGCCGCTGCTAAGCCTTATCTGATGATGAGAATCGGCATCATTCCCGACTAGGTGAAACCGGCCGTCACCCGGTGTCGAGCCGCCTAGCCTGGGGGCATGCACGATCATGCGCCCGGGATCCGCGGCGCCGGCAACCGGCGCCTGCTGGCGATCTCGCTCGCCCTGACCGGGGTGATCATGGTCGTGCAGATCATCGGTGGTGTGCTGGCCGGATCGCTGGCGCTGCTGGCCGATGCCGCGCACATGTTCGCGGATGCCGCGGCCCTGGTGATAGCGCTGGTGGCTGGGTCTGTGGCGCTGCGGCCCGCCGACGATCGGCGCACCTTCGGATACCAGCGTGCCGAGGTGTTCGGGGCTCTCGTGAACGCGGTCATCCTCATCGTGCTGGCCGTCGTCGTCGCCGTGGAGGGCGTGCTGCGGCTGGGCAACGGGCGTGTCGAGGTCGCCGGCGCGCCGATGCTCATCGTCGCGGTCGTGGGACTGTGCGCGAACGCGGTGTCGATGTGGCTGCTGTCTGCCGCGCAACGGCACAGCATCAACGTACGCGGTGCGTACCTCGAGGTGATGGGCGATCTGCTGGGATCGCTGGCCGTGATCGTGGCCGCCCTCGTCATCCTCATCACCGGGTGGACGCCGGCCGACGCGCTCGCGTCGTTGCTGATCGCCGCGATGATCGTGCCCCGCGCATTCGGGCTGTTGCGCGAGGTCGTCTCGGTGCTGACCGAGTCGGTGCCGCGCGGCATGCACGTCGAGGCGATCCGCGCGCACATCCTCGCGACCCCCGGGGTGCGAGAGGTGCACGACGTGCACGTCTGGCAGCTCACCCGTGGGGCGCCGGTGTTCAGCGCGCATGTCGTCACCGACGACGACGTGTCGGCCGGCGACATCCTCACTCGCCTGCAGACGTGCCTCTCGGACCACTTCGACGTCGCGCATTCGACGTTCCAGCTCGAACCCGCCGGCCACACCGAGCCCGACGCGCACGATTAGGACTCGCGGCGCACCTCCGCCGGCGTCTTGTCGGGCCGCAGCCCCCGCCAGCGCGCTTGGCGCAGGATGCCGCCGGGAGTGAACTCGGCGAACTCGACTTCTCCGACCAGCTCGGGACGCACCCATTCGGCGTCGCGGGCGTCGGCGGCGGGAACACCGACGAACGGGTCGCTGTCGCAGCGAAGCGGCTCCAGCACGCTCATCAGGCGAGACAGCGTCGATTCGCTGAAGCCGCTGCCCACGCGCCCGGCATAGTGCAGGCCGTTCTCGTCGGGGATGCCCAGCAGCAGCGACCCGATGCTGCCGGTGCGGCCCCCGCGCCCGGGACGGATGCCGCCGATCACGACCTCCTGGGTGCGGGTGAGCTTGACCTTCAGCCACTGGTCGGAGCGCACGCCGCGACGATAGGGCGAGGCGGGGTCTTTCACGACGATGCCCTCCAGCTGCAGGCGCGCCGCGGTGGCCAATGCTTCATCGACGTCGTCGAACACGGGTGGCACGACGATCTCGTCGATGGTGTGTGCGGCGATGCTCTCGAGCACCTCGCGCCGCTCACGCAGCGCACGGCCGGCGAGGTCCGTGCCCGAGACAGCCAGCACGTCGAAGAGGTGATAACGCACCGGGGTGCGGCGACGTTCTCCCTCGATCTGGCGGGCCGCGGTCAAGTGCATGCGTCGCTGCAGCAGCGGGAAGCTCGGCCGGCCCGACGCGTCGAGTGCGATGATCTCGCCGTCGACGACGGCGGGTTCGTCCGAGAGCCCGGCATCGACGGCCGTCAGCTCGGGGTAGCGCGCCGTGATGTCGGTGCCACGGCGTGCGAACAACCGCAGTGAGGCGCCATCCCACACACCCACGGCCCGGATGCCATCCCACTTCATCTCCGCCCACGCGCCCCACCGCCCGGCGGCTGTTCTGGCGGCGGCCGGTCGTGCGAGCGTGGAGAGCATCGGCGCGACGGCTGCCGGTCCGATTGGGGCGGGCACGGTTGCCGGCGGGGCCGTCGCGGCTGCGGCATCCCGCGTCTGCCGGTGCCGGGACGCACCGCCCGCCGACGGCTCGTCGGCCTGTTCGGTCGGCATCACGGGTTGCCCGTCGGGCTGCACGCGGCCTTCGGCGTCGGTCTTGGTGCGATGCAGCAGCCAACTCGAGCGCTCGCCCGACCCCTGGGTGCGGATGAGGGCCAGACGAACGGTGCCCAGCGGGCCGCCCGGACGCCCGTGCGCTGTGAAGATGACCTCGTCGTCGCGCCATTTCTCGGGGTCGTACCGGCCGTCGTCCCAGATCGTGACGGTGCCGCCGCCGTACTCGCCGTGTGGAATCGTGCCTTCGAACGAGCCGTACTCCAGGGGGTGATCCTCGGTCATCACGGCCAGGCTGTTCCGGCCGGCGGTGGGCGGTACTCCGCGGGGCACAGCCCAGCTGACGAAGACCCCGTCGTGCTCCAGACGCAGATCCCAGTGCAGCCGACGCGCATGGTGTTCCTGGATCACGAATCGCGGCGGCTGGCCGACGGGCGTCGCGGCGGCGAGCGGATTGTCGGGCACCGGCTCGGGCGTGCGCGCCGCGTCGCGCTTGGCGATGTAGGCCGACAGTGGGCCGGATGCCGCAGCCCGCCCGCCGGCGCGAAATCCCAGGCTCGCCATCGGGTCGCCGATGCGTTCGGCCCGTTCGAGCACCTCGTCGAAGCTCAGCTGTGTCAGGGCGGGGTCGGCCAGTTCGTCCCAGGTGCGGGGTGCGGCGACGGTGGGCAGTTCGCGGCCGCGCAGTGAGTACGGCGCTATCGTCGTCTTGCTGCCGTTGTTCTGGCTCCAATCCAGCAGCACCTTGTCGGCCCGCAGGTTCTTGGCCATGCGACTGACCACGAGGTCGGGGTGGTCGGCCTCCAACAGGCGGGCGAGCTCTTTGGCCAGCGCGGAGGCCTGCTCGCTCGTCTGCGATCCGTCCAGCCCCGCGTAGAGGTGGATGCCCTTGCTGCCACTGGTGACCGGGAACGTCTCCAGACCCATCCCAGACAGGATCTCGCGTACCCAGAGGGCAACGCGCGCGCACTCGGGCAACCCGACGCCCGGACCGGGGTCGAGGTCGAGCACGAGCCGGTCGGGGCGGGCTCGCTCGCCCTCGGGCGTGAACCGCCACTGCGGCACGTGCAGCTCGAGGCTGGCCACCTGCGCGAGATAGACGAGAGTGGGCACGTCGTCCACGAGGGGGTAGTCCTTGGCCCCGGTGGAATGCTCGATCGGCAGTCGGTGCACCCACTCCGGTGCGCCCGACTCGAGATTCTTCGCGAAGAACGGCGGGTGATCGACGCCCTCGGGCCACCGCTTGCGCGTCACCGGACGGCCGGTGATGTGCGGCAGCAGCAGCGGGGCGATGCGGGTGTAGTAATCGATGACCTCGCCCTTGGTGGTGCCGGTGGCGGGGTAGAGCACCTTCTCGAGGCGGCTCAGACGCAGACGTCTGCCCCCGATCTGCACCAGCCGTTCCTCGCCCATGTGCCTCATCCTGCCCGGGCACGCGAGTTGCCGCATCCCCATTGCGCTGTCTGCCGCACTGTGAGACCGGCCCTCGCCTGCGGTGACAGGTCGTTGCCTTGATGCGCGCGGCAGTGTGTACTGATCTCATGAGGGCGATCTGGAAGGGCGCGCTGACCTTCGGTCTGGTCAACGTTCCGGTGAAGGTGTACGCCGCGACCGAAGACCATGATGTCTCGCTGCATCAGGTGCATGCGAAAGACGGTGGGCGCATCCGCTATCAGCGCGTCTGCGAACTCGACGGCGAGACGGTGCCCTACGCCGAGATCGATCGTGCCTATGACGACGGCGAGCACACCGTGGTGCTGACCAAAGACGACTTCGCCGCGCTGCCGGCCGAGCGCAGCCGCGAGATCGAGGTGGTCGAGTTCGTGCCCAGCGATCAGATCGACCCGCTCTTGTTCGAGCGGTCGTACTTTCTCGAGCCCGACTCGTCGTCGCCGAAGGCGTATGCGCTACTGCGCGAGACGCTGGAGCGCACCGAGCGCACCGCCATCGTGCAGTTCTCGCTGCGGCAGAAGACGAGCCTGGCGGCGCTGCGCGTGCGCGGCGATGTGCTGACGCTGCAGACGATGAGGTGGGCCGACGAAATCCGCGAAGCGACGTTCCCGGTGCTCGATCAAGAGGTGAAGGTCTCTGAGAAAGAGCTCAAGCTCTCGGCGGCGCTGGTCGAAGGATTCGCCTCGGACTTCGACCCCGATGCCTTCACCGACGAATATCAGAAAGAGCTGCGCACCCTGATCGACGCGAAGATCGAGAAGGGCGAAGCTCTCGACACCGCCGAGACGTTCGGGGAACGTGAAGAAGAGGCGGGCGGCGAGGTCATCGACCTCATGGAGGCCCTGCGTGCCAGCGTCGAACGCACCCGCAAGAACCGCGGCGCGAAGCCGAAGGGCAAGCGCGCGTCGGGGGAGTGACTCACTCCTTGTGTGACGCGGTGTCGTCTGCCTCGCGTCGCGCCTTGGCGCGCTCGCGGAAGTAGTGCCAGGCCGTGACCGCGAAAGTCAGCACGACGACGGCGATGAGAATGAGCTCGATGTACTCGGTGACCAGGTGCGCAACCCTGGGAATGAAGCCGATCCCGTACCCGAGCATGGTGAGGCCGAAGCCCCACAGCACCGCGCCGATGAGGTTGTACAGCGAGTAGCGACGCCAGGGCATATGCCCGACACCGGCGGCAACCGGGGCGAAGGTGCGCACGACCGGCACGAAGCGGGCCAGGATCACCGTCATACTCCCATAGCGCTCGAAGAAGGCATTCGTGCGCTCCACGTTACGGCGGCTGAACAGCCCCGACTCCTTGCGTTCGAACACCGCCGGGCCGCCCTTGCCGCCGATCAGATAGCCCACTTCGCCGCCCACGAAGGCAGACAGCGCGATCAGCAGCGCAACAACCCAGATGTTCAACCCGAAGACGTCGGTGGTGTTGGTCAGCAGGCCCGAGATGACCAGAAGCGTGTCACCGGGCAGGATGAACCCGACCAGAAGCCCGGTCTCGGCGAACACGATGAAACACACCACCAGCAGAGCCCACGGGCCTGCGGACTCAAGGATGTTCTCCGGGCTGAGCCAGGGGATGAGACCTGCAGAAAGCACGTATGTCCCGTCACGTCGAAGGAAGAAGGGGGGATGCCGAGAACCGGCGCCCGTGCGGAAGGTGGGACTTGAACCCACACGCCCGAAGGCACAGGAACCTAAATCCTGCGTGTCTGCCGATTTCACCACTCCCGCGAGTGGTCCAAGTCTACTGAGCGGGCTGTGCGGATGCTGTGGGGATAACCCCCGTTCTGTCCCTCCGGTCAGCGGCCTGTGGATAACTTCTGCGGCGAGATTGCGATTCCTGCCACGATGGCGGAATGAGTCTCGCGTACGCCGCCGGCGACCCCGCTGCCGCCCGGTTGGTCGCCGAGCGTGTGCGCGAGAGCCTTCGGAGCGAGCAGGCCGACCCGCTGCGCGACCCCGACCGGGCGACGCAGCTGGCCTGGAGCGAGGTGCGCCGCTACAACGACTACGCTCTGGCCCGGGGCCTGGAGCCCATCGACGATGAGCCGGGGTGCGTGCGCGAGGTGCTGGCCTCGGTCACCGGGTACGGGCCGCTGCAGGCCTACCTCGACGATCCCACGGTCGAAGAGCTGTATCTGAACGCCCCCGATCGCATATACGTGGCCCGCGGGGGCGTGTCGGAGCGGATTCCCCTGGCGCTGACCGACGTCGCCGTGCGCGACCTCGTGGAACGGATGCTGCAGTCCACGGGTCGCCGCGTCGATCTGAGCCAACCGTTCGTGGATGCTTCGCTGCCCGATGGCAGTCGGCTGCACGTGGTGATCCCCGATATCACCCGGCGCCACTGGTCGGTGAACGTGCGCAAGTTCCTGCCGGCGCACCGCACGCTCGAGCGACTCGTCGCCGGAGGATCGCTGGGCGCCGATGCCGCTCACCTGCTGCGCACCGCGATGCGGCAGGGACGCAGCATCCTCGTCTCCGGCGCCACCCACGCCGGCAAGACGACGCTGCTGGGCGCCCTGATCGCCGCCTGTGCGACCGAGCAGCGCATCATCACCGTGGAGGAGACCTTCGAGCTCGCCGTGGACGCCCCCGACCTGGTGGCGATGCAGGGGCGACAGCCGAGTCTGGAGGGAACCGGCGAGGTGACCCTGCGGCGCCTGGTGAAAGAGGCACTGCGGATGCGCCCCGACCGTCTGGTGGTGGGCGAGGTGCGCGACGCCGAGGCGCTCGATCTCGTTCTGGCTTTGAACACCGGCGTGCCGGCGGCCGCAACGATCCACGCGAACTCGGCGCGCGAGGCCCTGGCGAAACTCGCGGCGTTGCCTCTGCTGGCGGGCCGCAACATCGACGCGGGGTTCATCGTGCCCGCGGTGGCCGCCGGCATCGACCTGGTCGTTCATTGCGTGCGCGACCCCGACGGACGGCGCCGGGTCGGTGAGATCGTCGAGACCACCAGCCGGGTCGTCGAGGGCACCATCGAGGCGCGCACCGTGTATGGGGACGGCGGATGACCCTCGTCTTGGGTGCTGCGTTGGCCGCCGGCATTCTGCTGACCCTCTCTCCCTGGCTCTGGCCCGCCAGCACGCGAAACCCGACGCGCGACACCGGTGCGCTGGGGCGGCTGATGGATGCCGCGGGCTACGCGCATGTGCCCACGAGGGTGCCGGTGGCAATCGCGGCACTGCTTGCCGCCGCGTCGGCCTCGGTCGCCTGGCTCGTGCTGGCAGTGCCGGTGGTCGCGGTTCTGGCGGCCGTCGCCGGAGCCGCCGCCCCCTTCCTCTGGCTGCGCGCCCGGCAGGTGCGTCTGCTGCACTCCCGGCGCGGGCTGTGGCCTGATGTCTGTGAGCTGCTCATCGCCTCAGTACGGGCGGGGATGTCGCTTCCCGACGCCGTCTCGTCGCTGCAGAGCTCGGCACCGGCCGAGCTGCGGCCCGCCTTCGCGGTGTTCGCACGCGATGTCGCGGCATCCGGTCACTTCGATTCGGCCGCCGCGCGACTGAAGACCACGCTGTCCGATCCGATCGCCGACCGGATCATCGAGACGCTGCGGATGGCCCGGCAGGTGGGCGGAACCGAGCTCGTGCCCGTGCTGCGGTCGCTGGCGGCATCGGTGCGCGCCGACGCTGCCCTGCGCGCCGAAGTCGAGGCCCGGCAGTCGTGGTTGCGGGGCGCCGCAGTGCTCGGCGTGGTGGCGCCGTGGGTGGTGCTCGCACTCTTGGCGGCGCGCCCCGAGGGCGCCGCGGCGTACAGCAGCCCGCAGGGGATAGCACTCGTGCTGGCGGGTGCGGGCATCTCGTTCGTGGCCTATCGGCTGATGATGCGCCTGGGGCGGCTGCCCGAACCGCGGAGGTGGTTCGGATGACCGAGCTCACCGATGCAGCCATCGCGATCGTTGCCGGCACGGCGCTGGGCGTGGGCGTCTGGCTGCTGGTCGTGTGCACACCGCGGTGGGGCGCTCCGAGTCTTGAGCGCCGCATTGCGCCGTACATCCGCGACATCGCCGACCCAGCGGGGCTCACACCGCTCACGCCGCTACGCGCGCCGTGGGCAGGCGTGCGGGCACGGTGGGAGCGCATGGTGTCGGGTTCGGATGCCGTCGCCCGGCGACTGCGGCAGGCCGGCCGCCGGGCCGACCGCGAGGGGGTGGCCGGCTTCCGCTCTCGCCAGCTTGCCTGGGGCCTGACCGGGCTGCTGTGCGGCGCGGTGGTCGCCGTGATCGTGGCTCTGAGCGGCCGGTTCACCGCCGCTGCGGCCGTGCTGCCGCTGCTCACCGGGGTCGCCGGGGCGGCGCTGTGCGACGTCGTGCTCACCCGCGCGGCTCGCTCGCGCGCCGCCCGCATTGAAGAAGAGCTGCCGACGGTTCTGGAGTTTCTCGCGCTGTGTCTGGCCGCGGGCGAGGGGATCGTTGACTCGCTGCGGCGTATCGGTCGGGTCGGGGCAGGAGAGCTCACCACCGAGTTGCGTGCAGTCGTGCTCGCCGTGGGAACCGGATCGTCGCTCGCCGATGCCTTGACGGCGTCGGCGCGGGGGCTGCAGGTGGCGGCGCTCACGCGCTCGGTCGACCACATCGTGGCCGCGCTTGAGCGCGGGGCCCCGCTCGCGCAAGTGCTGCAGGCACAGGCCACCGATGCCCGCGAAGACGCGAAGCGGGGACTCATCGAACGGGCCGGGCGCAACGAGATTCGTATGATGCTGCCCCTGGTCTTCCTAATCCTGCCCATTTCAGTGCTGTTCGCGATTTTTCCGGGCGTTTTCATGCTGCGTCTCGGGATCGGATGAAACGAAGGAGAGAGAACAATGCGGGTGATGTGGAATGCGGCGCGTACGAGGATGCGCAAGGCACTCGCCTGGGATGACGACCAGGGTGATGTGCCGGGATGGGTGCTCGTGACGTTGATGACGGCGGGCCTTGTCGTGGCGATTTGGGCCCTGGCCGGACCTGCGCTCTCTGACCTGTTCGAGCAGGCCATCGCCAAGGTCTCCGGCCTGTAGATCGTGCGCTGCATGCGGCGGTCGGGCGATGACAGCGGCTCGGCGCCCGTGGAGTTCGTGCTCGTGGGCACTCTGCTGACCTTGCTGACTCTTGGCGTGCTCCAGCTCGCCCTGTGCGTCTACGTGCGCAATGTCGTGCATGACGCGGCGGTCGAGGGCGCGTACCAGGCGGCGCTGGCTGACGAAACCCTGGCCGACGGTGAGGTGCGCACCCGCGAACTCATCACCCGCGCCATCGGCGCCGCCTACGCCACCGAGGTGGCCGCATCGAACATCTCGCACGGGTCAGAAGATATCGTGCGCGTGACGGTGCGCACGCCGATGCCCCTCGTCGGGCTGCTCGGTTCCCCAGGGATGTGGGAGGTGTCCGCCGATGCGCCGGTGGAGAATCTTCAGTGACGATGAGGGCACCGCACCGTTGGAGTTCATCCTGGCGGGGATGCTGCTGCTCGTGCCGATCGTGTATCTCATCGTCTCGCTCGGGCTGATCCAGGAGCAGTCGCTCGGCGTCGAATCCGGGGCGCGCCACCTCGCCCGGGCCATCGCCACTGCCCCCGATGCGGCATCGGCCCGCGATCGCGCTGATGCCGTCGCCGACTCGATCGTCGACGAGTACGGGATCGACCGCGACGAGCTCGACGTGGCGATCTCCTGTCGACCCGCGGGCGAGTGCCCCCGGGCCGGGGCGACGCTGGTGGTCACGGTGACCACTCGCGCGGCACTTCCTCTGGTACCGCCCGTGCTGCAGCTGGACCGCCTGGCCAGCGTGCCGCTGTCCGCCTCATCGGCGGCGAAGGTCTCGCGGTTGTGGGGCCAAGGATGAGACGCTGGCTGCGCGCACGCCGCGGCGATGACGAGGGCAGCATCCTGCCGCTGACCATCGGCTATGCGATGATCGCACTCGTCCTGGTGCTGGTGTGCGCTGATGCGACGTCGCTGTATCTGGCGCAGAAGCGCCTGGATGCGCTCGCGGATGCCGCGGCCCTGGCCGGCGCCGACGGATTCGCGCTGACCGCCGATGACGCCGGCGCGACAGCACGGCTGGTCTCCGCGAGCGTGCGCCGGCAGGCCGAGACGCTGGTCGCCGATGTCGGCGCGGGAGCGGTGCTGGTCGACGCCGACACACCCGACGGCCTCTCGGCACGGGTGCGGGTGGCCGGGCAGTGGCATCCACCGGTGATCACCCTGTTCGTCCCCGATGGCTTCACCCTCGAAGCACAGGCCACCAGTCGCACCGCCCTGCGATGAGCGGTCACCGTCGCGGGATGTATCGGGGGATCCAGCGCAGAAACGCGAAGGCTCCGACCACGCCGACCAGACCCATGACGCCGGTGGCCAGCGACAGCGATACCAGCGCCGTGATCGCCGAGACCAGCAGCGGAGCAGCAGCCCCGCCGGCATCGGTGAGGGTGCGCCAGGAGCCGAGGAACGCGGCCGGGTCTGCCTGCGGCGCAAGATCGGCGCCCAGGGTCATCAGAATGCCGCTGGACATGCCGTTGCCCACCCCCAGCACCGCCGCGAACAGCGCGAACCACATGGCGGCCTCGGCATGGTCGTGTGTGAAGGCCAGTGCCAGGAACCCCGCCCCCATCAGCAGCATCGCGGGCAGGGCGGCCCAGAGCCTGCCGAAGCGGTCCATCACCTGCCCCGACGCATAGAACAGTGCGAAATCGAGGGCGCCCGAGATGCCGACCACGAGCGCTATCGTCTGTGCGTCGAGCCCGATCGACACGCCCCACAAAGGCAGCACGACCTGGCGAGCCGATCGCACCGACGACAGCAGAGCGGCGGCGACGCCCAGACGTGCGAGCACCTGCCGGTGTCGCCACATCGTGCGGAACACACCGATCCGCGCCTCGTTCACGCGCACCGGCCCGGTGACGGCCTCGCCGGTGTCTTCGTCGAGTTCGGGGGAGGGCTGCGTGCGGGCGAGGGCAGCGGCGGCATCGTGTTCGGGATCGGGGCCGAGCACCACCAGCAGCACCACGCCGATCAGGCACACCAAGGCGAACCAGATGGCGGCGTGTGCGTCGCCGAAGATCGCCAGCAGGGCTGCCGCCACGAACGGGCCGATGAACACGCCCAGGCGGAACGAGCCGCCCAGCAGCGACAACGCCCGCGCGCGGAATGACAGGGGAATACGGGTGGTCATGAACGAGTGGCGGGCCAGGCCGAACACCGCGGCGCAGAAGCCCAGCACGAACACGGCGATCGTCAGGGTGGCGAGGTTCGGCGCCGCGATCAGGCCGATCGCCGCGGCGATGGCGGCGCTTCCGCCGACAGCCATCGTGACCCGCTCGCCGACACGGGCCACCGCCCAGCCGGCTGGAAGATTGCCGCACAGCTGCCCGACGACCAGGGCCGACGACACCAGTGCGGCCAATGCCACGCCGGCGCCGAGCTGGGCCGCAATCACCGGGATGAGCGGAATGACCGCGCCCTCGCCGAGGGAGAACAGCAGCGTCGGGCCATAGATCATCGGGCCGAAGCGCCACAGCACGTTCCCCACGCTCAAGGGAGGGGGAACGGTGGTCACCGCATCCACGTTAGTCTGGAGTGTCATGCTCGAACTCGATTTGTCCGCCGACATCCAGGCGCTGCGCTCCACCTTCTCCGACATCCAGGCGGTGGTCGACGTACCCGCGCTGCGGGCCGACATCGCCCGGCTCAGCGATGAGGCCGGTGTCCCCGACCTCTGGGATGACCCCGAGAAGGCGCAGAAGGTGACGAGTTCGCTGAGCCATCGCCAGTCCGAGCTTGCCCGCATCACCGAGATAGAGCGGCGGCTCGACGACGTTGAGGTGCTGGTCGAACTGGCCAACGAGATGGAAGACGAGGCGTCGGCCGAAGAAGCCCGCGCCGAGGTCAAGTCCCTCGAAGACGTCGTCGGTCAGCTTGAGGTGCAGACGTTGCTGGACGGCGAGTATGACGAGCGGCCGGCGGTGGTCACCATTCGCGCCGGTGCCGGCGGGGTGGATGCCGCGGACTTCGCCGAGATGCTGCTGCGCATGTATCTGCGCTGGGCCGAGCAGCACAAGTACCCCGTGACGGTGATGGACACCTCTTACGCCGAAGAGGCGGGTATCAAATCGGCCACGTTCGAGGTCGACGCGCCGTACGCTTTCGGCACCCTGAGCGTGGAGGCCGGCACGCACCGCCTGGTGCGGATGAGCCCGTTCAACTCGGCCGGCAAGCGGCAGACCTCGTTCGCGGCTGTCGAGGTCATTCCGCTGATGGAAGAGGCGACCGAGGTCGAGATCCCCGAATCTGACATCCGCGTCGACGTGTTCCGCTCGTCGGGTCCGGGTGGCCAGTCGGTGAACACGACCGACTCGGCGGTGCGCATCACCCACCTGCCGACCGGCATCGTGGTCTCGATGCAGAACGAGAAGTCGCAGATCCAGAACCGTGCCGCCGCCCTGCGCGTGCTGCAGTCGCGCCTGTTGCTGCTGCAGAAGGAGCAGGAAGCGGCCACCAAGAAGGAGCTTGCGGGCACCATCACCGCCAGTTGGGGCGACCAGATGCGCTCATATGTGCTCGCGCCGTACCAGATGGTGAAAGATCTGCGCACCGAGCATGAGGTGAACAATCCGCAGGCGGTGTTCGACGGTGACCTCGACGGCTTCATCTCGTCGGGCATCCGGTGGCGTAAGCGCAAGAACGACGACTGATCGGCGCGGCGGCGGTGTCGCTCCCAACGATCGTGCGCGGGCCACTTAGGCTCGTTGAGCCATGATCCGGTTCGAGAACGTCACCAAGCGGTATCGCGGCACCTCCAAACCCGCTCTGTCGAACGTGGACTTCGAGGTGCAACGCGGAGAATTCGTCTTTCTCGTCGGCCCGTCGGGGTCGGGAAAGTCGACCTGTCTGCGCATGGTCTTGCGCGAGGAGACCCCCAGTGAAGGCCGGGTCGTCGTGCTCGGCCGCGACCTGCGCACGGTGTCGAACCGCAAGGCTCCATACTTCCGCCGCCACATCGGCGCGGTGTTCCAGGACTTTCGCCTGCTGCCGACGAAGACCGTGTCGCAGAACGTCGCTTTCGCCCTCGAAGTCATCGGCGCATCGCGCGCATTCATCCGCCAGTCGGTTCCCGAGGTGCTTGCACTGGTGGGCCTGGAGGGCAAGGGCAAGCGGCTGCCGCACGAGCTGTCCGGCGGCGAGCAGCAGCGCGTGGCGATTGCCCGCGCTCTCGTGAACCGCCCCCAGGTGCTGCTGGCTGACGAGCCCACCGGAAACCTCGACCCCGCCACCTCGGTGGGCATCATGCAACTTCTCGCCCGGATCAACAGCACCGGCACCACGGTGCTCATGGCCACGCACGAGGCGGGTTTCGTCGACCAGATGCAGCGCCGTGTCATCGAACTGCAGGAGGGCGAGATGCTGCGCGATGAGCGGCACGGCGGCTACGGTGACACCTCGGGGCTGCCGAGTCTGGCGCCGGGTCCCGAACGCGGAGCGGCGGCTGTGGCCGCGCTCACGGCCGTGCTCGAGGTGCACCGCGAGACGGTATCGGGCGCCCCCGATGCAGAGCGGGAGGATGCCGCGGCCGCGCCGGCCGCCGAGCCGGTGATCGACCGCGCCGCGGCATCCGAGTCCGCGACATCCCCGTCCCCAGCATCCGATTCAGCGCCCGAACCCGGCGCGGACGAGCTGCCCGGCGGGCTGTCTGAGGCGTTGGGCGCGGCAGAGCGCCTGGGCCTGGGCGAAGACGACGACGAAGTGGGGCCGACGCGATGAGGGCCGGACTCGTCGTGCGCGAGGCACTGAACGGCCTGCGACGCAACGCCTCCATGATCATCTCGATCGTGCTGGTCACGTTCGTCTCGCTCACATTCGTGGGCGCGGCGATTCTCATGCAGGCCCAGATCGGCACCATGCGCGACTTCTGGACCGGGCGTGCTCAGGTGCAGGTGTCGATGTGCGTCGACGGTGCGCGCGAGGCCACCTGCGACGCCGGTGCCGCCACCGACGAGCAGATCCAGGCGGTGAAGGATCAGCTCGACGGCGCGGGTCTGAAGCCGCTCATCGCCAAGTACCGCTACGAGACGCCCAAGCAGGCCTACCAGAACGCGCTGGAACTGCTCGGCGACGATTACAAAGACATCCTGACCCCGAGCCAGTTCGGCGCGAGCTTCTACATCAACCTCGTCGACCCGCAGAACTCCGCCGTCATCACCGAGGCGTTCGCCGGCAAGAAGGGCGTTCAGGCGGTGCAAGATCAGATGCAGCTGCTGCAGCCGCTGTTCACCGCCCTGACGGTCTCCACCTATGTCGCGGTGGGCATCGCCGTGCTCATGTTGATCGCCGCCGTTCTGCTGATAGCGACCACTATCCGTCTCTCGGCTTATGCGAGACGCAAAGAGCTGCGGATCATGCGGCTGGTCGGGGCGTCCAACGGCTTCATCCAGACGCCGTTCATCCTCGAAGGTGTGCTGTCGGCGCTGATCGGGTCGGTCCTATCGGGTCTGGCCATCTGGGCGGGCGTGCGCTTCGGTGTGAACGGCTATCTGCGCACCCGGGTCGACTTCATCACCACCTGGGTGGGGATGGGCGATGTGGCCTACGTCGTGCCGATCCTCATCGGCATCGGCGTGGTGCTGGCCGCCGTCTCGGCCGGGTTCGCCATCCGGCGCTGGCTGCGCGCGTAGCTGCGATACACTGATGGGCTGCCGCGGCACGTGCCCACGGCATCCACCAGCATCCGGACCGGGAGAGAACCATGCCGAAGGAACGCGGCGAGAAGATCGTCGCGACCAACCGTCGCGCACGCCACGACTACCTCATCGAGAAGACATATGAGGCGGGTCTGGTGCTCACCGGCACCGAGGTGAAGTCGCTGCGCGAGGGCCGCGCCAACCTCTCCGACGGGTACGCCTACATCAAAGACGGCGAGGCGTTTCTCGACGCGGTCAACATCCCGCAGTACCTGCAGGGCAACTGGACGAACCACGCCGCCAAACGGGTGCGCAAGCTGCTGCTGCACAAGGAAGAGATCGTGCGTCTTTCGCACGCGGTGTCGGCCGGCGGCTACACGCTCGTGCCGATGCGCCTGTACTTCTCTGACGGGCGTGCCAAGGTCGAGATCGCTGTGGCCAAGGGCAAGCGAGAGTTCGACAAGCGCCAGACGCTGCGTGAACGGCAGGACCGCCGCGAGGCCGAGCGCGCCATGCGCACGCGCAACCGGATGGGCGAGTAGTCAGGCGACCGGCTCGACTGCGGCGGCCGGCTGCGGGTCGCTGAAGGCCTGCTTCGGCACGAACAGCAACAGAAGCGCCGCCGAGACCAGGGCGGTCACCCCGCACACCACCCACACCGTGACGTATCCGGCGAACGACCCGGCGGTGGCCCCGGCGTCGGCGGCGTGGCTGAGCAGTGCGATGCCGAACACGCACGATGCTATGGCGCCGCCTACCGTCTTGACCGAGTTCGTCAGTCCGGTGGCCACCCCGGTCTGAGTGGCCGGCGCGGCTGATGCCGCGGCGGCGGGAAGAGCGGCCACCAGGGCCCCCGAACCGATGCCGACGATGACCATGTTCCCGAGAACCTGCGCGTAGCTGGCATGCAGCGGCAGGAACAGAAGAAAGCCGACGCCGACCAGCACCGCGGCGATCACCAGCGTCAGGCGCGGCGTGATGCGGCGCGCGAGCTGTGGATACGCCAGTGCGCCGGTGATCATCGCGATCAGGTAGACACCGATGATCAGTGAGGTCGCGAACCCTGTCGTGCCCAGTCCATAGCCGTACACACCCGGGTCGGTGCGGGCGAACGTCGACAAGGGAGCCTGCGCACCCAGCACGCTCACGCCGAACAGGCCGGCCGTCAAGAACACCGGGCCCAGGGCCGGCGAGCGGAACATGCGCACGTCGATGAGCGGGTCAGCACAGCGCAGCTCCCACACGACGAACGGCACCAGCAGCGCGATGCCGAGCAGCGTCACCAGCCACGACAGCGGGTCGGACGGGCCGTTCAGACGCAACAGGCTCAGCCCGCCGGTGAAGGCGATCAGCGCCAGCGAGACCAGGATCACGCCCACGGTGTCGAAGGTGCCGCCGGTAGGCTCGGGCGACTCGTTCACCCCGAACAGCACCACGAAGAAGCAGACGATGATCATGACGCTCGGCACCAGCAGCACCATCCACAGGGGGAGCGCGTCGATGAGTGCGCCACCGGCCAACGCGCCGATGATCGCACCCGACTCGAGAGCGGCCACCAGCATCCCCGACGCACGCGCGGTGATCGTCGAGCGTCCGCTCATGCGCCGGGCGCGGGAGAAGATCAACGCGATCTCCAGCGGCAGCCATACGACGTAGAACCCCATCAGAGCCCAGCCGGCGAGGAATATCGCGAACGAGTCGGTGAAGGGAAGGACGAGGGATGCCGCAGCCGTGACAGCCGTCGAGATCAGCAGCATCCGCTTGTGCCCGATCATGTCGCCGAGCTTCGCAAACGCCGGCACCACGAGTGCCGACAGCATCAGCTGGGTGCCTTCGAGCCAGTTCACATCGGCGTCGTGGATGCCCAGGTGCCGGGCGATGTCGGTGAGCATAGGCGTGTAATAGCCCTGCAGAACGCCGCTGGTGAATTCGACGAAGGCGAGGAAGCCGACGACGCCGGCCAGAGCACCCAGGGTCACGCGCGCGGGCGCGGCAGAACGCGTCATGCATGCTCCTTCGCAGGCAGAGATTCGGGTGCGATCACTCTAGCTGCTGAATGAGCGCGCGGTGGAATCGTTCACCGCGCTCGAGGGCGTCGATCGTGACGTGTTCGTCGACCCCGTGGATACTCGCCCGCTGTGCCGCCGACATCGTGAGGGGCGCGAAGCGGTACACCGCCGGGCTGAACCGGTGGAAGTGTCGCGCATCGCTGGCCTGCATCATGATGTACGGCACCGCGTCGGCCCCGGGATATGAAGCGGCCAGCGCCGCGGCGAGCGCAGCGAACTCAGGCCCGTCGGCGGGGGATTCCGGCGAGGGGTCGTCACCCTCGACGACGGTCACCTCGACCTTCGGGTCGGCGATCCGGCGGCGCACGCGGGCCACGGTGCCTTCCACCGTCTCACCCACGGCGATGCGCAGGTTGACGGTCGCCGCCGCCTGCGAGGGCAGCACGTTGGCCGCCGTGCCCCCCGATGCCATCGTCGCAGCCACGGTGGTGCGCACGAGCGCCGCGGTCTCGCCGCCCAACCGCGCGAAGACCCGGGCCGCAAGCCACGGCCAGGCCGCCAGCATCCGATACAGCACCCGCCCGAACCCCCGTGCGCGGCCCGCGAACATGCCGAGCATTCGCCGGATGGCCGTGGGCGTGTGGGGGCGGAAAGTGGAGGCGCCCAGCCGGTCGATAGCGCGCGCGACGCGCCGCACCGCTGTCATGGCCGGGGGAGCGGAGGCATGCCCGCCCTCCCCTCGCGCAGACACGGTGAGAGTGAGCACCCCCTTCTCGGCCAGCCCGATCATGGCCGCCTGTCCGGTCACGAACGGCAGCGGGGCATCCACGACCGCGCCGCCCTCATCGAGCACGAGCCAGGGGATCTCGCCACGATCGCGGAACGCATCGGCTATTGCCCGCGCCGCGTCTCCGTACGTCTCCTCGTTACCCCCGAACGAGAGGCAGACATCGCGGGCGGGCGTGAATCCTGCCTCCAGCAGATTCTCCACCGCCTCCAGGACCACCAGCAGCGGCCCCTTGTCGTCGAGGGTGCCGCGACCGTAGACGATGCCGTCGGCGATGTGTCCGGCGAAGGGAGGATGCGTCCAGGGGTCGGTCTCATCGACCGGCACGACGTCGAAGTGCGCCATGAGCACGAGTGGGGCGCCACTGCGCCGCCCCTTCCAGCGGAACAGCAGACCGAGGTCGGTGTGTCGCGTCAGTTCGAGGCGTTCGTGGGTGAGCGGGTAGAGAGTGCTCATCAGCGTGATGAATTCATCGAACGGCGCCATCCCGCGTTCGGCGAGCTCGGCCGACACCGTGGGCAGCCGGATCATGGCCGACAGTCGCTCTGCCAGGCCCGGCCGGGGTGTGATCTCGGTCATCGCGCGACGAACCGTGCTTCCACGGATGCCGCGACCTCGATATCGGCGGGCTGAAAGTCGACCGCCGGTGCGCCCGCGGTACCGAAAGCAGCCTTGGCCATGCGCAGCGCCGGGGGAGTGTCTCCCGGGGCGAGCAGCCCGAGATCGGCGATCTGCGTCGGGCTGACTTCACTCAGTCCCAGCGCGCCGGCGTACGCGGTCGCACGCTCGACGGCCACCTGCACCGCGCGTGTTGCCACTTCTTTCTCAACCGCGTCGCGTGTGGCAGCGGTGAGCCGCCACTCGATGTCGCCGACCTGCACGCCGTCGCGCTGCGCCACCTGGGTGAGCCACCAGCTCAGCGCCGCGAAGTCGGTGAACGTCGCCGTGACGTCGACGGCCGCATGGTGCACGACGGCGAGCTGCTTGCCCTCGGCCCAGGGGCGGTCCGACCAGACCGCGACGCGCTGACTCGACCACTCGGCGAGGGAGCCAGAGTCGGCACGCTCGGCCAGGTCATCGCGGATCGGTGCGGCCAGCGTGGCGATGCGTTCGACGACCTCGCCGCGGTCGGGGCCTTCCGCGCGCACCGTGATGCGCGCGACGGCCTCTTCGGGAGCGCGGCGAGCGCGGTGCTCGGCACGGACGGTGATGGTGACCTCGGGCATAGAGCAGAGCCTACGGCCCGCGAGCGGCGCATGGGAATTCCGTACCGGGCGATCTCGTTGTAAGCTGTGATGCTCGGGTGTTGCAGCATCCGGTTGACAATTCCACAGCGCGACAGCGGCCGCTCCACTCGGAGCACACACGGGGATGATCGGTTTCGACATCGCCTGTCTATTCACGAGAAGCGGGCCGAGGATGCAGGGTTATCTCGTGAACGCTCCCTGCAAAAAACAAGTGCCAATGCAAAGCGCACTGACTTCGCCCTCGCTGCGTAAGCGAGCCCGATAGTCCGTCAGACCGTATGTGATTCCGGTACGGATCCTGGCGTCATCTAGGAATCTTGCTGTGCGGCGGCGCCTGGACGTCGCACGGGACTTCTCCCAGGCTGGGCTCGTCGACTTAGGTGTCTGTGACAAAGGTCGGAGCCGAGCAGAACGTCTGCACAGACTGCGCCCGGAGAAGGCGTGGAGATTCAGCGATGGACGGGGGTTCGATTCCCCCCATCTCCACGAACCGCTGTCGTGAACAGACCCCCGATTCCCGCGGATTCACGCGGAAATCGGGGGTCTCTTTTTGCCCGCCGAGGATGGGTCACGAGGGCGGCCACTCCACCAGCAGCAGCCCTTGCTTCGTGTCGGATACGGCGATGTCGTGGTCGCTGAGCCGGTAGGTCATGCCGTAGCCGTCTTCGTCGCGGCTCATGATCATCTCTTCGGGGGCGGTCAGATACACCACACCGTCGCCGTCGATCTTCTCCCAGCCCGAGTCGATGAGCTCCGTCGTGATCTCGTCGGACTGCTGTGCGCTCAGCGGTGCCCAGCCGTACACCTGCACCTGGTCGCTGGCCACCTTCGGGTCGCCCCAGGTGCACTGGATGCCGTCGGACAGTTCGATGTTTCCGACATAGAACGGGTCCTGACGCGCCGCCCATCCGGCATCGACGAAATCCTCGACGGTGTCGGAGGGAAGAATGGTGTCGCAGGTCGGCTCGGCGTTCTGACTGGGAGCGCTGGTCACCTGCGAGCCACTGATGGGGGCGGATGCCCCGGGTTCGGGAGTTGCCGGAGCGACGGTGCCGGAGTCCCCGTCGGCGCAGGCGGTCAGTGCCAGTGCGCCTGCCAAGACAGCCGTGGCAGCCAGAGCGTGCCGTGCGGTCGGACCGAGACGGATCACTGAGCGTCCGACCAGTGCAGCAGCTCGAGATACTCGTCGTGCAGAATGCCGTTGCTGGCCAATGACGAGCGCGTGCCCACGGCATCCTGCCCGTCGAAGTCGGTGAACCGGCCACCGGCTTCGCGCACGATGGGCACATGCGCGGCGATGTCGTATTCCTTGACGTCGAACTCGGCGACCATCTCCAGGCGTCCTTCGGCCAGAAGCATGTACGGCCAGGCGTCGCCATAGCCGCGGTCGCGCCAGACTGTGCGGCTGAGCCGCACGAGCGTGTCGAGGTGGCCTGCCTCATCCCACTGCGCAATGCTCTGAAAGCTGACACTGGATTCGTCGAGCGCATCGACCGTCGACACCCGCAGCCGGCGGGGACCGTCGTCGGTGCCATTGGTCCAGGCACCCTGGCCGGTCGCGCCCCACCACCGCCGCCCGAGCGCCGGCTGGCTGACCACTCCCACCTGCGGCACGCCGTCGACGGCAAGCGCGATGAGGGTGGCCCACATGGGAATGCCCTTCATGTAGTTGGCTGTTCCATCGATGGGGTCGATGATCCACTGGCGGGTCGTGGTGCCGGTGGCGCCATACTCCTCGCCGAAGATCCCGTCTTCCGGTCGCTGTGTGGCCAGGATGTCGCGGATAGCGCGCTCGGTGGCCAGATCCGCGTCGGTCACGTGGGTGGAATCGGCCTTGAGCAATACCCCGAGACGCGGATCGTCGAAATGCGCCATCGAGACATCATCGGCGGCATCGGCGATGCGCAGCGCGAGGGCGAGATCGTCTTCGAACTCGGGGTGCACGGCTGATGAGGAGGTGGGGGAGGTCACCTGCCCAGGATAACCGGGACGCCCCTGCCGGATTTCGTCGTGACCGGATCGGGATGCTAATGTTGACTCTCGGTTCGGCGCTGCGGTGAGCCGAGCACCTCTAGCTCAACGGCAGAGCAATTGACTCTTAATCAATGGGTTCTGGGTTCGAATCCCAGGGGGTGCACCACAAACCCCCGGAACTTCAACGAAGTCCGGGGGTTTCCTCTTGAGTCAAATTGTCCAGCGACACCTTTTCCGACACCTAAACCCCAAATCGAGGGGTTTCGGGGGAGGTCGCTTCCGCCGTTTCCCACTGACTACCGGCCGCATGCAGTCGCTCGCGCGCGCCGCGCATAGACGGTCCATGAGCGTTGCAATCCCCGGCCTTGAGCCGCTTCTGACCATCGACGAGCTGTCGGAGTACCTCGGGGTGCCCAACAGACCATCTACAACTGGCGGACGACAGCGACCACGGGATCAGGCAGCATCAAGCGGATCATGCAGTCCTATGCGTGTGAGGCTGCGAGGGCAACGCCGTCCAGGGCGAGTCGTCAGTATGGCCGGCGAATAGCCGCGAGCGTCAGAGTTCGAGGTTCGCCACGATGCGTGGCTGGCGTCGCGCCCAGAACCTTTCGATCTCCGCACGGGGCAACGGGAGGCCAGGGTCGTCTTCGACGTCGTCGAGGTACCCGAGGCCCCGCACGATGTTGGCGATGAGGTCACCAGGGCCGCGCGGTTGGTATTTCTCGATCAACAGTGTCAGTCCGTCCTCCATGGGGATGTGAGGGTCGATCTGCATGAGATCGAAGTAATCCCGGAGGGCTCCGCGATCCTGGATGACTTTGAGCTTTGTGGCAGTGATGTCTTCCAGTGAGGCGAGCCGTACGCCACCGAAGGTTGTGGTGGGCCGCAGGAGCCGTTGGCTGGATGCCTCCAAGAACTGGACCTTCGTGTTCTCGAAGATGCCGTTGAGTGTTCCTGAATCGGCTGTCGTTACGGCAAAGGTGCCGGCCTGCGCGAGTGCATCGGCCAGTGCGTCGACGTCGAAGGGGCGCTCGGTGAAGAAGTCGAGGTCGCGGCTGACCCTGTGACGCAGGTGCGCGGTCAGTCCCGTCCCTCCGGACAGGTACGCAGTGTCGGGGACGAGCGGGGCGATCGTCTCCCAGGCCGCCACTGTGTCGTCGGGGAGGAATCCTTCGAGTGTGGACAACCCGTCGCTCCCATCTAGTGAGGCCTCGGGGCCGGAGCGCACCTGTGGGGCGAACTTCCCGTCTAGTTCGCGGGGTTGCTCAGTGTTCATCTGCCCACCAGTTCTCCACGAGCGCACGGGTTGCCGGCTTGACGCCGCGGCGACCCAACGCCGTCTTGATGTCGACGCGGGAGATGTTCGCCAGCGCCCACGTCCACGCCCGGATGTCTGGCGCCTCCAGAAGCCTGCCCGCCATGTAGCTGCCATCTACGGCGGGGTCGAGGGTGGTGACGTCAGCGTTCCAGAACAGGTGATGCAGAGCGACCGGCAGGGGAGAGGGCTGCACCTTGCGGCGAGGAAGGCGGGTGCTTCGCACCTGATCCACGAGCGGCTGCAGCCAGGCCGGCGTGTTCACGAACCATCGCTTTTCGTGGCGGGCGCGGCCACTGGGCACGACAAGGTCACGCTGCTCGACGAGGCGATCGACGGCAAGCCGCTGCAAAGCGCGGGAAGTTGTTGTCGGGCTGAGCCCGGCGCGGGATGCCACTGATCGTGCGCTGGCCTGACCTAGCGGCGAGTGCGAAAGGACAGCCAGGACGCGGAGATCGGCCGGGTCGCGATCGGACGGCGGTGTGGAACCGCGCTCAGCGACAAGTGTCTTGACCACACCCTCCGGTGCCACACGAGTGTGCCCGCGCCCAACCCGTGGCACGCCTGCCCGGTCCAAGGCCTTGTGCGCGGTGGGGAGCGAGACGCCCAGCGCGCGGGCGACTTCCGGCGCGGCAACAACGCGGGTGTCCATATCTTTATTCTATCTCTTCTCCGATACGTTGCCCACCCGCGCAGGCGAAGCCTCCCATGAGCAGGCGTGGACTGGGCGTCACCGGTTGTGTTTAAGGAGGTAGGCGCGACTGATCACCGTGAATGATGCGCGGCTGCCGCCGTCGAACCGCTCGGTGTCCGTGCCGTTACTCCTCCGGCAGCACCCATTCGAAGGCGTGGGCCGTCGACCGTGCCCCCTGCGCTGTGCGTGAGCGGTTCGGCTCGTCGAGTTCGCCCAGCAGTGACTCACCCAGACGCACGAGATCTCCGAGGGCATCCGGGGTCAGCCATGGTGGACGTGTCGCGAACAGGATGTCTTCACTGGAAGTGTTGCCGCTGGCGCCGGGAGCAAACGGGCAACCGCCCAAGCCTCCCAACGCACCGTCGACCATCGTCGCCCCGGAAGTGATCGCGGCGAGCGTATTGGCCACGCCTATTCCCCACGTGTCATGCCCGTGGAAGACGAGCTCGCGCCCCGGACTGACCTGGTGCACGCGGGACACCAGATCCGAAACCTGGGCAGGGACTGCCTGGCCGAGGGTGTCGCAGATGACCACGCCTTCGGACCCGGCCGCTCGCGGGTCGGTCACGATCTGCAGAACCCGTTCCGGATCGACCGGCCCCTCGAAGGGACAGGTGAACGAGGTGGCGATGCACAGCTCGATGGTGGCGCCGGCCGCCTGCGCCAGCTCGATCGCCGCAGGCATCGCTGCCAGGCTCGCATCGGTGCTCCGACCGATGTTGGCGAGGTTGTGGCTGTCCGATGCCGAGAAGCAGTACTGCAGATTGCGGGCTCCCGCATCCAGCGCCTGTTCCACATGGCGGGGTGTGGCCACCCACAGCCAACAGGCCTCCAACTCTTGCGCCGTCAGTGCGCGCACCACCTCGAGAGTGTTCGCCATCGTCGGCACGAGGTCGGCGCGGGCCAGCGACCCGATCTCCAGCGCGGGAACACCGATGGCGAGAAGGCGTCGCACGATCTCCACCTTCCGCGCAGTGGAGAGCATCTTGCCGGTCAGCTGCAGGCCGTCCCGCAGGGTCACGTCGCGCAGGCGTGCTGCGGGGCTGAACGTCCCGTTTCCCTCGTGTTCGACATCCACGGTCCGCTCCTCTCTCGTCGCCTGCGCTCAGGCGGCGGCATCGCCCTCGAGCAGGGAACGGATCTCGCTGTCGGTCCACCCGAGGAGGTCGTGGCACACCTGTTCGGTGTGCTCTCCCAGACGTGGGCCCAGTGACCGCAGCGGCAGGGATTTCTCGCCCAGCAGGGGAACGACCCCGGGAAACCCTACGTTCTCGATCGTGCGTTCCCCGGTCCACACCGCTCGACGCTGCACCATCCCCCGCTGTGCGTACTGCGGATCACGGCCGATGTCTGCCGCGGTGTAGATCGGGCCCGAGGGGACTCCCGCCTCACCCAGCACACGCAGCGCGTCTGCACTGGTCTGATTGCTCGTCCATGCGTTGATCGCGGCCTCGATCTCATCCTGTCGATCGACTCTGCCCTGATTGGTGGCCAGGGTGGGATCGGCTGCCAGGTCCGAGCGGCCGATGATCTCCATCAGCCGCTGGAAGATCGAGTCGCCGTTGCCGGCGATGACGATGCTTCCGTCGCGACACAAGAAGGCGTTGCTCGGTGCGATGCCGGGCAGCCGGCCGCCGGTGCGCGTGCGCTCGACGCCGTACGCCTCCATATCGGGCAGCAATGACTCCATCATCGAGAAGACGGCCTCGGTGAGCGCCACATCCACCAGCCGGCGCGTCGAAGGAATGGATGCCGCGGAGTCCCTCTCGCGTGCAAAAAGATGCATCACCGCACCGAACGCCGCGTAGAGTCCGGCGATCGAGTCGCCGATCGACACGCCGGCTCGCACCGGTGGTCGATCGGGATCTCCCACGAGCGCCCGAAACCCGCCCATCGCCTCTGCGACGGCCGCGAACCCGGGCTGTGTGGCCATCGGGCCGGTCTGACCGTACGCAGACACCCGCGTGAGGATGAGATCCGGGTTGGCTTCGCGCAGCTCGTCGGGCCCCAGCCCCCACTTCTCCAGCGTTCCGGGCCGGAAGTTCTCGAGAAGGATGTCGCAGTGCTCGACAAGTTCCAGTACCAGCCGCCGCCCGGCTTCGCTGCGCAGATCCAACGCCATCGACTTCTTGTTCCGGTTGATGGTGTGGAAGAGCATCGAGGTCGTGCCTTCGTACAGCCGCCAGTTGCGCAACTCGTCTCCGGTGCCAGGCCGTTCGACTTTGATCACCTCGGCACCGAAGTCGGCGAGCAGTCGGCCTGCTGTGGGAGCAGCGATGTAGTTGCCCAGCTCGAGTACTCGAACGCCTGTCAGCGGAAGACGGGGTTCACCCGCTCCTTCCGCCGCATCAGCCCTTGACGAACTCATTGGTGTACGTCGTGCTCAGATCGATCTTCTTGTCACCGACCTCGGGATTGGCGACCCGCTGCGTGTCGAGCACCGCCTTCAGTCCGTCCTCGGGGAACACGCCGTCCTTGCTGTATGTGACTTTCACGTTGTCGATGGCCGCCGCATAAAGCGCCTTGTCGCCGGCAGAGAACTTCTCCGGCATCTTCGCGGCGATCTCGGCCCCGGTGTGGGTGTTCGCATAAGCGAGTGCCTTGGCCACGGCGTGTGCGAGCTTCTTCGCCGTCTCAGGATTCTTCTTGAGCCAGTCCGTCTGCGCGTAGAGGCAGGCCGAAGGCCACGCGTCGGTGCCGAACACGCTCTGGAGGCCGTCTGTGCTGCGGACGTCCTCGATGATCGCGGGATCCTTTCCCAGCCGCTTGGCCAGCACCGAGATGTCGGGCTCGAGCATGACGGCAGCGTCGACCTGGTTGTTCTCGACGGCGGCGACGGCGCTGGAGCCGGCACCGATCGCCGAGACCGACGCGTCACTCGTCTTGTCTCGTTTTTTGACCAGCAGGTACTTAAGGAACATGTCAGTGGACGAACCCGGAGCCGTGACGCCGACGTTCTTGCCCTTGAGGTCGCCGACGGTCTTGATGGAATCTTCGTTCTTCGGCGATACCACAAGGGCAAGGCCCGAAGACAGCCCGATGTCGACGAAGGCCTCGATCGGCTGGTGCTTGATCTGCATCTGGATGGTGTGCTCGTAGTACCCCGAGGTGACATCGGTGCTTCCGCCGAGCATCGCGGTGAGGGCCTTGGACCCGCCCTGCAGATCCTGCAGATCGACATCGAGCCCTTCATCCGTGAAGTACCCAAGCTGATCGGCCAAGGTCGTGGGCAGGTAGGTCAGCAGCGTCTGCCCGCCGACACCGATGGTCACTTTGGTCGCGGCGGCGTCACCGCCGTTCGAGTCCGATCCGCCGCCCTGTCCGGGTGGGGCCGCCGCCGGCGTTCCGCACGAGGCGAGCGCGAACGCCAGCGCTGCCACGCCGAGAACGGAGCCGAGCCGGCTCATGCCGCCCATGCGGTGCGGCGGCACACGGCCGGCGGTGTGCTTTTTCGAGGGGGACATATCGAGGTCCTTTCGAGTTGTGCGGGGGATGAGTGACACGGGTCAGGATGTCGAAGCCGGTCGCCAGCGCAGCAGGTAGCGCTCGATGCGGTTGACGCCGAGATCGACCAGGAGCACGACGAACATCAGGATGAACATGCCGGCGAACACGCCCTCGGTGTCGAACACGCCCTGCGCTTGCGCGATGGCGTAGCCGACACCCGATGACGCGCCCAGGTACTCGCCGACCACCGCGCCCGTGATCGCGAAGCCGACGCTGATGTGCAGGCTGGAGAAGATCCAGGTCAATGCGCTGGGGATGAACACGTGCCGCAGCAGCTGTCGCTCCGATGCCCCCAGCATCCGAGCGTTGTTCACCAGCACCCGGTCGACGCTCTTGACGCCCTCGAGGGTGTTGAAGAAGACGATGAAGAACACGAGAGTGAATCCGAAGGCGACTTTCGACCAGATGCCGAGCCCGAACCACAGAAGGAAGATCGGGGCCAGCACCACGCGCGGGAGGGCGTTGAACATCTGCAGGAACGGGGCGAACAGGCGTTCCAGAATGCCGACGCGCGCGAGCACGAATCCGAAGGCGAGCCCTGCCGCGCCACCGACGATGAAGGAGAGGAACGCTTCGATCAGGGTCACCCACAGGTGAGGGAAGACATAGCCCGTTGAGACCCAGACCCAGATCGTCTGAAGGATGTTCGAGGGCGCGGGGAAGAAGAACTCGTCGATCACCCCCAGTCGCACGAGAAGTTCCCACACGCCGAGTACGACGACCACCATTCCGAGCTGTGCAAGCCGCATCATCAGCGCGTTCGAGCCGCGCCGCCGCAGGCGGGGGATGCCGGTGAGTCGGTCTGCCTGCGCGGCGACGATGTTGCTCTGGGTGCTCGTCACGAGCTCACTCCGTCCGGAACAGCCTGGTTCTGATAGGTCTTGGACACTTCGACCCGCAGCCTGCTCCAGATCTCCTGGTGGATCTCGACGAACTGCGGGTTATCCCGAATAGCCAGAAGATCGCGGGGACGGGGGAGTGAGATCTCGTATGATCCGATGATCGTGCTGGCCGGTCCCGCTCCCAGGATCACGACCTCGTCGGCCAGAGCGATCGCCTCATCAAGGTCGTGGGTGATGAAGATGACGGCTTTGGATGACTCCTGCCAGATCGCGAGAAGCTCGTTTTCCATGATCTGGCGCGTTTGCACGTCCAACGCCGAGAACGGCTCGTCCATGAGCAGGATGTCGGGGTTGCCGATCCACGCCTGCGCGATCGCCGTCCGCTTGCGCATGCCGCCGGAGAGCTGATGCGGGTAGTGGTCGGCGAAATCCTTCAGCCCCACCTTGGCCAGCCACCCCTGCGACTGTGCGCGGGCTTCGCGTTTGCCGACGCCGGCCATCGTCAGTCCGAGCCCGACATTGTCGATGACGCTCTTCCATGGCAGCAGTGCGTCTTGCTGGAACATGTAGGCGGCGCGTCGGTTGACGCCGGTGACCGGGCTTCCGAAGCTCTTCGCCGTTCCTGAGGTGGGTGAGAGCAACCCCGCCGCCATGTTGAGGATCGTCGACTTGCCCGATCCGGTGGGGCCGACCACGGCGACGAACTTTCCCGGCCTCACCCTCAGCGTGACATCACGGACAGCGCAGTAGCTGCCGCCGCCCGGGGTCGTGAACTCGGCGGTGACGCCGTCGAGTTCGACGGCGAACTCATCGCCGGGCGCGTGGGCAGGGGTGGGTGATCCCGTCGAAGCCATCAGTACCTTCTCACCACATCGTGGGTTGGAACTTGGAATGTCGGTTTACCGTAGCACCCGGCGGGGCGTCACTCAAGGTGGAGGAGAACCGTGGCGAGGGGCTACGGGTGAGGCGCGGACCGCTCATCACACTCGGCGGGGATATGACCTGATCGTTGACGGCAGGGTGTGACCCTCCGTACGATCCGGACGAGACGAACCGGGACGAAGGCGCAGGTGAGGGATGTCGATGACAGATCAAGATCTCGACGGCAAACGTGCCGTCGTCACCGGAGGGGCCAGCGGCATCGGCCTGGCCTGCGCGCGCGAACTGGCCGGGCGGGGCGCCCACGTGGTGATCGCAGATCGCGACGCCGACGCGGCGCGGGACGTGGCATCCACCATCGACGGTGAAGCGTGGGAGGTCGACCTCTCTGACACCCGCGCGCTGGACGATCTGTCGCTGGACGCCGACATCCTGGTGAACAACGCCGGCATTCAGCGAGTGGCCCCCATCACCGAGTTCGACCCCGAGGCGTTCCGGCTCATCCAGCGGCTCATGGTGGAAGCTCCCTTTCTGCTGATCCGCGCCGCGCTGCCGGGCATGTACGAGCGCGGCTGGGGGCGCGTCGTGAACATCTCCAGCGCGCACGGGCTGCGCGCCAGCGCGTTCAAAGTGGCGTACGTGACCGCCAAGCATGCGCTCGAGGGGCTGTCGAAGGTCACCGCGCTGGAGGGCGCCGAGCACGGTGTCACGAGCAACTGCATAAATCCCGCCTATGTCCGCACGCCGCTGGTGCAGAAGCAGATCGTCGACCAGGCCGCGGTGCACGGCATTCCCGAATCCGAGGTGGTGGAGAAGATCATGCTCACCGAGACGGCCGTCAAGCGCCTGGTCGAGCCCGAAGAGGTGGCATCGCTCGCAGGCTGGCTCGTCGGCCCGCACTCGGGGATGA
Organism: Microbacterium protaetiae; assembly: GCF_004135285.1. NCBI lineage: Bacteria > Bacillati > Actinomycetota > Actinomycetes > Micrococcales > Microbacteriaceae > Microbacterium > Microbacterium protaetiae. Next base: position 3,147,047 of record NZ_CP035494.1, read on the forward strand.
CCACGGGCGCGTCGTACACCATCGACGGCGGCTGGACCGCACGATGAGCCGCGCACATCATGAGCTCGACGTGCCCGTCGACGGCGGGATGCTGCATGTCGGCGTCTCGGAGGCAGACACGCCCGATGCTCCGACAGCCCTCCTCATCCACGGCGTCACCTCTTCGCATCTCGCGTGGCCGTTCGTCGCTGACCGACTGCCGCACCTGCGGCTCGTGGCCCCCGACCTGCGCGGGCGCGGTCGCAGCAACACACTGGCCGGCCCGGCCGGCATGGTGGCGCACGCCGCCGACATGGTCGCGGTCCTGGATGCGCTGGATATCGACCGCGTGGTCGTCGTCGGACACTCGATGGGCGCGTTCGTCTCGGTCGTGCTGGCCGACCGGTACCCCGACCGTGTGGCCTCGCTCGTGCTTGTGGACGGGGGACTCCCGCTGGACGTGCCGCCGGGACTCGACCCCGACACGGCGATCCGTCTTGTGCTCGGGCCCACCGCCGAGCGCCTCGGAATGAGGTTCGCCTCGACCGATGAATACCTCGACTTCTGGCGCGCCCATCCGGCGTTCCGCACCGCCTGGACGAGCCAGCTCGAGGCGTACCTGGCCTACGATCTTGTCGACGATGGCCAGGGGGCACTGCGCCCCGCGACCGCGTACGCCACCGTGGTCGACGACACTGTCGACATGAACACGGGGACGGCGGTTCCCGACGCGCTCGCGCGGATGCGGCATCCCGCCCGTCTGTTCACCGTGCCGCGCGGCCTGCAAGACGAGCCGCCCGGGCTGTATGCACCGGCGTACCTCGATCGGCTTCTCGCCGACAACCCGGCTCTGGCGCATCGTCGTATCGAGGGCTTCAATCACTACACGATAGTGATGTCGCCCGACGGGGCGCAGGCCATCGCGCCCGAGATCGCCGCGGCCGTCAGCGCCGCGCCGCCGCGATCCGGGTCGTGAGCTGGTGGGCGTGCGCGAGCAGCGTGCGCCCCAGCTCGGGCAGGCGGTCGGGTCCGAACCTGAACTCTACGCCGTTCAGGCTCAGCGCCCATTGCGGATGCCCGTCACGAGTGAACACCGCTGCGCCGATGCCATAGCTGCCCTCGACGATCAGGCCGGGATTGAGTGAGTAGCCGCGCTCGGTCGTCTCACGCAGACGCGTGCGCAGGCGGGCTTCATCATGCGCCGGTCCGAAGCGCTGCGCGAGATCGGGATGTCTCTCGAAGTAGGCGTCCACATCGTGGGGCTCTTGGAACGCGAGGATCGCCAGGCCGGCGGAGGCGACGCCCAGGGGAAAGCGCGATCCTTCGTGCAGCACGAACGAGCGGATGGGAAAGCTGCCTTCCTCGTTGACCAGGCACACGGTCTCATCTCCCCGCCGGACCGAGAGGAAGGCGCTCTCTTCGGTGCGCACCGACAGCGAACGCACGATGTCGCGCGCGATCTCGGTGATGTCATAGCGGGCAGCGGCCACATTGCCCATCAGGAACAGCTCGGGCCCCGGCATCCACGCACCGCTGTGTTCGTCTTGGTCGACCAGGCCTTCGTGCCGCAGAGCGGCCAGCAGGCGGTGTGTGGTCGGACGCGTGAGATCAGACTGGCGCGCAAGCGCGGCGGTGCCTACGCCCGCGTCGCCGGCGGCAGTGACCAGCCGCAACAGTGCGGCCGCGCGGGAGACCGCCTGGGCGCCGGGTACGACCGCGTGTGTGTCCATGATATGGACGTTAGACGCACGGTGATCCATATCGCAAGACCCGGTAGTGCGCTGGATGCCGCACAGCGAGACGATGGAGGTGCGCGGCACGCGCATCACGACGAGGAGGTCCGTGTTGATCGACAAGCAGGTGGCAAGCGCGGCACACGCCGTCGCAGACATCCCCGACGGCGCGTCGATCGCCGTCGGCGGGTTCGGCCTCAGCGGCAACCCGATGGCGCTGATCGAAGCGCTGCTGGCACAGGGGACGACCGATCTGTCGGTGATCTCGAACAACTGCGGCGTTGATGACTGGGGGCTCGGACTTCTGCTGAACGAGCGCCGCATCCGCAAGATGACCTCGTCATACGTCGGCGAGAACAAGGAGTTCGAGCGCCAGTTTCTCGAGGGGGACCTCGAGCTCGAACTGACCCCGCAGGGCACGCTCGCCGAAAAACTGCGCGCCGGGGGAGCGGGCATCGCCGCCTTCTTCACCCCGACCGGGGTGGGCACCCAGGTTGCCGAGGGTGGGCTGCCGCGCCGCTACGACGGCCACGGCGGCATCGCCGTGGCATCTCCTGTCAAAGAGACCCGCACCTTCACGATCGGCGGTCGCGAACGCGAATACGTGCTCGAGGAGGGCATCGTGGCCGACTACGCACTGGTACACGCGCGGCGAGGCGACCGACACGGCAACCTCGTGTTCAACAAGGCCGCCCGCAACTTCAATCCGCTCGCCGCGATGAGCGGTCGCGTGTGCGTCGCCCAGGTTGAAGAGCTCGTCGAACCGGGCGAGATCGACCCCGATGCTGTGCACCTGCCAGGCATCTACGTGCACCGCATCGTGGAAGTGGGCACCGGGATCGAGAAGCGCATCGAGCGCCGCACCGTGGCGGCGCCCGCGGAAGGAGCATGAGATGGGCCTGACACGACAGCAGATGGCCGCGCGCGCGGCGCGTGAACTGCCCGACGGCGCGTACGTGAACCTGGGCATCGGACTGCCCACACTCGTGCCCAACTATGTGCCCGAGGGTGTCACTCTCGTGCTGCAGTCCGAGAACGGCATTCTCGGGGTGGGACCGTACCCGACCGAGGAGAACGTCGACCCCGACCTGATCAACGCGGGCAAAGAGACCGTGACGCTCTTGCCCGGTGCGTCGTTCTTCGACTCGGCCACCAGCTTCGGAATGATCCGCGGCGGCAAGATCGACGCCGCCATTCTCGGGGCGATGCAGGTCTCGAAAGGCGGCGACCTGGCCAACTGGATGATCCCCGGCAAGATGGTCAAGGGCCCCGGCGGTGCAATGGATCTCGTCCACGGTGCCGGGCGGCTGATCATCCTCATGGAGCATGTCGCCAAAGACGGTTCGCCGAAGATCGTCGACGAATGCTCGCTGCCGCTGACCGGCCGGGGCGTCGTCGACCGGATCATCACCGACCTGGCCGTCATCGACGTGACCGAGCAGGGACTGGAGCTCGTTGAGCTCGCCCCGGGGGTGACCGTGGACGAGGTGGTGGCGGCCACCGAGCCTCCCCTGAAAATCTCGGCAGCACTCTCAGAAGCAGGCGAGGAGAAACCATGAACACCGATGATGTCGTGATCGTCGCGGCAGCACGCACACCCCAGGGGCGGCTGAAGGGCCAGCTGGCACCGCTGACGGCCGTGCAGCTGGGCAGTGCCGCGATCGCCGGCGCGCTCGAGAAGGGCGCAATACCCGCCGACGCCGTCGACGCGGTACTCGTCGGGCAGGTGCTGCCCGCGGGAGCCGGCCAGAATCCGGCCCGGCAGGCGGCGGTGGGCGCCGGTATTCCGTGGACCGTGCACGCGGGCTCGGTGAACAAGGTCTGCCTTTCGGGGCTGACCGCGATCATCGACGGGGCGCGGATGCTGCGGCTGGGCGACGCGACGGTCGTGGTGGCGGCGGGCATGGAATCGATGACCCGCTCCCCGCACCTTCTGATGGGCTCACGCGACGGCTGGTCGTACGGCACGGTGGAAGTGCTCGACCACATGGCGTACGACGGTCTGACCGACGCTTACGACCACGAGAGCATGGGGGCTTCGACCGACCGGTTGAACGCGACGTTCGCGGTGACCCGCGAGGACCAGGATGCCGTGGCCGCCCGCTCACATCAGCGCGCTGCGGCTGCGTGGGATGCAGGAGTGTTCGACGCTGAGATCGTGCCGGTTTCCATTCCACAGCGCCGGGGCGAGCCGATCCTCGCCGACCGCGACGAGGGGATTCGTCCTGAGACCACCATCGCGTCGCTGGCCACGCTGCGACCGGCCTTTGTCGAGGGTGGGTCCATCACGGCAGGCAATTCGTCGCAGATCTCCGACGGGGCATCCGCCGTCGTCCTCACCACCCGCTCTCATGCCGATGCGCAGGGATGGGACGTGCTGGCGGTGGTCGGGGCGAACGGGCAGGTCGCCGGCCCCGACAACTCGCTGCACGAGCAGCCGGCGCGCGCCATCGCGAAGGCCCTCGACAAGCAGGGCATCACGGTCGCCGATCTCGACGTCGTCGAGATCAACGAGGCGTTCGGGGCGGTCGTGGCCCGCTCGCAACGCGAGCTGGGGCTCAGTGACGACATCGTGAACATCCACGGCGGCGGCATCGCGATCGGTCACCCGATCGGCGCCAGCGGAAACCGCCTGGTCGTGCACATGGTGCACGAGCTGATCCGGCGAGGCAGCGGCACGGCGGCGGTGGCTCTGTGCGGAGGCGGGGGACAGGGCGACGCGCTCATCCTCACGCGGTGACGCGTCTCAGCGCTCGAGTCGTTGCTTCAGATACTTCTTCTCATGACCGGCCACGGGTGAGTCCTCGGGGGCGAGATGCCCGGTGCTCGCGCGGCGGATGTCCACCACGGCGCCGATCGCGAGAGCCGCGGTGATGCCCCAGCTCAGCCACGCGAGGGCGGCGCGCCAGGTGAAGGGCTCGCCGGTGCGAAGGGCCTTGAGCATCGACAGACCGCTTGTGATGGCGCCGATCAGGCCCGTGCCGAAGAGGTACTTGCGCATTGTTCCACGGTAGCGCGCCGTCGGCCATCCTGCCGTGCGTGGCATCCCGCCCGCTGTAGCCTGAGACTCACCGGAGCAATGGAAGGCAGGCCCTGACATGACTCGAGCCGAACTGGTCGTCGTCGCCAACCGTCTCCCCGTCGATCGAGACGACGACGGCGGATGGCGTCCTTCGCCCGGAGGGCTGGTCGCGGCCCTCGAGCCGGTGATGCGCCGCGCCGATGGCGCGTGGGTGGGCTGGCCGGGGCGGGCCGACATGGAGGTCGAGCCGTTCGACTTCGACGGGGTCCGCCTGGTTCCGGTCACCCTCAGCGCGCAAGACGTCGCCGAGTATTACGAAGGCTTCTCCAACGACACCATCTGGCCGCTCTACCACGACGTCATCGCCGCGCCGCGCTACCGCCGAGAGTGGTGGAACTCGTATGTGCAGGTGAACAAGCGGTTTGCGGATGCCGCGGTGGCGGTCGCCGCCAAGAATGCGACAGTGTGGGTGCAGGACTACCAGCTGCAGCTGGTGCCGCAACTTATCCGCGAGCGACGACCCGATCTCACGATCGGCTATTTCCATCACATTCCGTTTCCGGCATACGGGCTGTTCTCACAACTCCCGTGGCGGCGCCAGGTTCTCGAAGGGCTTCTCGGAGCCGACGTCATCGGGTTTCAGCGCACGGCCGACGCCGGCAACTTCGCCCGTGCCGTGCGGCGCCAGCTGCGCTATGAGACCCGGGCCAGCGGCATCCGTGTTCCACGTGCGGAAGGATCCAGCCGGGTCGCTCTGGCCAAGGCGTTCCCCATCTCGATCGATGCGGCCTCGTATGTCGAGTTGGCGCAGCGCGAAGACATCAAGGCCCGCGCCCGCGAGATCCGTGAAGAGCTCGGCAACCCGGAGAAGATCCTTCTGGGCGTGGACCGGCTCGATTACACCAAGGGCATTCGGCACCGCATGAAGGCGTTCGGTGAACTGCTCAGCGAAGATCGTCTCGACGTCGAGCGGGCAACGCTCGTGCAGGTGGCCAGTCCGAGCCGAGAGCGCGTGGCGGCATATGTGCAGCTGCGTGACGAGATCGAGCTGATGGTGGGCCGGGTCAACGGCACGTACGACACGATGGAGCACACGGCCATCCGCTACCTGCACCAGGCGTTTCCCCGTGAAGAGATGGTGGCGCTGTACCTGGCCGCCGATGTGATGCTGGTCACGGCCCTGCGCGACGGGATGAACCTCGTCGCGAAGGAGTACGTGGCCTGTCGCACCGACAACCGTGGCGTGCTGCTGTTGAGCGAATTCACCGGCGCGGCCGACGAGCTCGGCACGGCGATCCGGGTGAATCCGCACGACATCGAAGGCCTCAAAGACGCGATCATGCGCGCCGTCGACATGCCCTCGGCCGAGCAGAGCCGGCGCATGCGCGCCATGCGCAAAAAGGTGCAGGAGCACGACGTGCAGGCGTGGTCCAGAGACTTCCTCGATGCGCTGGCACACGCCGGAAAGGCCGCGGCATCGTGACGGCGAACACCGAGCACGCCCTCACGCGGCTGGCCGCGGCACGACGGCTGCTGCTCGCTCTCGATTTCGACGGGACCCTGTCTCCCCTCGAAGACGAGCCGATGGACGCACGGATGCTGCCGGCCGCACGGTATGCCCTCGACACCTTGAGCGCCCTGCCCTGCACGTGGGTGGCGCTGGTGTCGGGGCGCAGCCTGGCCGACCTGCGCGTGATCGCCGAGCACCGCGACGACTCGCCGATTCTGCTGGCCGGCTCACACGGGGCGGAGTACTGGACGCCCGACGGCGGCGCCGCTGAGCCCGACGAGGATCCGGCCGACATCGTGCTGCGTGATCATCTGCGCGCCGAGGCCGAGCAGGCCGTGCGAGCGCTCCCCGGGGTCTGGATCGAACCGAAGACCTTCGGCTTCGGCGTGCACACCCGCAAGGCGGCGCAGACCGACGGCCAGATGGCCAACGATGCCGTCGACGCTCTCGTGCGCATCGGTGCGCCGCACTGGCGTCGGCGCACCGGCCACAACATCGTCGAGTATGCATTCCGCGATGAGGGCAAAGACAGCGCCGTCGCACATCTGCGCGAGCTCACGCACGCCGACGCGGTGCTGTTCGCCGGCGATGATGTGACCGACGAAGATGCGCTGCGCAGCCTGGCCGACGATGACCTCGGCGTGCACATCGGTGCCGACTCGTCGACGGCGGCGACGGTCGTGGTCGACGACATTCCGCAGTTCGCCGCACTGCTCAGCGAGCTGGCGGCCCGGCGGGGTGAGCGGGGCGGAATAGACTGCGAGCATGTCTGAGGCAGAGATCGATATCAAGCCTCGCAGCCGTGCCGTCACCGACGGCATCGAAGCGACGACGTCGCGGGGAATGCTGCGTGGGGTCGGCATGGGCGATGACGATTGGGACAAGCCCCAGATCGGCATCGCGTCCAGCTGGAACGAGATCACCCCGTGCAACCTGAGCCTGGACCGGCTTGCGCAGGGAGCCAAAGAAGGCGTGCACGCCGGCGGAGGATACCCCCTGCAGTTCGGCACCATCTCAGTCTCGGACGGCATCTCGATGGGACACGAGGGCATGCACTTCTCGCTGGTGAGTCGCGAGGTCATCGCCGACTCCGTCGAGACGGTGGTCATGGCCGAGCGGCTGGACGGCACCGTGCTGCTGGCCGGATGCGACAAGTCGATTCCGGGCATGCTGATGGCCTCGGCGCGACTTGATCTGTCCAGCGTGTTCCTCTACGCCGGATCCATCGCCCCCGGTTGGGTCAAACTCTCCGACGGCACCGAGAAGGAGATCACGATCATCGACTCCTTCGAGGGCGTGGGCGCGTGCATGGCGGGTCGGATGAGCGAGGCGGACCTCAAGCGCATCGAGTGCTCTTTCGCGCCCGGCGAGGGCGCGTGCGGAGGCATGTACACCGCCAACACCATGGCCTCCGTCGCCGAGGCGCTGGGGCTGAGCCTTCCCGGCTCGGCGGCGCCGCCGTCGGCGGACCGGCGACGTGACCAGTTCGCGCACCGCTCCGGTGAGGCGGTTGTCGAACTTCTGCGACAGGGCATCACGACCCGCGACATCCTCACCATCGAAGCGTTCGAGAATGCGGTCGCCCTGGCGATGGCACTCGGCGGGTCGACGAACGTGGTGCTGCACCTGCTGGCCATCGCGCATGAGGCCGATGTCGATCTGACCCTGCACGACTTCAACCGCATCGGCGACAAGGTCCCGCACGTCGCCGACATGAAGCCTTACGGGCAGTTCGTGATGAACGACGTCGACAAGCACGGCGGCATCCCGGTCATCATGAAGGCCATGCTCGATGAGGGTCTGCTGCACGGCGACGCCTTGACGGTGACCGGAAAGACGCTGGCCGAGAACCTCGAGGCGCTGTCACCGGACCCGGTCGACGGCACCGTGATCCACACCTTCGACGACCCGATCCACGCGACCGGCGGACTGACGATTCTGCACGGCTCGTTCGCCCCGGAAGGGGCCGTCGTGAAGACGGCGGGGTTCGATGCGGCGGTCTTCGAGGGACCGGCCCGCGTGTTCGAGCGTGAGCGCGCCGCCATGGACGCGCTGGAGGCGGGGCAGATCAGCGCCGGCGACGTCGTGGTGATCCGCTATGAGGGCCCCAAGGGCGGACCGGGCATGCGCGAGATGCTGGCCATCACCGCGGCCATCAAGGGCGCGGGGCTCGGCAAGGATGTATTACTCTTGACAGACGGTCGATTCTCCGGCGGCACAACCGGCCTGTGCATCGGCCATATAGCACCCGAGGCGGTGGACGCAGGTCCGATCGCCTTCGTGCGCGATGGTGATCTGATACGGGTCGATATCGCGGCTCGCACTCTCGACCTACTCGTCGACGAGACCGAGCTGAGTTCCCGCCGGTCTGGCTGGGAGCCGCTTCCCCCGCGCTACACCCGAGGCGTTCTGGCCAAGTACTCGAAGCTCGTGCATTCCGCCGCGCAAGGCGCGGTGACGAGCTAGGCCGCTGTCGTCATTCCACTCCATCCGATGCAAGGAAGATCCACCATGCCCACAGACACCGCTGCGGCCGTTCCCCGGCCACCCGCCCGCACCGCCTCGGCGCCCGTGCTCACGGGCGCACAGGCGGTCGTCCGTTCCCTTGAGATGCTTGGCGTCACCGACGTCTTCGGCCTTCCCGGCGGCGCTATCCTTCCGGTCTACGACCCGCTCATGGACACGTCCGAGATCCGGCACATCCTGGTGCGCCACGAGCAGGGCGCCGGTCACGCGGCCGAAGGCTACGCGTCGGCATCGGGCAAGGTGGGGGTCGCCATCGCGACCTCGGGTCCCGGGGCGACGAACCTGGTCACGGCGATCGCCGATGCCTACATGGACTCGGTGCCGATGCTGGCCATCACCGGACAGGTGTTCAGCACGCTGATGGGAACCGATGCCTTCCAGGAGGCAGACATCGTCGGCATCACGATGCCGATCACGAAGCACTCTTTTCTGGTCAAGCGGGCCGAAGACATCCCCGGCGCGATAGCGGCGGCATACGAGATCGCCTCGACCGGACGCCCCGGCCCGGTGCTGGTGGACATCACCAAGGACGCCCAGCAGGCCGAGGCGCCGTTCGTCTGGCCGCCCAAGGTCGACCTGCCCGGCTACCGCCCGGTGACCAAGGCGCACGGCAAGCAGATCCAGGCCGCAGCCCGGCTGCTGGCCGAGTCGAGCAAGCCGGTACTGTACGTGGGGGGCGGTGTCGTGCGGGCGGGAGCAGCCCACGAACTGCTCACCCTGGCCGAGTCCACCGGCGCGCCCGTGGTGACCACGCTGATGGCCCGCGGCGCCTTCCCCGACTCGCACACACAGCACCTGGGCATGCCCGGAATGCACGGAACCGTGCCGGCAGTGCTCGCTCTGCAGGAGTCCGACCTCGTCGTGGCGCTGGGGGCCCGGTTCGACGACCGCGTCACCGGAAAGGCCGCGCTGTTCGCACCGAACGCGAAGGTCGTGCACGTCGACATCGACCCGGCCGAGATTTCGAAGATCCGCACCGCCGATGTGCCGATCGTGGGCGACCTGAAGGACGTGCTCGTCGACCTCGACGTCGCCTTCCGCGGGCGCATCGCCGGCGCACAGCCCGACATCGAGGAGTGGTGGTCCTACCTTGACGGTCTGCGCGATCAGTTCCCGCTCGGGTTCGCCCCGACCAGCGACGGACTGCTCTCGCCGCAGCATGTGATCCAGCGCATCGGCGAGCTCACCGGTCCCGAAGCGGTGTATGTCGCCGGCGTGGGCCAACACCAGATGTGGGCCGCCCAGTTCATCAAGTACGAGCGCCCGAACGCCTGGCTGAACTCCGGGGGAGCGGGCACGATGGGCTACTCGGTGCCCGCGGCGATGGGTGCAAAGGTGGGCCAGCCCGATCGCGTCGTGTGGTCGATCGACGGTGACGGATGCTTCCAGATGACCAATCAGGAGCTTGCGACCTGTGTCATCAACAACATTCCGATCAAGGTCGCGATCATCAACAACTCGTCGCTGGGGATGGTGCGCCAGTGGCAGACGCTGTTCTACGACGGGCGTCATTCGCACACCGACCTGAACACCGGGCACGGCTCCATCCATGTTCCCGACTTCGTCAAGCTGGCCGAGGCATACGGGTGTCTGGCCCTGCGCGTGGAGAAGGAAGAAGACGTGGATGCCGCCATCACACAGGCACTGGAGACCAATGACCGCCCCGTGGTCATCGACTTCGTCGTCAGCGCCGATGCGATGGTGTGGCCCATGGTGCCGCAGGGCGTGAGCAACAGCTATGTGCAGTACGCCCGCGATCACGCCCCCGCGTTCGAGTCGGAAGACTGAGGAGGAACCGACATGCCCAACCACGTGCTGAGCCTCCTCGTCGAGGACAAGCCCGGTCTGCTGACCCGTGTCGCGGGGCTGTTCGCCCGTCGCGGCTTCAACATCGCCTCACTCGCCGTGGGCGTCACCGAGGTTCCCGGCCTGTCCCGGATCACGGTGGTGGTCGACGTCGATGAGCAGCCGCTCGAACAGGTGACAAAGCAGCTGAACAAGCTCGTGAACGTCATCAAGATCGTCGAGCTCGACTATGCCGCTTCGGTGCAGCGCGAGCACATGCTCGTCAAGGTGCGCGCCGACAACGCCATCCGCTCGAACGTGCTCGAGGTGGTGAGTCTCTTCCGCGCCTCGGTCGTGGATTACGCCCCCGACGCTGTGGTGATCGAGATCACCGGCGACCAGGGCAAGGTCGACGCCTTCCTGCGCGCGGTCGAGCCGTTCGGTGTGAAAGAGCTCGCCCAGTCGGGCCTGGTCGCCATCGGCCGGGGCGGCAAGAGCATCACCGAACGCGTCTTGCGCGGCTGATTCCCACTCACAGACCACAAAGAAGGAGAAAGACGAAGTGACAACTGAGATCTTCCACGACGCCGACGCCGACCTGTCCATCATTCAGGGCAAGAAGGTCGCGATCGTCGGCTACGGCTCCCAGGGCCACGCACACGCGCTGAACCTGCGCGACTCGGGCGTCGAGGTCGTCATCGCGCTCAAGGACGGCTCGAAGTCGATCCAGAAGGCGCAGGATGCCGGTTTCGAGGTCAAGACGGTCGCCGAGGCGGCCGACTGGGCCGACGTCATCGTGATCCTCGCGCCCGACCAGCACCAGCGCGGCATCTACGCCGACTCGATCAAGGACCACCTGACGGCCGGCAAGACACTGCTGTTCGCGCACGGGTTCAACATCCGATTCGGCTACATCCAGGCGCCCGAGGGCGTCGACGTCATCATGGTCGCGCCCAAGGGGCCCGGACACACCGTGCGCCGCGAGTACGAGGCAGGCCGCGGCGTGCCGATCATCGCCGCTGTCGAGGTCGATGCATCCGGCACCGCGTGGGACACCGCGTGGTCGTACGCCAAGGCGATCGGCGGCCTGCGCGCCGGCGGCATCAAGACCACGTTCACCGAAGAGACCGAGAC